>CABZMK010000008.1 GCA_902526865.1 uncultured Alphaproteobacteria bacterium
GGCGTCTATCCAAAAAAAAAGTTCAGGAAAAATTCGAAGAATTTTTTCAATAATAATATCGTTGTTACCAATTTTTCTTATTGCGTCAAGATCAGCAATATAAATTTTTTTTAAATTTATCTTTTCTTGAAAACTTTGTATTAGTTTAATGGGATTTGAAAAGTCTTCTTCTTTAATATGTAACGGCTTGTAGTTGATTCTTATTCCAGCATATGCTTTTACAGCTTTACCATTTACAATATCAACTGCTAATATAACACTCATTATATTTAAATTATGAAAAAACTAATTTTACTTGAGTACTTCACTTCACAGTCTTCAATATTAAAAAGTAGAGATAAAGAAATTTTTAGTGAAGCACTAAATCTCGCAGATTCAATTATTAGAAATTTTATAAAAAGTCGTGACATCGAAAGAATCTATGTAATAAGAAATAAAAACTTAAAAACAATCAAATCAAAAAAAGTTAAAACTTACTTTACCAATCCTAGAACATCTTACACCGATATTTTAAAAAAATTCAAGAAGAAAAGTGAAGTTATTATAATCGCACCTGAAACAAATAATCTTTCTTCAAAAATCTACTCTCATGTTTCGCAAAATCATGAGGTATTAGGGCCGAATATTTCTTCTTTAAATATATTTTCTTCTAAAACCAAAATGCTAATGAAGTTGAGGAGATTAAATTTACCTATTGTCGAAAATTACAATTTGAATCTTAACTATAAAGGAAAAATTATTTTCAAGCCAGACACTGGTGCAGGTTCAGAAAATACATTTGTTACAAACAAGAATAATTACGAAAAAAAAAAAGGATATCTTGTTCAAAAATTTTATAGTGGAAAAAAAGGAAGTTTTCTTATGTTATGTAAAAACGGTAAATCAAAAGTAATTTGTTGCAATGAACAATTATTAAATTTAAAAAAAGAAAAAATCCAACAAGTCGGCTGCATTATGGGAGGGTTAGAAAAGTATCGAAATGAAATTGAAATAATAGCAAATAGAATATCCAAAAATTTTAGAGGTCTTTTTGGAATTGTCGGTGTTGATATAGTGATAGAAAACAAGAAATGGCTAATAATAGAGATTAATCCTAGGTTCACAAGTGCCTACAGTGGACTTAACAAATCCTACAGTTCATTTACAATTAAAGATATTACAGATTTCTACGTTCATAAAAAATTAAATAACACGCAACCTAGATTTTTGAAAAAATACGAGTATTATTTTTAATGCTTAAAGTTTCACACTTAGGAATAGATATTGGTGGTGCACACTTAAAAGTCATTGGTGTCGATAAAAGGAACAAGGTGGTACTTGTTGATTATATGAGTTGCGCGATATGGGAAGGGATAGAAAAACTCCAAGCAAAGATCCGAAATATAAATAATATAATAAATAATAATTCAGTTAAATGTGGAATTACCATGTCTGGAGAGATGTGTGATAATTTTAAAAACAGACTTATAGGTGCAAAAATCCTAATCAAGGAATGTAATAACCTCCGATTTAACAATTTTTTTTACGTTGGCTCTAAAGAGATTTTTACAAAAAAACCTAACTATAAACACCTTATTTCACTTAATTGGCACAGTATTGGCAGATTTTTAGAAAATAAAATTGAAAGCTGCATTGCCATAGATTTTGGGTCAACAACCACAGATTTTATTTGTATTAAAAACAACAAAATCGTTAATAAATTTACAGATGATTATTCAAGAATAAATAATGCTGAGCTTTTATACACAGGTTTTACAAGAACTCCTATATTTGGTGTAACGAACCAAATAAATTATAATAAAAAAAAACTAAAAATTATTCCGGAATTTTTCTCAAATACATCAGATATTTATAGAGTTTTGGGTAGATTAGATAAACAAATTGATCTGGATGATACTGCTGACAAATCTAGAAAAAACATAACTCAAAGTCTTATTAGATTATCGAGAAGTTTTGGATTTGATTACAAATCAAAAAATTTAAAAAAACTTAAAATAATTTCACAACAAATCTCATTTATACAATTAAACCAAATTTTTCAAATAATATTAGAACTTCAAAAAAAATTTTTATTGAAAAAACAACCGGTTGTTATTTCAGGCATTGGTCAAGATGTTCTATATAATTATTTAAAAAAAAAAAAATTAGAGACCTTTTACTTTAAACAATTTTTAAATAAATCAAGACTTAATAAGGAGGCCTCTTTTCACGCGCCTGCAGTTTCGATTGCTTTATTATTACCAAGATTAAAATGACGTGATATTTTCTTTAATTTTCTTGTATCAACCTCAGACATTCTTTTGTTGAATTTACAAATTGCAGATCTAAACCCGAGGATATTTGGTTTAAGCTTCATCATTAAGGGAATGTGAGTTTCTTTTAAAGAGCCAGCCAAGCCAATTTTTATGTCAAACTTTTTACATTTAGAAATGAATTTATCTAGTTTAGAAATATTACAAAATGATAAAAGGTCACCATTATTTTTGTCATATGTATCTAACATTATATATTTGATTCCACATTCATCAAATAAATCTAACTTTTTATATACTAAATTAAAGTGATTGCAAATGTCTACAAATACGACACACACCAATTTTGTTTTAAACTGTCTTTCTCCTAAAAATTTTATTTTATCAAATAAATTTTTTATATTCATGGATAACAAACCAAACTTGATATAATCTAAATTTAACTTATCAAATTGTTTTAATTTAATCAGAAATTTATCATTAATAAAAATATCACCTAAAGTTGCCGAAATCTCAATTTGTTTTTTAAATCTACATATTACTTTTTTTATATCTTGTAAATCCCATGCGCCTATGGAACCATTTAGAGGATCTTTTAAATCAAGAATATCGACTTCATTGATAATTTCCTCAGAAAGTTCATCAAGTTTTCTCAAGCTAATCAGCAAATTAGTTGTTACCGACATGTTTTTATACTCACCTAGATTCATTATAAATAAATTTACTTATTAGGTTCCAACTTTTTCTCTCTTTAATCCCAGCTGTTTTTTCGACAGAATTTTTTAAGCCTTCCAATTCTTTTAATATTTGCTTTTTCTTTAAAATTTTTACCCTCGAAGCTAAAATACATGCTTCAATCAAAGAATTTCTTGCTCTGTTAAAGCCCTCAAATCGCTTGTGTTCTTCTTTATTTATGATCTTACATTTGAAAATTGGTCTTACTTTATTTTCTTTAATGGATTCAACAACAACCTCATCATGCGCCAAAGCATCTTTTAAAAAATAACTATTAATTTTTGAACATTTTTTTTTCTGAAAGTTCTTCCTTCCTAATATACAATTTACAAAAAAGCTAGCGTCATCAGTATAATTAATAGATGCATTACCTGTAGCTCTAAGGTTATTTAATGTAGTTGAAGGTATATAGGGTGAAATTAATATGTAATTTTTATTTTTTTTTATTCCAAAAGGTGCAAAATTAACATTTCCTTGATTATTCTTTGTACAAATTATTGTTTCAATAATCATTTTTTTTGCGTTGATTTTAATTTTGGGCGTTTTTTCAAACTAACTTTTTTTACTTTTGATGCAACACCCCATTTTAATTCATTATCTTGATCGTAATTTTTACCCAGTTGCCAAGCAATTTGGGCTCTAGCAAGCTCTACACCTAGATAAAAAGCATGGCTAGCATCATTTTCAACTTTTAGCTTATCATAAAAATCAAATGGATCAATTTTAACTAAATGAGTTTCACAATTAAAAATATTAATGCCATCCTCACCTACATAAATTCTAAAATTTTTATCTTTAATAAAACTACTTATTTCTTTAATCTCTTTTTTTGATTTTCTTGAAGGTTTTCTCTCAGCCATTCCCATAAGACTGTTATCTATTCTAAATGGTAACCGTTTATTTTGTTTTGAAAAGTGCATTATTTTTCTTGCGGCATCAGTTTCTTTAATTGAATTTTTACAATGACCACTTACTTGAACCACGAGAACAGCATCGATAGATAATTCTGAAACCAATCCCATCAATGTAGCGTTTACACCTGCTGAATCACTGTCAGTAAGTTCAGTTAAATTTCCTGTTCCCATGAAAATTTTAATTTTAGGATAATTTTTCCTTAACTTAACATATCGCATAATTGATTCGGTAAATCCGTAATGAATAGGATCAAGAATTGGATCTGCAAAAAAGGGTCTTTTATTAATTTCTAATTTTTTAATCGTTCGTTCAAGAGACTTCAAATCTCCTGGCTTAGAAGGGATTACAACTGGAACACTTTTGACTTCATCTAAAATATGAAGATTTTTTTCATTTACACTTAAAATGAAGTCTGCGCCAGAGTTAGCACCACGAATTAATTCCTCTGAATTTGCCGAATCCACAGACACTTTAAATCCATCACACTTCAGTGCTTTAATTGTATCTTCTAGATGTTCAAATTTGGTATCAGGCATGCAACCAAGATCTATAACATTAGCTCCTTGATTTTTATAATCTTTAGCAACTTGCATTATTTTTCTAATACTCATATCTGCAGCATCTACAATTTCTGCAAATATTTCACATTCATATTCTAGTAATTCATTATCTGGTTTTTTTAGACCGAAATAATCAGGCAAATGGCTTATGTCATCTGGTCCCCTTTCTACAGGAATATTAAAATATCTGCTAAGTTTTTTTAAATCACCCCTAAATTTTCCGGGAACAATAATTCTGTCTGCATTTTGCTCTTTGTCTAATCTTCTCATAATAATATTTTCAGACATTAACGCTGCAACGTTAACCCCAATCTGATTGATTTTATATCTAAACTCAGGTTTCATCGAGGATAAGATTCTTTTCAATTGTCTTTCAGCAAGTTTTCCTGTCAGGAATAAGATTTTTTCAGACATTTTTCTCTTTCAGTTATTTCTGACTCAAGCTCCTTAAAACTCATTACAACTTTTGTAATAGAAAATTTTTTTAATTTCTCAACATTTTCTAAATCGATTGCTCGAGGAAATACGTCTACAATACCACCAGGTGCCATTGTTTTTAATTCCGGAGCGGTATCACATGGAAAAAAAATACAATTAACGTTGCATTTTCCTGATTGTGCAAAAATATTTGTTGCGAGGGTATCTGAAATGCCATAAACACATTTTGCTACTGTGTTACTAGATGTAGGAGCCATAACAAGAGTATGATATGTTCCCTTGTAAAAATTTCCAACAGATGCCGAGCTAGCAGAATTATCTTGGTAAACTTTAACGCTCTTTGACACTTTTCCCTTTTTTTTATACATAACTAAAACTTCTTCTGCTGCCTTAGAAATAAATAAATCTACTTTTTCTAAATTGTTTATTAGATCTATTGTTTCGGTGAAGAAATGCCCTGACCCTGTTAAAACCCAAGCCCATCTTTTTTCAATTTTTTTGTTCATCAAAGTTTAACCTCACTTAATTCTAAAAAAAATTCTCTGAAAGTGTTAGAACTTTCAATTAAATTTATAATATCTTGTCCGATAATTTTTATGTTTGTTGACTCAATCAAATACTTGTCAACGTTTTTATCCAACACTCCATTATCTTGCAGATATTTTAATTTATATTTTTTTTTTTCAAAGGTTAAAGATTTTACATAAAGTAATCCAGATGAATTTATTTTGCTATGAAGCCATGCAGCAACTGAGTCAGATGTTGATTCCCAATTTTTTATAAAAGTGGAATCGTTTTTTAAAATCAAAGAAGGAAGCCAAATTTTTAACATTTTATTCGAGAGCCGGAGAGATTCTATGTCATCAACCAAACAAATATTATTATCGATTTCTTTTAAAAGATGCGAAAATAATTCTGTAGCTTTCAGCGCAATAAAATTACCAGTTTTCTCGGACATTCTTTTATTTTCATAAACTAATCTCACTGAATCTGAAAACACCCCTCCGCCATTAACAATGATAATATTGTCTTTGTTAGATAATCTTTGAAGATTCTTAATTATATTGCTTAAATTGGGGTTATTTATCCAACTACCACCTATTTTTACAATCCACATAACATTTTTTGAAATGGAGTTATTTTTTTATTTTTTTGATATTAGTCCTTGTAGATTTTCTTACTGAATGATCTCTTTTACTCCTAACTAGTTCAATGCCCACACTCTTTGTTTCGGAAAAAACATCTAACTTTTCCAATTTCATCCATACTGACATAATCCTTGATTCTTCAAAACACATATCCATAATTTTTTCACCAAGGGTTTCCAGTAGTTCGATATGTCCCCTTGAAATTATATTTTTTAATTTTTTTATGATTTGCTCGTATGAAACAACATTGTTAATGTTCTCCTCGACTTTATCTAAATTGTCGAGGGCTTGAATAGATAAAGAAATAGAGACTCTTTGTTTTTTTACCTTTTCATGTTCATGAATTCCGATTGATACCATAAGCACAAGTTCGTTGATTTGAACTTGATAGGTTCCTTTGTTATCCACAAGGAAATCTTGTTCAGATGGTACCCAAGAGCCTGTTGAAATAACTGAAATATTTTTGTATTTATTTGACATAAGTAAAATCTTTATTGAAAATCATAAAATTATAGATCATAAATATAACGTAATGATAAATAATAACAAATTAAATTCTTCAAATAGTATATCAGTTATTTTATTGGTAATACTTTTCCTATTGTCAAACCTCTCTTTTGCTGCTGACAGTGATGCCAATCCAGATGATTTCTCAAATGCTGAAAATGCTGAAGAAAAAAGAGCTAAATGGGGAACAGAAGATTTTAAGCTTGAGCTGATAAAAGAAATGTCAAGTGCAAACATTGCACTTTTTATCGATGAACATCTAAAAACTATTACAGAACCATCGAGAATATTTTATAAGTTTCAGAAGGAATCTACTAGAGAAGATAATTTTATTGGTAATGTTGTTTTAAACATCGTTAAAATAGACGAAGATAACACGAAACACATTACTTTTAGATATCTAAAAGGAAGAAATAAAGTCAGATTTCCCCCTCAAATAGGTGCTAAAGGAAACCCAGTTTTTATGCTTTTTTTTGAGAGGGACTCCAGAGATATGCAAAGATTAACTGGGGGCAATGCTCTTTTTTTTCGGAGCAGAATACGACACACGATCGCAGCTACTGAAATAAAAGACATTAGAATTAATTACAACAATCAGGAAATCACAGCTAAAGAAATTGCGTTTCAGCCATTTACAAAAACTGAATTAAAAAACCGAGTTTCTAGATATAAAACAAAAAAATTTATTATTACAATGTCCGAAGATATACCTGGTTATATTTTTAAAATTGAAGCCTTTATCAAGGATTTGGAAAACCCTGATGACATGGTAAAAGAAGTACTTGAGTTTCAGGGCATTAGAACCAACAAAGAACTTAGAGAAGAATATAAAAAAAGGAAGGATAAAAATAAATCATGATAAATAAACTATTAGTTTCAATCAGTTTAATCTTAGCAACATTACTGTTTAATAAATCTCATTCAAATGATTTCCCAACGCTAGCACGTTCAGAATTTGTGTTTGCATGCATGTCTTCTAATGCTTCAAATAGAGATTTTATGGCAAAGTGTTCATGTGCAATTGATGAAATTGCTAAAAGGATGACTTTCAAAGAATACGCTCAAGCTGAAGCCATAGCAAGACTTTGGGAAGGAAACAGTCCCAGAGAAGAGGCTTTTAAAAGTGTAGGACTTTCAAAAGATAGGATGCAAAAGCTATTCAGAGCTCAAGCAGCTTCTGAATTAGAGTGTTTTTAATTATTTAAAGTTAAAATTTGTTAGAAAGAAAATTCTTTTGAAAAACTTAATCCTTCACTGTCATTGACTTTTACTATTAATGAACCGCCAGTGTTTAAGTAGTTAAAGGTAAAAGATGGATCTTCGGAAAGAGAGATATCAGGTGAAGCTTCAAAAATTAAATTTCCATCCTGTTCTATTCTTACAAAATTTATAAAATGTGCTGGAATTTCTGATCGTGTCAGTTGGTTGAACTGCAGTCCAGAAAAGTTTGGATGACTAATTAAAAATCTAGCTTTATTTAATTTATCAGACAAATCACTCGTTTTAATAAATTTCATTTTCATTTTTCCTAATCGTGCCATTACAGAATCCATGTCAGCAAGACTTGGTGCTGAACAACCTCCAGCAGCTTTAACAAAATTAGAGACCATATACTTTTCACCTTTGTTATTTTCAGCAATTGCTCTGACGTATGTATATTTGTCAATGCGGACCCTTGTTGAGAAGCTTGCGTTTCCGACTTTAGGACTAAATTCAAATTTGCCGACTACAGGTGAAGGATTTTCATCAATAACAATGGTTAGATGTTTTATATAATCAGTAGGTGATTGATCTTTTAGAAAATTTATTGAAATTGGAACAATTGCTGCGTCTAAAGCTCTGTATGGTGTTTCAAGAACCATTAGGTTTGAACCATCCTTAATCTTAACATCATCGTCATATAGTAATCCTATTACGTTTTGTTCCCACGTTACAGGCTCAGGCTTTTTATCACTTGCAAGTGCAAAAGTAACTGAAAAAAATAAAGATAAAAGAATTAACTTAATATTTATAGCATTCATAAATTTAATATATACATTATAGAATGAAATTTTAATAATATTTTTATATATAAATCTCGACAAAATGCAATTCAACAAAACGTCGGAATTTTCTATGTGTATAAGTTGCTGATTATGTTGATTTTTTTTGAATTCTGAACAAAAGTTAATATTTGCATTCATCTAACGTTCATTTTCTGCATTTTTTTTTGGACTTATCCACAACTTTTTTATAAGATAAAGATTAACGTATATATTTGATTTTATTAATAAAATAAGATCTTTGTACTCTGCACCAGACTTTGTTCATGTTACATTCATATTTTTATCTTGAATTTATGATATTCAGCCATAATATAATGATGTGGGAGGAAATCAAATAACTAACGATTTATGTTTTGTGTTTGATTCCAATCAATAACCGGGCAATCGCCCAAATATTAATCGTAATAAAGGAGAAATACTTTATGAGTATTTTGAAAAAAAGCATCATTGCTTCAGCTGCTTTAGCTCTTCCATTTGCTGTAAGTGCTAACTCAAAGCTTGAGAAAATGATGAAAGATCCAGGACAATGGGTACAACAGTCTGGCGATTACGCTGGTCACCGTTTCTCAAACCTTGATCAAATCAACAAAAGTAACGTTGGTAGCTTAAAAGTCGCTTGGACTTTTTCTACTGGTGTACTTAGAGGTCACGAAGGTGGTCCACTAGTAATTGGTGATGTAATGTATGTTCACACTGCAATTCCAAACATAGTGTACGCTTTAGATCTTAATGATAACCAAAGAATCATGTGGAAATACAATCCTGTAAAAGGTGGTAAGTATCCAGGTGGTGAAACTATGGATAGAGTTATTTCAGTTATGTGCTGTGACAACGTAAACCGTGGTGTTAACTATCACCCTAATGGAACTATCGTTCTACATGCTGCTGATACTTCAGTAATCGCGTTAGACGCTAAAACTGGTAAAGAGAAGTGGGTTACAACTAACCTACACGCTGGTACTGGTAAATATGGTGTCTCTGCTTCTACTGGTTCAGGTCAACCATTCATCATCAAAGATATGGTAGGTGTTGGTTGTTCTGGTGCTGAATTCGGTGTGAGATGTAACTGGACACAGTACGATATCAACAGTGGTAAGAGACTTTGGAGAGCTTACAGCATGGGTCCAGATAAGGACATGTTAGTTGATCCAAACAAAACTACTTCTATGTTAAAACCAATTGGTAAAGATTCTTCATTGAAAACTTGGCCTGGTGATGCATGGAAAATTGGTGGTGGTTCAATTTGGGGTTTCTACGGTTATGACTCTAAATTAAACACTTTGTACTACGGTACAGGTAACCCATCAACATGGAATCCAGTTGTTCGTCCTGGTGACAACAAATGGTCTATGACGATTATGGCTCGTAACCCTGATAACGGTATGGCTAAATGGTTATACCAAATGACTCCTTACGATGAGTGGGATTACGACGGTGTTAACGAGATGATTCTTGTTGACATGAAAGTAAAAGGTAAAAACCGTCAAGCACTTGTACACTTTGACAGAAACGGTTTTGCTTACACAATGGATAGAGCTTCTGGTGAACTATTAGTCGCTGAGAAGTACGATCCAGCTGTGAACTGGGCAACACACGTTGACATGAAAACAGGTCGTCCACAAGTGGTAGACAGATATTCAACTGCACACCAAGGTGAAGATGTTAACACTACTAACATCTGCCCAGCGGCTCTAGGTACTAAAGACCAACAGCCTGCTGCTTACGATAGACTATCTGGATTATTCATGGTTCCAACAAACCACGTTTGCATGGACTACGAACCATTCAAAGTAGACTACGTTGCTGGTAACGCTTATGTTGGTGCTACATTATCTATGTACCCAGCTCCAGGCGGAACTCACTTAGGTAACTTCATAGCATGGGATGCTGATAAAGGTAAGATTGCATGGTCAAACCCTGAGCCTTTCTCTGTATGGAGTGGTGCATTAGCAACTGCTGGTGGAATCACATTCTACGGTACGTTAGAAGGATACGCTAAAGTTGTTGAAAGTAAAACTGGTAAAGAACTATTCTCGTTCAAAACACCTTCTGGTATTATAGGTAACTTCATGGCTTACGAACATAAAGGTAAGCAATATGTAGGTATCTTATCAGGTGTTGGTGGTTGGGCTGGAATCGGTCTTGCTGCTGGTCTTACTGATCCAACTGCAGGTTTGGGTGCTGTTGGTGCATATTCTGCACTAAGTGACCACACTGCACTAGGTGGCGTATTAACTGTCTTCGCTTTACCGTAGTAGCGCAAACAGTATTTAAAAGAAGCCCGGCTTTTTAGTCGGGCTTTTTTTTTGAAAAAAATTTTTTAAATTTCTTGAGATTTTGATATAATTTACAATATAAATAATAACTATTTTTTTAATGATTAATTAGGACTTTGAAATATGAACTTACAATTTAATAAATTTGCTTTAGTTGCATCACTAGTCGTAGGATTTAGTGCTAAAGCTATCCCAACACCCGAAGCAGTTGAACCAGCTTTCGACAAAGACGACAACCCAATATATATTATAAAATATGGTAAGGGTGACAGATTAAAAGCAGACGGGACTCCTCTAAACCTTATTCAGATTAAATGTAAGGATAACGCCGTCGATATGGTATCTGATGAAGACTTAGAAGAGTGTAGAAATGATGATAGCTTAGTTGAAATGCAATATGGTTGGATGGATTTTGCAACTTATAAAGGATGGAGAGCTTACCATGCCGAATGTCACGTATGTCACGGGCCTGATGCAATGGGAAGTACTTACGCTCCTTCTTTAATGGTATCGGTTACACAAGGCTTATCATATGACGATTTCTTTAACGTAATTATGAATGGAAGAGGCGAAGATGAAGGTGCACAAAAAGGTAATGTGATGCCTGCTTACGGTGCAAATACAAATGTTGCTCCACACGTTGAAGACATATTTCGCTATGTTAAAGCTAGAGCTGACGGTAAAATAAGACGTGGAGTTAGACTACCAAAGCTTCCAAAATTTAAAGAAGTTGATTAAATTCAATTTTACTTAAATTTCAAATGCAACGAGTCTTCATACTTACATTATCTCTAGTAATGTTGCTCACAATGGATGTAAAATCCAGAGAATCTGCTATTGAAGCTGTTGATACGGAAAATTTACGAGTTTGCGCAGACCCCTCAAATCTCCCTTTTTCAAATGAAAAAGGAGAAGGTTTCGAAAATGCTATAGCCGATTTACTCGGTGAAAAGCTCAATATTCCAGTAGTTTATGAATATTTTCCTCAGGTAATAGGGTATGTTAGAAATACCCTTAATAAAAAAAAGTGTGATATTCTAATTGGCATTACGGCTGGTAACGATCTAGTGCTAAATACCGTACCTTATATGAGATGGTCATATGGGATGATTTTTCTCAAGGAAAATGGGATAGAAGTTGACAGACCTAATCATCCACAATTAGCTGATTTAAGTATTGGAGTTCAAGCTGGCACCCCACCAACATTTGTTCTACAAAGATATAATCTTATGGGTAGGGTAAGACCCTATAACCTCACCTTTGATCCTAGAAAAGCTGTTATTGGAGAGTCGATGATAGAAGATCTGATTGATGGTTTAGTTGACATTGTATTTATGTCTGGACCCATTGCTGTGTACTATCTTGAAAAAAAGGGTTATGACAAAAATAAATATCAATTTATTCCTTTAGAAACTACCGATCAGGGTTGGGGTAGGATGGATTACTACACTACAATGGGGGTAAGAGATGGTGAAACTGATTGGAAGAAAAAGCTAAACAAATTTATAAAAGAAAATCAGGATGAAATTGACGAAATACTAGTTAAACACAACATTCCAATATTAAGTCTAAAACCCGGCAAAAGAAAAAAATCTGACAGCACTACAGACGCTTTGATAAAAGGCAGAGCTCCAGTCCAATAAATATTTTTTGTTGTGTCTTCATCTATTACGAAACGTTTTTCTCAATTATACAAACCAAAAATTTTTGATGTATGAAGATAGTAAGTCTTATCCCTAGCGCCACTGAAATTGTTTGTTCTCTAGGATTGATTAATAACTTGGTCGGTATTTCGCACGAATGCGATTATCCACAAGGTATTGAAAAACTTCCTAAACTTACAAAGAGTAAAGTTGATGTCAATGAAACTTCCTATAATATTAACGAAAATATTCAAAGCATTTTAGAAAAAGGACTGTCTGTCTATGAGGTTGATTCAGAACTACTTCAAAAAATTGATCCAGACGTCATTATTACTCAATCTCATTGTTCAGTATGTGCAGTTTCAATTGAAGATGTAAGAAAATGTTTAGATCTCTGGCTCAAAAAAAAGCCAATCTTAATAGATTTAAAGCCTAATTATTTTAAAGACGTCATGGACGATATTCTGATTGTTGGAGAAAAACTCAATACCCCTAACGAAGCTTCAAAGGTTGTTGAAATAATTAATAAGGAGATTAACGTTATTAAGAAAAAGTTAAACTCTACCAATACGAAAAATGTTTTGTGTATTGAATGGATAGAGCCCCTAATGATTGCTGGTAATTGGATTCCTGAAATTTTGCGTATAAGCAATGCAGAAAATGTTTTAATTGACTCTGGAAAAAATTCAAAATTTGTTTCCGCAGGTGAACTTTCATCATATAAATTTGACATTGTAATCTTTATGCCATGCGGATTTGATATAAGTAGAACAAAACTTGAGATTAAAAAGTCGAACCTTGACTTTCATTCTCTGTTTAAAAAGAAAGAAGTTTTTGTAGTAGACGGTAACAAATTTTTTAATAGACCAGGCCCAAGGTTATTGGAAAGTATAAAAATTTTATGCGAAATTATACATCCTGATGTATTTAAACCTGAACCATCGCTGGAAAGGTGGGTGGCTATTAAGCTGTCTGAATAGAAATTAATTTAAAAAAAAGCCCAGCTAAATTTGACTGGGCTTTATGAGAATAAAACGAATGAATTCTAAATTTCACTCAATAATTTGTCTCTTTTTTTCTTTGATTTGCCACCTGTAACTTTCATAGTTTTTATAGAATCCATGTTGGAGGTATCGCCACCAACTACAACCAAACCAATCATCCCCATTGCTGCGTGAGGAGAGCATTGGTAGAGGTAAATGCCTGGTTTGTCAAACGTTATAGTCACAGGGTCGTTTAATTTTGTTTTTTTTGGTAATTCATATCCTTCGGGACCAGCTAGCATTTCTACATTATGTCCTTTAGCCGTAGGAACCCATTCAATAGACTGACCAACATCAATTTTAACGAGTTCTTGACTGTAAACCATTCTTTTTTTTGTTTCTTTATTTTTATTTAACATTTCTATTGTAACATCAGCGGCAAAAGAATTTGCTGAAAACATTACAAAAAATAAAGTTAGAAAAAGTTTTTTCATTTTACATCCTTTTTTATTGTTCAAATATTATGATATATCTAGTAATTAAATTGGTGTTTGTCAATCATAATGAGAATGCCTATCAATGAATTAACGAAAGTTATATAGGTGAATTAAATCTAACGCCGTAACGTCTGTATATAAATTCTGGTGGAGCATGTCTAGCTTCCTCAGCTGCCATTGCAAATATTTCTTTGTGTAAAGGTGAAATAGAACACGCTGGATCAGTATTTTTGGCGTCACCAGTTAGGGCCATCGCCTGACATCTACAACCTCCCCAATCAATCTCTTTTCTATCACAAGATTTACAAGGGTCAGGCATCCAATCGGTACCTCTGTATAGGTTAAATGCCTCAGAGTTCTCCCAAATCCATTTAAGACTTTTTTCTCTAACATTGTCAAACTTAAGGTGGGGAATTGTCTCTGCTGCGTGACACGGTAATACCTCTCCTTTTGGATTCATGTTTAAAAACCTTCTTCCCCAACCTCCCATACAATTTTTAGGATGCTTTGCGTAATAATCGGGAATTACGTAATCAATAACTAATTTACCTTTGAGATCAATTCTAGCTTTTTCAACAATTTCAGTGGCATGATCTAATTGTTCGGGCGTAGGTATAAATGCTGCTCTATTTTTTAAGGCCCAACCGTAGTATTGAACCTGAGCAATCTCAACCCTTTCAGCATCAAGGTCAAGAGCCATTTGGATAAAATTTTCAAGATTATCTATATTTTGTCTATGAACAACGCAATTGCAGGTTAACGGTAATTCAACTTCTCTTACCCATTTTGCTACTTCAAGTTTTTTTGCGTGCCCTCCTTTGTAGCCTCCAATTCTATCTGCATTTTCATTGTCAGTGTCTTGAAAGGAAAGCTGTACATGCTCTAAACCAAGTTTCTCAAGTTTTTTTAGTCTATCAGGATTTAATAAAACTCCAGAGGTAATAAGATTCGAATATAAACCTTTGACTGTACAATGTTCAACAATATCCTCAAGATCATGCCTGACTGTTGGCTCTCCACCTGAAAGATGTATTTGATGCATGCCCATATCAACAGCCTGATCAATAACTGATTTCCACTCATCTGTTGTTAACTCACCAGTTTTTTTCTCAAGTTGGACTGGGTTTGAGCAATAAGGACATTGCAGAGGACATCTATGAGAGAGTTCGGCTAAAAGTGCCAAAGGCGCCTGTATACCATGTTCAGAAGCAGTCTTTAATTGTTTTGGACCTGATTTTAATTCATCACTTTTCATTCTTCAATAAATCCTTTGTCTGACAGTTCTTGCAACATTTCAATTACATCTTTCATTATAACCTCTTTAGGTGCATTAAACTTTTTTGACAAGTCAGTTGAGATTTCACCAACAGAAACTTTACCATCGACAAGTTTGAGAATCTCAACCGCGACTGGATCAAGTTTAACAAGTCGTTCAGGGGCCAAAATAACCCATTCGTCTCTTGCTTTATTATGTCTAAATCTAACATGTTTTGGGAATTTTGGTTTAACGCTCTCATTTATTTTCAGTATATCTTTCATTAAAATCCTCTGGCATAAAAGCTCCTGGCGGAACATGTCCATTGATATAGGAGTGATAAAGAGCGTCCTGCATAACCCATAAGACATCCGTTTTAAATTTTAAAGCTTCGCAAACAGAATCTTGTTCTTTTCTTGTTTTAGCATTTTTTAGTGCATAGTTTAAGACAAAATCGGCATCATCAGTTGCCTGATCAACTCTTTTTTTAAAATAAGCCATAGTTATATCATTAATAAAATCGTAGTTTTCAAGCATACCTACGATACGCTCTTTATGAATCTTAGGAGCAAAAAGCTCTGTTAGCGAAGATGTTACTCCTTCAAGAATTGACTTCTCCCTTACAAAAGTCACATATGCATCAACGGCAAATTTGGTAGCTGGGAGAACGCCATCGGTTGATTTTACATAATCTCGATCCAAATCAAGACCATCAGTTAATTTATACCATCGTTCAATACCACCTTCGTCCCCTTTTCTTCCATCATGATCCAATATTCTTTTAATCCAAATTCTCCTAAGGTCAGGGTCTTTAATTCTAGACATTAATGCAGAGTCTTTAATAGAAATATTGATCTGATAATAATATCTATTGATCGCCCATGCCTGTACTTGTCCTCTACTTAACTTTCCACTATGAAGAAGATGATGAAACCTACAATTATCATGGTAACGTTCAGCACCGATATTTCTAAGGCGTTGCTCAAACTCATTTTTAGTCATGAGTATTTGGTTTTTTAGTTTTTCTTCTGCAATACTTTTCATATTTTAATCTCCATTCCATCATAACTTACTTCCCACCCATTTTCTTCAACAATCTTTCTTTCTTTTGAATCTTCTAAAAGTATTGGGTTGGTTGTATTTATATGAATAAAAATTTTTCTTTTTACCCCTAAATCTTTAAATGCTTGTATTGAACCATTTTTTCCAGAATTATTCATGTGACCCATTCTTTGTCCAGTTTTTTCACCAACCTTACTAGTAGCCATTTCGTCATTTTCCCATAAAGTTCCATCAAACAACACAACATCTGCATCTTTAATTCTTTCAGCTAAATCAGTTGTCATATCTGCACATGCTGGAATATAAAAAAACGATTTATTGTTTTGCGATGAAAATATCTTCAGACCAATTGTATCTCCTTCTTCAGTACCAAAATTAGTCCCTTTTGATTCATCTTCTAACCAAAGTGCGATTTTTCCTGGGACTTCAAATGCTTCTATTTCAATATTGAGATCTTTTCCTTCCTTACTTTTAATCTCGAATTTTTTATTCATCTCTAAATTTCTTTTTTCTACATAGTCTGGGTTTAAAACATTAAAAATCGAGTTTTCTTTTAAAACTGAATGTACTCTTTTGTGAGCATAAACAGACAAATTCTGCCTTTCCCTTAGGGATAATAAACCTGCAACATGATCTACATCGCCATTTGTCAAAACAACTCCTTTGATAGGGCTATGCCTAAGATCTCTTTTTGGATGCATTTGTTTATTATTTAAAATTTGTGAACCTAAATCAGGTGAAGCATTAAACAAAACCCAATCCTCGTCATTTGAAGTAACTGCGATGGATGATTGAGTTCTCGGTGAAGTTCCTGGAAGTCCATCCCTTACTTTTTTACTCACTGAGCTGTTGCAGTTCCATTGCGGAGAACCACCTCCTGCAGCTGAACCTAAAATCAAAACTTTTAACATAATTATACAACTTTAAATGCACCCCTTAAATCAAATTAGACTTAAGGGGGCAATAGCTATTGCAGAGATTACTTCTCAGCGCAAGCGTAAGAATTGATTTCTAGACCTACAGAGATCTCAGAAATCATTGGTTTTGTCCAAGCCATAATTTACTCCTTTTTATGGTTTAGATTAATATAGCCCACCTTGGGCTATGATATATATAATAATTGTTTATTAAAGAAACCTGATTTTTTCATTCATTTTAAATTCATTAACAAACAAATGTTTGAGAAGGACATTACTGTATATAAGATAGAATTTTTCTAGCTTGATACCCTATTCTTTGCGTATTGAATACTGGTTCCTCACAAACATATTCCGTTAATCTTGTTCTCTGATCAAAAACTCGTGTGTTCCATTCTAATTGAGAATTTGCATCAATATATTTTTTACTATTTTTACCCATTTTATTTTTTCTATATTTTCTTATTAACTTAGACGATTCACCAATTGCCTTCCTTAGACTTTCCTGTCTATCAACAAATTTTATGATCCCCTTATATTGTCTTTCTCTTCTGTCCTTAGCTTTTTGATAAAGACCCGCAAAAAGAAAGACTAACTTTTCTCTTTGTTCAGATTTTTTTAAAATACCTAAATAAGTATACTTTTTTGCAAACTCCTCTATTACGATTGTTCCGTTCTCTTCAGTTAAAGTTGGTTCAGATAATATATTAACGTATTCAATCACATCATCATGCTTCCACCAATCTTTCAAAGATTCTTCTATTGAAGGCCCTTGCCATATTGATCCAAGATTTAGTTTAGGATTATATACTTGATCGCAAGGCCATTTTTTTGGTGTTTTATCGAGTTCGATCGATAAGGAATCGCCAGCTATTGTGAATATAATAGTAAAGTAAATAAAGAAATTAAAAATTGTTTTTTGCATCATATTTTCTCCCAAATTAAAATTATTTAACGATAAATTTGCCAACCATCCCTTTACTTTGCAACCTTTCAATTTCAAAATCATATTCTCCAGGCCTAATTGGGACAAACTTAATTTCAATTTCACCTTCTCTCTCAAATTCTATTTCATTAATTACAGGTGCATCCAACTCAATACCATCTATTTCAATTGAACGAATCCAAATGTTTCTAAAAAAATCTTCTGCTTCTAATTCATATTCCTTAAATCCCATACTTGTAATTTCTAATCTATAAGCCTTGCCAGTTTCCATATTAAAAATTTTTTGTGACATATCGTAGTCGCTTTTATCAGATCCCAAATTTAAAACCAACTTTTTTGACCGAATCGATAAATCACCCTCTGCATTTGACTTGCTTGGTAATTGAATTAATAAAAAGATTATAAGCATTAAAAAATTCATAGACTAACTTCCTCCTTTTTTTTGTAGAGAGCCTCTTGCAGGATCATATCCCAAAATTGATAGAATAAGAAATATTACAGTAAAGATTACTATCCCTGCAGTATACTCAAAATTAAATTGAGAATACAAAGAAAATCTTATACTTTCAACTGCATATGTAAATGGATTATAGAAACATACATAATACAACCATTCACTTGTTTCTTCGATCTTCCAAAGTGGATACAATGCCGACGAGGCAAAAAACATAGGAAAGATGACAAAGTTCATAACACCGGCAAAATTTTCTAATTGTTTAATAGCCGAGGAAAGAAACATCCCCAGCGAGCCTAACATCAAGCCAGTAAATATCAACGCTGGTAAAATTGTAAAATAACCTGCAATCGGAGGGATGATTTCCCAGAAAGATGCAATTATCAAAAAAGCATAAACTTGAAGTATAGAAACAAATACACCAGCAAGTAATTTCGATATTAGCAAAAACCATCTTGGGATGGGACTAACTAACATCGTTTTCATACTCCCCATTTCTCTGTCATAAACCATGGACAATGAGCTTTGCATCCCATTGAATAATTGAATCATTGCAATAAGACCAGGAGCAATATAAACCTCATAGGGAATATAAGTTTCATACGGAGGAATTATTGCCACGCCAAGGACTGACCTAAAACCTGCAGCAAATATTCCTAGCCAAACTAAAGGTCTAACGAGTGCCGAAAAAAATCGTTCTTTTTGGTGAAAGAATCTTAATGCTTCTCTTAATACAATTCCTTTGAAACATCTCAAATATATAATCGGTTTCATACTTTCACTCCAACAAGCTTATTGAAGGCATCTCTGATATTTTTTTGTTTTGTTTTTTTTACTATTTTTATTACATCACCCGATTCGACTATTTCTCCTTTATGAATAATTACAACTTTTTCACCTTTGTCAATTTCATCAATTAAGTGAGTTGCCCATAAAACTGCAAGATCTCCTCTTTTACAAAGTGATTTTACATGTTTAAGAATCATTTGCCTTGATCCAATATCTAATCCTACAGTTGGCTCATCTAAAAGCAGTAATTTTGGTTTATGGAGAAGCGATCGTGCGATTTCAACTCGTCTTCGTTGACCACCCGAAAGAGAGCGTACTTTATTTTTTAATTTTTCAATTAAATCTATTCTCTGAATTTCTTCTTCAATTCTTTCTTTAGCATCACCGAAACTTAAACCATGCAAAGACGAATGGTAATGTAAATTTTCTTCGACACTAAGGTCCAAATCAAGAGTCGGTTGTTGAAAAACTACTCCAATATTTTTGAGAGCATCTGAAGATTTTTCTCTAACATCAAAATTATGAATTTTTATAGAGCCAGAATTATTGTTGTATAGTCTAGTTATTAGTGAGTAAAGTGTCGTTTTTCCAGCTCCATTGAGACCCAATAAGACTGTAAAATCTCCTGAATCTATTTTGATACTAACATTTTTAAGTGCTTTAAATTCTCCAAATTTGTGCGAAACATTTTTAATTTGAAGGGCAGTACTCATAGGAAACTTATGACCAATGATATGGTCCTCTAGGACTCAGGACTTATTACCACACCCCAGGGAAAACGACCAACTTTGACAGATTTTTTTACTTTTAGTTTGTCTACATCAATTATGGAAACATCATTGCTAACTCCATTGGTGGTGAGTAAAGTTTTCTGATCAGGAGTAAAGGCTAGTTGCCAAACTCTTTGACCAACAAGTAGATATTTAATTAGTTCTTTAGTTTTTTGATCAATAACTGCAATTCTATTGGCAGGCCCCAATGCAACAAAGGTATACTTGCCATCTTTGGTGTGTTGAACACCAACAGGCTGTATACTCTCTTCATTGACTCCTGGAATTTCAAATCCAATTGTGTGGGTGACTTCCTTCGTTGATGGATTGATAACTTTAACAGTGCCTCCAATCTCAGCAGATACCCATACCTCTTCGTCGTTCGGGGTAAACATGGCTACTCTTGGTCTTGCGTCAACTAGGACGTTTTCTGAAATATCTAGAGTGCTTGTATCGATGAAGTGAGCCATATTTGTGGTCTCAGAAGTATTGACTAAAACTTTACCATCATTTGTTAAGCCCATTCCTTCTGGTTCTACTCCAACCGGTATATCGTCGATGATCATTTTGTCATTCATATCTACTACAGTCACCATAGCATCATCTTCGTTAGCTATATATAAAGTTTCTTCATCTGGTGACAAAATAAATAACTCAGGGTCAGGTCCAGAGGGTAAATAATATTTTAATTTAAGTGTTTTAGCTTCACGCACTTCAACTCTATCATCATCGGATGCACAAATAAGCACAAGCTTTCCATCCTTAGACATAATTATGCCTCTTGGTCTTTGACCAACCTCGACTGTTTTGATTACTTTATTTTTTTTTATATCGATAATGCTTACAGTATTATCTTTTTCGTTTGTTATATATGCAAGATTAGCAAAAGAAGTTTTTGCAACAAATATTAAAAATAAGCAAAAAATAAATTTAATCATTCCATTAATGTATTAAAATTTTTAAAATTTACAAGTAGATTCAGGTTGATCTTTACCCATAGTATCTAATTCACTATCTGGATGAATATAACCTTCCTGCGGGGAAACAGATACCATTGATCTTGGCGCTGCCAATAAAATTGGCTGTCTCATTTGCCCGTTCCATGATCTGAATGAAACTTTCACTCCCTTGTAAGCTCCAAGACCAAACTTTTCTCCTAGTAAATATTCTCTTATATCTTTTACTTCATTGCTACTTGTTCTTGTTATAGCTTCTCCAATTGACCGAACTGCAGTCCACGCATGGTAATCCACTTCTTTCATCCATCTTCCACTTTCTCTCCTGAATCTGTTTTGCATTTGTGTTGCTCCCCATTGTTCGTGAGTTCTATGCCAAGACGTTGGGGTAAGTCCTTGCGTTCCAACAATTGGACGGGGATCCCAGGTTCTATATGTTAAATATTCACCAAATTCACCTTTTTCGTCTGCAACCACCAAAACATCATATTTTTCTCCTTTTGTAAAAATTGGTACTTCCTTACCTGCGGTTCTTCTCAAATCTGCTGAAAAATCCCAAACTTTTTCTTTTTTAATTTTAATATTAAATTTTTTTGCTGATTTTTTTAGAGCATCTGCATATTTTCTATCATTTTCATCCGGTCCAGTAACTAAAAACCATTTATTCCATTTTTTTTTTACAAGGTATTGTGTTAAAGCATCTGAGAGCATCGAGTAACTTGGTGGTACGTGTAGAAGATTTTTTTTACAATTCTCATTCCTTAAAGAATCTGCTTTCGATCTTACATTAAAAATAATAATTTCTTCTGAATTAGATGTTTCAAAAAGAGTTTTCAATTCTTTTTCATTTAAATCAACAATAAAAAGTTTGTTTCCTTGGTTTAATAATTTTTGAAATTCACTTTTTAAATTCTCATCAAGTAATACTCTATGAAACTCTGCTTTATAGTCGTGACCAACAAACCTCCCGGTTGTTAAGTTATCCTCAATTGCAAGCTTTACTCCATAAAAACCCTCATCATCGAGAATAGGATCAAGATTTGAGAGCACTGGAGGAGTTTTTCTTTCCATACTTAAAAATATGAGTTTGGTTGACAATGTTATTTCTTTTGAAAACTTTTTGTTTCCTCTTTTCTCTCTTTCTTTAAGTCTCTTTAAATCAGCTTGTTTTCTTTCTTCAATTTGTTTAATGGAAAGTTCTCTTGCTTCTAATATAAAAAAGCCAAAACAAAAATAAATTAAAAATATATATAAAAAATAAATTGATCTCATTATTTTCACTACTATAAATAAATTTTAGAAAATGTTAATCTAAAAATCATATGGAAAAAGATAATTCGACTAAATTAATTAGATCTGGTTTAAAAAGAACCGAGTTCATGGAGACTAGCGAGCCATTATTTTTAACATCTGGCTTTGTTTACAATTCAGCTGAAGAAGCTGAAGATGCCTTTAAAGAACGAAAAAAAAGATTCATGTACTCCAGGTTTGGAAACCCAACTGTACATATGCTTCAAGATAAATTAGCAGACATAGAAGGTGCAGAAGTTTGCTGGTGTACTTCTACAGGTATGGCTGCAGTTTTTACCATTTTTATGTCATTCTTAAAAAAAGGTGACAGAGTTGTTGCAGGGAGAGCACTGTTTGGAAGCTGTCATCACATAATTACGGAAATTCTTCCAAGGTTTGGAATTGAGGTTCAATTAGTAGACGGAAAAGATCTTAACGCCTGGGAAAAAGCTCTAAAAAAAAGAACTTCATTAATTTTTTTCGAAACTCCTTCGAATCCATGTTTAGAAATTATCGACATAGAAGAAGTTTCAAAGTTGGCAAAAAAAAAAGGAGTGTTAGTTGTAGTTGACAATGTTTTTGCTACACCCTTATTACAAAAACCAATTAAACTTGGCGCAGATATAGTTATGTATTCTGCAACCAAGCATATCGATGGTCAGGGAAGAGTTTTGGGAGGTGCTATTCTGGGTAAAAGGAGTCATTGTGATAAATTTATAAAACCCTTCATCAGAAATACTGGTCCATCCATAAGTCCCTTTAATGCGTGGGTATTAATAAAAGGCCTTGAAACACTTGAACTTAGAATTAATCAACAAATGAAAAATACAAAATTAGTTATCGAGTATTTAGAAAAATCTAAATATATAAATAAAATTCATTACCCTTTTTTAAAGGATTCACCTCAAATTAAACTAGCTATGAAACAAATGAAAGGTGGAGGAAACGTTTTTTCCTTCGAAATTAATGCAAAAACAAATGAAAAAAAACACAAATCATTTTCATTTTTAAATAAATTGTCTTTAATAGATATTTCTAATAATCTTGGAGATACAAAATCCCTAATAACACATCCTGAAACAACAACTCACCATAGACTGAATGAAAAAGAAAAAAGAGAGCTCGGAATTACAAAAAATCTCATAAGACTCTCGGTAGGTCTTGAGAATCCAGAAGATATAATTGAAGATATTGATAACTCCTTAAAAAATTTAAAATTGTAGTCAAAATGATAAAAAAATATAACGTAAAAGTTCTTGTTGAATCTACATATCTTGAAGACCACTCAGATCCTTATGAAGATTCATACTTGTGGTCATATAAGGTTATAATAAAAAATAATGAAAAGGAAAAAATCAAATTAATAAGCAGGCATTGGAAAATATTCGACTCGAACGGTAATTTTAGGGAAGTAAAAGGAAAAGGAGTTGTAGGTGAGCAACCAACGATAGAGCCAGGAGACAAATTTGAATATACAAGTGGAACACCATTAAAAACTAGTTCTGGTATAATGCACGGAAGTTATCAGATGCTAAGTTTCGATGGAGAAGAATTTAAGGTTGATATCCCAGCTTTCTCTCTGGATATTCCAAATCAAGGGAACAACTTAAATTAAAAAATGAAAAACTTAAAATCCTCCTTGTTTGTAATCGGAAACTTATTAGTTTTTTTTTCGATTTATTCTTTTATACCAGGAGTCATAGATTACCTCTACCAAGGAACTGACTGGGTAGTCTTTTTTGTAATTTCTATTGTTTGCTTATTTACTGGTCTTAATGTTTCATTTATTTTTAAAAGAAAAGATAAGGATGTAGAGGTTTTATCGGCTTTTCTTCTAACACTGATTTCATGGGTACTTCTTACATTTATTGGAGCATTACCATTCTATCTTGGAACAACAGGTCTAACGTTAATCGACGCCTTCTTTGAATCAATGTCTGGATTGACTACGACTGGAGCAACTGTTATTCAGAATCTTGATTCAACATCGAAGTCAATTTTAATTTGGAGAGCAATGCTTCAATGGTTGGGTGGTATTGGAATAATTGTAATTGCAATTGCAATTTTCCCAATTTTAAAGATTGGTGGTATGCAGCTATTTCAAAGTGAATTTAGCTCAAAAGAAGAAAAAGTTCTTCCTAGAACCACAAAAATTGCCACAGGAATTGGATTCGTTTATTTCTTTCTAACTATTATTTGTAGCTTTTCATTATTTGTAACTGGGATGACAGGTTTTGATAGTGTGGCTCATGGTATGACAATAATTGCAACAGGTGGTTTTTCAACAAAAGATATGTCAATTGGTTTCTTCGATTCAGTTTACATTGAAGTTGTTACAATTTTTTTCATGATTTTATCCTCCTTACCTTTCATTCTTTTATTTCAGTCTATTAGAGGAAAGTTAATAGACCTTATAGCAAGTTCTCAAGTTCGATTTTTTTTAATTTTAATTTTAAGTGTCACAATATTGGTGGCTTTCTGGCTGAAAAGATACTATGAAGTAGATTTTTTTCAATCATTAAGAATTTCAGCATTTGCAGTCGCTTCAATATCTACGGGAAGTGGTTTTAGTACATATGATTTCAGTGTTTGGGGATCATTTACTACTCTTCTCTTTCTTTTTCTAATGCTCATAGGTGGTTGTTCAGGTTCATCTAGTTGCGGTCTTAAGATTTTTAGAATTCAGATTCTTATTAAATCCTCACTAAATTTAATCAAAAAAATTATCCAACCCAGAGGTGTTTTTATCCCTACATACAATTCTAGAGAAATTAGTGAAGATATTCTGACCTCTGTTACCGGTTATTTTTTTTTGTATATTTTTGTTTTTGCAACTCTCAGCCTAGTTTTAGCATTTGACGGACAAAAAATTCTTACTTCCCTATCTGGTGCTGCGGCCACATTAGCTAATGTAGGTCCTGGTTTAAATGAAATAATAGGACCAAGTGGTAATTATTCTTCTATTTCAGATTTTACAAAACTATTTTTAAGTTTAGGCATGCTTATAGGAAGATTAGAACTTTTTCCAATTTTAATACTTTTATCACCGCAGCTTTGGAAAAAATAGTTTATATTTTTTTTAAACACCACAAAAGTATTGATTGGTGAGCATATAACCTATTTTCAGCTTCTGCCCAAACCAATGAATTTTCACCATCAATAATCTCATCAGTAACTTCAAATCCTCTATGAGCTGGGAGACAATGCAAAAAATAAGTTGTTCTTCCGGTTTTCATTAGTAAATCTTTGTTAATTTGAAATTTTTCAAAGTTTTTCAATCTTTTTGGATTGCTTTTCATACCCATGGACACCCAAGTATCTGTAATTACTACATCAGCATCTAGTACAGCTTCAACTGGGTTTTTGACAAGTTCAACTTTTCCTGTATTTAGGCTTTTAAAAATTTTATTTTCTGGAAAATTTCCAGGAGGACAAGAAATTTTTAAATTGAAATCGAAGTGTTTAGAAGCATGTATCCAAGAGTTACAAACATTATTTCCATCCCCAATCCAACTTAAATTCAATTTATTGAGAGATCTGAATTTTTCTTGTAATGTCATTATATCAGCAATTATTTGACATGGATGGCTGATGTCAGTTAATCCATTTATTATCGGTACAGTAGAAATTTCTGAAAGCTTGTAAAGTTTCGACTCGTCTGAACCTCTATATGCTATTATATCAACATAACTTGACAAAACTTTCATCGTATCCTCAAGAGATTCACCTCTCCCAAGCTGGGAGTCAGAGTGATCCAAAGTAACAACATCTCCATTTAAGAGTTTCATGCCTACATCAAACGATATTTTGGTTCTTGTGGATGGTTTTTCAAAAATAATCGCTAAAATTTTTTTTTCTTTTAATTGTTTTGTTTCATTATTTTTCTTTAGTCTGTGACTATACTTTAAAATTAAGTCAATATCTTTTTTACTAATTTCATGAAGGTTTAAGAAATGTCTGAATGATTTTTTCATATTATAAGTTTGAAAACGCTTTATCAATTTTTTCAATTGCCTCTTCTACATGTTTCATTTCTAAAATTAAAGGGGGTAACATTCTTATCACATTCTGTCCTGCCTTTACAGTAAGAAGTTTTTCCTTAATTAAAGACTTAATTAGAATTTCATTATTTTCAATTGCCTCTAAACCAATCATTAAACCTATTCCTCTTACACCAGAAACTAATTTTGGAAATTTAGTTAATATATTTTCCTTGAGGAGTTTTCTCAAATTAAAACCAACTTCTCTAACATGATCTAAAAATTCTTCATTTAATACAAAATTTAAAACTTCTTGAGCGACTGCCATAGCAAGCGGGTTTCCGCCAAATGTTGATCCATGAGAACCCAAGTCCATTGATTTAGAAGTTTTTTTATCCAATAATAATGCCCCAATAGGAAAACCTCCACCTATTCCTTTAGCGACAGCGACTATATTTGGTTTTAACTCCTTGACCCATTCCGTTGCTAAAAATTTCCCTGTTCTCCCAACACCGCACTGAACCTCATCAAAAAATAAGAGAAGATTATTGTCATTGGCTATTTTTTGAATTTCCCTTAAATATTCTTTTTTTGCAGGAGTTATTCCACCCTCACCTTGAACTGTTTCAATCATTATCGCAGCCGTTTCTTTATCTACACTCCTCGAGACTGCCTTACTGTCGTTGAATGCGACTTGTTTAAATCCATTTAATACTGGTTCAAACCCCTCTGTTAATTTTGATTTTCCACTAGCTGATATAGCTGCGTAGGTTCTTCCATGGAAAGAATTTTTTGCACAAATAATTTTGAATCTTTTTTCATTTACAGCATTAAAATATTTTCTTATGACTTTTATACCTGCTTCGACTGCCTCAGTTCCAGAGTTACAAAAAAAAACTGATTCAGCAAAAGAATTTTGTGTAATTTTATCAGCAACAATTTGTTGATTTTCAATTCTAAAAAGATTTGAACAATGCCATATTTTTTCAGCTTGAGATTTTAGTGCTGATATTAGAGATGGATGACTGTGACCAAGGCTGGTGACTCCTATACCGCTTGTAAAATCTAAATATCTTGTTCCTTTTTTGCAATAAAGGTACACTCCGTCTCCATGGTCAATCTCGATATTTAGAGGATTATATACCTGTAATATACTCATGATCTTAAGCCATACCCTCTTTTAAAAACGTATATTGTATAAATTAATAGGAATAAATTACATAAAAATAAAATTAAAAATCCTATAGTTAGATTGCTATCACTATAACCTAAAAAACCAAACCTAAATCCATCAATCATGTAAAAAAATGGATTCCAACTGGCTAAAAAACGCCATAATTCCGGTAATCTGTCGATTGTATAAAAAGTACCTGAAAGAAATGTGAGTGGCAAAATAATAAAATTTGTAACTGATGCCATATGATCAAATTTTTTAGCCCAGATTCCACACAAAATTCCTAACAATGACAATAATAAAGACGAAAAAAGTCCAAAAATAAATATTATAAAGAAGTTATAAATTTGTATTGAGACAAAAGGATACATCAATGCAGCAACAGAAAAACCTACAAGTAAACCTCTAGTAACTCCACCTAGGCAGTACGAAAAAGTTAATTCTAATTCTGACATAGGGGGCATTAACACATCTACAATGTTACCTTGAACTTTTGATATTAATATTGAAGAAGATGTATTTGCAAATGCATTTTGCATGATTGACATACAAATAAGACCAGGGGCTAGAAATTGAGAGTATGAATGACTTCCAGAAACTAAAAAATCTCTATCCATTGATAATGTGAATATCAAATAAAATAAGATAGTAGTCACTGCTGGGGCTAAAATTGTTTGAGCGAAAACATTAAAAAATCTTTTTACTTCTTTTTTATATAGTGTAAAAAAACCTATCCAGTTAAATCCTTTAAAACTTTTTATATTATACATAATTCACAAATGTTTAATTTAATAATAATATTAAATATAAACAATGATATCTGACTATTTAAAAAAGTATTCAACCTATTATCTATCGAGGTATAACGTTACTAAAAGAAAATTTGAGAATATATTAAAAAAAAAAATCACCAAGGATTATTTAGAAAAAAAAATTTCTGAATCAGATCATCACGAGTTAGTTCAAGAAATTACTGATGCATTAAAATATTTCGAAGAAATTGGTTTTTTCAACGAGGAGCGAATGTTAGAAATTTCATTCGATAGCTTTGTTAAAAAAGGATACTCCAAAAAAAAAATCAAATACAAATTGCTTTCTGCAAAATTTGACAGAAATAAAGCTAATTTATTTTTAAAAAAAAAATTCATGGACGAGACACTTAATCAAACACTTTTAATAAATTATTTAAATAAATCTAATATCGTAGAAAAACAAAAAAAATTAAATATTTCAGATAAACAACTTTTTGATAAAATATTGACTAAACTATCTCAACAGGGTTTTGAATATGAAGATTCTATTAATATTCTCAACAAAATAATGTAAAATGGAAATTTTGAACAACATTTTAGAAAAAATTAATTTTATTAAGGATGTTTCATTTTTAGGTTTCCTTCTTACAAATATATTAACATGTATAGCTGTTCTTGTTTTTTTTATCATATCAAGGCATGTAATTAAAAGATTAATAATTAAAAAAATTTCTATAATTCTGAGCTTTTCCGAAATAAAAATTAAAGAAGCATTTTTAGTATCCATCGAAAAGCCTGTTGAATTTTTTGTTGTCTCGGTCGGAGTCTTTGCGTCTTCAAGTTTATTAACTGCATCTCAAAAAGTTTATTTTTTTTTACAAAATGTAAACCTGTCCCTTTTTACTATATCAATATTTTGGTTAATTAGTAAAACTATAGAACCTTTGAGCCGTAAAATAAAAAATCTTAAGACAATTTTAACAAAGGACTTGTTAGATTGGTTAATAAGTGCTGTCAAAATAATAATTTTTATTCTTGGATTTTCTGCTGTTCTTGAGGTGTGGGGAATAAAAGTTGGACCTATAATTGCAGGTTTAGGTTTATTTGGAGTAGCAGTGGCATTGGGAGCGCAAGACCTTTTTAAAAATTTGATTTCAGGTATTTTAGTATTAGTTGAAAAAAGGTTTAAGAAAGGCGATGTTGTTATGATTGAAAGCATTATTGAAGGGACTGTTGAAAGAATTGGTTTTAGATCAACTGCAATTCGAAAGTTTGATAAGTCTTTATGCTTCATTCCAAATTACCAATTTGCAGAAAATGCTGTTGTTAATATTACCGAAATATCAAATAGAAGAATTAATTGGATAATTGGTGTAGAATACAAAACCACCATTCTTCAACTTAAAAACATTTGTTCTGATATTGAAAGTTCTATCGTCAAAAACAAGAAAGAATTTATTGTTTCAGAGTCAACTCCCGTTATTGTAAAAATCAATGAGTTTGCTCCAAGCTCTATCGATATATTAGTTAGATGTTTTACCAAAACCAATGATTATAATAAATTTATTAAAGCCAAGGATAAACTGGCAGTTGAAATAAAGAAGATTATAGAGAGAAGGAGGTGCTCATTCGCCTTTCCATCCCAATCTCTTTATATTGAAAAATAAAAAATTAACCAAAGCTTTTAAGTTTTTTGTCGAAAGTTGACCAAACACCCTCTTTTCCATCCCAATTTCCAGATGTTGCAACTTTAGAATACTCCGTGGCTCTTGCCTCAAAAAAATTAGCATGTTCAACGCCATTTAGTATTTCTGTCAACCAGGGCAAAGGGTGTTCTTTTATCCCAAACATTGGTTCTAAACTAAGTTGTTTAAGTCTCCAGTCGGCTATGTATCTGATATAATTTTTTATATCAGTCGGCTCCATTCCTTCAACTGGTCCCATTTCAAAAGCTAAATCAATAAAATTATCTTCTAATTCTACTACTTTTTCACAACATTCATTTATTTCGTTTTTCAATTTTTTGGTCATGCATTTTGTTTCTTCCACAAATTCATGGAAAAGTTTCACCATTCCTTCGCAGTGAAGAGATTCATCTCTAACAGACCATGTAACAATTTGACCCATCCCTCTCATTTTATTGTGTCTTGGAAAGTTTAGAAGCATTGCAAAACTTGCAAAAAGTTGCAATCCTTCGGTAAATCCTCCAAACATTGCAACTGTTTTTGCAATTTCGTGATTTGAATCAATGGTAAACTGCTGCATATAATCATGCTTATCTGCCATCTCTTTATATTTTAAGAATGCAGAAAATTCGGTATCTGGCATTCCGATTGTTTCCAACAAAAGCGCATATGCTGCAATGTGAACAGTTTCAATGTTTGAAAAAGCAGACATCATCATCTTTACTTCTGTAGGTTTGAATACTTGGGAATATCTCTCCATATAATTGTCATTTACTTCAACATCAGATTGGGTAAAAAATCTGAAAATTTGAGTTAATAGATTTCTTTCATTATCATTTAATTTAATAACCCAATCTTTACAGTCTTCACCTAAAGGAACTTCTTCCGGCATCCAGTGAACTTGTTGTTGTCTTTTCCAGAAATCGAAAGCCCAAGGGTACCTAAAAGGCTTATAGGAGTGAGATGAGGTCAAAAGACCTGGTTTTTTATTTTCTATTAAATCATTTTTGTTTCCGTCCATTTTTTCTCCTTATTTATTTTTAAATTGTTAACATTATTGACACGACAAACATTCCTCATAATCTGTTTTTTCTTCTACTATGTTTTTAGAGGGCCATTGTTTTGTATTGTCGGCTTCTACCCCAGCATAACTTGCTCTTTGTATAGATTTGGATCGACAATAATACAGACTTTTTATACCTAACTCCCACGCCTTCCAATGAAGCATCATTAAGTCCCATTTATCAATATCTGCTGATAAATAGAGATTTATTGATTGACTTTGGCATATGTATGGAGTTCTATCTGCAGCCATTTCTACTATCCACCTCTGATCGATTTCAAATGCTGTTTTGAAAACTGCTTTCTCGTTTTCGCTTAATTCCCTAAGATGAGATATTGATCCATCATTTTCCAAAATACTTTGCCAAATTTTTTCGGTGTTTAGACCTTTCGAATCTAATAAATCTTCCAGATATTTATTTTTTACTGTGAAAGAACCTGAAAGAGTTTTATGCGTGTAGATATTAGCAGGTATAGGTTCAACGCAAGCGCTTGTTCCACCACAAATTATACTAATTGATGCAGTAGGTGCTATCGCTAGTTTGTGACTAAATCTAGCTTTTACTCCCATCTCTGAGGCGTCAGGGCAAGCTCCTCTTTCCATAGCAAGAATTAGTGAAGCTTTATCAGCTTCTTTTTTTAAATGCTTAAAGAATTTTGCATTCCAGCTTTTGGCAACTGCGCTTTCAAACGGAACACCTTTTTTCTGAAGAAAACTATGAAAGCCCATTGCTCCAAGACCAACTGATCTTTCCATTTTGGCTGAGTAAATTGCATTTTTCATTGAATCTGGTGCATTATCAATAAAGTCTTCGAGGACATTATCTAAAAATCTCATTATGTCCTCAATGAAGTTAATTTCCCCTGACCATTCCTCCCATTTTTCTAAATTTACGGATGAGAGACAACATACTGCAGTTCGGTCTTTTCCATGATGATCTAAGCCAGTGTGAAGCATAATTTCACTACACAGGTTAGAGGTTCTAACTTTCATTCCAAGCTTTTGCTGATGTTTGGCCATATTTTTATTTACTGTATCCATAAAAACCAAATAAGGCTCTCCAGTCTGCATTCTTGTTTCAAGTATTTTTTGCCAGAGTTCCCTGGCATTTACTTTTCTGAGCGTTTCATTGGTTTTGGGACTTTTAAGACAAAACTCTTTGTTATGTTTAACGCATTCCATAAACTCGTCTGTTATGTTTATGCCGTGGTGCAGGTTTAAACTTTTTCTATTAAAATCACCTGAAGGTTTTCTAATTTCTAAAAACTCCTCAATCTCTGGATGATGAATGTCAAGATAGCATGCAGCTGAACCTCTTCTGAGAGAACCCTGAGAAATTGCTAGTGTTAAAGAATCCATAACTCTGACAAAGGGAATGATACCAGAGGTTTGTCCAGATTTTTTGACTGTCTCTCCAATCGATCTAACTTCACCCCAATATGTTCCTATGCCGCCTCCGTTTGACGCAAGCCACACGTTTTCTCCCCATGTTGACAGAATTCCATCAAGACTATCGTGAACTGTATTTAAAAAACAAGATATTGGCAAGCCCCTTTTGGCCCCTCCATTTGACAGGATAGGAGTTGCTGGCATAAACCAAAGCTTTGAAATATACTCATATATTCTCTGAGCGTGTGCATCATTGTCACTGTAACATTTTGCTACCCTCATAAACATATCTTGAAATTTCTCTCCCGGTAAAAGATATCTGTCTATAAGTGTAGCCTTTCCAAAATCAGTTAAAAACTTATCTCTGGCGCTTTCAGTTTGAAGTTGCCTTGGATTCTGTTTGGGTTCTTTATTTTCTAGTTTTTGCGCTGCTAGATCCAGTATGTTTGCATTAGATTGATTCATTTAAAAAATTTCCTACTCTTAAAATAAAATTGTGAAACACAATATATAGTAATTAAAGATAAAATATTGTCAACCAGTAGTATTAAAGTTTTTTTGGCGTGCCCGGAGAGAGTCGAACTCCCAACCTTCTGATTCGTAGTCAGATGCTCTATCCAGTTGAGCTACGGGCACTTAGTAATTTTTCATACAATTTTAAATTAAAAATCAAATAATATAAATTTAAAAAAAATTAAAAATTAATTTTATTAAAATTTTTTTTTGTTTATTTTCAAAATTTTATAGGCTATAAATTATAGATCGAACTTTTGTTAACAACACTTAAAAAATGCGAAAAAAATGACCAAAAAATATTTTAACTTTATAGCTTTAGCCTTATTATTCTCAAGCTATTCGTGTACTGGTGTGCAAGAATACGTATTTCCGTCACTTTCTGATGAAGAGGTTGCTGCTCCTCCAGCACTAGAAGAAGTACCTGAGGCGGTTGAGGAAATAAACCAAGCCAATGCTCAAGAAATACCCCCTTCACAATATGCCCCTCCACCTGCAGTGGCTCCCACTCAGGTAATTAATGACGCAGGACCTACAGGGACGTTTGTGGGTGGAAAAATTAACCAATTTAGAGCAGATTTAACTAGCATTCAAAATGCAATATCATCCCACAACAATGACTTTTTAAGATTCAAAGATCTCGTTGACGAACAAACATCAGTTTTTCAAGGTTTATCAAGTGCAATCAGATCTAGATTGCAAATAGGAACTACCCCTGGAAACCCTATTTTAGTTGGTCAGTGGAATGATGCACAAAGAGCTTTAGAAGATATTCAAAATAATGTTAATAACTTACAAATTGTTAATAATAGAGTTACTGCTGACGCAGCTCTTATTGGGCATTTGAAAAATGCAATTGATTCAAGTTTTTTTATATCCGGAGCAATTGACGAGGATCACAATCAACTTAAAGTTTTAAAAGATGATGTACAAAGAACGTCTGTACTTTACGAAAGATTAATGACAGAGCTCGAAGAGAAGATTTCGCGTGAAATTCAAATACTAAATGATGAAAGACAGTATATGAAGAGATTAGCGGAAGATGTTGAAGTTGGAAAATTTGGCGGAACTGTTAGCACTCCACCCACAAAATCATCATCTGGAGCAGCCGAACAGTCAGATCAAACCGTTACTAAACCAAAACAAGTAAAAGTAGCCCCAATTAACTATGATAATGCTATACTGGTAATAAAATTTGATGATACAAATTTTGACTATTCAACAGCTTTGTTTGAATCAATCTCCGGCGCGTTAGAACAAATGCCATCTGCTGGTTTTGAGGTTGTTGCTGTCAGTCCATCGGGTGGGTCAAGTTACGCAGATCAAGCCAGGGATAAAGCAGCAGAAGTTTTTTCTAAAATATTGGAAATGGGCGTGCCAACCGAGAGACTTTCCATTGCTTCTTCAACCAGCACTTCTGCTCAGGCTGAAGAAGTTCATATTTATCTCAAAAATTAATATCTTTAATTATCAAGAATCCATCATTAGAACATGCTAATTTGTATTCAATTCGCATGTTATCAATTAGCCTTATTCCATTTATGGATATCGCTATAAAAATTCTAGAAATACAAGGAACTTTAGTTAGTCTAGCCAAATTTTTTTCATTTAAAATTTCTAAATAATGAACGCGATCAATCCCAGATTTTTCTAAAAAGTCTTTGAAATAGTTTAATCTATGAAGTTCAAAATTTCCTTCGATTATTTCTAAATTAATTTGCTTCAAAACAGTTGGAATGTACTTAGCAAGAAAAATTTTTTTTCCTAATAATTTATTTCTTGAAGAGAGCGCAATTCCCTCTTTATTTCGTACCGTTGGATAAGACCTAACTTCTGTTTTAAATTCTAAATCTTTAATTATTTTTTTTATAACTAGCAACTGTTGGTAATCCTTTTCCCCTAAAGTAATAGAATCTGGTTTTATTATATCCAAAAACTTAAGAATAATTTTAGCGACTCCTTCAAAATGACCGCTTCTATCAACTCCGCATAGTTTTCTTGCAATATGGCCCAAGCTAAATGCAAACTTTACTACATTTATAATTTGCACATCCGGCAGAAATAGAACATCTACACCTTCTGCTAAAAGTTTTTTCTTATCTGACTCAATCGTTCGGGGATAATTATCAAAATCTTTGTCCTCATTAAATTGTAGTGGATTTACAAAAATGCTAACTACTCGTATTTCTCTATTATTTTCTGATTTTTTAAATAAACTTGAATGTCCTAAATGTAAGTTACCCATTGTAGGGATAAAATTAATTAGCTTTCCTGATTTTCTTAAACTATCAATTTCTCCTGCTAAAGTTTTCTCGTCACTTATTAATAACATTGATTTTTTTTTGGATATTTTCCATTTATAACTTCTAAAGAAAATTTTTTAACAGCTTGTTTAGCTACAGGAAAAAAATCAAAGTACTTTTTTGAAAATTTTGTTTTCAATTCGGTCATTCCCAAAATATCCTCTGTAACTATTATTTGTCCTCTACAACATTCAGATGCTCCTATACCTATTATTGGCAAATCACTAACCTTTATCAATTCATCTACAACCTTCTTGAGAGTACATTCAACTACTACGGAAAAAACGCCAACTTTTTTTAAAACACTTATATCTTTAAAGATCTGTTTTTTTTCTTTTTCACTTTTACCATATACTTTTGGTCTACCTGTAATTGACTGTGGAAGCATTCCCAAGTGTCCCATCACTTTAATTTTATTTTGAGTTAAAAACTCTATAGTATCAGCAACCTTTTCGCCTCCTTCTAATTTTACTGCCATAGCACCGGAAGAGAAAATTATTTTTCTTGCATTTTCTAATGCCTCATGTTTAGACGTCTCGTAAGTTCCAAATGGCATATCAACAACAATAAAAGCTTCTTTAGTGTTTTTAACTACAGATTTTGCGTGTCTTATGATCATATCCATGTCGACATGTCTTGTTGTTTTATGCCCGTAGAGCACTGGACCAACTGAGTCTCCGACAAGTATTATATCTGCACATTTATCGGCAATTTTTGCTATCGGAGCAGTGTAAGCTGTTAGACACACAATTTTAGATTTTGAAAAAATCTTCTTTAACGAATTTCTTTTTTTTCTTTTGTTCAAAATGTTCCTTAAATAATTTTTGTTTAATAAGAGTCTAAATAATTTATACTTTTATTTATGAAAAAAAAAATAATTTTTTTCCTATTTTCCTTCTTCTCTATTTTAATAAAGCAAGCATGGAGTGATGACATTTATCAATCTGTTCAACCAGAAAAATTCTCAGAGGTTAAAATTGATAAAGGTCTAAAGTCGGGAACATTCAAAAAATTTGTTGTTGTCACAGCTAATGATTACGCCACTAGAATAGGTTACGATATATTGGAAAAAGGAGGAACTGTTGCAGATGCTGCCGTTGCAATTCAATTAACTTTAGGTTTAGTAGAACCTCAATCATCTGGTCTGGGTGGTGGAATATTTCTTACTTACTATAATAAAAAGACAAACAAAACTGTAAGTTTTGATGGAAGAGAAAAAGCACCAAAAATTTTTAAAGAAAATATTTTTTTAAATAAAGATGGAAATCCAAAAAGATTTTTTGAAGCTGTTGTTGGCGGTTTATCTGTTGGAACTCCGTCAACCCTGAAAACTTTATATAGTTTTCATAAAAGTTATGGTAGACTTGATTGGAGTGAAGTTATAAAACCGGTTATTGAATTTTCTTCAAACGGTTTCTTCCCCCCAGACAGGCTTATAAATGCGGTAAATAAGGAAAAATACTTATTCTCTATATATCCCGACTCAATTTACAAAAGTATAAAAACTAATCCTAAAAAAAAATTTTTTAACAACGATTACACTAAAACATTAGAAACAATTTCTGAAAATATGCAAAGCTTTTATGAAGGTAGAATTGCTCAAGATATCGTATCTGTTGTAAATCAGTCAAATAATCCTGGGTTATTAAATCTAGATGATTTGAAACTATATATACCCGAAAGAAAGGATGCATTATGTAAAACACTAAAAAATAATTATAAAATTTGTGGACCTAGTTTACCCTCTTCTGGAACGATATGCGTTATACAAGCTCTAATTTTATATGAATTTTACGAGGAAAAACTAAAAAATAACGTCAATGAATTACTTGAAATTCTTAATTTTGTATATTCCATCAGAGATGATCAACTTGCAGATCCTAAGTTTGTAGATGTAAATATTGAAAAGTTACTTAATGAAAAATATCTCGTGGAAAATTATGAAAAATTCAAAAAATTAAAAAAGAAATCTTTTATTCATAATTTTGAAGAGGTCTTTAGCTCAACCACACATTTTTCTCTAGTTGATAAATTCAATAATGTATTATCAGCAACTTCGAGCATTGAAAGTTCATTTGGTTCTAGATTATTTACCAATGGATTTTTTTTAAATAATCAATTAACTGATTTTTCATTTAAAATTACTGATGATTCAGGTGTTTTGATTAAAAATCGACCTCAAGCTGAAAAAAAACCATTAAGCTCTATGTCCCCCTTGATAATATTTGACAATAATAAAAAATTTTATATGACAGTAGGTTCACCAGGAGGGAAAGCAATTATTTCTTACGTTTTTAAATCGCTTATCTCAACATTATATCTAAATAAAAATATCGAAAGAGCAATCAACGAGCCAAATTATATCAAAATCAAAGATAAGATATTTGTTGAAACTGATTCATTAAGAGACATTGTGAAACAAAATGCATTAAAAAGGAATTTAACAAGCGGACTTGCAATCATAATTAAAAAAAAAAAGAATTTTGAAGCCGTAGCTGACTCTAGAAGAGATGGAACAGTAGGAGGAAATTAACAAATTAATTTACAAAAGTATTTTTCTGTTATAAACAATACTTAGGAAATATTATGAAAAGAACATTTCAACCAAGTAATAGAGTCAGGAAAAACAGACATGGCTTTAGATCAAGAATGTCCTCATCCGGAGGAAAAAAAGTCCTTGCGAGAAGGAGACAAAAAGGAAGAAAAAAAATCTCCGCCTAAAACTTGTTATGTTTTGAAAAAGCGTGCAGAATTTCTTGAGATAAGAAAAAAAGGCAAAACAATTTACGCCCAATTTTTTATAATAAATTATTTTTTATCCTCTCAATCAGGATTTTATTTTGGATTAACAGTATCTAGAAAAATTGGCAATGCTGTTAAAAGAAATTATCTAAAAAGAATTATCAGAAGTATTATAGCAAATAACCTTAATTCAATGCCAAAGAACACAAAACTTGAAATAATTCCAAAAAAACAGATAGAAAAAAAAAAGTATTCAGAACTTGAAAAAGATTTTTTGGATACGGTAAAAAATTTAGTAATTTAATCTATTGAAATATAAAGTACTATCATATATTAATATTACCGTTGCACATGGATAATCAAAAAAATTTATTGTTAGCTGTTGTCTTCTCATTATTTGTGCTCATTGGCTATGACTTCTTCTTTAACCCAAAGACTCAAATAAAAACGCAAGAGAAACCGCCAGACAATCCTGTTGTAGTTCAAAAGACCGATGAAAATATTCCTACATTAGAGAGTAAAGAGTCAATATCAACAGGGAGAAATAAAGAAAAGAGAATAAACTTTGAGTCTAAAAGACTTGAAGGTTCAATTAATTTGTATGGAGCAACATTTGATGCACTTTTTCTTAAAGACTATTTTAGAACTATCGGAAAGAATGAAAAAATTCAAATCCTATCTAATGCAAACTCAGAGAAACCATATTTTTTAAGGTTAGGCTGGGCATCAACCGATAGATCTTTAGAAATGCCTGGAAAAGACTCTCTTTGGAAAGCAGAAAAAAATGAATTCAAAATAGGTGAAGAAATCAAACTTTCTTGGAATAATGGTAAAGGGATAGAGTTTGAAAGAAAAATAAATGTAGACGATAATTTTATGATTTCAGTCGAAGACGAAGTGATCAATAAATCAGGGAGGACTGTTGAAATCACTAATTTTTCTTATCTCAGAAGAAAAAATTATAGACCGGCGAATAAATTTTTTATTCTTCATGAAGGACCATTGGGAGTTTTTAATGACACACTCAAAGAGGTTACATACGACGAAATAGAGGAAGAAAATGAGATAGTAGAAGTTACTAAAAATGGTTGGATTGGATTTACTGACCATTATTGGCAGGTCGCTATTTTTCCTGAAAACGATAAACCATTTAAAGCAAGATTTAAGAATCTAGAAAATAATCCAAATTCGGTTCAAATTGATTTTATAAATGAATCCATTCAATCACTTCCCAATAACAAAAGTATGAAAATCAAATCATATGTGTTCGCTGGAGCAAAAGAAGTTCCATTAATAGATAAATATATTCAAGAACTAAAAATCAACAAACTCGATTTGTCAGTAGATTTTGGATGGTTTTACTTTCTTACAAAACCACTTTTCTATGCTCTACACTTCCTCTCAGGACTCTCAGGAAACTTTGGAATAGGAATAATAATTCTTACCATTTGTATCAGAGTGTTGCTTTTTCCATTAGCAAATAAATCTTTTAAATCAATGAATGCAATGAGAATTTTAACTCCAGAAATCCAAAGATTAAGAGAGAGATATAAAGACGATAAAGCTAAGATGAATCAAGAAATGTTTGCAATGTATAAAGAAAAAAAGATTAATCCTGCGTCTGGTTGCTTGCCAATATTAATTCAAATACCCATCTTTTTTGCACTTTATAAAGTTCTTTTTGTGTCTATTGAGATGAGACATGCACCATTTTTTGGATGGATAAAAGATTTGTCTGCACCCGATCCAACAAGTTTGTTTAACCTTTTTGGATTAATTCCATGGGATCCCCCAATGTTTTTAACAATAGGCATTTGGCCAATATTAATGGGGCTTACAATGTATCTTCAGCAAAAGATTAACCCACCACCACCTGATCCAATTCAAGCCAAAATATTTATGATGTTACCATTTATTTTTACTTTCTTATTAGCCACTTTCCCATCTGGAATGGTTGTTTATTGGACAATTAATAATATACTTTCTATTGCTCAACAGTATTTTCTTTTAAAGAAACAAAAAGCTGATAATCCGGTTGGTTGACAAATGCCTGAGAACTGGAAATTCTTAACTGAGGCTCATAAATTTACTGATCTACCACAAGACGGAATTCCTGAAATAATTTTCTGGGGACGCTCAAATGTTGGAAAGTCTTCCTTGGTTAATTCTATTACAAATTTAAAAATTGCTAAGACTTCAAAGACACCAGGTAGAACAAGATCTCTAGTTTTTTTTGAATTGAAAGGAAAATTCAGAATTGTTGATTTTCCAGGATATGGATTCTCCAAAATTTCAAAAGGTGATGAATTCAAACTTAATAAACTTGTGGACTACTACATTAAAAAAAGAAAAAATATCTTTAAATTTCTCGTTTTAATCGATTCTTTGCATGGATTTAAAAAAATTGACGAAGATATAATTAATCAATTGAATATTTTTATTAAAAATAAAATTTTCATAGTTTTTACGAAACGAGACAGACTTAAAAATAAGTACCAACTTGATCATCTTAGAAATTTAAATGAAATTGCGGGTAAAAAATTAAATAAAAAGTTCTTTAATACAAGCATAAAGCAAGTTAATACTATTATTTTACTGAAAAAATTCTTAATGAGTTCCTAATAATTATAATGAAATTTTCCAAAACAAATACTCAAGATTTAATAAATAAAGCGACAATTCTCTCAAAAGCTTTACCATTCATGCAGAGATATTCAGGCAAAAATATTACCGTTAAGTTAGGGGGAGCTGTGATGGGAGAAAAAAGTCTTAGCTCAAGTTTTGCCAAAGACATTGTGCTTCTTAAACAAGTTGGAATCAATCCAGTTGTTGTCCACGGTGGGGGGCCAAAAATAAAAGATATGCTTGATAAGCTTGGAGTTGAGAGTAATTTTATTAATGGCTTGAGAGTAACTGACAAAAAAACCATGAAAATTGTTGAAATGGTATTATCCGGCTCAATCAATAAAGAAATTGTAATGGAAATTAATAAAGAAGGTGGAAGAGGTATAGGTTTATCTGGAAAAGATGCATTATTGGCAGAGACAAAAAAACTAAAAATACCCAGTTCAAACCTTAAAGCCTCTAAATTATCAGATATTGGTTTTGTAGGACAACCACATAAAATTAATAAAGAACTTTTAAAATGGCTACTTCAATCTAATTTAGTCCCAGTTATTTCGCCAATAGGATTTGATAAGAATTTTGAAACCTTCAATATTAACGCAGATATTATGGCTGGGAGCGTTGCTTCAAATATCAATTCTGAAAGATTAATTCTTTTGACTGACGTTGACGGAGTTCTTGATAAAAAGGGAAATTTATTAACGGAGATTTCATTAAACGATATAAAAAAACTTATTAAAAACGGAACTATATCAGGAGGAATGATACCTAAAATCGAGACCTGTGTGAACGCTGTGAGAGAGGGCGTAAAAGCTGCAGTTATATTAAATGGTAAAGTTCCACATGCCATTTTATTAGAGATTTTCACTGAACGAGGCGTAGGTACTTTAATCACCAGCTGATGTTAATTCAAAATTTAGCAAAAAAGAAAAATTGGTTATTTGATTTAGACAATACATTGTATTCACCAAATCTAGGTATATTTTCTCAAATTGACCAAAGGATGAAAAAATTCATTTCGAAAAAGCTTGAGTTATCCGAAACAAAATCTTTTAAATTACAGAAAAATTTTTATAAAAAATATGGAACAACACTCTATGGATTAATGAAACACTATGAAGTAGATCCCCAAGAATTTTGTAATTATGTTCACGATATTAATTTAAAGAATTTAAAACACTCGAAAATTTTAAGAAGTAAACTCCAAGCTCTCCCTGGTCGGAAAATCGTATATACAAATGGCGATTATAAGTATGCAAAAAAAATTTTGAGACGTTTAGGTATCGAAGATCAGTTCTTAGACATTTTTGATATAACAAAATCAAATTATATACCAAAGCCAATGAAATCGTCACTTAATAAATTAATAAAACAATATGAACTTAATCCTTTAGAAACTGCTTATTTTGACGATTTAGAAAAAAATCTTATGTCAGCATCACTTAAGGGTTTTACTACCATACATATTTCGGAGAAATCAAGTGGTGAATCTCAATCTCACATTGATTTTAGATTTAAAACTGTAATAAATGCTTTAGATATGATAAGTAAAGTTTTATAAATTATAAAAAAATATGAATTTAAACGTTAAAGAAGAAATTGAAAAATATTGGGATGAAAGAGAAAGTTTAAATTTTTCTGATCCAGATATAAAAAAAAATATATTTAGTGTTCTCCAACTGCTCGACTCTGGTGAGATAAGAGTTTGCGAAAAAAAAAGAAATAATTGGATTACAAATGAATGGATAAAAAAAGGAATATTACTTTCATTTAAAACTCAAAATAATGTAATCTTTTCCAGTGGGATTTCAAATTCGAGAAGAGGTCAATATAGCTGGTTTGATAAAGTTTATCTAAAAACATCTGGTTGGGTTGAAGATGAATGGACAAAAAGAAGTTTTAGATCTGTTCCGGGAGCAATAGTAAGGTATTCAGCTTTTGTTGCCAAAAATGTTGTTTTAATGCCTTCATTTTTAAATTTAGGTGCTTATGTTGATAGTGGTTCAATGATTGACACTTGGGCAACTGTAGGTTCATGCGCTCAGATCGGAAAGAATGTTCACATTTCTGGTGGAGCTGGTATTGGAGGAGTTTTAGAACCCCTGCAGGCTAACCCAGTGATAATTGAAGATAATTGCTTCATTGGTGCAAGATCAGAAGTAGCTGAAGGTGTAATTGTTAAAGAAGGAAGTGTAATTTCAATGGGTGTTTATGTCGGTGCATCCACCAAGATTGTAGATCGAGAAACAGGAGAGATTTATTTTGGGGAAATACCACCATACTCTGTAGTAGTACCTGGATCGTTACCAGGAAAAAATCTTAAAAATGGAGAAATCGGTCCCAATTTATATTGCGCAGTTATTGTAAAAAAAGTTGATGCAAAAACAAGATCAAAAACGTCAATTAACGATCTTCTCAGGTCATAATGGATACAATTGAGCTATCATCAAAACTTATAAAATTCAAGAGTATAACGCCTGATAATACTGGATCGATAGATTATATTCAAAAAATTTTAAAGGAAAAAAAGTTTAATTGCCACAGGCTTGAGTCTGGAACTAGCAAAATTAAGAATCTTTATGCATCATTTAAAGGGGGGGAGGGACCAAATCTTTGTTTTGCAGGTCACACCGATGTTGTACCTCCAGGCGATTTGGAAAAATGGAAAACCAATCCATTTGAACCTCAAATAACAAATGGAAGATTATATGGAAGAGGAGCAAGTGACATGAAAACCGCAATTGCATCTTTCATGGTTGCTTCTGAAATCTTTCTTAAGGAGAATAATTTTGCTTTTGATGGAACCATCTCTTTTCTTATAACTTCAGACGAAGAGGGAGAAGCAGAGTTTGGAACCAAAAGTCTAATAAAATGGATAAAGTCTAAAAAAAAAAAGATTGACTATTGTTTAGTTGGTGAACCAACTAATCCAAATAAACTTGGTGAAATGATCAAAATTGGGAGAAGAGGTAGTATTAATTTTTTGTTAGAAGTTCTTGGAGAACAAGGACACGTTGCATACCCTGAAAAAGCAGATAATCCAATAGATAATTTAGAAAAAATATTCAAAGAACTTTATAAACCTTTTGATTCAGGATCAAAAAGGTTTCAACCTACAAAACTGATTATTACATCTATTGATTCGTCAAACCTCACTTCAAACATTATACCCGGAAAAGTTGAAATAAGGTTCAATGTCAGATTCAATGATAAATTTAATTCTCAACAAGTTATTAATCTTATAAAAAAAAGGATTAAATCCGTGACAACAAAATATAAACTTTCCTCTAAAGTTTCTGGTGAGTCTTTTTTTAATTATTCTAATATTCTTACAGATTCACTTGTTAGATCGATAAAAACAGTTACAAGATGTAATCCAATATTAAGCACCACTGGCGGAACCTCAGATGCAAGATTTATTTCAGAAATATGCCCAGTCGTTGAATTTGGTCTGGTGGGAAAGACAATGCACAAAGTAAATGAAATGGTTGAGATTAGCAGTATTGATAAATTAACTAAAATTTACCATCAATTCATTAAAAATATATTTCTTAAGAACTAGTCTAATAAGTAACTTTTTCCAAATAAAGTCCGCATGATGGCGCCGTTGGTCCGGCTTTAGTTCTATCTTTAGATTTCAATATTTTTAAAACTTTCTCATCGTCCCATTTTCCAATACCTACATTCACCAATGTGCCAATGATAATTCTAACCTGGTTATGTAAAAACGATTTACCAAAAACTCTAATTTTAATATTGTCTTTATTTTTTTTTATTTTTATTGCTTCTAACGATCGAATTGAAGTTTTAGCCTGACAATTTATTGAGCGAAATGCGTTAAAGTCTTTTTTTCCAATTAAAACTTGAGACGCCTCTTTCATTTTGTCAGTATTTAATAATCTTGGGAAATGCCATACTCTATTTTCTAAAATAAATGATGGCGTTGATCTATTTAAAATTTTATATAAATAAATTTTTTTTTTCACAGAGAATCTTGAATGAAAGATTTCAGAAACCTTTTCAGATTTAAGAATTGTTATTTTATTTTTCGATTTTTTAAGTAAATAATTTAATGCATTTGATATTTTTTTTGTTTCAATGTGTGATTTTTTTAGGTCAAAATGTGCAATCTGACCAAAGGCGTGCACGCCAGCATCAGTGCGTCCAGAAACATAAATTTTTATTTGTGAATTAAATAGTTTTTCTAAACAAATTTCTATTTCTTGTTGAATCGATTTACCATTTTTTTGTTTTTGCCAACCTACGTATTCACTACCATCATATTCAATTGTAAGTTTAATTCTTCCCATCAACAAAATTCTGAAATTGAAATTTTATTACCGTTTAAAAAGTCAACTGCAGAAGTTGGTTTTTTTCCATCCCTTTGAAGAATTTTTATTTTCAAGAAGTCTTTACCACATCTAACTCCAAGATCTTGGTCTACCCCTCCAATCTTGAGTTTATCTTTTTTTTTGTAATCATTTTCTTTAATTATGTCGGCTTTAAGGATTTTAATCCTCGTGTCTGAATTTCGTATAATTGTCCATGCTCCAGGTTTTGGACTAAAGGCCTTAATTTTTTGATTAATTTCGCGAGCATTTTTCTCCCAATTAATCTGTGCTTCGTTTTTTTTTATTTTTTTAGCATACGTTGCAAATCTCTCATCCTGATACAAATATTTAACTTCATTGTTAATAATTTTGAAAATTGCGTCTTTGAGAATTCTTTTACCAAAGAAAACAATTTTTTTATATACATTTTCGCAATTATCATCATTTTCAATAACAATTTTTTGCGAAGTTATTATTGGGCCTGAATCGAGTTTTTCATCTAGCCTCATTATACATACGCCAGTTTCTTTATCATCTGACAGAATAGCTCTTTGAATTGGTGCTGCACCTCGCCACCTAGGTAATAATGAAGCATGAACGTTAATACTAAGATAATTTGGAATATTTATAATTTCTTTTGTTAAAATATTTCCGTATGCAACTATTATATTTAAATCAATTTTTTTTTTTTTAACATAGTCTAAGAGCCCTCTGTCTTTCATATCTGCAGGAGTTAAAACGTCAATTTTATTTTTTAAACCCCATTCATGAACAGGGGAAATGTTAACTTTTTTCCCCCTTCCAGAAGCAATTGGTGGCTTAGTAACAATATATGAAATTTTAATATCCTGAGAAAATAATTCTTTTAGGAAGCTTAATGAAAACTCTGATGTACCGTAAAATCCAACGCAAAGTTTATTTAGACTCTTCATTATTTTTTTTTTGAATTTTCTTAACCTTTTCAAGAGCTCTATTTTTTTTTAATTTTGATAGATAATCTATAAATAAGATTCCATCTAAATGATCTATTTCATGTTGAATACAAACTGAAAGCAAACCAGAACATTTCTTATTTTTTTTTTTTCCTTTCAAGTCATACCATTCAACCTCTATTTCAGCTGGTCTTTTAACATCCGCATAATATCCAGGAATAGATAGACATCCCTCCTCATTAATTAAACTCTCAGGTGACGAACTTAAAATTTTAGGGTTTACCAAAGTCATTGGGTTTGATTTTCCATCTTCTTTGAGGTCAATTACAATAATTCTTTTGTTAATACCAACTTGGGGCGCTGCTAAGCCAATACCGTTTCCTGAAGCAGCCAAAGTATCAAACATATTTTTTACAACACTTTTAAGATCTTTGTCAAAAGCATCAACATTTGTTGATTTGTACTTTAATCTTTTATCAGGTATTATTAATATATCCAAAACACTCATTAAATTTTATTATGATAATTACTAACCAGGTTTTTTATATTATTATTCTTTTCTTATTGGTTGTTTTATTTTTACAATTTTTTATATCAAACAACAATACAAAAGAGAGAATTAAAATTCTATTGGAAAAACAATCTATAATTGAGCAATCTATATCAGATTTAATTATAAAAAATTTCGACAAAATTGATTCAAAGTTTGATAAATCATCTTTTGAAAATCATAACAACTTAAGTCAAATTAGAGAAAAAATGTCTTTGATTGATAGGGCTCAACAAAATATTTCAAGCCTAACCGAGAACGTTGTTGATTTAAAAAACTTTTTGTCAAATACAACGAAAAGGGGGCGGTTCGGAGAAATGTTACTCGAAAATTTAATCAAGGACCACCTCCCCAAAGACCATTACGAGTTTCAAAAAACATTATCAAATAGCTCAAGGGTTGATTGTATGATTATGTCACCAGGTTCTCTTAATAAAACTTGTATTGATGCTAAATTTCCAAAAGAAAGTTTTGAAAAATTCCAAAAGTCAGTTTCAAAAGATGAAAAACTCAAGCTACTTAAAAAATTTAAATCTGATATCAAAAATCATATTTCAACAGTTCAAGAAAAATATCTTATTTCAGGAGAAACTTCAGACATTGCATTAATTTTCATTCCAAGCGAACAAGTCTACTTAGAAATATTTAGATTGTTTCCAGAACTTAGCGAAACCTTCTACATAACAAAAGTTTTTTTAGTTTCACCTACAACTTTGTGGATAATTCTGAATTCGATCGAGAGCCTTATAAGAGATAAAAAAATCCAGAATAATGCAACTTTTATTTTTCAACATTTAAAAGAATTAAATACAGAGTTAATAAGGCTTGAGAGTCGTATTAAAAAGATGGATAGTCACTTTTCTAATGCTCAGGTTGACCTTAACGATATTTTGATAACCTCAAAAAAAATTTCAAATAAACGAGAAAAATTATTGAAATTAGATGACTCTAAATAATCTTTTTTATTTCAGATCGAGAGGTAAACGCTGTTGACATTGTATTATAATCTAGCAAATCAAGTTCTCCTCCAACAGGAATTCCTTGAGCCAATCTTGTAATTAGAATTTGAAATTTTGAACACTCATCAGCAATATATTGTCCAGTTATTTGACCTTCCGTAGTAGCATTAGTAGCGATTATTACCTCCTTGACAGAACCAGATTCTAACCTTTTTAACAATGAGACAACATTAAGTTGATCAGGTCCAACTCCGTCCATTGCTGATAAAACACCACCCAAAACGTGGTAAGTTCCGTTGAATGCTTTGCTTTTTTCGATTGCCCACAAATCTCCTATATCTTCTACAATGCAAAGTTTTCCATTTTTTCTTTTATCATCAGCACATATATTACAAGGGTTAATCACATCAACATTTCCACATAAATGGCAATAAGAAAGTTCTGATTTAACATTTTCAATGGTTGTCATTAAAGATGGAATGATTTTTTCTTTATTTTTAAGTAAATAAAGTACGATCCTTCTTGCAGATCTTGGACCTAAACTAGGTAACTTTGAAAAAATATTAATTAATTCTCCAAGAGATGACATACATCTAAAAAGGTAACTTCAAACCAGGAGGTAAGCCCATACCACCAGAAATCGAACCTAACTGATCATTCGTATTTTCAGCAATTTTCTTATTTACATCGTTTAAGGCTGCTATGATAAGATCCTCTAAAACTTCCTTTTCGTCTGAATTAACAATTGAGGGATCTATAAAAAGATTCCTTACTTCGTGTTTTCCATTCATTACAATTTTAACAGCTCCTCCACCAGAACTTCCCTCAATTTCAGTTTCTTCTATTTTTTTCTGCATTTCAGCCATTTTTTCTTGCATAGCTTTCGCTTGTTTCATTATTTGTGACATATTATTCATTTTCTTCCCTTTTATTTAATTTACCATTTTCTAGTTCCTGTATTGAAGTTACTTCAGAAGATGGAATGATTTCAAGAATTTTTTTTACAAAATTATCATTACATATTTCTATAATCTTATTTTTTACAATTGTTTCCTCATATTCTTTTAAAGACTGAAAGCCTTTTCTACTTGATAAAGTTATTATCCATCTTTCTTTTTGAATCTCACTTATAAGTTTAGACGCTTTCCATAAAATTTTTTTTGAATCTTTGTTTTTAGATATATTTTCAAGCTCAATTTCCCTGATATTGTTATTATCTTTAATAGTGACTAACTTAAAAGAGTTTCTAAGGTGATGAGCTATTTGCATTTCTGATTTATTTTCAATTTTGTCTACAATTTTTTTAAACCTTTCTAAATAATTTATTTCTGCATCTATTTTATTTTCTGGTTCAATAATTCTTTTGGGTTTTGGCTCTAATGCTAGATTACTTCTGGTTTCTGTGGTGTCTGCATCATTCGATTTTTTAATTGTATTATCTGAAACATTTGATTCCATGTCGGCTCTAGCCTTAATCTCAATTTTTTCTTCATTTTTTACTGATGCATCTTCTTTTAGTAATTCAAAAGGTGTGGGCACCAAAGAAACAAAGCATAGTCTCATTATAGTCATCTCAAAAAATTGTTTTTCGTCAAAACAGTTATTAATTTCGTTAATATACTTTTGCATTAGTTCCCAAAATCTAATTAAAAAATCCATTTCAAAGGTTTTAGCAATAAATTCTACTGTTTCTAAAATTTTTTTATCGAGGTACAAACTTTCAATATCAACTTCACTTTTAATTCTCATTGAATGGTAGGTTAAATTCATCAACGTTTGGCTTAAAATTTTTACAGAGGCTCCTTTGCTGTATAAATCTTCAAATATATCTAGCGCAACTTTAGGATCCCCTTCAAATAAAGCCCTCAGTAGTTTTAAAACCAAAGTGTTGTCGGACAAACCTATAACGGTTTTAATATTCTGGATTCTAACTGGATTTCCTCTAGTAAGAACATTGTCAAGAATTGACAAAGAGTCTCTCACAGAACCCTCAGCAGATTGAGCTATTAAATTGCACCCTTCTAATTCAATCTCAAAACCCTCTTTTTTTGAAATTTCTTTTAAAAAATGACCAATTAAATCTGTATCGACTCTTTTAAGCTGAAAACGTTGGCACCGTGAAAGAATTGTTAGTGGGATTTTCTCAGTTTCGGTCGTCGCAAATATAAATATAACATCTATTGGAGGTTCTTCTAAAGTTTTTAGTAATGCGTTGAAAGCAGCTTTTGATAACATATGAACTTCATCTATTATAAAAATTTTTTTTTTGGCAGAGACTGGTTTATAATTGACATTGTCTATTATTTCTCTTACGTCAGCAACACCAGTTTTACTTGCTGCATCAATCTCAACTACATCAATATTATTCCCGAAATCGATAGATTCACAATTTTTACAATTTCCGCATGGCTCAACCATTTCCTTACTGAGGTTCAGACAATTAACGATTTTTGCTAGTATCCTTGCAAGTGTTGTTTTTCCTACTCCTCTTGTACCAGAAAATAAGTAGGCATGGGCGATTCTGTCTAATTTGACTGAACCCTCAATTATTTTGCAGGTTTCTTCTTGACCGATTATTTCTGATAACTTTTGTGGTCTATATTTTCTTGCTAATACTATATAATTATTAGAATTCTTCATAAAAATCAAAAAAGGAGCTGAAATTTAACCCAATAGAAAACGTTACGGCTGCCTCTTTTCAGTTCTGACCGGATTGGCGAACCTATTGCCTAAATTCAACTCCCGTTTAAACTTATCATTAAACTTTTTACTTTTAAATAATATTATTTTCTAAATTTTGAGGCTTCATAAAAACCAAGTATTCTAAATTTGGATGAAAAAGTTTTAAGAACCTTTAATGCTTTCTTAAACCCTAAGTTGTCAGGATGCGATTCAACATCAATTATAAAAGAAAACTGTTTGAAATCTTTATTAACAAAAAAACTCTCTAATCTTGTTAAATTTATACTGTTTTCTGCAAAACCTCCCAAAGCTTTATGTAAAGATGCTGGAATATTTTTTGTATTAAAAACAATAGACGTAATTACCTTTCGATCCATATTAATCTTTGGACTACTCTTTGAAAAAACTAAAAATCTAGTTATGTTGTCTCTTCTGTCTTGCAGATTTTTTTTTAGTATTCTTAGTTCGTAAATTTCAGATGCTAGCATGGACGCAATTGCCGAAATATCTGAATCTTCACTATCTCTTACAAATTTTGCTGCCCCTGCCGTATCAATATAATTTACAGGTTCCAGTTTCAATTTCTCAATATTACTTCTACACTGCGATAAAGCATGAGTATGACTATATACTCTATTAATATTTTTTAATGAAACATCCTTTTTTGACATAAGATGATGTTCAACCTTGTGGTAATGTTCAGCAACTATTTTCAATTCAATTTTCTCCAACAACAAATGCATGTCAGCTACTCTCCCTGCAATATTGTTTTCAACTGGTATTAAAGCAAGATTCGCAACTTCTTTAGAAACTGCATCTAGAGTTTTCTGGAAAGTTTCACAAGGTAGTGTTTCATAAGTCCGATAGAATTTTCTACAAACTAAATCTGAATAAGCTCCGTCTATGCCCTGAAATGAAACTATTTTTTTTTTCATGATTAAGGCTGATTAAAAATTATTTTTTTTAAAATGCAATCTTATTTTTTTCAAATCTTCTATTGTATCAACACTAGGAGGATTATTTCCAACTTTAACGAGTTTTATTTTGTAATTATTATCCATTGCACGCATTTGCTCTAAATTCCTTTCTTTTTCACGTTTAGATTGTAAAAGAGATACAAACTCTTTTAAAACATTAGGTTTATAAATATAAACACCTATGTGATGATAAATATTTTTTGTACAATCTACCGTTCTCATAAAATCTAACGCAAAACCCTCGTCATAATTATCAAGAACAACTTTCGCTTTAACAATATTGTTGTCATTGATTTCTGAATCTTCCAAATCACAAACTGCCGAACCTATGTCAACTGAGTCATCTGAAAAAAGCTTAATTGTTTTTTCTAATAAGTCTTTTTTAAAAATTGGTAAATCACCTTGAAGATTTATAATTAAATCGAAATCTTTATTCAGAATTTTGTAAACTTCACAAACTCTGTCAGTCCCACTCTTGTGGGAAGATTTAGTCATCATTGCTTCTAAATTATTTTTTTCACATTCACTGTAAATTTCTCGACTATCAGTTCCAACTATAACTCTTCCCATTTTTAAATTCTCTGCATTTTGAGCTACTCTTACAATCATTGGTAATCCACTAATATGCCTTAATAGCTTTTTTTTTAATCTAGAAGAATTTATTCTTGCTGGGATGATAATAACTGTATTGAAGGTTTTTTTATTTTTGATGGTCACAATATTTGTTAATTTATATAATAATTTATAACTACAAAGTAAAAATGAACAAATATTTTTTGCCTTTAATATCAATATTAATTTTATTTCAAACTTTTCACATTTTTGATGAAATATTTTTTAAGGAAAAACATCAAAAAGATATGGGATACATTATTATTAAAAGCACAGAACAAAAAAATGAAATTGAAAAAGAGGCAATTAAAAGAAAAGTTGATTTAGATTCATTATTACAAACAGCAAATATTGAAAAAGGAATTAAAATTTCCAGACAATGTTCAGCTTGCCATGATTTTAGCAAAGAATTAAAAATCAAAACCGGTCCGCCACTATGGGGAATTGTAGACAGAAAAACTGCTATTATTTCTGATTTTTCATATTCAGGGGCTTTAACTAATTTTAAAAAGTTATGGACTGTTGAAGAACTTTTTTATTTTTTAGAGGAACCAAAAAAATATATTGAGGGTACAAAAATGATTTACAGTGGAATTAAAAAAATAGAAGATAGAATAAATTTAATTTCATATTTAAGATCTTTAAATTGATGAATAAAGAAAACAAAGATTTGTCTAGATTTGCAAATTCTTTTGCAGATATAAGTAAGAAGATTCTTAAAAAAAAATTTTTAATGAAGCATGATATTGAAGAAAAAAAGGACGGATCTTTTGTAACTAATATTGATAAAGAAATTGAATTAGTTTTTAGAGAAAAATTAAATAAAGCCTACTCTTCTCATAATGTTTTAGGAGAAGAGTTTGGATTTGATGACAAAAAAGGTGACTTTACTTGGGTGATTGATCCATTAGACGGCACTCACAATTTTATTGCTGGCAAACCGTTATTTGGCACCTTGATTTCATGTTTAAAAAAAAATGTTCCGATTTTAGGAATAATAGATATTCCTATTTTAGATCAAAGATGGAGTGGAGGGAAAAATATTGGTGTGAGGCTAAATAGCAAAAAATGTGATCCTTTTTGCCAAAAGAAAAAATATGAAAATCTTATTGTATCGTCAACCTCACTTTTAATGTTTAATGATAAGCAACAGAAAAGAGTCAAAAACATTTATGGTAAGATTGGATTTCCTGTTTTCGGAAGCGATTGCTATTCATATGGACTTTTATTATCTGGTAAAATTGATCAGGTAATCGAAGCTCAAATGAAACCATGGGATTTTTTAGCACAGGTAGCACTTATCAATGAACATGGTGGAATAATAACCGACTGGAATGGCGACGAACTAAATCATGAATCAGATGGAAAAGTTGTTGCATCAATTGAAAAAAATCACCATAAAAGAACTCTTAAATATCTTAACCAATAAAAAGGCAGACCTTGAGAAAAGTTAGTAAGTTTTTATTTATTATTTTAGCATTTTGTTTTAATCATTCTTTTAGTTTAGAATATAAACACGGGATAGCCATGCATGGAGACCTAAAATATCCCAAAGATTTTAAAAAATTTGATTATGCAAGCGACAATGCCTTTCAAGGTGGTACGGTAAAACTTGCCTCTATAGGTACATTTGACAACCTCAACCCTTACATATTAAAAGGCGTTGCAGCTTGGCAAACAACTTATTTATTTGAAACACTAATGAAATCTTCATTTGATGAGCCTTTTAGCCAGTATGGTCTAATAGCTGAAAGTGTTAAAATCCCAGATAACAGATCCTGGATAATTTTTAAAATTAGAAAAATAGCTAGATTTTCAAATGATGAAAAAATTAAACCTGAAGATGTAATATTTTCATTTAACACACTAATTTCCAAAGGCCATCCAATTTATAAGACTTATTATGGTCAAGTAGATAAAGTAGAAAAAGTTTCTGAAGACGAAGTAAAATTCTCCTTTAAAGGCGATCCTAATCCAGAGTTACCTTTGATTATTGGTTATCAACTTCCAATTTTCTCTAAAAAATACTGGGATGGAAAAGATTTTGATAAAACTACTCTTAATCCACCCCTCGGAAGTGGCCCATATTTAGTTTCAGATCTAAAGCCCGGGAGAAGTTTAACATTGCAAAAGAATCCAAATTACTGGGGAAAAAATATTAATGTTAACATAGGACGATTCAATTTCGATACGATTCACACTGACTTTTATAGAGACGAAACCGTAGCTTTAGAAGCATTCAAATCTGGAGCATATGATTTTAAACAAGAGAATTCTTCAAAAAATTGGGCAACAGCCTATAAATTTGAAGCAGTAAAGGAAGGAAGGGTCAAAGTTGAAGAAATAAAATATTTTAGACCTAGTGGAATGCAGGGTTTTGCGCTCAATACGAGAAAATCAATATTCCAAAATAGGAATGTTAGAAAAGCTCTTGGTTATGCATTTGACTTCGAGTGGTCCAACAGAAATTTATTCTATAATGCTTATACTCGAACCAAAAGTTTCTTTGATAACTCTGATCTCTCTTCACAAAGTTTACCGAGTAAAGAAGAATTAGTTATTCTAGAAAATTACAGAGGAAAGATTCCTGATGAAATTTTTACTACTGTATTTTCGCCACCAAGTACCGACGAAGAAAATGGGTTAAGAAACAATTTAAGGATGGCACGAAGATTATTAAAAAAAGAAGGATGGATTATAAAAGACGATTTACTAATTAAGCAAGAAACTGGTGAAATATTCAAATTTGAAATTCTTTTAAGGTCACCCCTTTTTGAAAGAATTGTTCTTCCGATGAAAAGAAATTTAAAAAAATTAGGTATTGAGGTTTCAATAAGGACTGTTCAAGACGACTCTCAGTACATAAGAAGATTGGAAGATTTTGATTATGATATGATTGTTGTAAATTATGGATCTATCATCTCTCCAGGAAACGAACAAAAAAATTATTGGGGGTCTTCAACAGCTGACCAACAAGGGAGTCCAAATTACATGGGAGTAAAAAATCCTGTTCTCGATGAGATTATTGATAAACTTATAAGTGCAAAATCGAGGAAAGAGTTGGTTACTTACACCAAGGTACTTGACAGAATTTTATTGTTTAATTACTACCTAATTCCCCAATTTCACATTGGTCATTACAGAGTGGCATATTGGAATAAAATATCCAGACC
>CABZMK010000009.1 GCA_902526865.1 uncultured Alphaproteobacteria bacterium
TAAGATTTTCATGCAACTCATCAACGCCTGCAAGAACTTTACTTTTACTTTTGGTTTCAGAATGAAAAAAACCAAAGATGCTTATTATGAAACATACAAGGAAAATATTACAAAAAAAGTTGGATAAAAATCTTTTCATTTATTATCTTTTATAACATAAGATTTCTTGAAAAATAAAATGAATAAAAAAATCCTCATCACAGGAGCCAATGGTTTTTTAGGCTCAGCCATCACGAGGCTAGCTTTAAAAAAAAAATTAAAGGTTAATGTTTTAGTTCGAAAAAACACAAATCTTAAGAATCTAGAAAAAATTAGTTCAAAAATAAATTTCTTTTACGGTGACTTGAGAGATATTTCTAGTCTAGAAAAACCAATAGCTAATTCAGACGTTGTTTTTCATGTTGCAGCTGATTATAGACTTTGGTCACGAGTACCAAAAGAACTTTACGATTCAAATGTTAGAGGAACTGAGAATATTTGTATTAAAACCTCTGATTTAAATAAAACCCTTATATACACCTCTAGTGTAGCTACACTTGGATTAGATAATAGTAAAGAATCTAATGAAGCAACTCCAGTTGCTTTTTCAGATATGATTGGTGATTACAAAAAATCAAAATATCTAGCTGAGAAGATCGTTGAAAAATTTATAAAAATTAAAAAAATGAAATGTATAGTTGTTAATCCCTCCACACCAATTGGTCCTGGTGATTACAAACCAACACCAACTGGAAGAATTATTTATGATGTGTTGAGAGGGAAAATGCCTGCTTATGTTGACACTGGATTAAATATTGTTCATGTAGATGATGTAGCTGAAGGACACTTTCTTGCTCTTAAAAATGGAAAAATTGGAGATAAATATATTCTAGGAGGTGAAAACTTAAAGTTTAAAGATTTTCTGGATTACATTTGCGAATATGGAAAGAAATCTAAAATAGTTATAAAGCTTAACCCAAACTTATTGTTACCTTTAGCACATGTAAATGAGGTTTTATTTAAATATTTTATTAGTAAAGAACCAAAACTTACTTTAGATGGTTTAAAAATGTCTACTAAAAATATGTTTTTTTCATCTGAAAAAGCAAAAAAGAAACTTCGGTATAGACCTAGATCCATTAAAAGTGCTATAAAGGATTCTGTGAATTGGTTTGAAAATTTTGAAAGCCTATAATTATGAAACAAACGCTTAAACCATTAAAGGTATTTTTAGCGCAACCTCGAGGGTTCTGTGCTGGTGTAGAACGAGCAATCGAGATTGTTGAGAGAGCTCTCAAAATTTATGGTCCACCAGTCTATGTTAGACACGAAATAGTTCACAACAAGAGAGTCGTAAATAATCTTAGCTCTAAAGGTGCAGTTTTTGTTCAAGAACTAGACCAAATCCCAGCTGGTGCCGTAACGATCTTCAGCGCTCATGGAGTTGCACAAAGAATTGAAGACACTGCTAAGGATAGAAAACTTCCTATTCTGGACGCAACATGTCCTCTTGTAGCTAAGGTTCATAAAGAGGGTCAAAGATACTCATCTAAAGGTTATGAGGTTATTTTAATTGGTCACGAAGGTCATCCAGAAGTGGAAGGTACAATGGGAAGAATTTCTGGAGACGTTTATCTTGTTTCAAACACAGAAGATGTATTCAAGCTTAAAGTCAGAAATCCACAGAAACTATCATATATAAGTCAAACTACCCTCTCTGTAGATGACACCAAGGTGGTTATAGAAGCTTTAAAAAAAAGATTTCCTGCAATCGAGGGTCCAGACGTCAAAGATATCTGTTATGCAACCCAAAACAGACAATCCGCAGTCAGGGATCTCGTGGATCATGTCAATTTGATCTTAGTAGTCGGAGCAAAAAATAGCTCTAATTCAAATAGATTAAGGGACTTAGGAGAAGAATCAGGGGTTGATACATATTTGATAGAAACTGCTGATGACCTTGATAGTAAATGGTTTGATAATGTCGAATCGATAGGAATTTCTTCAGGAGCATCAACTCCTGACGAACTTGTTAAAGAGGTTATCAAGAGAATTTCGTCATTTAGAGAGGTTAAAATTGAGAAAAGGCCTGGTATTGAAGAAAATATTGTTTTTAAACTTCCTAGAGAGCTTACAAATATTGAGGCACTAAATTAAACTTTACATTTAAATAACAATTAATTAAATTTAGACAATGGGTATACCACTAATACAACAAATAAGAGTTGGTTCTTACATTTTAAAACAGAAAATCCTCGGTAGGTCTAAATATCCGCTTGTCTTGATGTTAGAGCCTCTTTTTAGATGCAATCTTGCATGCGCTGGATGTGGCAAAATTGATTATCCAAAAGAAATTTTAAACCAAAGACTCTCTACTCAAGAATGTATAAATTCTGTCGAGGAATGTGGAGCCCCAATAGTATCTATACCAGGAGGGGAGCCATTAATTCATAGAGAAATGCCAGAAATTGTAAGAGAGTTGATAAAAAGGAAAAAGTTTGTTTATCTCTGCACAAACGCAGTTTTAATGGAAAAAAAGTTGTCTGAATACAAGCCTAGCCCATACTTTACTTGGTCAGTTCATCTCGACGGGATGAAAGAAGAACATGACAAAGCAGTTTGTCAAGAGGGAGTTTTTGACAGATGCGTTTCTGCCATTAAAAAAGCAAAATCATTAGGCTTTAGATGTAATGTTAATTGCACTATCTTCGACAATGCTCATGCAGATGGTTTAAAAGCATTCTTAAACTACGTTACCGACGAGCTTAAGGTAGATGGTATAACTATTTCACCAGGTTTTGCTTATGAGAGAGCTCCCGATCAAGAGCATTTTATAAAAAGATCTAATACCAAAAACTTTTTTAGAAATATTTTTAAGTCAAAAGATTTTAAAAAGTGGGATTTCAGTCATTCTGGACTTTACCTTGATTTTCTTGCTGGTAATCAATCTTATAAATGTACACCCTGGGGTAACCCTACTAGAAATATCTTTGGTTGGCAAAAACCATGCTATCTTCTTGGAGAAGGTTATGTGAAATCATTTAAAGAACTTATGAATGAAACAGAATGGGACAAATATGGAACCGGAAATTATGACAAGTGTTCTGATTGCATGGCACACTGTGGTTACGAAGCTTCGGCTGTTACAGATGTTTTCACCAATCCTTTAAAAGCAGCAACTGTTGCATTAAAGGGGCCTAAAACAGAGGGAGCAATGGCCGAAGAAATTGATATAAGTAAATCTAGAGACCCAGATTTTTTTCACGATACGCATGTAAGCGAAATGATGAAAAAACTGCATGAACAACAAAAGCACAATGAATCAAACGACTCACCTATACCATCTGCTGGTGCAGCAATTAACCCACAAAGTCATTTAGCTAAAAAGTTGTAGCGTAATTTATAATCAAAAGGAACTAACAAGACCCTCGAGAACTTTTTTACTTTTTGAAAATTTAAAGTTTACATTCATAAGCGCAAAAATTCTTTTTGGTTTTAGGATCAACTTTATAAAAAAGTTAACTATTTTGAGTTCACCCCTATGATTGATCGAATCTAAAATATAAGAGGGTATGTCAAAAGACAAATCATCGAATATTACTTTGAAAGATAACATTGGAATATTTACTTTCAAAAGTTCTTCTTTTATATAATAAGCTTCCATATCAATCATTGAGATTGATTTAAATTTTTTTACAAGTTTTAATTTTGCACTTTTATCGCCAGCAACTTTTTGTACGGTAAGTAAATTACGTTTTACAAATTTAATTTTTTTTTCTAAATTTTTGAAGAAATCTTGATTAAATTTTGAGGGTGTAAGTTTTTTATTTTTTTCATTAAATATTTTATTAACAAATACGATGTCGCCATTTTTTAAACTTTTTGACACAGAACCGGCAAAACCAAAATTGACAACAAGATCTACTCCTAAGTTCGTCAATTTTTTTGTTGCTTCCTTTGAAGATTTTCCATAACCATAAACACAAAATTTGTTATTATTTGAGCTTGAGACTAATTTCATTTCCTTTTTCAAGCCAAAAATGAAACCAATTTTTTTGAATTCTTTTTTATGTTCCATAAGTTGGATAAATTGAATTCTTTTTTAATTGGTTTTTTACTTTCGAAATTGCAAGAAGTGGAAAATATTCGGCATAACCGTGGTATTTTAAGTAAAAAACTTTTGGAAACCCTACAGCTGTGTAATGATCTTCTCGAAATTTATTATCTTTATTTGTTAAATATTTCAACCCTTTTTCCACCTCTAGACTGTTTATCTGACCCGCCGCTAAAAGCCCCATGATAGCCCACGCCGTTTGAGAGGGGGTGCTTTGTTTTGATAAATTCTCAAAATCCTTATAATAAGACCTTCCGTCTTCGCCCCAACCACCATCATTTCTCTGATTACTTTTCAAATAATTAATTGCTTTATCAAAAACTGCTTTTTTATTTCCAAATTCTACCAAATTTAAGGCAGATAAAACTGACCACGTTCCATAAATATAATTTGTTCCCCACCTACCAAACCAACTCCCATCTTTCTCTTGTTCAGATAAAAGATAATTAGTTGCTCTTTCTATGCAATTCTTGTCTCTTGGGTTGTTTAGTTGTTTTAGGAAACTGAGGCAACGTGCAGAAACGTCTGCAGTCGGTGGATCAAGCAGTGCACCATGGTCAGCGAATGGTATTGAATTAAGAGAATAATATACATTATCAATATCAAATGCACCCCAACCTCCGTTCTTAGATTGCATTTCAACGATCCATTTTCTAGTTCTTTCGATTGCAAGTTCTATGGATTTTTTTTTCTTTATTCTATTGTATCTGTCCAAAAACATACCTACTAATGCTGTGTCGTCAACATCAGGGTAGTGATCATTATTAAATTGGAAAGCCCAACCTCCCTTATCAACTTCACTATTTTTGTGTGACCAATCACCTTTAATCTTTATTTCTTTTTTTAAAAACCACTCTGCAAGCCTATCATCTAGAATTCCGTTCTCAATATTTACTATACCCATCCATCCAGAGTCCCAAACAGGAGAAAAACAGGGTTGGCAGTAGGCGTAGTCTTTCTTTTCAACAATAAGTTTATCTATAGCTTTTTGAGCTATTTTAATCTCTTGGAGATACTTCTTTTTATCTAAAATTGTCAGGGAAATTAGGGCATTTACCATTGCAGGGAAAATTCCACCTAAACCATCCAACCCATTCAGTCTTTTTAAAATCCATTTCAAGGCAAAATTTTCACATTTATCCTTAAAGCCTTTAGTGAAGAAAGAAAAAATAAATATTGCTAACTTATCTAAATAAATAAATATTCTCGAAAGAAAATTTTTCTTTGAAATTAATTTAATTTTTCCTGAATGGTTTTTAGGATTTTTAAATAACTCTTTTATGAAAACTCTATTAGGGTTCTGCGCAATTGGTTTTCTTCGCATTATAATAAGAAGAGGTACGAGAACAGTTCTTGACCAATAAGATATTTTGTAAATATTGAATGGGAACCAATTTGGAAAAAGCATAATTTCAATTGGCATGAATGGAATTGAACTCCAAGTAATTTGACCATAAAGTGCCAGAGTTATTCTTGTAAACACATTTACTTTTTCTACCCCTCCATTAAGTAAAATATTTTTTTTTGCTTTTATCATTTCGCGCGAGTTTTTATCTAACCCTGCAAGCTTTAAAGCATAATAAGCCTTTACTGAAGCACTAAGATCAGTCTCACCATCATAAAAAAGTGGCCAACCACCTTCTTGATTTTGCTTACTTAAAATATATTTAACCATTTTTTCTTGTAATTTTATTTCAATTTTTCCAAGAAAATGCATTAGCAGAATATATTCTGATGTAATTGTAGTGTCTGCTTCTAATTCATATAAGTAACAACCTTGCTTAAGTTTTTTAAGATTTTGATTTTTAAGGAGATCGTCATATGAATTTTGAAAATTATTAATAATATCTTTTAAACTTTTCATTTTAAAACTTTTTCTATTGAAGAATCGCTCTCTTCCCTGACAATATTGAACCTTCAATTGTGCAAGGATGCGTTGTTTGAGTCCAATCACCAGATATCCTAACATTATGGGGGATTTCTTTTAATTTTCTAACGAGATTGAAGTTTGTGGGTGACTGTTCTAAGGTTGCTTTTTTTTCTTTAACAACTTGAAAACTTGTAATTCTATGTTTGATTTTCATGTAGCTACAAATTTCTTTCCAAATAATATTAGCAATTTCATTAGAATCGAGGTTATTTAGGTGATTTGCATTACTTATAGTAACAGACAAATAATTTTTTTTTATAAATAACCAATGTGTATGTGAGTTAATAAATCCAATTATTTTCTTTGAAAAATTTTCTTTCATAGTTTTTGTTAATTTGAAATGAACGTTAACAATTGAATTATAATTTTTTGGTAAAGAAAGGTTTGGAAAAAATTTTGAAAAATTTGACGGTGGTATTGCAAAAATAACTAAATCATTCTCCTTAACTTCCACAGAATTATTAATAAATTCTAACCTAGTAACAAAATTATTATTTATTTTAATACTTTTTAAAATATTTTTTAAATTAATTTCACATCCTTTTTTTTTTAGAAAATAAGTACATGGTTTGATAACTGAGTCATTCCAATTTACCTTTGGTTGGTAAATACTACAATTTTTTTTTCCTTTTAGAATTGTCTCTTTGAGTACAAAAGCTAATACTTTTGCTGAAGCATTTTCACTGGAAGTATTCATAACGGCTAAAGTTAAAGGGTCCCAAAATGTTCTGTAGATATTAGAATTTCCAATAATTTCATGCACAGTACTATTGTCTTTTGCAAAAAAAAATTTAAAAATCGACAAATAATCTAATAAATTAGTTCCTGGAATTAATTCTAAGTTATTCATAATAATTTTTAAAAGGTTGATCTTTTCTAAATTTATATTCCAATAAATAGACTGCTTTTTATCATAGAAATCTAGATTAAATGGTAATAACTGAAGACTATTCAATGACTTTACAATTTTACATAATTCATAAAAATTTTTATTAGCTGTAAAGACAAGATGGTTTCCGTTGTCAATCTCCTGTCCTATTTTCTTATCGAAGAATGATCTGCATCTCCCACCTATTAGCTTTGACGATTCGAAGACGTTTACTTTGTAATTTCTTTTTACCGCGTGGACAGAAGCTGATAAACCTGCAAGCCCTGCACCTATTATATAAATATTTTTCAAATTTTAGTACCTTACTGCAAATAAGACTAATATATAAATTTTTTGAAAATAATTAAGTTTAATTTTTTTTTCTATATCGATCTTTTTTTTAAACATTTTTCTGTGAATTGCTTTGTAGAACGTTTTCATAATTTCGGATGCAATAATATGCTTCTTACTAATTTTATTTGCTTCAATATTAGATTTTTCAAAAAATATATTTGCTTCATACAAAATGTCTTGCAGAATATTTTGAAGTTTTGGATCATGCTTTATTGTTTTAATATTTTTCTCGACTCCATATATTGATAAATATTCCGACGCAATATAACATCTACCTCTTTTAAGATCTTCATAAAAGTCTCTTACAATGTTTGTAAGTTGGAAAGCCCTCCCAAGGTAAAAAGCATATTTTTTTTCCTTTTCTGATAATCCAAATATTCTTATAGATAAATAACCCACTGCAACAGCGACTCTGTCACAGTATAATTCAAGATTCTTTTTTTTTGGAAACTTTATGTCACTTTTTGCATCCATCATCATTCCGTCAATGATAGCGTAAAAATCAAGTCTTTCTAGCTGAAATTTTTCAACGGCGATTTTAAGCTCTTTCTCTATGCAAGATTTTAGTTTTCTTGACTCAAAGATATTGTTAATTTTTTTTTTCCAGGATTTGAGTTTTTCTATTTTTAATCTTTTATTTTTTATTTCATCAGCGATATCATCAACAATTCTGCAGAAAGCATAGATTGCAAACATAGCTCTCTTTTTTTCTGAGTCTAAAACATTCATCCCCCAAAAGAACGAAGAGCCAGATTTTTTTACAATCTTTTTAACTTCGATTTGGTCATCGATTTTCATATTAACGATTTATATATACTTAAGCTCTTTCAAGATTAAATTTTCTAGGATAAGAAATTCCTAAGGCGCCAAGTGCTGTCTTTACGATATTGTCTGTATCAACACCGCATTCGATATTTTGTTCATCTGGTTTCCCATGATTTACGAATTTATCAGGAAAGAAAATTGGCCTAAATTTAAGATCTTTGTCTAGTGCACCAGATTTAGTTAAAAATGACATTACTTGAGCTGAAAAACCACCAATTGAGCCTTCCTCAACTGTAATTAAAACTTCATGATCTCTCGCTAGTTGTGTTATAAGAAGTTGATCTATCGGCTTTGCAAATCTTGCATCGGCAACTGTGGTTGGCAAACCGTAAGAAGCTAATACTTGAGAGGCGTCGATGGAGTCTTTTAGTCTTGTTCCCAAGGATAATATACAAATCTTATTCCCCTCTGTTATAATTTTACCTTTTCCAATTTTCCATATTTCAGGTTGTTCAGTTATTTTTACTCCAATTCCTTCCCCTCTGGGATATCTAAATGCTGAAGGTCTATCATTGATAGTAGCCGCAGTAGCTATGCTATTCACAAGTTCGTTTTCGTCACTTGGTGCCATTACTACAAAATTAGGAAGGGTACAAAGATATGCTAAATCAAAGGAACCAGCATGTGTTGCTCCGTCTGCACCAACCTGTCCTGCTCTGTCTAATGCAAACCTAACTGGAAGAGACTGAATGGCTACATCGTGCACAACTTGGTCATATGCTCTTTGAAGGAAAGTTGAATAAATAGCTGCATACGGTTTCATTCCTCTGGAAGCAAGTCCTGCAGCAAAAGTAACGGCATGTTGTTCAGCAATCCCTACATCAAATGTTCTTGAGGGATATGCTTTTTGAAAAATATCTAACCCTGTACCAGAGGGCATGGCTGCCGTAATTGCAACTATATTTTTGTCTTTTTTAGCTTGCTTAATTAAAGCATTTGCAAACACTTTAGTGTAACTTGGTATTGTTGATGATGATTTTACTTGTTCCCCAGTTACAACGTTAAATTTACTTACACCGTGGTATTTATCTTCTGATTTCTCAGCGGGTTCATATCCATACCCTTTTTTTGTAACTACATGCAGAAACACAGGACCATCCCATTCAGACTTTTCTAAATTTCTGAGTACTGGAAGAAGATGGTCAAGGTTATGACCGTCAATTGGGCCTAAATAAAAAAATCCAAGTTCTTCAAATAATGTTCCGCCTGTAACCATTCCTCGAACGTATTCATCTGCTTTTGCTGCCATAGTTTGAAAACTTTTTGGAAATTTTTTCGCCATCTGTTTGGCTAATGTTCTAGCTGATTGAAATGTCTTTGTTGATAATAATCGGGATAAGTAAGCACTCATTGCACCGACGGGTGGAGCGATAGACATGTCATTGTCATTCAAGATCACAATAAGTCTTGCGTTCATCGAACCGGCATTGTTCATTGCTTCGTATGCCATGCCTGCACTAATAGCTCCATCTCCGATTACGCAGACTACATTGTGATTTTCTTTCTTAAGGTCTCTGGCAACTGCCATACCAAGTCCAGCGGAGATTGATGTAGAAGAATGTGCAGCACCGAACGGATCATATTCACTCTCTGATCTTTTGGTAAACCCATAAAGACCTCCTGGTTGTCGAATAGTTCTAATTTTATCCCTTCTTCCTGTAATCACTTTATGTGGATAACATTGATGTCCCACGTCCCAAATCAACTTATCTTTTGGAGTATTAAAAACACTATGGATTGCAATTGTTAACTCAACTACACCAAGGCCTGCACCTAGATGCCCTCCAGTTACTGAAACAGCATCAACAACTTCATTTCTAAGTTCTTTGCAAAGTAACTTGAGTTGTTTGTCAGAGAAGTTTTTTAGATCTTTTGGATACTTAACTTTATCTAGTAGGTTGGTTTGGGTCTTCATATATACTTTTACCTAAATAATTAGAAAATTAATTCTAACTACTTATTATTCCTTTAATAAAACAAAAAATCAAATCAATACGTGATAATTTTATTTTTTTTTCTAAGGGATTATTCTTTTTTAGCAGAAAACATAATCTTTTAGCAATATTTAAAATAATTAATGTTTCTTTTTTTAATCTGCCTATTTCTATTAAATCAATTCCTTTTTTTGAATCTTCTAGTAATTTTTCTACTTTATTAATTACTAATTTCTTTAAGTCATAAAATTTACTGTTGTTTTTGCTTATCTTTAATACATCAACTTTTATTGAATACTTATTGAAATAGGACATTGGTAAATAAACTCTGTCGAGAGATATATAATCTTTTTGGCAGTCTTGGAGATGATTTATAATTTGCAAAGCGGTACAAAGATTATCAGATCCTTCAAAAATAATATTTTTATTATTAATTTTTTTTTTTCTCTCGTGATATGCTAGGTTAATAAAAAATCTACCAACTGGATTTGCTGAATATTTGCAATAGTTGATAAGTTCTGGCCAATTTTTATATCTTTTCTTTTTTGCGTCTAACTTGAATGCTACTAAAAGTTGTCTCGAGTAAACTTGTGCAAATTCATGGCAAGAAAAGGTTATTATAAGTTTGTTTAATACAGAAATATCTGTTTTTTTTTTCTCTTTTAAGCATTTATCAAAATAACTTAGAATTTTAAGTTTTTCTTTTGGTCTAAGTTTTTGATGGTCTGCAATGTCATCGGATGTTCTTGCAAAGAAATAAAAATGTCTAATAGATTCTTTTAACTTTCTATTGATCATAAAGGATGCAACTGGAAAATTTTCATCTTTAAAACTTTTTCCAGATAAAAGAGAGTAAATATATTTATCATTTATTTTTTTAATACTTCCTCCCTTTCCAAGTATTTCCAAAAAACAGGGTATAATTTACAGCAGATGTTATTGTCATACAAATATATAAAATTGCTGTAATTGGAATTGCTAGAGCAAAATGTTTATTTACTCCATAAAAATTTAGGGTAGGAAGAACAATCCTAATCATTAAAATTAACGAAGTAAAATTCACTACAACTAAATGAAGCTGTTGTAAATCCAATTGAAAAAATAATAAAATAATGAACATGATAGCCAATGGGAAAAGATAAATAATGGTTAGTCCTAAAATACAAATAAATAATAAAATTAAAGAATGATTTAATTGTTCAAATGCTGTCCTAGAAACCATGTTCCAAATGCTCTTAAGGTTTTTATAACTTCGTCCACTTTTAATTTGATTTGTTAGACCTAACCAAATTGCTCCATTTTTTTTTAATAACTTTGCGATGTTACAGTCATCGATTACTTTATTGCTAATTTTGTTATATAAGTTTTCTTTTTTAAACTCTGATGCTTTACAGAAAATAAAACCACCAGCAGCAGCAGCCAATTTTTTTTTTTTATTGTTTACATAATTAAATGGATAGAGTTTTTGAAAAAAAAAAATAAAAGATGGAATAAGCATCTTTTCCCAAAATGAATTACAATTTAACTTTGCCATTAAAGAAATCATCAAAAAATTTTCTGATTTTGAAAACTGAATTACTTTTTTTATTAAATTTTTTGAAAATGTAATATCAGAATCGAGAAATAAATAATAGTTGAAAAACTTCTTATTTGCCTGATCTACTGCTTGTTTTAATGCCCAGGTTTTGCCAACCCATCCTGAAGGTAATTGCTTCCCTTTTAAAAGAATTAAATTTTTAAAACATTTTTTAAATTTATTTACTATTTTTTTAGTTTTATCTGAACTGTTGTCATCAACTACAACAACTTGAAGATTCTTATAACTTTGATTCTTGATTGAGTTTAGAGTCTTTAGGATTGTTTTTTCTTCGTTTCTTGCTGGTATCATTACACAAATCGAATCGGTAAAGACCAATGGTTTATTGAAATTTAATTTTTCTTCGAAAATGATTTTATTTTTCCAAAATAAACCCTCATCACTTGAGAATGATCTTCCGTGAATAAATGATATATACAACCAAGAGACTAGAGAAATATAGGAGATGTAAATTAAAGATTCCAATTTGATAATCAATTAAGTTAAGTTTAGCTACAATACAGAGATTATATAGTTAAAACAACAAAAGTTGTAAATTTACAACAAAATATGGTGTTCTGTTACAATTAAGTTAAAAACCCTTGATTTACAAATAATTATATAATAAATTTTTTATATTGATTAATAATTCTACAATTTAATTTTATGCTTAAAAATTAGTCATTTTACAGTTTTTAGGTATTTTAATACAAGGAAGGAAATAAATGTTAAAAAAATTAATTGCAGTTACTGCACTATCGGTACCTTTTGCAATAGCAAGTCCGGTAAAATCTTTTGAGTTTCCCGATAAATTACCATATGGTGAAGTTTCAGCTAATGTGGCTTTCTATTCACAATATGTTTGGAGAGGCGAGCGTCAAAATGACGGTCAATCTGCTGTTCAAGGAGGTTTAGATTACGGAGTTACATTACTAGATACATACATTGATGCCTATGTTGGGTTCTGGGGTTCAAATGTTTCCGGAGGAACTAATACATTATCAGGGAACGAACTAGACTATTATGGTGGATTTGCTGGTGCAGTTCCGTTGTTAGAAGACTACTTCTCATATGATGTTGGTTTCTTATATTATGATTACCCAGGTATGACAGATGAAAATACTGCAAACGGTGCAAGAAATGTTGATTTCTTTGAATATTATGCCTCTGTTGGTCTTGCAGTTCCAAACCCTCTTACTGATATAGGAGTCTCCTACTATTATGGATATTCACCATCGGGTTGGCAAGCCGATAACTACGATTATCACAATGTTGGTATTGAGATTGCTGTTCCCAACACACCATTCACTATCTCAGGTGCAGCCGGTTTTACTGGAAATGAAATGGAAGGTGGTAATGCTTACACGGATTACATTGCTTCACTATCTACAAGTGCATTTGGATTAGATTTAGGTTTATCCTTTACAACTATTGAAGGTTATGGCGGAGTTAATGAAGACATTGAAAGTGATCAAGTTATATTTTCTATAGGAAAAAGTTTCTAAATTCGATTTCCTTTCTTTTTTATACTAAAAGGGCGTTTTTGATAACGCCCTTTTTTTATTGCATTCGCAGATTGAAATAATAATCAAAGTCAACATAAATAATGACCCTATTTGGTGCATTAAACCCAAATAAATAGGTACATATAATTTTAAAATAATTATACCCAGAGAATACTGGAGAATTATCATTGTTGTTAAAAAATAGAATAAAGTTTTTATGTCATCAAAAAACCCGTTTCTTTTAGCTTTGAAAATTGTGTGAAGTACATAAACAAGTGTTACCGTAGCAGACAACCTATGTATAAATTGAAGAAACCCTTGATCTGATAAAAAGTTACTCAGCAGATATGAGTCTTTAGATATTAGGATGGGCGGTAAAATATTATCACCCATCAATGGAAAATTATTATATGCTAAACCAGCATCAGTTCCAGAAACCCATGCTCCAGCAGAGATTGTGATAAATAATAAAATTAATGAAATAATGAAATTTAATCTATGATGATTGATTTTTTCTGATTTTATGGTGGTGACTCTGTTTTCTGAAATGATTGTCCAAAAGAAATAAAGTAGTATTGAATAAATAAAAAAAGCGATAAGAAGGTGCGCAGATAGCCTAAAGTGACTTACATCTGGCTTGTCAATTAATCCACTTTCAACCATATACCATCCCATGAAGCCCTGGAAAAAACCTAAACAGGAAAGGATAATTATCAGTCTTTTTTCCTTAAAACTAAATCCACCTTTAAGCCAAATAAAAATGAGAGGTAAAAAGAAAGTCAAACCAATTAACCTTCCCCAAATTCTATGAATATATTCCCAGAAGAAAATTTTTTTAAACTCAGAAAGTGACATTCCTAAATTTTTCAATTTGTATTCAGGATATTCTTTGTACAAATTAAAGAGATTCATCCAGTCTTCATTATTAAGAGGTGGTACTATTCCTTTAAAAAAATTCCATGTTGTCATTGACAATCCAGAATCAGTGATCCTTGTGATACCTCCAATTACAACCATGACTGTCACCATAAATAAGTTTAGCGAAAGCCAGGTAACTTTATATTTTTTAAAATATGTTTCCATAGTTATATTAATAATTCTTAATTTCTAAAAAAAAATACATTATATTAGTGTAGTTTTTTGTATTTAACATATCTTATTGACAAATTAAATTAAAAAAATTATGAAACAGTATGGATCATGATTCAATTTATTTAAAAAATTTAAACAAGGAATATAAAGATTCACCTCCTGATTTGATCTTGAGGATGACTATTGAAAAAATATTCAAAGATAAAATAGCATATGTGTGTTCGTTCGGAACTGAATCTGCGATTATCCTTCACATGATCTCACAAATAGACAGAAACTTTCCTGTAATTTTAATTAACACAAATTTTTTATTTAAAGAAACAATTGAATATAAGAATTATCTCATTCAAAAATTTAAATTAAAAAACTGCAAGGAAATTTTCCCTAATAGTTATGATTTGATTAAAAATGATAAAAATGGAAATCTTTGGAAATCAAATCCTGATTCATGCTGTAATATAAGGAAAGTAATTCCTTTAGACAAAGAACTAAGGAATTACCAAGCATGGATATCCGGGAGAAAATCGTACCACAAAGGTGAAAGAAAATTCTTAAAAATATTTGAATTTGTAAATCAAAAGGTCGTTGTAAATCCACTTGCATCTGTAAAAAAATCATTTGTAGACACATATTTTGAATTTAACAAGATAAATAAACATCCACTTTTTGCAAAAGGTTATTTGTCAATAGGTTGCATAAACTGTACGATAAAGTCTTCAAACGTAAATGATCCAAGATCTGGAAGATGGACAAACAATATAAAAACAGAATGTGGTATACATTATAGTTACAAAAAATAAATGCAGTCAAACTTAAATAAATTGGAAAATGAGAGTATTTTCATTTTCAGGCAAGCTTACAGATCAATTCCTAACGTTGCTCTTCTTTGGTCGTTAGGAAAGGATTCTAATGTGATGATTTGGTTGGCCTTTAAAGCTTTTCTTGGAAAAATACCGTTTCCGGTAGTTCATGTTGACACAGGAAAAAAATTCAAAGAAATGTATTCTTTCAGAGATAAATATGTAAAAAAATGGGGTCTAAGTTTAATTAAGGGATCTTGTCCTTCCATCGATAAAATTGATCCATCACTTCCACCTGCCGCCCGTTCTGCTGCAAGAAAGACTGAAGGTTTGAGAAAAATAATAAAGGAAAAAAATTTTCGAGGAATTATAGCAGGTATTCGAAGAGATGAGCAAGGAACAAGGGCCAAGGAAAGAATTTTTAGTCCACGTACAGATTCTGGAACATGGGATATTAAAAATCAACCTCCAGAATTTTGGGATCAATCAAACTTTAATTATCCGAAATCCGTTCATGTTAGAATTCATCCATTGTTGGGCTGGACTGAAATTGATATTTGGGAATATATAAAGTGTGAAAAAATTCCTGTAGTAGATTTATATTTTTCAAAAAATGGAAAAAGATACAGATCCTTAGGAGATGAAGATATCACATTACCAGTGGAAAGTGCGGCAAAAAACGTTGACGAAATTATTGAAGAATTAAAAATTAGCAAAACATCAGAGAGATCGGGTAGAAAAATGGATCATGAAGAAGAAAATGTTTTCGAAAGGTTAAGATCAAAAGGGTACATGTAATATGAAGAATGATAAAAATTTAGATGTACCAAAAATTGTGATTGTAGGGCATGTTGATCATGGAAAGTCTTCTTTTATTGGGAGGTTGCTTTATGAAATCGGAGAAATACAAGAAGAAAAATATAGGGAGTTAAAAAAAGCAAGTCAAAAGAGGGGGGATGAATTTGAATTTGCATTTTTACTTGATGCTCTTCAGGACGAGAGAGACCAAGGAATTACAATAGATACAACCAGAATTTTCTTTAAAACCAAAAAAAGAAAATATGTATTCATTGATGCACCAGGTCACAAAGAGTTTATAAGGAATATGATTACAGGTGCTGCTTCAGCGGACATAGCAATCTTAATTGTTGACGTGAAGGAGGGCATAAAACAACAAACTAAAAAACACTCTTATCTTCTAAAGTTGCTAGGTTTTGAAAAAGTAATAACACTTTACAACAAGATGGATAAAGTTGGCTATTCTGAAAGCAAATTTTTGAATATTAAATTCAAGCTTGAAACATTTCTTTCTAAGATAGGAATTAAATCATATTCATCTATTCCAATATCATCAAGAAAAGGTGACAATATTGTTACTTTAAGCAAAGAAACGGCATGGTATAAAGGTTTTCCATTTATTAAGGTCTTAGATGAATACAAAATTCAGGAAAATGAAAAATCTGAATTCATTAGATTTCCAGTTCAGGACATATATAAGATGGGAGATAAAAGAATTATTGTAGGAAGAATTGAATCAGGAAAAATAAAGAGCGGGACTAAACTTATTTTTCTTCCCTCTAACGAAAGTGTGAATGTAAAAACATTAGAAGTTTGGCCTAAAGCAAAAAAAGAATATGAAGTTGGAGACTGTATTGGTATCACACTAAGTGATCAAATCTTCGTTGATAAAGGTAATATGGCATCAGACATTAAAAACCCGCCAAAATTAACCAATAGATTTGAATCACGAGTTTTTTGGTTAAGTAAAAAAAAAATATTTTTCAATAAAAAATATTTTATGAAGATCAATACTGGTGAATATGAGGTTTCAATAAACAAAATAAAAAAAATTATTGATGTTGAAAGTCTTATTGAAAAAAAAAAAAAAAATGTTGAAAAAAACGATATTTGCGAGGTTGTAATTCATTCTTCTGAGTTAATCCCAATGGACGATTACACATTTAATAAGTCTACTTCAAGATTTTGTTTGCTTGATGAAAAGGAAATTGTTGCAGGAGGAATTGTTGATATAGGTAATTACCCTGATCAGAGAGAATACAAAGACAATTTAAAACAGAATATTATTCCAGAAAATTATGCTGTAAGTGAAATTGATAGATCAATAAAATATAATCATAGGCCCGGGATTGTGTGGCTTACTGGTCTATCAGGTGCAGGAAAAAGCACTATTTCAAAGAATGTAGAAAAAAGGCTATTTCAAAAAAATATCAATGTTTTTACATTAGACGGAGATAATCTAAGAATTGGACTAAATAAAAACCTAGATTTCTCGCCTGAGGACAGAACGGAAAATATAAGGAGAACTGCGGAAGTTGCAAATTTATTCACTAAAGCTGGTTTTATTGTATTAGTTTCATTAATTTCTCCATATAGAAGTGAGAGAAAAAAGGCCAGAGACATAAGACCTGAGATTTTTCGTGAAATTTACATTGAGGCTTCTTTAGAGGTATGTTCAAAAAGAGACGTCAAAGGACTTTATGCTAAAGCAATGAAAGGTGAGATTAAAAACTTTACCGGTATATCTTCACCATACGAACCACCAGAAATGCCAAATCTTATCATCAATACATCAAAATGCTCAATTGAAGAAAGTGTGGAAAAGCTAGAAAAATTTATTATTAAAGAGTTTAGTTTTTAGAAAAGTCTTGACATAAAAAAAATAAATAATTATGTTAGCACTCATACACGTCGAGTGCTAAAGAATTATCACAAATATTGTCTAAGAAAGGATGTTCACTATGAATTTTAAACCATTGCACGACAGGGTGGTCGTAAAAAGAATCGAAACAGATGAGAAATCTTCGGGTGGAATTATTATTCCAGACACAGCCAAAGAGAAACCAAGTGAAGGTGAAGTGCTTGCGGTTGGACCAGGAGAAATTACTGAAGATGGAAAATCAAAGCCTATGAATGTAAAAAAAGGTGATAAAATTTTATTTGGTAAATGGTCTGGGACTGAAGTTAAGTTAGATGGTCATGATGTCTTAATTATGAAAGAGTCAGATATAATGGGTATTTTAGAATAATTTAAAAATTAAGGAGAAAAAAAATGTCAGCAAAAAAAATATCATACGGTTCAGATGCCAGAGATTTAATGATCTCAGGTGTAGATGCATTAGCAAATGCTGTAAAAGTAACATTAGGACCAAAAGGGAGAAATGTGATTTTAGATAAATCGTTTGGTGCACCAAGAGTAACCAAAGACGGTGTTTCAGTAGCTAAAGAAATAGAACTAAGAGATAAATTCGAAAATATGGGAGCACAAATGGTTAAGGAAGTAGCAAGCAAAAGCTCCGACTCTGCAGGCGACGGAACTACAACTGCTACAGTATTAGCTCAAGCAATTGTAAAACAAGGTGCAAAGGCTGTAACCTCTGGTATGAATCCTATGGATTTAAAAAGAGGTATTGATCTTGCAGTTGATAAAGTTTTAAATGATTTGAAGTCTAAGGCCAAAAAGTTAGGTTCATCTTCTGAGATAGCTCAAGTAGGAACCATTTCAGCAAACGGCGAAGAAGAGATCGGTATGAAGATTTCTGAAGCAATGGACAAAGTTGGTCGAGACGGAGTCATTACAGTCGAGGAGTCCAAAACACGTGATACAACCCTAGAAACGACTGAAGGAATGCAGTTTGATAGAGGATATTTATCCCCTTATTTTATTACTGACGCGGAAAAAATGATTTGTGAATTTGAAGATCCATACATTCTTCTAAATGAAGGAAAACTTTCAAATCTACAAGATTTGCTACCTCTTCTTGAAGCTGTAGTCAAATCTGGAAAACCATTATTAATAATTGCCGAAGATGTTGAGGGAGAGGCTCTAGCTACATTAGTGGTAAACAAACTTAGAGGTGGATTAAAAGTTGCTGCTGTGAAAGCACCTGGATTTGGAGATAGAAGAAAATCTATGCTCGAAGACTTAGCTATTTTAACGGGTGGACAAGTTATAAGTGAGGAACTTGGAATTAAGCTCGAGAATGTAGGAATTCAGGACCTTGGTTCATGCAAAAAAGTAAGAATTGACAAAGAAGACACAACAGTTGTAAGTGGAAGTGGAAATTCTTCTGATGTAAAAGCAAGGTGTGAACAAATAAAAACTCAAATAGAAACTACTACTTCTGATTATGATAAGGAAAAGCTTCAAGAACGATTAGCTAAACTATCAGGTGGAGTTGCTGTAATTAACGTTGGTGGTTCTACTGAAGTAGAGGTTAAAGAAAAAAAAGACAGAGTAGATGATGCGCTTAATGCAACGCGTGCAGCAGTTGAAGAGGGAATTGTCCCTGGTGGGGGCACGGCTCTGCTTTATTCCATTAAATCATTAGAAGGTCTCAAAGGTAATAATCCCGATCAAGATGCTGGAATTGATATAATTAGAAAAGCACTTGAGGCTCCAGCAAGACAAATTGCAGAAAATGCTGGTGTTGAAGGTTCAATTGTAATAGGAAAATTATTAGAACAAAAAGACAATAATCACGGGTTTGACGCGCAAACTGAGACTTACACGGACCTTGTTAAATCAGGAATTATTGATCCTGTCAAAGTCGTAAGAACAGCCCTAGAAAACGCTTCTTCGATCGGGGGATTGCTTTTGACAACTGAAGCAATGGTTGCAGAAATGCCTGAACCAAAAGATTCAATGCCTCCAATGCCTGGCCCTGGCGGCATGGGTGGCATGGGCGGCATGGGCGGCATGGGCGGAGACATGGGCTTTTAACCAGTCACTTTTATGGTCCGTAAGCCCAGTTGGAGAATTCAACTGGGTTTATGGCTGATAATACAGACCTTCGTCAATTTCGAGTAGTTCAAGCCAAATATCCCTATCCTCTTCTTTTATTTCAACAGAATCAAAGCCACACCTTATTAAAAATATGAACTGATCTGGTAGTACATGACCTGTAGCTCTAAGTTCTCCCTTAAAGTTATGTTTTTTTCTTAACATTTTTGCAAAAGTAAAAGGTCTTCCATCCTTAAATGTTTCAAAATTTATCTGTACCATAGCTGCTTTTGAAATTTCATCTTTATCTGACAAAGAACAAGCATTTGAACTAAATTCGACAGCTACATCAATTTTTTGTTCCTGAACAATGTGCTTGGCCTCTCTCCATTGTGAAATAGAAAGTATAGAACCATTTCTAATATTTTCTTCTAAGAAATCCTGTTCTATAATTTGTTTATAATGATTTTTGTGCTCATGCTTTTTTTGTAAAATTATCATATAAATCTTTTTTAAATTCTTTTATTCCAATTCTTCGAAAAACTGACAAAAAATCGTCACTTTTATTTATTTTATGTTTTTTATAGGTATTGAGGATTTTTTCAATTGCGTCAATTAAGTCATTCTTGGAAAATGATGGCCCTACTATTTCACCAATTGCTGCATCTTCTTTTGCAGAGCCGCCTAATGTAATTTGGTAAAATTCTTGTCCTTTTCTGTCTAGCCCAAGAATCCCAATATTTCCTACATGGTGATGCCCACATGCATTGATACAACCTGAAATCTTAATTTTCAAATTTCCTATTTCTTCTTGCTTTAAATAATTATTGAAGTGACTGCTAATTTTTTGGGATATTGGAATTGATCTTGCGGTTGCAAGAGCACAATAATCCATTCCGGGACAACAAATTGTATCTGTTATTAAACCTAGATTTGGAGTTGCTAAGTTTTGAATTTTAAGTTGATTCCACAAATTAAATAGTTCCTTATTAGATACATGAGGAAGAACAAGGTTTTGCTCATGTGTGACCCTGATCTCACTAAAAGAGAATTTATCAGATATCTCGGCAAGTGCTCGCATTTGATTACTTGTTGCATCACCAGGCGGTTTTTTTGGAGCTTTAAGCGAAATTTGTACAATTGAATATCCCTGAATTTTATGAGGGATTACATTTTGGTTTATCCAATATTGATATTCTTGATTTTTCTTGAAGGGCATTTGATTAGTATTTGGTTTCAATGGAGGTAATCTAAAAAACCCAAAAATTTCTTTTATACTTTTGTCGTCGATTTCAAGTTCTTTATTTGAAAGTTTTGAAAAGTTTTCTTCAACTAGCGATCTGAATTTTTCAATTCCTAACTCTTTTACTAAAATTTTAATTCTAGCCTTATAAATATTGTCTCTCCTACCTTCTTGATTATAAGTTGTGAGAATTGCTTCAAGATAATTTAAAATGTCTTTTTTAGGTAAGAAATCTCTAATTTTTTTTCCTATAATCGGAGTTCTTCCTTGTCCCCCTCCAACAAAAATCTCAAAGCCTACTTGATTCTTTCTTTTTATTATCCTTAAACCAATGTCATGAACCATCATGGCAGCTCTATCTTTAGTACAACCAATTACAGCAATTTTAAATTTTCTCGGTAGGAATGAAAATTCTGGATGAAACGTTGACCATTTTCTTATTATTTCACACCATGGTCTTGGGTCTTCGATTTCATTTAATGTTAATCCTGCAAGGTGGTCTGAGGAGATATTTCTTATACAATTACCGGATGTTTGGATCGCGTGCATATCCACTAAAGAGAGTTCGTGAAGTATTTCTGGAATATCTAATAACTTAGGCCAATTAAACTGAATGTTTTGTCTTGTTGTAAAATGACCGTAACCTCGGTCATATTTATCTGCAATAAAAGCAATCTTTCTAAGTTGTTTAGATGAAAGCTCTCCATAAGGTATTGCAACTCTTAACATGTAAGCATGTAATTGTAGATATAAACCATTCATTAATCTAAGTGGTTTAAACTCTTCTTCAGTGAGTTTACCTTCAAGCCTTCTATTTACTTGATTTTCAAACTGTTTAACTCTGCTGGCGATTATTTTTTTATCTGTATCTGAATATTTGTACATAACATTTATATTTTAATTGTTATCCCAGAATTTCTAATTTTATCTCTAAGATTTTTAATATTTCCAGAATCATCGAGTTCAACAAATTTGGGAGAAACAATAATACATTTTTTTTCTTCTCTAATTGAAATTTCTTCATATTTATTAATTTCATCAAATTTTATTTTAATAGCTTCATCAGTTGAGCTAGACCATCCTTTTGATGTAAAAAAAACAACTTTTCCAGATCTTAGTTCATTTGCAGATAGCAAGAAAGTTTCTCCTTGAAGTTTTTTAACCATATTAAATCATATCCTATTTGTAAAAATATAGGGGAAATTAAATATTACAAGTATTAAATGTTTAATTAAAATTATACAAAATATTTATGTATAATATATTTTTTTAAGACTTGATAATACTTTTAAACTCAATACTTTATTAAATAATATGTTGGAAATTGATTCTAAATTATGGCCATTCATAGAGGCTAAAAAACTTTTAAAAAGATTAGAAGAAAAGGGAAAATCAGAATGTATTTTTCAGACGGGTTACGGTCCTTCAGGCTTGCCTCACATAGGAACTTTTGGGGAGGTTCTTAGAACCTCAATGGTCATAAAGGCTTTCAAACAAATCTCTAATATTCCAGTAAAGTTGTATGTGTTTTCAGATGATATGGATGGATTAAGAAAAGTACCTCAAAATATACCAAATTCTCAAATTATTAATGAGCATTTGGAAAAACCTTTATCATCTATTCCAGATCCTTTTGAGGAATTTGAAAGTTTCTCTGCATATAACAACAATAAGTTAGTAACATTTCTTGAAAATTTTAAATTTGACTTTGAATTTAAGTCTTCAACAAGGTTGTATAAAAATGGAAATTTCAATGAAGGGCTTGAAGCTATTTTTGATAATTATGATAAAGTAATGAATGTAATTTTACCAACACTTGGGAAGGAAAGAAGGCAAACTTACTCTCCTTTTTTACCAATTTGCAAAGCTTCTGGAAAAGTTCTTCAAGTAAAAGTAAATAATCTAGATACGAAAAACCATAGAATAGAATACTTTAATCCCGTTTCATCCAAAGATGAATATTCATCAATTTTTAATGGAGAATGCAAATTACAATGGAAGGTAGATTGGGCTATGCGATGGTATGTACTAAAAGTGGATTATGAAATGAATGGAAAAGATTTAATAGAGTCTTTTATCTTATCAAGTAAAATAAATAGAATTATCGGGGGCAGACCTCCAAATAATTTTACTTATGAATTATTTTTAGACGAAAAAGGTGAGAAAATATCCAAGTCTATTGGAAATGGAATATCCGTTGAAGATTGGTTAGAGTTCTCTCCACAGGAAAGTCTTGAATTATTTATGTTTCAGAATCCAACCAGAGCAAAAAGACTTTATTTTGATGTAATACCAAAAATGACAGATGAATATTTGAAGTTAAAAAAAGATTTTGAAGCCTTGGAAATCAATGAAAAATACAAAAGTCCTATTTGGTTTTTAAATAACGAAAAGGAATTTAAAATTCTAGAAAACTTTTCTTTCAATATGATATTAAACCTTGCAAATGTTTGCAATGCTGAAAGTCCAGAAATTCTCTGGAGCTTTATTGAAAACTATTATCCGGATATCGACAGAAAGCAATTTCCTTTAATACAGAAACTTCTTGAATATGGAGTCGAATATTATAAAAAATTTGTATTACCAAAAAAAAAATATAGGGAACCCAATGATATTGAGAGAGAGGGCTTTACAAAGCTAATTCAAACTCTAGAAACTCTTGATAATAAAAGTGAGGCAGAGGATATCCAAACAAAAATTTATGAAATTGGAATGGAATTAAAATTCTCTAACCTCAAAGATTGGTTTTCAGGGTTTTACCAAGTAGTTTTGGGACAAGAGCAAGGACCAAGGCTTGGCTCTTTTATTAAATTTTATGGGATAAAACAAACCATTGAATTATTAAAGGAAAAAGTTAAGTAAATGGATAATATTTCTAATCATGTTTATAGAATATTCAGGAAAGAAGAATTAGAAGAGTTTAGAAAAAGTAAATTATTTCGTGGCAACGAGCTGGATATTAATTCAGGTTTTATTCATTTATGCACAGACCAGCAAATTAAAGAAACAATTAATAAATATTTCAAAACAGAACAGACTTATATTGTAAAATTTAAAATTTCAGATTTGAAAGACTCATTGAGATGGGAAAAAAGCAGAAATGATGAAATCTTTCCACATTATTATGGGACATTAGAATCAAGGTTAATAATACATATTACAAATCAATATAATGATGAACTTTAGAACAATTTCAAAGTTTTTCGATTTTCTTCCGCCTGAGCTCCTCCACAGTCTATTTATTGGTTTTCTTAAAACACAGCTTTATAAAACAAATAACAGTTTTGAAAATTTAAAAATTAAAGTTTTTGGGAATGAATTCAAGAATCCACTTGGATTAGCTGCAGGTTTTGACAAAAATGCTGAAGTTATCAAAGGAGCAATAAATTTAGGTTTTGGCTTCCTAGAGTTAGGAACTGTTACACCCATGCCTCAACATGGAAATCAAAAGCCAAGGGTATTCAAAATACCTGAGATTGAGGCTGTAATTCAAAGATTAGGATTTAATAACAAGGGTGTTGAAGAATTTTTAGATAAATTAAAAAAAGCTCAAAAAATTAAAAGTATTTTGGGAGTAAACATTGGAAAAAATAAAAATTCGAAAGATTTAATTTCAGATTACCACTTCCTTTATCAAAAATTAGAAGCTTATTCAGATTATATTACCATAAACATTTCTTCACCAAATACCCCAGGGCTCCGTGACATTCAAGAAAAAGGAAATATTGAAAAGTTAATAAACAGTCTATCAAAGATCAAAAAAAAAAAGCCAACTTTTTTAAAATTATCTCCTGATATATCTAGAAAAAATTTAGAAAATATATGTAGGTTAGTTTTAAAAAATGAATTTTTGAATGGTTTGATTCTAACCAACACTACCATTCAAAGGGATAGTATATATAAGAAACCAGTTAAAAATTCATGGAAGTTACGAGAGGAAGGTGGTTTGTCGGGTGTTCCGCTAAGAGACAAAACAAATAAAATTATTAGAAGTGCCTATGAATTGACTAATGGAAAAATCACCATTATTGGAGTTGGTGGTATTTCAACTGGTAAAGATGCATTTGAAAAAATATCTATGGGCGCAAGTCTTCTTCAGTTGTATACCTCATTAATTTATCAAGGGCCAAATGTTGTTGTTAGAATTCTGAGTGATTTAAGTTGTTCTTTAAAAAGAAAAGGTTTAAAGAATGTAAGTGATTTAATTGGAAAAAATATAAATTATGATTAATTTTTATCAAATTCAAAATTTATCAGAAATCCACAGTGAATATGAATGTTTTTTTATAGATTTATGGGGAGTTATTCACAACGGTGTTAATTTATTTGAAAACGTTCTAGATACATTAAAATTTTTAAAAAATAAAAAAAAGTCAATCTTTTTTCTCACTAACGCACCGAGAAGGTCAAACGTTATAAAAAAACAGTTATTCGAATTTGGTTTAAGTAACAAATTATATGACGATGTTGTTTCCTCTGGAGAAATAACATGGCAAAAGTTAAAAAGTAAGAAAAACATAAGATGTTTTTTAATTGGTCCACCTAGAGATTTTCATTTGGTTGAAGGACTTGATGTTGAAGTTGTTAAAAATCCAAAATTAGCTGACTTAATAATAAATACTGGCCCTTGGGGAGATAAAGATTCACTTGAAAATTACAAACCAATATTGGAGGAACTTGTAAATTATAACCCCTTAATGATTTGCTCTAATCCTGATAAAACAGTTATAAGAGGTAACAGGTTTATGATTTGTGCTGGTCTACTTGCAGAATATTACCAAAAAATCGGTGGCAAAGTCGAATATTATGGTAAACCATACAGTGAAATTTATGATTATACATACTCTATAATGAGAAAAAGGAATGAAAAAATATTAGTTATTGGAGACTCTTTAGATAATGATATTAAAGGTGCGAATCTACAAAATTTAGATTCATTGTTAATAACATCAGGAATCCACAGGGAAGTAAATAATCATAACGGTGTTGATAAAGAAGAATTAAATGATTTAATAAAAAAAAAAAAAATTTGCCCTAAATTTATCATGAGGCATTTAACTTTTTAAGGGAGTAAATTTGGATAGAAAAAACATATATAAAGGGTGGGAAGAACAAGCTTCTAAAGAACTTCGCGATAAAAACCTAAAAGATCATTTTTGGGAAACGCCGGAGGGTATAAAAGTAAAGCCTTTGTACACTGAGGACGATTTACAGAAAATTAACCATGAAATAGGTTTGCCAGGCCTACCTCCTTACACAAGGGGTCCTCGAGCAACAATGTATACGAATAGACCATGGACTATCAGACAATACGCTGGATTTTCCACTGCTGAGGAATCCAATAAATTTTATAAAGAAGGACTAAAAAATGGTGTAATGGGACTATCTGTAGCATTCGATCTTGCTACACATAGGGGTTATGATTCAGATCACCCGAGAGTTGTAGCGGACGTTGGAAATGCTGGTGTTGCAATTGATTCAATAGAGGATATGAATCTACTTTTTGATGGAATTCCTCTGGATCAAATGAGTGTTTCAATGACAATGAATGGTGCAGTTATTCCAGTTTTAGCAAGTTTTATAGCTTCAGGAGAGGAACAAGGTTGCCCAAGAGAAAAATTAACAGGAACAATTCAAAATGACATTCTAAAGGAATTCATGGTTAGAAATACATTCATATTTCCGCCAAAACCAAGCATGCGTATTGTTGCAGATATCATTGAATATACATCAAAAAAAATGCCAAAATTTAATTCAATCTCTATAAGTGGATATCATATGCAGGAAGCAGGTGCGAATCAAGTCCAAGAATTAGCATACACTTTAGCTGATGGGAAAGAATACATTAAATCTGCCCTCGAAAGAGGCTTAAATATTGATGAATTTGCCCCTAGACTATCTTTTTTTTGGTCAATTGGAATGAACTTTTTTATGGAAATTGCAAAGATGCGAGCTGCAAGATACATGTGGTCTAAAATTGTAAAAGAGTTTAAACCAAAAAATGACAGAAGTCTGGCTTTAAGAACCCACTGTCAAACATCAGGTGTCTCACTGATGGAACAAGATGCTTATAATAATATTGTAAGAACAACTATTGAAGCAATGGCTGCTGTGATGGGAGGAACACAATCCCTTCATACAAATAGTTTCGACGAAGCTCTTGCTTTGCCAACTAAATTTTCTGCAAGAATAGCTAGAAACACCCAGTTAATTATTTCTGAAGAAACTGGCATTTGCAATGTCATTGATCCTATGGCTGGCTCTTACTATGTCGAAAGTTTGACATCAAGTATTGTCGAAGAATCACAAAAGCTAATTAGTGAAATTGACGAAGTTGGTGGAATGGTTAAAGCTATTGAAATGGGAATACCAAAGATGAGAATTGAAGAGAGTTCAGCTAAAAGGCAGGCAAGAGTGGATTCTAACGAAGAAACAATTGTTGGAGTAAATAAATATAAACCTACTGAGAAGCAAGAAATTAACATTCTCTCAATTGATAATGTGGAAGTTAGAAAAAGACAGGTGTCTAGATTACAGAAATTAAAGAACTCACGGGATAACAAGATTGTTGAAAGCTTTATAGAAAAAATTAAAAATGCTGCAAGTAGTGATGAAAATCTTTTAGAAATTTGTATAGAAGCATCAAAAAATAGATGTACAGTCGGTGAAATGACCTCAGCAATGGAAAGTGTTTTTGGAAGGCACAATCTTTCAACTAAAACAATTTCAGGAGTCTATAAGAATACTGTGAAAAATGATGGCAAGATAGATATCATTGACAATGAACTTAATAAATTTGTAAACAAGAAAGGCAGAAGACCAAGGATGCTTGTTGTTAAAATGGGTCAGGATGGACATGATCGCGGGGCTAAATTAATAGCAACTGCATTTTCAGATCTTGGCTTTGATGTTGATATAGGACCATTGTTCCAAACTCCTGAGGAAGCAGCAAAACAAGCAATAGAAAATGATGCACATGTGATTGGAGTTTCAACACTCGCCGCTGGTCATAAGACATTAGTGCCCCTACTTATGGAATCTTTAAAAAATAATGAAGCTAGTTATATTAAAGTAATTTGTGGAGGTGTGATCCCACCCGATGACCATCCCTTTTTGTATGATCTAGGTGTTTCAAAAGTTTTTGGCCCTGGTACAAATATTCAAGAGGCAGCCATTGAAATAATAAATTTGCTGTGATAACTTAACCAAAATGGTTAATTTATGAAACTGAAGTCTTATTTAAAATTATTTAAAATTTCTAACATAGATTTTTCAAAAGAAATCGGAATCTCAAGTGTTTCCCTCTCAAGATATATAAGTGGAGAGAGACTACCAGAAAAAAAGATTTTGAATAAAATATTTAAGTTAACAAACGGATCAGTTGATGCGAATGATTTTTTTTTAAGTAGTAGCCCATCACGCGATCTTTCTGAAATTCACAAAAAAGAAATAAAAAAAATGGTTTTAAATATAAGAGGAGGAAAATTAAAAGACCTTGCAAAAGCTATTACACTAGTAGAATCTTCACTCAAACTTCACAATGCTCAAGCTGACTTTCTGTTATCTAAATTAAAACAAAATAAAAATTCTTTAAGAGTAGGAATTACTGGCGTTCCAGGTGTTGGGAAATCTACATTTATCGAAACATTTGGAATGTCTTTAATAGATCTTGGTTTTAAAGTTGCAGTGTTAGCTATAGATCCCTCTTCAAAGAGAACAGGAGGTTCAATTTTAGGAGATAAAACAAGGATGATGAAACTATCTGTAAACAAAAATGCTTTCATACGTCCCTCTCCGAGTCAAGGCAATCTTGGGGGAGTAGCAAAAAAAACCTCTGAATCAATAAGATGTTTAGAAGAAGCTGGATTCAACATTATTTTTATTGAGACCATGGGCGTTGGTCAGGCGGAAACAACCGTCTACGATATGGTAGATATATTTTTAGTCCTTTTGTTACCATCTGGTGGAGACGAACTACAAGGAATAAAAAAAGGAATTATTGAGATGGCAGATGTTATCATAATAAACAAAGCGGATGGAAACTTGAAAAATACAGCTGAGATCACAATGTTGGAATATAAAAATGCACAAAATATGATTTCAAATATAAGAGAAGATATTTCCCCTGAAGTTTTTCTATGTTCATCTACTGAGTCAATTGGCATCACAAAAATATGGAACTTCATAAAAAAATTTGAAAAGATAAGAAGAGACAGTGGATCATTTTATAAAACTAGAATTCAGCAACAGACCAAAGCCATTTGGAGAAATATTCTTCTGCAAAGCCAGGATTATATTGAAAATAATTTAAAATATAACGATTCGGTAAAAAAAATTATTAAAGATGTAGAAAAAAATAATTTTGATGTTAATAATGCTTCAAAGATAATTTTTGATTTTATCTTGAAAAGAAATACTTAATTTCTATTGAATCATTTGTTAAAAAGGCAACGTATAATGGTAAAAAAATGTAGCATTACAAAGAAAAAACCCATGTCCGGTAACAATGTAAGTCATGCCGTAAACAAAACAAAAAGAAGATTTTATCCAAACCTTCACAACGTATCTTTTTTCTCTGAAGTATTAGGAAAAAAAATTAAACTTAAAGTTTCTTCACGTGGTATCAAAACAGTTGAAAAAAATGGTGGAATTGACAACTACATAATTAAAGTTAAAACCTCTGCACTTACTGAAGAAACAAAAAAGCTAAGAAAACTTATCGTATCTAAGTCTTCAAAATAGCAATCTATCTTTTTTCTTTTAAAATTTCTGTCAAGTTATCTATTATTATTTCACCCAGTTTCTCAACATCGTCAATAGTAAAAGCCCTACTATAATATTTAGAAACATCGTGACCTATCCCTATAGCAATGAGATCAATTGCTCTCTTTTTCTCAATTTCAGATACTACCTCCTTTAAATGATTATCAAGAATATTAGAATTATTTGATGAAAGAGTAGCATCGTCCACTGGAGCTCCGTCTGATATTACAATTAGGATTTTTTTCTTTTCGTTTCTTTTTTTTAATCTACTTGACGCCCAAATAAGTGCTTCGCCGTCAATATTTTCTTTCAAAAGTCCATCTTTTAAAACTAGGCCTAAATTAAGTTTTGTTTGATTCCATGGTGTGTCTGCATCTTTATATACAATATGCAGTAGATCATTTAATCTTCCAGGGTTAAGGTCTTTATTTTTCTTCTCCCAAAGCTTTTTTGATTTTCCACCTTTCCATTCTTTAGTGGTAAAGCCGAGAATTTCAACATTTACTCTACATTTTTCCAAGGTCTTTGTAATTATTTCAGCTGTCATTGCTGATGTAACAATCGGTTTTCCTCTCATAGAGCCTGAGTTATCTAGTAAAAGTGATACCACTGTATTTTTTTCAGTATTCTCATTTTCTAATTTAAAAATATTTGAATTTTTCGCGTTTGCAATAAATTGAGAAAATCTTGAACTATCAAAGTATCCCTCATCTTGATCAAATTTCCAGGTGCTAAAATCAAGAGAATAAAGAAGCTTCTCAAGTTTTTTTGCAAGACTATTTACTAGTTTTGTATTGTCTTTGCATTCTTCATCAAATCTTTGTCTTAATTGTTTTAATTCTGAATAACTAATTAATCTTTCGGCTTTTGTAAAAGTATCAAATTGTTTCGTAAATACTTTGTAATTAAATTCATCTTTGATAAATGAATTGTTAAAATTATTATTTTCTGCTTTATTAGGTGTTGATTTGTCTTTATTTTGATCAACTTTCTTTAATTGAATCCTTTTGAGTTTTTCTTTTTCTTGTTTTTGTGAGGCATTTGTATCTATATTTGAACTTTCCTCAGGATCTTGATTATTATGATTATCTTCATCAGTTTCAAGATATGAAATAATTTTCTTTACATGAGAGTAGAATTGATTCTCATCATCAATAACATTTACCAATTTTTTAAATTCATTAATACTAATTTTAGAAAATTCTTTAGGTATGTCTTTTTTAGAAACTTGTTTATTGAAAAAAACTTTGAGAAAAGAATTAAACAAAAATGAATTGTAGTTTTTATTTTTAAGAAAAAAACTATTTCTAAATTCAGGTAAAATTTTGTTTATATTTTTTCTACAACCCTCAAATTCCCTAAAACCGAATGACAAACATCTTGTGGTTGCAAAAATTTTGAATAAATGTTTTTTTTCCTCATTTGACGGACAGAATTTATTGAACGTTTTAGAGTCAATATATCTAAGGTTTAAAGACGCAATATCGTACCACCCCCTGCTTAAAGGTTTATTAGAAAAACCGTTATTGTCAAAAAAATTTGAATTTTTTGATTTATCAGATACAAGTACTTGCTTTTCTGAAATTTTTTTTATTTTATTTTTTGATAAAGTCTTGGCAGATATTTCTTTTGCATTTTCCATAATTTATTCAAAATCAGTTATCAATTCTCTCCCAAAACACCTTTGATAAAACTCATTTATTATTTTTTGATCATTAAGATCACATTTATTCAAGAACGAAAGTTTAAATGCGTGATCAATATCTCCAAAAATTTCAAAATTTTCAGCCCACATTATACACGTTCTTGGAGACATTATTACTGAGATTTCAGAATTTTTGAATGCATCTCTTACCAAATTTGCCAGCAAAACCATTTTGGAAATTGAATCGTGAACTTTTTTTGTACTTTTTTTAATTTTATTTTTAATTATTTTTTCTTCAATTTCAGGTTCAAGAAAATTTAAAGCACAAAAAATATTCCATCTGTCTAGTTGACCTTGGTTTAAATTCTGTGTTCCATAATATAAGCCAGAGGTATCTCCAAGCCCGAGGGTGTTGCATGTCCCAAAAATTCTGAAGTAGCGGTTTGGTGTGATAATTGTATTTTGGTCTAAAAGTGTTAATTTACCTTCAGCCTCCAAAACTCTTTGAATTACAAACATTACATCTGGTCGACCTGCGTCATATTCATCAAATACCAAAGCAACTGGATTTTTAATTGCCCATGGAAGAAGTCCTTCTTTGAACGTTGTAACTTGCTTATCTCCTTCCAATACTATTCCATCTTTTCCAAGTAAATCAAATCTACTTATGTGTCCGTCTAGATTTATTCTTACACAAGGCCAATTTAATCTTGCGGATATTTGTTCGATGTGAGAGGATTTCCCCGTTCCATGAAGACCCTGAATCAATACTTTCTTATTATATCTGAAACCCATTAAAATTGAAGTGGTAGTTGCATCATCGAAAACATAACCATCATCAACTTCTGGGACTAAATCGGATTTTTGTGAAAAGTAAGGCACCATTAGTTTTTTAGAAATCCCAAATATTTTAGAGGCATCAATCTGCTTTGGTGAATTCAAATCTAAATTATTATTTTCTAATAACATCCACTTCTCGGTAATTTTTGTAGAATTTTATATGCTTTGTTGATTTCTTTCATTTTCTTTTCTTTATTGTTAATATTATTTTTTACGTCCGGGTGATATTTTTTTACTAATTTTTTATACCTGGCTTTTAGTTGATCTTCACTAAAATTTGGTTCCAATTTCAATATAATTAATGAATTTTCAATTTGTTCATTAAAACTATAATTTTCTTTATTTTCAAATCCTTTTCTTTTTTTTCTAAACTTCAGCTTTTGAGCGTCAAAAATAATGTTAAATTCAAAATTTATTTTCGATGCTGAGCCTGTGGAAAATGGCTTGGTCGGTTTTCCCTCAAAAATGTCATTTTTTTGAAATTCATAAATTTCATTCTGAGATTTTCCTGCAAAAAAATTCCATCTCTTATTATATATTTTAATATGTTTACTGCAAAATAAATACTTTTCAGAGCTATTCGGAGATTTTGGTGCGAAAAATTCTCCTGGCTCACTACAATTTCTTTCATCGCATTTTCTTTCGTCTGCCTTATCAAAAAAAATATAACTGTCTGTTGCTTTTTTTTTCATATTCTTATTATTATTACATATATGAATGAATCAACAATTTACAAAAAACTCAACACTAACTTCAAGCCATCATTTTTAAAAGTTGAAAATGAATCTCATTTACACAAAAACCATCCACAAAGTCCAAAAGGAGGCAATTCACATTTTTATGTGGAAATTAAATCAAGTATTTTTAATAACTTGTCCAGATTACAGAGCCAAAGAAGGATATACAAGGTTTTAGAAAATGAAATGAAAAGTTTCGTCCACGCTCTAAGGATCAAAATTTTAAATTAACTACCATATCCTGTTCCAAACATAAATTCTTGATGTTTTTTAAGTGAATCTTGAAGTTCAGTATTAGCATAATCATACAAATCTCTCATAGACAAAATACCTATAATTTTTTTTTTTTCTATTACTGGAAGGTGTCTAAATCCATTTGACCGCATTACATGAATTGCATCAATCGGAGTTTTTTTTGATGAAATGGTTTGCACATTTTTTGTCATAATTTTAGATATTAATGTTCCTTTGGGATCAAGATTTTTAGGGATAATCTTAAAGGTTATATCTCTTTCAGTAATGATACCAACAAGGTCGTCTTTATTTTTAGAATCACACACTAGCAATGCTCCGCATTTATTCTTTAACATGGTTACGGCAGCATCATATGCTGAAGATTTGTGTCCAATAATTACCAATCTCTGATTAATTAGGACTTTTTCAAGTATCTCCTGAATAATCAATTCAAACTCCCCATTAAATTATAATACAAATTTAAAATAATTTTAATTATTTTTTGAAATTTTTAGCATAAGTAATTGATTATTTTTTTTTGAAAGAATTTTAAATTTTAATCCAAAGAAAGAAAAAACCTGCCCTTTTTTTGGAATAATTCTACTTTCATAGAGAATAAGCCCAGCTACTGTAGAGGCATTGTTAATTGGTAGGTCTGTTCCAATTTGCTTATTAAGATCGCGAATATTCACTGTACCATTTACTAAAAAATGATTTTTTGATGTTTTTTTAATACCGTTTTCATTTTTTGAAAGTTTTAAATCATCTAGCTCGTCGTCAATATCTCCAACAATTTCCTCAATAATGTCTTCAAGGGTTATGATTCCTAAAAACTCACCATATTCATCAACAACTATAGAGAAATGTTCTTTTCTTCTTTTAAAAGCTATTAACTGATTGTCTAACTTCGTAGATTCTGGAATGAACCAAGGTTTTTGACAATAATTTAATATATTAAATTTTTTTTGGTCTAATGAGGTTTCTCCAATTAATTTTCTAACATGCAAAACTCCTACAATGTTTTCTGGGTTTTTTTCCCAAATAGGAATTCTTGAATGTGGAGAATTTTTTAATTTTAGAATCAAATCTGTATACGAAGTATCGGATGGCAAACTGTAAATATCTTTACGTGAAATCATTATTGATCCGACTGTTATGTCATCTAAGTCTAAAATTGACTTCAACATTTGTTTTTCTTCTTTGCCTGTTGAATCTTTCCCATGTAAATCAATTGCCCCTCGTAATTCCTCTTCACTTTGTTCAAGTTTTTCTTCTTTAGAAACATTCTTATAATCTATGCCGAGCATCTTTAATATTAAGCCTACGATGAAATTTAAAATTTTTGTTAAGGGAAAAAGCAATATTATTATTATCCTTATTAAAGGAGCTATCTTTAATGCAAATTTGTCAGCTTTAGATAATGCAATGGTTTTTGGAATTAATTCACCAAAAATCAGTATCATTAGTGTCATTATGATTGTTGCATAAAAAATTCCCTCAGATGCAGTAATTTCTATTAGAATTTTTGTTGCCAACGCTGAAGCTAAAACATTTACAAGATTATTTGCAAAAAGGATTGTACAAATTAATTGTTCCTTGTCTTTAAAGATTTTTTCAAAAATTCCAGCGTTTTTTTTACCTGATCTTGCTAGAGTATGAATTCTTGCCTTAGAAGCCGAAGTTAATGATGTCTCAGATCCAGAGAAAAATGCTGATAAAAAAATAAGGCCGATAATAGAACCTATTAATACTGCTAAAGAAAACTCCATAATTTATTTTAATTCATTTTTTAAAAAATTTGATAATAATTTTTCATTATCTAAAAATAGTCTGATGGGTGAACCAATGTCTTTAATGAGGATTAGCTTAATTTTGTTATTTTTTACTTTTTTATCAAATTTCATATGTCGTAAAAAACTCTTTGGTGAAATCTTAATATTGTAGTCACTTAATTTGTAATTAATTTTTAAATTTTCGAGATGAGAAGAATATTTTTCAAGGACATCTTTTTTACAAATTTTTAAAAATGAAGAAAACTTTATTGCTAAATGCATTCCTATAAAAATAGCTTCTCCATGTTTAATTTTATTTTTATATCCTGTAATAGCTTCAATGGCGTGCCCAAAAGTGTGGCCAAAATTTAATAATTCTCTTATTCCTTTTTCTTTTTCATCTATCGAAACAATTTTTGATTTTATCGAACAGCTTTTTTTTATTGCATAAACACAACTTTCCGTGTGAAGTGAGATCACCTTTTTACCATTTTTGACTAACCAATTAAAAAAATTTTTGTCATATATAAAAGAGTATTTCAAAATTTCAGCATACCCCGAATTGACATCTCTTTTATTTAAAGTTTTTAAAATATCAGTTGAAATAATAACTGACTTTGGTTGGTTGAAAGACCCTATTAGATTTTTGCCATATTTTGAATTTATACCTGTTTTCCCTCCTACTGAACTATCAACTTGAGCCAGAAGGGTTGAAGGTACTTGAACAAAATCTAAACCTCTAAGTATTAGAGATGAGGCCAACCCAACTAAGTCACCTAAAACACCTCCTCCAATGCAAATTAGAAGGGTATCTCTATCAACTTCAAGTTTTAGAATTTTTTCAACTAGAAGTTCTAGGTATTTAAAACTTTTAATTTTTTCACCTTGCGGTAAAATAATTTGATCAAATTCAATGTCTTTATTCAAATAGTTATTGAATAAAGATGGATTTTTTTCCAAGATATTTTTATCCGAAATTACAACAGTTTTAGAATAATTCTTATAATTAGAAATATAATCAGTTAATGACTTATGAATATCTTTTCCAATAAATATCTTATAAGAGTTTATTCCTAAAGAGACTTTGCAGATATCTATACTATTCATATTGTTTTAAAGTTTCTATAATATTTTTTACAATCTCAAAAATTGGTGTATCACTTACATTTATAGAAAAATGTGATTTGCTGTAATGATTAATTCTTTCCTTATACATTTGTTTTAAGTTATCTTCAAGTTTCCCTTTGTTTAACTTTGGTCTGTTTGATAGATTTTTCTTTAGCCTGGATATCAAAGTACTCAACTTGGCATTAAGAAATACACAAATACATTCTTTTAAAAGAAATTCTCTTAATTCTTCGTTACAGAAAATACCCGCTCCTGGTGATATAACCAATTTATTTTTTTGATTTATTAATTTGATTAATATGGACTGCTCTAATTTGCGAAATTCAGGTTCACCATATATTCTAAAAAAATCTTTAATCTTTAAGTTGGAAATTCTTTCGATTTCCTGATCGATATCAAAAAAATTTCTAGAAATTTCCTTTGATAAATTTTTTCCTATCGTGGTTTTTCCTGCTCCAGTCATACCAACTATTATTATATTTTTATTTTTCAAAGTCATATATTTGTTTTTACATAAATAATAGATTTTTTTAGAGAATTATTGTTAATATTATAATAATTTATTTGATAAAATATAATAAACATGGACAAGTTAATAGTTAAGATTTTTATTTCACTAACAGTAGTTTTCTTTGTATTAATAATATACTTAGGAACATCAGATTTTATAATTAATCCAAGACTTATTGAGAGTGAGCTTTATCTTGAAAATAAATAATTTGTTTAAGTTTTTTTTTGCTCTATTTTTTTCTGGTAAGCTGGTTTTTGCTAACCAGACTGTTTTCGAGAACTATGATAGTTTTAGAAATTCAAAAGAATACCTTTCAGAGTTTGTTATTACGGATGAAAAAAACATTAAATGGACAAACTTTTTTTCAAATAAGTCTTTTAAAGAAATTGAATTATTTTTGCAAACAATGCCTATCAATACTTCTGATAAATTGATTCAGGAGATTATTTTTGAAATTTTGGTTTCAAAAAAAACATTTGATAGAAATTTAATAAATGATGATGATGATGAAATACTTTTTGAAATTTTCATCAACAAGCTTTTTGATACTGGAAGGTTAAATGAGATCGAGTTGGTTTACTCCCAAACTTCTCAACTTGAGAGTAATAGCTTTATTTTAAAGAAAATGATTGAAGGAAACCTTCTAAGAAACAGACATTCTGAAGCATGTAAAATTTTACAGAAAGTTAATCAAGACCCAACTATTTTCGGAAAAATAATGATAATTTGTAATATTATTAATAATAAGTTTGATCAAGCAAAACTTGGACTTCAACTTCTAAAAGAGCAAAATCAACCAGGCGATATTTTTTTTATTGATTTAGCTTTTTCTTTAATGAGTGACAAAGATATTTCTAAGTCCAGTGATTTGAAGAAAAATTTAGATCAGGTCAAAGAGTTAAATCCTATAATAATGTCTTCACTCCAATTTGCTGATATATCACCAAATTTTGAGCAAATTGAAAAACTATCTACAAGTGGATTACTTTTCGTGTTATCAAATCCATCGGTAAATACGGAATTGAAAATATTCTGTTCTGAGATGCTTGTCAAACAGGGTAGAATTAGTGCTGATATGCTTTCGGAGGCATATCAATTATCAAGTTTTGATGAAAAGGAAATACAGAAGGCTGAAAGCTTATTCAAATCTTTATCACCAATAAGAGCAAGACCCTTACTTTATCAATCTATAATTAGAGATAATAAGCCAGAATCAAAATTTAGAAAAATAATTGCATTAATAAAAATTTCAATTAATGATAATCTTCTTCCAGAAATTTCTTTGTTAGTTGGTAATTTGCTAGATTTTGATAAATATGTGAGAAATCACGAGGACACAATTCTTATTTCAAAGATGTTTCAATCTAGGGGAAAATTTATTGAAGCAAGAAGTATATTAAATAAGTTTTATGATAGCCCGAAGAGTGATGTAAGAAACTTAGCAATTGATATATCAGAATTTTTGTTAACGAGAAAACTTGATTATTATTCATTCGAAAAACAATTAGAAAAAGTTACTGATTCAAAATCAGTTGAATCAACTTTCACAAAAAAAGTATTAATGTTACTGGTAGATCAATTAGATATAAATCAAAATCTTTTAGACAAATTATTAAACACAAAAATTAGTGATTCGATCAAATCTAATGATATTAAAAATTTTTTCTTAGCATCAAAACTATCAGATGAAAAAGATTTTTTTAATTCATTATCCTTACTATTTAAAATTGTAGATGATGAGAATTTGAATAAACTTAATTTAATTGAAACTTATTCTGTGCTGACAATACTTAAGAATCTTGGACTAGAGAATGAGTACAAGAAGCTAGTGAGTAGAATTTTACTGTAGATAAATGCAAATAAAGTATCTCATAGAAAAATACTTGGAAAATATTTTGACCAAGAAAAACGTGTCTAAAAATACCTTTATGTCATACAAAAATGATTTACAACAATTTCAGAAATTTTTTAATTTAAATGAAATTGAAAATGTAGACGAAGATAAAATAAAAAGTTATGTGAATTTTTTAGCTAAAAATTATTCTACTGCGTCTCACTGCAGGAAGTTATCCTCATTAAAAAATTTTTTTATTTTTTTAGAGGAAAAAAAATTGATTAAATATAACTTTTTCGATTCAACTGAATTTCCAAAGTTTAAAAGAACGATACCAAAGATTTTATCGGAGGAGCAGATAAAGAAAATTATCAATTTGTCATATAATGATTCTACAGATAAAGGTCTCAGACTGTCACTGATGCTCGAGATGTTATATGCAACAGGCATAAGAATAAGTGAATTGGTTAGTTTAAAGCTAGGTGATATATCTGATGACTATTCATTTATAATAATTTTAAATAAAGGTAGAAGGGAGCGAATTGTTCCGTTAATTTCGAAAGTGCAAAATATACTTAAAAAGTATCTGAATATCCTTCAAGATAATAAAGCCAAATCTAATAAGAACTACCTATTTCCATCAAACTCAAAATCAGGTCACATAACACGAATAAGATTTTTTCAATTATTACAAAAAATTGGCTCAAAAGCTCTTATTGATAAAGAACTTTTATCACCACACAAAGTTAGACATTCATTTGCAACGCATTTATTAAATAGAGGCGTAGATTTACGATTAATTCAAGAATCTTTAGGCCATAAAGATATCTCTACAACACAAATATACACCCATATCCAAACAAAAAAACTTAGAAAAATTCTCACGGAGAAGCATAGTCTTAAAAGAAATATGTCTAAATTAATTAAAATTTAAGTTGTGTTTGTAGATTTATTTATATATTAAACTTACTAAAATAATAAATTAATAAGAGGAAATTATGAGTTTTAAAATTATTGATCAAGCCCAACCAAGGCTTAATAGAAGTGAACTAGCAGTGCCAGGAAGTAATCCAGCACTTTTTGAGAAGGCTGCAAATAGTAAAGTTGACGTGATCTTTTTAGATCTTGAAGATGCTGTTGCACCCGATGAAAAGGAACAGGCTAGGAAAAATATTATAGAAGCGTTAAATGATCTTGACTGGAAAGGCAAAACACTTTCAGTAAGAATTAATGGATTGGACACACACTTCATGTACAGAGACGTTGTTGATTTAATTGAAAAAGCTCCTGGAAAACTTGATCTTATAATGATTCCAAAAGTTGGTACCGTCTCCGATGTTTATGCAGTTGATATGTTGTGTACTCAAGTTGAAGATGCTATGGGTCTCGAAAAAAAAATTGGCTTCGAATTGATTATTGAAACTGCATTAGGAATGCAAAATGTCAATGAAATTGCTTCATATAATAGAAGACTTGAATCACTTCATTTTGGAGTTGCTGATTATGCAGCTTCTACAAAGGCAAAAACAACTGTAATCGGAGGCCCCAATCCAAATTATCACGTCCTAACCGATATTGATGGAGATAAACCACGAAATAAACATTGGGGTGACATGTGGCATCATGCTGTTTCCAAAATGGTTATTGCAGCGAGAGCCAATGGACTTAGACCCATTGATGGTCCTTTTGGTGATTTTAATGATCCTGACGGATATAAAGCACAAGCGAATAGGTCAGCTACAATTGGATGTGAAGGAAAGTGGGCTATCCATCCTAGTCAGATAGACTTAGCCAATGAAGTTATGAGTCCGAGTGAGAAGGAAGTTAATCAAGCCAAAAGAATTTTGGAAGCTATGGAAACAGCCAAAAAAGAAGGGAAAGGTGCTGTATCTCTCGACGGAAGATTAATTGATATTGCCTCAATTCGTCAAGCTGAAGTTTTAGTACAAAAAGCTAAACTTATAGAAAGTTCTTAAATTAACAAATGCAAAATTTTCTCGATTTTGAAAAACCTTTGCTTGAGATCAGAACTAAAATTGAAGAGTTAAGACATCTGAAAGATACAAGCGAAAATATTGCAAACGAATTGACCGTTCTTCAAGATAAGTTTGACAAAAAATTAGACGAAATATATGAAAATTTAACGCCTATACAAAAAGTTAAGGTCTGCAGACATCAAGACAGACCAAAATTTGATGAAATAGTCAATACAATATTTGATAAGTTCGAAGTTATTTGTGGAGATAGACGCTATTCAGACGATGCTTCAATAAAAGGTGGTCTTGCAAAAATAGAAAATAAAAAGTTCCTAGTTGTTGGAAACGACAAAGGAATTGATATTGATACAAGAGTCAAGAATAATTTTGGTATGGCAAAACCTGAAGGATACAGAAAAGCACAGAGACTTTTTAATCTTGCAAGCAAATTTAAGCTTCCTGTTGTAACTTTTATTGATACTCCTGGAGCTTTTCCTGGAGTTGAAGCTGAAGATCGCGGACAATCAGAAGCAATTGCCAGTTCTATTAGGTGTTCCATCAATGTAGAAACTCCAATTTTTTCCTTTATAATTGGTGAAGGCGGATCCGGTGGAGCTGTTGCCCTTGCTACAGGAAATAAAGTCTTTATGTTGGAACATGCAATTTACTCAGTTATATCACCCGAGGGTTGTGCTTCGATTTTGTGGAGATCGGCGAATGAGTCTGAAAAAGCAGCTGAATCACTTAAGCTGACTGCTCAAGACTTATTAGAATTAGAAGTAATTGATGAAATAATAAAAGAACCAAGAGGAGGGGCTCATAGAGACGTATCTGGTATATGTAACCAAATCAAAGAATGTATATTAAGAATAAACAATCAGTTTGATGGAGTTTCTTCCGACAAAATAATCAGTCAAAGAGAAGAAAAGTATCTTTGTATTGGAAAAAAATTCTTAGTAAACTAAACTTAAATTTTACCGCAACAGTGTTTGTATTTTTTTCCTGAACCGCATGGACATTTAGCATTCCTTGGAACCTTTCTTTGGTTGATTTCCTCTTGACGTTCTTGACCCAGTTGCTCACTTTCTGTTTTTATTTCTACAAAACTTATAATTTTTGTTATATTAAATCTAATTTGCTCCATCATTTCTTCAAACATTATGAAAGCTTCTTGTTTATACTCATTAAGTGGATCTTTTTGACCATAGGCTCTTAATGAAATTCCTTGCCTTAAATGATCGAGAGAAAGAAGATGTTCTTTCCAACATTTGTCTATCATTTGTAGTAAAATAGATTTTTGAGCATATGCAAAAAGTTCATAAGAGTATTGAGTCTTTTTTAGGTTTATGTTTTTGTCGGACAGTTTTATGATTTCATTTTTTATGTCTTCAATCTGTGGATTAGCTGAAAGAATTTTTTCAAAATTTAAATCAACATTTAAATTTTGTTTACAGTAATCAATTATTTTTTTCTTTTTTTCAGAGTTTAGCTCGTTTAAATCTGAAATTTCTCTATCAACAAGATCATCTACGGATGCATCTCTCATATCAAATACAAGTGTATCTATTTCTTTGTCATTAATAATTTCTTTTCTTTGGTCATAAATTATCTTTCTCTGTTCATTCATAACATCGTCAAATCTAAGAAGACTTTTTCTAATTTCAAAGTTTCTTGCCTCTACTTTTTTCTGTGCCCTCTCCAATGCTTTTGTAATCCATGGATGTTGAATACTTTCACCATCAGCAAGTCCGAGTGTTTTTAACACTGAATCTAGTTTTTCAGAACCAAAAATTCTCATTAGATCGTCTTCTAAAGACAGAAAAAATTTTGACGATCCAGCATCACCTTGTCTTCCTGATCGACCTCTTAACTGATTATCAATTCTTCTAGATTCATGTCGTTCGGTACCAATGACATAAAGTCCACCCGACTCTTTTGAAACTTTCATTTCTTTTTCAAGATTTTCTGACTCCTCGGCTCCACCTAATTTAATATCAGTCCCTCTTCCAGCCATATTAGTAGCAATTGTAACTGTTCCGGGCTTTCCAGCGTAAGCTATTATCTCTGCTTCTTTTAGATGATTCTTGGCATTAAGAACTTGATGGGTTATACCTTTTTTTTTTAAAATCTTAGATAAGGATTCAGATTTTTCTATTGAAACTGTTCCAACTAAACATGGTTGATTTTTATTAATACATTCTTCAACTAGATTAATTATTGCATCGTATTTTTCATTTAGGGTTCTATAAATTTCATCTTCGTGATCAACCCTTATCATATTTTTGTTAGTTGGCACTTCAACAACTTCAAGTTTATAAATATCAAAAAATTCGTCTGCCTCAGTTTTTGCTGTTCCGGTCATTCCTGATAATTTTTTATACAACCTAAAATAATTTTGATAAGTTATTGAAGCAAGAGTTTGGTTTTCTACTTGAACTTCCAAATCCTCCTTAGCTTCAATTGCCTGATGCAAACCCTCTGAGAATCTTCTACCTTCCATAGCTCTTCCAGTGAATTCATCAACAATTAAAACTTTTTTATCTTGTACTAAATAATCTTTGTCCTTTTCAAAGATAAACCTAGCTTTTAGCGATTGATTAGTATGATGAAGAAGAGTAACATTATTAATGTCATATAAATTACCAGTTGTTAATAATTTTTCTTTTTTGTAGAAACCCTCTAATTTTTCAATTGCATTGTCTTTCAAAACTACACTTTTTGATTTTTCGTCCTTTTCATAATCTTGTGAATCAAGTCTTGCAATGATTCTGTCAACTATTTTATACAACGCAGATGATTGTTCTGCAGATCCTGAAATTATAAGAGGGGTTCTAGCCTCATCAATTAAAATTGAATCAACCTCATCAATGATTGCATAACTGAAATCGCTTTGCACTAATTGGTCTTTCGAGAATTTCATATTGTCTCTCAGGTAGTCGAATCCAAACTCATTATTTGTGCCGTACGTTATGTCTGAAGAGTAAGCCTTTTTCCTTTCGCTTTCATCCATTCCATTAATAATATAACCCGTTTTAAGCCCTAATTTTTCATAAACAACACCCATCCACTCACTGTCTCTTTTTGCAAGGTAATCATTTACAGTTACAATATGAACTGAATTATTTTGCAACGAATTAAGGTAAGCCGCGAGGGTTGAAACAAGTGTTTTACCTTCTCCAGTTTTCATCTCAGCAATCATGCCTTTGTGAAGAACAATTCCTCCAATAATTTGGACATCATAATGTCTCTGTCCCAATGACCTTTTTGCAGCCTCTCTCACATTTGAGAAGGCATCTGGAATGATGTCATCTAAGGACTTACCATTTTTAACTTGTTGCCTAAATTCCTTAGTTTTATTTAGGATTTGTTCATCTGTAAGTTTTTCATAAGTTTTTTCTAGTTCGTTCACTTTATCAACTAGAGGAAGAATCTTTTTGATTACTCTTTCATTTGAAGAACCAAATATTTTTTTTGACAAAAAATTTAACATGCTATTATTTATATTAATTTTAGATATAAAGATATATTAAATTTGTTTTTGTGTAACTATGCCCTTTAAAATATCTCCACTTGCTCCTAGAAAAATAAAAAAAATTAGTCCTATTGGTGGAATTAATGTCTCTAGTGTACATTGTGGTTTAAAAAAAAATAATAAACAAGATCTGGTTTTAATCAAATTAGATTCACCAGGCGAAATAATAGGCTTGTTTACTAATTCAAAAACTCCAGGAGAACCAATTATTTGGAATAAAAAAATTCATAAATTTGGAAAAGTTTCAGTAATCCTAATTAATTCTGGAAACGCAAATGTATTTAATGGTAAATCTGGAAAATCCTCTTTACTCAAAATAGTGAATGAAATATCGAGCAAATTAAAAGTTCCAAAAAAGTATATTTACATTGCGTCAACAGGGGTTATCGGTGAACCGTTGGACGAGAAGAAAATAATTAAACAAATACCTTTTCTAATCTCTAATCTCCAAAATGACTCAAATTCATGGCTTAAAGCAGCTAAAGCAATTAAGACAACCGATACATTTCCAAAGACACATTCCGAAATTTTTTCTGAAAAAAGAAATATTGTAATTAATGGTATAGCAAAGGGTTCCGGCATGATTGCCCCTAATATGGCAACAATGCTTGCATTTATTTTTACAAATCTTGACTTTAAAAAAGAGGAATGTATAGAAAAATTTCGAGAGATTGTTGATAAAACTTTTAACTCAATAACTGTAGACGGTGACACCTCCACAAGCGATATGATTTTATTTTTCTCTGTCAATGATAAGCACAATTCAATTAAATTGAAAAACGAAAATAGAAAGAAGTTTTTTCTTCACTTAGAAAAGCTAACAAGCAAATTAGCAGAATATATTGTTAAAGATGGAGAAGGTGCATCTAAATTTTTAAAAATAAAGATCCAAGGTGCAAAAAACATAAATGATGCAAAAAAAATTGGTAAATCAATAGCTAATTCTCCGCTTTTTAAGACTGCTATGTCTGGTTCTGATTCAAACTGGGGAAGAATTATTATGGCTGTTGGAAAATCTGGAGCAAAGCTAGATCCAGAAAAGTTAACGTTAAAATTTGGCAAATTTATCATTTTGAAGAAAGGAAAAAAACTTAATCTAACTTATATTAATTTAATAAATGAATACCTTAAACAATCAGAAATAGAAATAATAGTAGATCTAAATATAGGTATATATGAATGGAGTACATGGACTTGTGATTTTACGAAAGAGTATGTATCAATCAACGCTGACTATAGAAGCTAAAAAAAATATAAACGTTGTTGCGTGTGTTTTTAAAAAAAATGAAAAAATATTAATTACCTCAAGACCTGAAACAAAAAATTTCTCAGGTTTCTTCGAGTTTCCTGGTGGAAAAGTAGAAAAAGATGAATGTCTATTGGAAGCTCTAGATAGAGAAATTTATGAAGAACTAGGAATAAGACTAGATTTTAGTAAAATTTACTATCTTAATAATTATAGGATTCTAAAACATAATATAAGTTTACACTTTTTTCTTTGTCTAAGGTGGTTTGGAAAAATTAAAAATAAGGAGAAGCAAATATTGCAATGGATTGTCCCAGAAGAACTTAATAATTATAACCTTTTAAAATCAAATGAAAATTTTAAAGTTTTTCTAAATAATTTTATTTTTCCAACTACTCACTGATACTACATCGCAACTTAAAAGTAGTCCATTTTTATCGCTAAATTTTTTTTTATATTCGTCGTTAAGAGTATTGAGATAATTATTTGTCATCAAACTTTTCTTTCTGTTACTAAGGATTTTATTTTCCCCTATACCTTTCAAGTCCTCGAAAATTTTTCTAACATTTTTATAGTATATTTTATAACTAATTGTTTCAGATACTAATTCCTTAAAGCCTACTTGTCCTAATAAATCAGAAATGTCAACCATTTTTAGATTGATAGGTAATCGCATAAAAGCTCCATCAAACAATTTTTCATCTGTCGAGAAAAGTGAATCTCTTAATTCAAACATTGTTTTTTCTCCAAAAAAATTACAAATAAATAAACCATCAGCTTTCAATAGTTGAAAGATTTTATTTAAATGTTTTTTCTTATCAATAATACTGTTAATACATAAATTACTAATAACAAGATCAAATTTTTCATTTTTTAGAGGTAAATTTTCAAAATGACACTCGACTTTTAAAATTTTGTTTGATTGAATTTTTTTTTTGTTTAGCAGGTTTCTATAGGGAGATAAGAAGATGAGTTTTGAAAAACTGACTTTGATGGTGTTTTCAAGAGATTCGCCAGCATCTGATGAAAGTAGTAAAATTTTATCGTAATTACTACCTAGTTCTTTTAGTTTTTCTCCTAATAACTCTGATATTTTATTAAACAAAAAATTGTGTTCATACCAGTTTTTACTTGATTTGTTTTTAGAATTAATTAAAGAATTTATATCTATTAAATTTGTTTGGGTCATAAAAAATTACTAATGAAGAAAATTTTAATTTATTCCTCTAATATTTGTCCATACTGTATAGCAGCCAAGCGTTTACTTGAAAACCTTAATCTCAAATTCAGAGAGAAAGTTATTGATAATGAACCATCCTTGAGAAATGAAATGTATCACATTTCAAATGGAAGGAATACTGTTCCTCAAATTTTTATTGGAGATAAACATGTCGGTGGCTATGACGATTTAAAATCGATGCATGAAAATGGTGAACTTATGAGATTAATTGATGAGTAAATTTAGTGTTGCTTGTTTTCAAACAACTAGTGGTGATATTCCAGAAGAAAATATTATAATGCTGGAAAAAATTTTTTCTAAAGTCAAGAGAAAACATTTTGATCTTATTTGCTTACCAGAATGTGTTTCTATTTTTTCTGATTCAAAAACTAAAATTAATGATTATTTTGATAACTGGCATCAAATTTTTCTTAACTTCCTTATAAACAAAGCTAAAGAATTTGAAACGAATATTTTGATAGGTTCTTTTCCACACAAAAATAAAAATAAAAGATTTCTTAATAGATCACTGATAATTTGTAATAAAGGTAAAGTTTTGAGTCATTATGATAAAATAAATCTTTTTGATGTCATATTAGGAGCAAATGAGAAATATTTTGAGTCTAAAAATTATGACTCAGGTAAAAAATTGGAGGTTGTTGAGTTGCCATGGGGGAATCTTGGAATGAGCATTTGCTATGACTTAAGGTTCCCAAACTTATACAGGAGATTAGCCAAAAAAGGTGCTGACTTTTTTTCAATTCCAGCAGCTTTTACTTATACAACTGGAAAAAGTCACTGGCACACCTTAATAAGAGCTAGAGCCATTGAAAATGGTTGTTTTGTTTTTGCTCCAGCGCAATGTGGAATTCATAAGAATGGGAGAAAAACATTTGGTCATTCACTTATTGTAGATCCTTGGGGTAAAGTTATTGCAGATGCGCAAAATCAAATCGGTGTAATTGAGGCTCAGATCGACACTGAATTAGTAAAAAATGTAAGAAAAAAAATTCCTTCTATGACTTCTTTTTAATAAATAATTAGAATACTAAAAAACGATTTATATTTTTGGTTTATTATTTTTAAGATTTGGTTGCGAAAAACATATAGTTTATAAAAGTTCTTTCTGAAAAACTCCATGTATTTTTAAAAGGATTATAGTTTACACCTTGAATTTGAAAATCATTAAAACCATTTTCTAGAAATTTTTTTTTAACAAAATTCGGTTTCAAAAATTTTTTCCATTCATGTGTTCCTTTTGGAACAATCCGTAAAACATTTTCCGCAAAAAGGATTGCTAATAAATACGATGTTAAAGTTTTATTTATTGTTGAACCAAAAAAAACTCCATTTTTTTTTAAAATACCATTTGAAATAGATATGATTTGGTTAATATTTTCCACATGCTCGAGAACCTCCATACAGGTGATCATATCAAAACTACATTTATCTATCTTAGAAAGCTCATCGTGAATGTAGTTTATTTTAAGATTTTTAATTCTTGCATGTTCTTTTGCTACCTTGATAGCTTTTTCGTTATTATCAATTCCAGTTACTTCCGCACCTAATCGTGATAACGGTTCACATAAAATTCCACCTCCACATCCAACATCTAATATACTTAAACCATTTAATGATTGATTAAGATTATTTTTTTTTAAATATTCTAATCGAATTAAATTAAAAGAATGTAATGCCTTAAAGGATCCATTTTCATCCCACCATTCACCTGATAACTTATCAAAGAGTCTTGAAGTTTCATTTGGCGTGCTTTTAAAATTTTTACTTTTCATTTTATAATATTTACATATGGTAGTATTAAAATTCTTAAATACAAAATAATTCTTTATGTTGATAAATGTTTTGAAATTCGGTGGCACCTCAGTGGCTAATTTGAAAAGAATAGAAAATGTTGTAAAAATTGTTGAAAAGAGAATTAAAGACAACTCCTCAAAAATCATTTTAGTTGTCTCTGCTATGAGTGGTGTAACAAACGAACTTATAAAGGAGTTTAAAAAAATAAGAAATGAAATATCTGACCCTGAATATGACGTGATTGTTTCAACTGGGGAACAATCCTCATCTGCTCTAATAAGCTCGTTATTGAACAAAAAAAAAATTGAATCAAGGTCATTACTTGGATGGCAGATACCCATATTGACCGACGGTAATCACAGTAAGGCAAGAATAATTAAGATAAATTCGAATGTTTTAAAAGATCATTTAGAAAAATATAGAGTTTTGGTTATTGCGGGATTCCAGGGAATTTCGAAGGAAAATAGAATTACAACTCTTGGGAGAGGGGGATCCGATACAACAGCGGTAGCAATCTCTTACGCACTAGGGCTAAAAACATGTGAGATCTATACAGATGTAGAGGGTATTTTTACATCTGATCCGAAAATTGTTGATGATGCAAACAAAATTGATTTCATTACATATGATGAAATATTGGAACTTGCTTCCCTAGGCTCAAAAGTATTACATCCAAGATCAGTTGAATTAGCCATGAAATATGGTATTAGAATTCATGTTAGAAGTTCTTTTGATAAAAAGTTAGGGACAATGGTTGTTAGAGAAGAAAATAAAATTGAAAAAGAAGTTGTTACAGGGATTACTTCGTCAGAGAATGAAGCAAAAATTACATTGAAAGGCATCCCAGATAAACCTGGTATAGCAGCAAAAATTTTTAGCACATTAGCAAGTAATAATATAAACGTTGACATGATTGTTCAAAATATAACTGATGACGGAAGGTTCGCTAGTTTAACTTTTACAGTCCCAGTTGAGGATGAAAGAAAATCATTAAAAGAATTAAGATCATCTGATATTAAGTTTAAGAGGATTCATTCAAATAGTTCCATTTGTAAAATCTCAATTGTTGGTGTTGGAATGAAAAGTAATGTTGGTGTAGCTAAAAAGATGTTTGAAACCTTGGCAAAAAAAAATATTAATATTCAGGTGATTTCGACTTCAGAGATAAAAATAAGTGTTTTAATTGACTTGCCCAAAAAAAAAATAGCTCTTAAAGCACTTCATACGGCCTATGGACTTGGTAAATAAATAATTATGAATAAAAAGTTAAAACGATTATTTTTTAAAGGCTCCAACTTTTTAGGCGCTGAATTCCCCATTATGGGTGGAGCTATGACATGGATATCAGAGAGCAATTTAGTCTCAGCTACAAGTAATGCAGGCGGATTTGGAGTAATTGCTGCAGGTTCAATGGATAAGGATCAACTAGAAAAAGAAATTATTGCAACCAAATCCAAAACGAGAAAACCATTTGGTGTAAATCTAATTTTATTACACCCAGACATTGAGGGTTTAATTGAGGTGTGCATCGAAAAAAAAGTCGGTTTAGTTGTTTTTGCAGGTGGCTTCCCTAAACTAAGACAAATTCAAAAGTTGAAAAAAAAAAAAATAAAAACAATGTGTTTTGCGACCACAGTCTCAATTGCTCAAAAAATGATTAATTATGGAGTTGACGCATTGATTTTGGAAGGAAATGAAGCTGGAGGGCATATTGGACCAGTTTCAATTAATGTTTTAGTCCAAGAAATTCTTCCTAAAATCATGGAAGTTCCAGTTTTTGTAGCAGGTGGAATCGGAAGAGGGGAAATTTTTTTAAAATACCTTGAGTTAGGAGCTGCAGGATGTCAGATAGGTACGAGATTGGTCTGCAGTAATGAATCAATTGCTCATAACAATTTTAAAGAAATATTTTTAAAATCTGAAGCAAGAAATTGCCAAATATCTGTTAGACTGGATAAAAGATTTCCAGTGATACCAGTCAGAGCAATAGAAAATAAGGCTTCAGAAAAATTTCTTCAAGAACAAAAAAGAGTAATAAAACTGTTAGATAAAAGTAAAATTTCACTGAAGGAAGCTCAATTGCAAATAGAACATTTCTGGGCGGGTTCTCTAAGAAAAGCTGTAATAGAAGGAGACATTGACAATGGTTCGCTTATGGCAGGCCAGAGTGTAAGCTTGGTTAAAAAAATACAGCCTGTCAACGAGATTATTTGTGAAATTGTGAAACAAGCTGAAAACCAAATAA
>CABZMK010000010.1 GCA_902526865.1 uncultured Alphaproteobacteria bacterium
ATGAGCAACTATATTTTTATTTCTCTTTGTTTTTTTTTTAAAGAAGAGGTAATTTTTGCATTAGGAGGGGTAAATTACAAAAACATTAAGTCTATGAAGAATAAAAATTTACACGGCTTTGGAGCAATAAGTTGTTTTGACAATAATGAAAAAATATAATCCAGAAATCATTGAAAAGAAGTGGCAAAACTATTGGGCGGAAAAACGGATATATAAATCCAAAACAGATAAGACCAAAAAAAAAATTTATGTGCTGGAAATGTTTCCTTATCCTTCTGGAAAAATTCACATGGGACATTTAAGAAATTATACAATAGGTGATGTTACCGCAAGATTCTACAAACTTAATGGTTTTAATGTTTTACATCCGATGGGTTGGGATAGTTTTGGGATGCCGGCGGAAAATGCTGCAATAGAGAATAACGTTAACCCCAAAGATTGGACTGAAAACAATATTAAGAATATGAAGTCGCAATTAATGAGAATTGGACTATCAATTGATTGGGAGCGTGAAATATCAACCTGTAATGTAAGTTATTACAAACATCAACAAAAAATTTTTATAGAATTTTTCGAAAATGGGCTTGTTTATAAGAAGGACAGTTTTGTAAATTGGGATCCAGTCGATAAAACTGTATTAGCAAATGAACAAGTTATTGACGGTAAAGGTTGGAGGTCTGGGGCGATCGTTGAGAAAAAGAAACTGTCTCAATGGTTTCTAAATATTTCTAGATTTTCAGAGGAACTTTTAAGTGATTTAAATCTATTAGAAAATTGGCCAGAAAAAGTTAAATTAATGCAAAAAAATTGGATCGGAATGTCTGAAGGAGTTGAAATAAAATTCAAAATATCCCAATCAAAATTATCGATTGACATTTTTACAACCAGACCTGAAACCATCTTTGGAGCGAGTTTTATTGCGCTATCAGTTGAGCATAAACTTTCGTCACAATTTTTAGAAAATAAAAAATTTTTAGAATTTAAAAACAATTGTTTAAAAATGCAAGAAACAAAGGATACTGTTCAAGAAAAAATTGGATTTCATACATCTCTTTTTGCTGAACATCCTTTTATTAAAAACGAAAAAATTCCAATATTTTTTTCTAATTATGTATTAATTAATTACGGAAATGGCGCGATTTTTGGCTGTCCTGCTCATGACGAAAGAGATTATCATTTTGCAAAAAATTTTAACATTCCTATAAAATGCATAATAAAAGGCAAAGAAAAAGAACTTCCCTACTGTGAAACAAATAAGACAGATATACTTATAAATTCCGAATACCTTAATGAAAAAAATATAAAAAATGCGAAAGAAACGATTATTGAAAAAATTGAAAAGTTAAAAATTGGAAGAAAATGTGTAAAGTTCAGGTTAAAAGATTGGGGTGTATCACGACAAAGATACTGGGGATGTCCTATCCCTATAATTTACAGAAACGACGGAAAAATTCTCGCTGTAGAGGATAGTGAATTACCAATTAGACTTCCAAATGATATTAAATTAAAGTCAACAGGAAACCCTCTTGAAAACCACCCGCAATGGAAAAAAACTAAATGTCCTAAAACTGGAATGGATGCAATTAGAGAAACAGATACTCTTGATACATTTTTCGATTCGTCATGGTATTTTTTACGATTCTGTTCACCAATATCATCAAAGGAACCTTTTGAGGATGAAGACATTTCTTATTGGATGCCAGTTGATCATTATATCGGTGGAGTGGAGCATGCAATTTTGCATTTACTTTATTCTAGATTTTTTGTTAGAGCCTTGAAAGTCTGTGGAATGCAACTTCCTAAAGAACCTTTCAAAAAACTTATAACACAAGGCATGGTCTGTCATGAAACTTTCAGAACAAAAGATAACAAATGGATAGAACCCAAAAACGTTATAAAAGAAAAAGGAACATATTGGACTAATCAAGGCAGTAAAACAATAGAAGTTATAAAAGGCAGATCAGAAAAAATGAGCAAATCTAAAAAAAACATTGTAGATCCCGATTCAATTGTGTTTACATATGGTGCAGATACTGCACGACTTTTTATGATATCAGACTCACCTCCAGAAAGAGACTTAGAGTGGTCTATTGATGGTATCAAAGCCATGTATAAATACCTAGAAAAAATTTATGATCTACTATCGTCAAAATTTAATTTTACAGTTACTTTTCAGAAAGACAAAGACATGTCTGATCAGGATAAAAATGCATACGAATTTACTAATAAAACAATTTATACTTTTTCAGAGGATGTAAAAAACTATAAATTCAATAAAGCCGTCGCAAAATTACGTGAATTATCAAACTACCTTATTAAAGAAAGATTGGTAGGGGAAATGTTTAATTATTGTTGGTCGATTTATTTAAGATTAATCTATATCATAACGCCACACTTTTCCCAGGAGTTGGCTTATAAATCTGGATCAGATCAACTAATTGAAAATATACAGTGGCCTCAAGCAGACTTAAGCAAATCTTCAAATGACAAGGTAATAATAATTGTTCAAATAAATGGGAAAAAAAGGGGGATTATAAAAGTCGATGAAAATACTGAAAAAGATAGATTAATTGAAACAATAGTTGGAAGCCAAAATAATTACACTATAAATATTAAGAATACAAAAAAAATAATATTTGTGCCTAATAAAATTATCAATTTTGTTATATGAAAACTAAAATAATTTTTACAATTTTTGTTGTTTATTTTTTAAGTTCTTGTGCATATAAGCCTTTGTACAAAATGACAAATTTGTATTATCCCCACAAAGTCAAAATAGTAATTAAATCAAAGGAAAAATATGAGAACAATGCATCCACAATGAAATTACTTTTAGATGAAAAGCTTAATTCAAAAAGTTCTAGAGAGTCTAATTTAAAGTTAGTTGTTTCAATTAACCGGGTTGTCTCTAGTATGGGGATAAACAAAGATTTAAGTTCTGATTCACTTATGCTTGCAATTGAAGCTAAGTTTGTTTTTCTTGATAAAAAAGGAGAATTGACCTCAGGTAGTTTGAGAAATACGGGAAGTTTTAACTATACAAATAACAATTATGCAAATATCGTCTCTTTGGAGGATACTTCAAAAAAATTAGTAAGATCCTTATCTACTGATCTTGCTGATTTAATTCTCGCTTTCTCCACTAAGAGAAAAATTAGGCCATGATTGTAAAGTTTGATGATTTTGAAAAAAAACCAGAAAATTATCTTTCATTTAGGTTTTTTTTATTTTACGGTCCGAATTACGGAAAGGTTTGTGATTGCACCAATCTTATTAAAAGCTTTAAAAATGTTGAACAAGACTTTGAAGTGATAAATTTCTTCTCAGATGAAATTAAAAAAGAAGATCTATCGAGAATCTTCATTGAAAACTCAACGCCCAATATTTTTGGATCAAAAACTTTTCTGTGCTTTCATCTTAACAGTGAAAAAATCAGTAAAGAAATAATCTCAATTATTTCAAAAGAAACGAATACGGATTTAATTGTTGTCTTAAAATGTCATCAACTTAGTCCCCGATCTCCGTTAAGGTCTTTTTTTGAAAAAAACAATTATTCTATTTCAGTTGCTTGTTACGAAGAAAGTGACAATGAAAAAAAAACATATATTAGTAATTTTTTACAAAATGAAGGGGTAAAAATTTCCGAGTCTCTAATAAATTTATTAGCAAACAACCTATCAAATCAAAGGCTGGAAATTAAAAGTGAGCTTGAGAAAATAATTATACTGCACAAGACTGAAACAGCAAAAAATTTCATGTGCAACACTTTTTCTTTTACCTCAGCTTCGCTTAACAACGACGATACAAAGTTTATTTTTTCACTTGCATCTAAGGAGAAAAGGGGATTTGTTAAAAATTTTAATAAATTTACGGATTATGGCTCTAATAATATGAGATTAATAACTTACCTTCTTGAGCACTTTTTTAGGTTGCTTGTCATCAAGATTAAAATTTACGAAGGTATCGACGTTAGCAGTGCTATAAAAAAACTAAGGCCTCCAATTTTCTTTAAAAATATTCCAGAGTTTCGGCAGCAACTTGAGATGTTTTCAATAAATGAACTAAAGTTTTTCATAAAAAAACTATTAATTTCAAAGGAAGAATTTATTCGTGGGAAATGGTCATCTTCATCCACATTTATGTTGAATCTAATTCTTTTTTTAAGTTCAAAATTTTCTCCAAGAAATTCTTAACTTTTTTTTTAACTATTTTTATGTCTTCTTCCGTATTGATATCCAAAGAGATACATTTTTCTTCAACACCTAAATAGTTGGCTTGTGTTTTTCTTATGCGATTAAACTTAGCATTGGTCATATTTTTTCTTTTTAATACTCTTTTTTTTTGAACCTGCTCTGAGACACTGGTTCGTATGATATAGTCAAATTTACTTTGTATTTTTTTTTCAAATAACAGGGGAATGTCTAAAAAGACGGCTTGCTCGTTACAGTTTTTCTCAAAAAACTTTTCTTTACTTTCCCAAACTTTTGGGTGCACTATTTGCTCTAATTTTTTTAATTCATCTGGGTAAGAAAATACAAAATCTCCAAGTTTAGCTTTGTCAATTGTATTTCTTTTAATGAGACCTGGAATTTTTGATTTAAACTCTTTACTTATTTGATTAATTAATTCTTTTTTCGTCAAAGCCTTTTTAACCTCTTTGTCTGAATCAAAGACTTTAAATCCAAGTTCTCTAATAATTTTCGTAATTGTTGATTTACCACTTCCGATATTTCCAGTTATTGCAATTTTAATCATCTTTTTAGTATTTTAATAATTTCATTGACATGTGAATCTTCTGGCATTATTCCAAACCACCTATAAAATGATTCTGCAGCTTGCCGAGCAAGCATATAAAATCCATTAGTATTTTTTAGTTTATTATCCATGGCCAATCTCATAAGAGGGGTAATGGAAGGTTCATAAACTATGTCATAAACTAATGATTTTTTCTTCATTGAAGTAAGCACGATAGCAAGTGGGTTCTTTCCATCCATCCCGCATGATGTGCAGTTTACAAGCAAATCGACATCATCAATGAGGTTTGAGCCTAGAAGTGTTGTTTCGAATAGTTGTCTTGATTGGGTAAATTTTTCAAAGTGCTTAATTAGCTTTATGCCTGAAGATTTTGTCCTATTAATAATTCTTATAATATTTGGATTTAAGTCTATTAAACTTGAAACAATTCCGTAAGCAGCTCCTCCTGCTCCTATACACATTACATTTGTATTTGAATCGATATTAAAACTTAAATCTTTTTCTAGTGAAGATATAAATCCAATCCCGTCTGTATTTGCTCCAATTATTTTGTCTCTAACCTTGTAAATGGTGTTTATTGCATTACTTCGTATGGCAGATTCTTCGACTTCATCTACAAAATCTGTCATCATTTTTTTATATGGAATTGTGATATTTAAACCTTGAATCTTGCCATCTCTTACCTTTTGTATTAAATCTTTAATTTCTGTTTTCTCTACTTCTAGCTTATTGTAACTTGCATTGAGTGAATATTTTTCTATCCAAAAATTATGGATTATTGGTGATCTCGAGTGTTTAATCGGCTTACCTATGACAAATAATTTAGTTTTCATTGTTGATCTTTTTTATTAAATCTTTTATTGGGAACCCTAAGATCGTTTCTAGATCTCCATCTATTATGCTTAAAAACTTATACTTTGAATTCTCTTCAATTTTATATGATCCAACCGTTGTGAGGACAGTTTTCTTGTTATTTTTTACATACAATTCTATATCATTTTGAGTAATATTTGCAAAAAATAATGATGCTACTTTTACTTGTTGAAAATAACATTTTCCTTTTTTGATTACATATATAGAACTATACAATTTATGAGCTTTATTTCTTAAAAATAATAATTTATTAGTTGCCTCTTCAAGGCTTTTAGGCTTGCTAAGCACTCTATTTTCACATACCAGAATTTGGTCTGAAGCAATAATAATTTCATTGGGATAATTTTCTAAAACAGACAAGGCCTTTTCTTTTGCTATTCTAAGCGCTATCTTTTCTGGTTTTTTTTTTATTCTTTTATATTTTTCCTCTTCTGCGTTATGTGGAACATTTACAACACCGGAAAAATATTCCTTCAACATGTGGTTTCTGACTTCACTCGATGAGGCGAGGATAACCTTTGATAACTTGGTGTATTTCTCTTTTTTTTCTCGTTCAACCACTTTTTTTCTATTTTGTCCTTTTCTTTTCCACAAGTTGACCATGTGTATGTATTTCCTAACATTATAATAAACACTATTATTTTTCTTTTATCCACCCTGTTCGTTTTTGTTTCCTTCGTTACTGGGTTTTTGATCACATCTTTTCCACAAACTTATTACTTCATTTCCTGTGAGTAATCTGTTAATAAAGTTTATCAACTTAATTATATGTACAACAACAACAACAACCTTATTACCAAGAAATTTAAGTAGTAGATGAAAACTGTTAATAAAATCCCTATTTGGTTTATGCGACAAGCAGGTAGATATCTTCCCGAATATATGAAAATCAGATCTAAAAATCCGGATTTCCTTAAACTTTGCTTCAATCCCGAACTTGCGTCAGAAATATCACTTCAACCCTTAAAACGATTTGATCTTGATTTTATCATTTTATTTTCAGATATTCTTGTAATTCCCCATGCCTTAGGGCAAGAGGTAAAATTTTTAAAAAATCACGGCCCTCTCCTAAATTGTATTTCTTCCAAAAAGGATCTTAACTACATGAGTTTAAACAAATCCCTAGACAAGATCTCTAACACTTTTGAAACCATCAAGATACTAAACGCAAAAAAAAGTACAAAAAATTTAATTGGGTTTTGTGGAGGGCCGTTTACTGTTCTCAACTACATGATAGAGGGTGGCACATCCAAAACACATAGTAAGATAAAAACATTCATAAAGAAGAAGAAAGAAGAAGCTGCGGATATAATTAAAATAATCACTGAGATTTCAATAGAATACTTGAAAAAGCAAATACAAAGTGGGGCAAACTACATACAGGTCTTTGAATCATGGGCAGGGCTTTTAGATAGAGAAGAATATATAGATTTTATTATAAAGCCAAATCAACAAATTAGTGGAGAAATAAGAGGGTTCTCCAAACATACGAAAATAATTCATTTTCCAAGGGGTTCTCGGAATAATTATAAAATTTTCGCAGAGGAAGTTAATTGTGATGTATTGTCACTAGATCAAACCTACCCAAAAGAACTGCCAACCTTTCTAAGAGAAAAAGGAATAACTGTCCAAGGAAATTTAGATCCTCAAGAACTAATAAAAGAAGGAGAACAGATAGAAAAAAAAACGAAAGAAGTTTTAGAAAAATTTAAAAAAAATAACCATATTTTTAATTTATCTCATGGGATTTTACCTGAGACTAAAATCAGTAATATTGCGAAAGTAATAAAAGTAGTAAGAGCTTATGAAACTTCCTAACAAACATCCGCGACTCCCACAAAGAAAAACAGGAGTGCTTCTGATAAATCTAGGAACACCAGATTCAACAAAATGGTGGGATATTAGAAAATATTTGAAAGAGTTTTTGTCTGATAAAAGAGTCATAGAAGTGAATCCAATTTTATGGCAGCTAATTTTAAACTTATTTATTTTAACATTCAGGCCAGCTAAAACAGCGAAAGCTTATCAGAAAATCTGGATGAAAAAGCAAAACATGTCTCCATTAAGATACTTTACGATGAAGCAAACAGCAAATGTAAGAAAAAGAATAAAGAATGAGTATATAGAAGTTGATTATGCGATGCGATACGGAAATCCGTCGATAGCAAAGAAACTGTATGATTTGAAAGGAAAAGGCTGTCAAGAAATGATTATATTGCCGTTATACCCACAGTATGCAGCAGCAACAACGGCAACAGTGTGTGATGAGGTGTATAGATCACTTATGAAGATGCGCTGGCAACCAAGCCTTCAAATCATTCCGCATTACGAATCAGAACCTCTATATATAAGTGCAATTGCAATGAGTATCAGAAAAGCACTTAAGAAAATTCATTGGAAACCAGATGTTATTGTTGCGTCATATCATGGAATACCAAAAAAGTATTTTGACAAAGGCGACCCTTATCATTGTTACTGCCAGAAAACAACTCGCTTAGTAGTTGAGCATATGAAAATGGATATACCAATAATTACAACGTTTCAATCCCGGTTTGGACCAGAGGAGTGGCTAAAACCATATACAGATGAAACCATTGACAACTTACCCAACGAAGGAAAGAAAAAAATTCTTTTAATATGTCCAGGGTTCGCATCAGACTGCGTTGAAACATTAGAAGAAATATCTATAGAAGCAAAAGAGAGTTTTATGGAAAATGGAGGAGAAAAATTTGTAACAGTACCGTGTCTAAATTATAATAAGGAGCACATAGATTTACTTGAATATTTGGTTAAAAAGTATTTAATTAAAAGATAAAAGTGGAAATAAACTACTACAATTTATTCAAATTTTTTCACATTGTTTTCTTCACAACATGGATGGCAGGTCTATTCTACTTGCCCCGACTGTATGTTTATCACTCAGGAACCAAAAGAGAAACTCCAGAATATAAGATATTCCTAACAATGGAAAAAAAACTCTTGAAGTACATAATGAATCCATCAATGACTTTAACCTGGTTGTTTGGTTTACTACTTGTTTTGCATTTAGAGATTTACAATCAGTTTTGGTTGAATCTAAAATTATTATTAGTCTTTCTCATGTCCGTTTTTCATATGTATTGTGCAAGAATACGGAAAAATTTTGAAAATAATAATAACCAGAAAGATGAAAAATTTTTTAGATGGATCAATGAAGTCCCAACCGTTCTTTTTTTACTTATTGTATTTTTAGTGGTTTTTCAACCAAATATTTGACAATGTATTTGGAATGAAATATAAATAATATTTCTCCAAGTTTCCCAGACTCACATGCACTTAAAAGACCTTAAATCAAAAACCCCATCTGATTTATTAAAAATAGCAGAAGATTTAAAGATAGAAAATGCTGGAACACTGAGAAAACAAGACATGATTTTCTCAATTTTAAAACAGATGGCATTAAATAAGGATGCTATCTACGGTGAGGGCGTTTTAGAAATACTACAAGATGGTTTTGGGTTTCTTCGATCTCCCGATGCAAACTATTTACCAGGACCAGATGATATTTACGTTTCCCCTTCACAAATCAAACAGAATAGCCTAAGAACGGGTGATACTGTAGAGGGTGAAATGCGTGCCCCAAGAGAAACAGAAAGATATTTTGCGATAACCAAAATAGATAAAATAAACTTTGAGGAAATTCAAAAAACTAAACAAAGAATAAATTTTGATAATTTGACCCCTCTATACCCTGAAGATCAACTAAATATGGAAATAGACGATCCAACAGCAAAAGATACGACAAACAGGGTTATGGACTTAATTACACCACTAGGGAAAGGTCAAAGAGCTTTAATCGTTGCGCCGCCTCGTACTGGCAAGACAGTTATGCTACAGAACATTGCGCATTCAATTACGACTAATCACCCAGAAGTTTATCTTATTGTTCTCTTGATTGATGAAAGACCAGAAGAGGTTACAGACATGATAAGATCCGTGAAAGGAGAAGTAGTTTCCTCAACTTTTGATGAGCCAGCTGTCAGGCATGTTGCCGTATCCGAAATGGTTATTTCAAAAGCCAAAAGATTGGTAGAACACAAAAGAGACGTTGTTATTCTTTTGGACTCGATTACACGTTTGGCAAGAGCATATAATACTCAGGTTCCCAGCTCAGGAAAAGTTCTTACAGGTGGTGTAGATGCAAATGCATTACAAAGACCTAAGAGATTTTTCGGTGCTGCAAGGAATATTGAAGAAGGAGGTTCTCTTACGATAATTGGAACAGCTCTCGTAGATACAGGCTCGAGAATGGACGAGGTAATCTTTGAAGAATTTAAAGGAACCGGTAATTCTGAAATTATTCTGGACAGAAAACTATCTGATAAAAGAGTTTTTCCATCAATAGACGTAACAAAATCAGGAACAAGAAAAGAAGAGCTATTAGTTTCAAAAGAAGATCTTTCAAAAATGTGGATTTTAAGGAAGATTCTCATGCCAATGGGGGTTACAGATTCAATGGAGTTTTTGCTAGAAAAAATTAAAAATTCGAAAAACAATGGTGATTTTTTCGAATCAATGAATTCTTAATGAAAATCATTAGTTGGAATGTCAATTCAGTAAGAGCTAGAATTAATTATGTTAACGAATTGCTGCAAACAGAAAAACCTGATTTTTTATGTTTGCAGGAAACCAAAATTATCGACAATGAATTTCCAATCAAAAGTTTTACTGAATTAGGTTATTTTTCATATTTTTTTGGCATACCTTCTTACAACGGAGTTGCAATTCTATCGAAAAAAAAATCCATTAATATAGAAAAACTAAACTTGTGTAACAAATTAGATGCAAGAATAATATCTTCAGAAACTTCTGACTTTGATATAATGTCAGTTTACGTACCTGCAGGAGGGGATGTGCCAGACCCAAATATAAATCTTAAGTTTAGACATAAGTTGCTTTTCTTAGATGAGCTAAATCAATTGTTAAAAACAAAAAAAAAAATTATTGTTTGCGGCGATTTAAATGTTGCACCCCATGAAGATGATGTCTGGTCTCACAAGAGTTTGATAAATGTTGTTAGTCATACATATATTGAAAGAGAAAAGTTAAAAAAAATTTTAGAGGACTGTAACTTAATCGACGCTGTCAGATACTTTGTCAATCCGCCGCAAAATATATATACATGGTGGAGCTACAGATCTCCAAATTATAAAATTAATAATCGAGGAAGAAGATTGGATCATATTTGGGTTTCTAAGCAAATTAAAAACAAATTAGTAAATTCTAAAATTTTAGACAAATACAGAAGTAAAGATAAACCATCAGATCATGTCCCTGTGTGTCTCGAAATGAAAAACTAGGGCGCTATAATTCTGCCTAATCTTTTTCCTCCTAATATATGAATATGAAAGTGAGGAACTTCTTGACCACCAAAATCCCCTATATTTGATATGATCCGGTAACCTTTTTTTAATTTTAACTCGTCTGCTATAATAGCTATAGATCTAATCATTGCCAAAATCGTTTTTTCTCCTGAACTTCTTGAAAAATCGTCAAAGCTACAATATTCCTTCTTTGGGATAATAACTACATGGATAGGTGCCTGAGGGTTTATATCTTTAAATGCATAGACTTCTTCTGTTTCATACACAGGATCAGAGGGAATTTCTTTTCGTAGAATTTTCCCAAAAACATTGTCTTTATTGTAGTTTTTTATGTCAATCATCTTCCATCCTTTTTTCGAGCACCTTAATAACATCCTCAAAAGAGCTTCCAGAATATTCAAGGAGTACAATCAGATGAAAAATTAAATCAGCTGACTCCTCGAGAAGCTCATACTTCTCTTGCGCAAGAAAAGCTGAGACTGTTTCAATAGCCTCTTCGCCAACCTTATTCGCGATTTTGACCTTTCCCTTTTTTACTAATTTTGAGACGTAAGAGTTTTCAGGCATTTCTACGATTCTTTTTTTAATTATTGTAGAAAGAATTTCTAATGTTTGGTTTTTCATATTATTTATCCAAGTTATCAATTCTGACGTTAATATTTTTTGACTTTAAATATTTTTTTACTTGTTTAATAGTGAGTTCTTTAAAGTGGAAAACAGATGCAGCTAAAACAGCAGAAGCTCCTGCTAATTTAATACCATCAAAGAAATCTTTCAAACAACCAACGCCACCTGAAGCAATTACAGGAATATTCACAGCACTAGAAATCTTAGATGTTAATTCCAAGTCAAACCCGTTTTTTGTTCCATCCCTATCCATGGAGGTGAGAAGAATCTCGCCAGCACCACGTTTTTCAATATTTTTAGCCCAAGATATTGCATCGATCCCTGTATCAACTCTACCCCCATTTATAAAAACATTCCAATTTTTTGATTTTTTTTTTGCGTCAATTGCAACAACAATACATTGGTTCCCAAATTTTTTAGAAGATTCATTTATCAAAGATGGATTTTTAATTGCGGCACTATTTATAGAAACCTTGTCTGCACCAGCTAAGAGGAACTCTTTTATGTCCATAATACTTTTTACACCCCCCCCGACTGTTAGTGGTACAAAACACTTTTCTGCTGTTTTAGAAATCACATCTATCATTGGTCTTCTTTGTTGATGTGTGGCTGTTATATCTAAAAAAGTTATTTCATCTGCACCCTCGTCGCTGTATGCCTTTGCTTGTTCAACAGGATCGCCTGCGTCTCTTAAAGATAGAAAATTAATTCCTTTTACAACTCTTCCAGCATCAACATCTAGACATGGAATTATTCTAATTTTTAACAAACTATGCCTCCAGTATTTTAATGGCTTCTTTAACAGAAAATTTTTTTTCGTAAATTGCTTTTCCAGAAATTACACCTATCAAGTTTTTATTTTTAATTCCTTTTAACTTTTTTAAATCTTTTAAATTCGCCACACCACCTGAGGCAATAATATTTAATTTTGTTAAACTTAATAGTTTTTTTAATTGTGCAAAATTTGCACCTTCCATGAGACCGTCTTTTTCAATATCTGTAAAAATTATACTAGAAACCTTAGTGTTTTCGTATAATTTTAGGAAATTCTCAAAATTGATTTTTGATTCTTTTGCCCAGCCATCAGTTGCAACAAATTCATTTTTAGTGTCAAGACCTATGGCAATTTTACCTGGAAATTTTTCACATACTTTCTTTACGAAAGGAGGGTCAGTAAGGGCTACTGTACCTAAAACAATCCTGTCAATATTATGATCTAACAATTTTTGTATAGTTTTCAATTGACGTATTCCACCGCCAACCTGTATTTTTGATTTTACGTTTTTCCTAATTCGTAATATTACATCCATATTTTTACTTATACCCTTAAAAGCACCGTCAATGTCAACAATATGAATCCATTTGGCACCTGCTTCACAGAATTTCTTTGCCTGAGTTACTGGGTCATCGCCATAAATTGTAAGTTTATCTAATTGTCCTTTTTTTAATCTTATGAATTGACCATTTTTAATATCGATAGCTGGGTAGAAATGCATTATTTCAACCCTGTTCCAAAAAAGTTTTGAGAAAGGCAAGTCCAAAATAGTGACTCTTTTCAGGATGAAATTGAGTTCCAATAATATTTTCTTTTGAAATCATTGCAGTTATCTCCTCACCATAACATGTTGTGATCACTTTCTCATTTGCATTCTTATTTTTAAAATTGTAGCTGTGAACAAAATACGCAGATATATCATTAAGATTTGTCACTTTCATTTTTTCTAGCAGACGCTTCGTGAATGCAGTCTCTTTTAAAAAATTAAGAGTATTCCAACCCATATGAGGAATTTTTATGTTATTGTTTTGATTGTTGATTTTTTTAACTTCACCACTTATCCAATCCAACCCAGAAAACTCACCGTTTTCAAAGCCTTTTGTAGCTAGCATTTGCATTCCAACGCAAATTCCAAGAAAAGGTTTTTTCTTTTCTAAAACCATCTCCTCAAGGTAGCTTCGGACCTTGGTTTTTATTAAACCATTAAGACATGATTCAAATGCTCCAACTCCAGGCAAAATAATATGAGTCGATTTTTTTAAATCCTCAATTGAGGACGAGACTGAGATTTTACAATATTGTTTATCTGAAATTTTTTTAACTGCATTATGTACAGATTTTAGATTACCTGTCCCATAGTCAATGATTAAGACATTTTTCATTTATCTGCTTTCAGTTAAAAACTGTATAATCGCATCCTCCTTTGAATTTGCAACTACATGTTTAAGTGGTTTAAATTTCTTTTTAATTAATTTTTGAATGTATAAATCTCTTGCAAATTTTCCCCAAAATAAGCTTGAGGCAATTGAAGATAAAACAAAAAAATATTTTAGATCATAGACTGATAAAATAAAATTACAGTAGCTGAGAAATGCTATTCCAATTGCAGAATGCACCCATAGTTTTCTAAAAAGTCCCCAAATTGGTCCAAGAAAAAAAGCAAGAATAGAAAAACCAGTTTTAACTACAATTAAATCTTTATCTAAGTTGTTTTTAAGAATACAGTAAGTAATCATTTAAAAGTTCCTCAAACTTATTACAAAGATCCTTTAGTTGAGGGGATCTCGTTTGTTCTTTTAAAGTCAATGGATACAGCCTCTCTTAGAGCTCTAGCCAAACCTTTGAAGCAAGATTCTATGATATGATGATTATTTTCTCCATATAAATTTTCTACATGTAATGTTATTCCAGAGCTTTGAGAGAAAGCCTGAAACCACTCTTTGAAAAGCTCGGTATCCATTTCACCTAATTGAGAAATTGTAAAGTTTACTTTCCAAACTAAATATGGCCTATTTGAACAATCAACAACAACTCTTGATAAAGTTTCGTCCATGGCAGATAAAGCTTGACCAAATCTTTTAATTCCCTTTCGCTCTCCAAGCGCCTTATTTAGAGCTTCCCCGAATGCTAATGCACTGTCCTCTGTTGTGTGGTGGAGATCAACATGCAAGTCACCTTTAGCTTTAATTGAAATGTCTATCAGGCTGTGTTTAGAGATTTGATCCAGCATATGATCAAGGAAACCTATGCCAGTTTTAATATCGCTTTTACCTTTGCCATCTAAGTTTACTTTAACTTCTATGGTTGTTTCTTTAGTTTTTCTGTTTACAGAATATTTTCTCATATGAAATGTTTTTGAATATCAATTCCTGAATATATAGATTATAATAAAATTATCAATGAAGCTCTAAATTTATGAATCACGAGAATTTAAATGAAAAATGGTATGGTACAACAGTTGTTTCTGTTAGAAGGGATTCTGAAGTTGTTATTGCGGCTGACGGCCAAGTTACACTTGGCGATACAGTGATGAAGGCAAATGCGCGAAAAGTTCGATCTCTTGCTGGAGGCACTGTAATTACTGGATTTGCAGGGGCAACTGCAGATGCATTTTCGCTTTTTGAAAGATTAGAATCAAAGTTAGAAAAGCATTCCAATAATCTTATGAGATCATGCGTTGAGCTCGCTAAGGACTGGCGCACAGATAGATACCTTAGAAGGCTAGAGGCAATGATGCTTGTTGCAGACAAAGAAGTAAGCTTAATACTTAGCGGCACAGGAGATGTTCTTGAACCCAAAGATGGATTAATGGCTATAGGATCAGGTGGAAATTTTGCATTAGCCGCTGCAAGGGCAATGTTCGATTCAAAGCTTAAACCAGAGGAAATAGCAAAGAAAAGTCTTGAAATTGCAGCAGAATTATGTATTTACACCAATAATAATATTATTATTGAAAAAATAAAATGACATCATTTACTCCCAGAGAAATTGTATCTGAACTAGATAGATTTATTGTAGGTCAAAAAACAGCAAAGCGAGCCGTGGCAATTGCGCTTAGGAATAGATGGCGAAGACAACAAATAAAAGGATCGCTCAAAGACGAAGTTTTACCTAAAAACATTTTAATGATTGGACCTACTGGGGTAGGAAAAACAGAAATAGCAAGAAGATTAGCAAAACTCGCAGACGCCCCCTTTATAAAAGTCGAAGCAACAAAATTTACTGAAGTTGGTTACGTGGGAAGAGATGTTGAGCAAATAATCAGGGATTTGCTTGAGGTATCAATAAACAATAATAGAGAAAGCTTAAAAAATGAGATAAAAGCAAAAGCTGAAGTCAACGCAGAGAAAAGAGTAGTGGATGCTTTAGTAGGAACTTCAGCTTCCAATCAAACTAAAGAAAAGTATAAAAAGATGCTGAGAGCCGGGGAATTAGACAGCCAAGAGATTGAGATCGAAGTATCATCAAAGAGCCCCTCTCCGTTTAAGTCAATGGAAATTCCAGGTATGCCTGGTGGTTCTATGGGTATGATAAATTTAGGAGAAATTTTTGGCAAAGGTTTTGGTCAAAAAAAAGAAAAGAGAAAACTTTCTGTTAAAGAATCTCACGAAATTCTTCTAGATGAAGAGTCAGAGAAATTAATTGACCATGACAATTTAATAAAAAGAGCAGTTTTTAATGTTGAAAACGATGGGATTGTTTTTATTGATGAAATAGATAAGATTTGTGGAAAAAATTCTGGGACTTCAGCTGAAGTTAGCAGAGAAGGTGTACAAAGAGATCTACTACCTCTTATCGAAGGCTCAACAGTTTCGACTAAATACGGGTCAGTTAAGACTGATCATATCTTATTCATAGCTTCAGGAGCATTCCATGTTGCCAAACCTTCTGACTTACTACCGGAGTTACAAGGTCGTCTTCCAAATAGGGTTGAACTAAAAGCGTTGGGGAAAAATGATTTTATTAGAATATTAAAGGAGCCGGAAAACAATCTGATAAAACAGTATGTAGAGCTCATTTCTACAGAAGGTGTAATTCTAAACTTTTCGGAAGATGCCATATCAGAGGTTGCTGCAATTGCTACTAGAGTTAATGATGAGGTTGAAAATATAGGGGCAAGAAGACTTCACACAATTTTAGAAAAGATTCTCGAGGACATAAGTTTTGCTGCATCTGATAAGAAATCAGATAAAGTAGATATTGACAAGAAGTATGTTGTTGATCAAATAGGCGACATTTATAAAGATACAGATTTAACAAAATTTATTTTGTAAGCTTTTTCAAATAAACAAGAAATGCACCCTCACCCCCCATATTTGACGGAGCATGATCAAACCAAACTATTTTTTTTGATAACGCCAAAGAGGTTAACCAAACCGGTATTTTTTCTTTTAATACTCCATTTCCTTTCCATCTATCCTCAACAAACAACCTTCTCCCTTTTCCCGTTATTATTAATAAAAGTCGTTGGTTATTTTGGGAATTGTAATTTACAAAATCATAGACCATCTTTTTAGAATCTGAAATATTATTGCCATGAAGGTCAAGTGAAGCAGAAATTCTAATTTTTTTCTTCTGAATTTTTCGTAAGATATTTTTTTCTAGAGTCCCCCAACTTTCACAAACTTTGATTTCCATGAGATCAATGTCTTCGTTAGTGTTTTCTTTCTTTGTTGTTTCTAATGTTTTATATTGTTTACGTATTGTTTTTTTTTGATCTTTTAATGGATTTACGGTTTTTTTAAAATGTTCCCAATCGTTGTTATTCATTTATTTACTATAAGGAATAAATGCATGTAAATAAATTTTTTTTTTAAGGACTCCTGCCTTTTTCTCAGCAACTTCCCCTCTTCCAAAAAATAAATCAGCTCTATTGGGACCAATAATGGCCCCACCAGTATCTGAAGAAATAACTGGTAAAATAGATTCATTTTTTTCCATCTGAATGAAAAAAGGCAAACCCAAGGGGTAAATATTTTTATCAACTGCCACACTCAAATTTGGTGCTAAAGGAATTCCAAATGCCCCGACTGGATTTTTATCTATGCCAAATGACATTTCTTTAAAAAAAATAAATCTTTTATTCTGATGAAGAATTTCTTTAGATAAAGTTGGATTTGCCCTCAGCCACTTTTTTATTGTGAATAAGTTTACATTATTTTTATTTATGTAGTTTTTTTTAATCAGTATTTTTCCTATTGATGTGTAGCTCATGTTGTTGTTTCCATTATATACCAATTTTACCTTTTCTTTGTCTGGGAACTCTCCAATTCCCGACCCTTGTATGTGAAGAAAAAATAAGTTTATTTCATCATCAGTCCAAAGAATAACATCTTCCCCTCTAAAATTTTTTTCTATAAAACTTCGAGGTTTTTTTGTATAGAAATTATTTTTGTTTAGTATGGGAAACTTATAAAAAGTGTCTCGATTGCGAGAGACATTTATAATAGGTTCATAATATCCAGTTAACAATCCAGATTTTTCTTGAATCTTTTCAAATTTAAAATTTTTTATAAGAAATTTTTTAAAATCTTTAGGTGATTTATTTTCCTCAAGAATTAAGCACTTTTTCTTCCATTCAGTTGGCTTGCCAAATTTATGTTCAAATTTTTTGTTTAAATTTTTGTAAAATTTACCTGAATTACACACAGTCTTGAGATGATTGGAGAAAAGAGCTACTTGTGTGTCGCTTAATTCTAAAATTTGTTTATTAGAAATTTTGGAGGAAAATGCTTGGTTATTTATAAAATTAAGAAAAAAATAAATAAGTAAGAATTTTATCTTAATTTTCTGCAATTTCCTCTAGAATCCAGTTTGGATCTTTACTTTTTAAATTTTTGGAGAATGTCCAGATTTCTTTGATTTGTAAAATCTGGTTGTTGTCGCCGTCGATTATCTCGTCATTAGAGTTTTTTGTAATTTGTACTTGCTCTGAATCAAATAGAAGTTTGAAATAAGCAACATACTTTTTCTCAAGATTTACACTTTTGATTTCAGGGTTTTTTACACTTATGACTGTAATCTCAAGTTTTTCTTTGTTCTTTGCTCTCAGATTTACTTGATCTTCAAATGTTTTATAGATATTTTTACTTACTAATTTTTCAATGGCTTTTAGATTATTGGCAGAATATTCTGTCAGAATATATTCAAAAGCCTTTTTGGCGCCATCGCAAAAAGAATTGATTTCAAATTTATCGTCTAATTTTAAGATTTCATTAATTACAGAATTTATCTTTTTATTTGAATGAAGATTCTTGTTAATACTTTTGTTTAACTTGGTAGCCTTTTGATCAGATACTGAGTCAGGTTCAGACTCGTTGAATGTATTTTTTCTTTGAGTAAATTTTTCAACGATGTCACTTTCATTGCCGGTTTTTTTACCAAGTACGTTTCGCAACCTATTAATTATGAAAACCGCAATCATTGCTAAGATTAATATATCAATATAAGGTATGTTATTCATTTTTACTCTATCTAATTATTTATTGGCTTGATGTTGTGTTTTTATGTATTATAGGTCTTTATATTTAAAAAGTAACTTAAATATGGCTGAAAAAAAAAAAAATTCAAATTCTAATAATATTAATTTAAAATTTTTGATAAATGCTCAATATCTCAAAGATTTATCGTTTGAAAACCCTCAGGCACCCGATTCTCTCAAAAATATAAAATCAAGTCCAACTTTTAAGATCGATGCTGACGTAAAGTCCAAAGAATTGAAAGATCACGGTAAAAATATATTTGAAGTCGAACTTTCAATCAAATGCGAAACCAAATCAGAAGATACAATTTTATTTTTAGTCGAAGGTGTTTATAACGGCATTTTTACAATTGAAAATGCTAATGAAGAAATATTGGATAAAATCCTTCTAATCGAGTGTCCAAAATTTCTATTCCCATTTTTAAGATCTATAATAGCTAATTGTACAAGGGAGGCGGGCTTTCCACCGCTGATGATTGCCCCGCTAGATTTTATTGGAATGTATGAAAATAGAAAAAAATAAGTTGAAAATAAATTTTCAATTGTAATTTATATAATGGATGAAATTCGATGCGGTTGGTAAATTCTCCAACCGTATCCTAAATTTTAAATGTCTTCTTCTTAGACTCACTAATATTTAGCCCAATCTTTTTAAAGCCCTCAGTAATTTCAATAGTTGTATGACCTTGATTCCATTTTCTAATAAATTCTTTAACATTTTCTTGATTGAAACTAAGTTTTTCTTCCGGTTGTTTTGTGTGAGACATTTTTTTCCTAGAGATCTTTTTGTTTAGTATTTCCCATACATCACTAAGTTCCTGAATTTCTCTCTCTTTTATAAAGTTTTCTATAATGAAATTGAGTCTTTTAATTTCATTTTCCAATCTTAGGTTCTCATTTTTTATATTACTTAAATGTTCTTTTATTTTTTGGAGGTCAGACTCTTTTATAACAGAGATTTTGTGTTTAAATTTTTCGAAACAATTATGCAACTTCTCCAATATTAACTCCTTTAGTAACTTAATATCTAACTCATTATATTTATAATGACTTTTGTCGCTTAATTTTGATAATTTATCTAAAGATAGAAGGATTTGGTTTAGCCTTTTTCTAGATAAAACAGCAAAGTTACAAAGTTTAAATAACATTCTATCGTCATCGGACCATTGTTTTCTGGGTTTGTACCTGAATTTATTTAAAACTGACTGTGCCTTTGCAAAAGACACCTTAAAGGCCTTATCCATAATCTACTCAATTCCCAAATACTATATTTCTACAATAACTAAATATAATAATATATTGTATTATTATTAATACTATAATTATTTTTTAATAATATAAAGGCGGTATGAATAGTTAAACTTTTGATTCAGACTTTTAATGTCATGTTTAATTGTTGAATCTAGATTTGTAAGCTTCATGCTGGTTGAACTCAAAATTGCTCTAATACAAAAAGACGATTTATTATAGCCATCTAGCAAGTTTTTTGAATCAGCAATGCTTTAAATTCTTTAAGAGTAACTGCAGAAAACGTTCTTATGTATTTAGAGGATTGATTAGTCGCCAAATACCTCATTTTCATAAATAAGCGCGACGCTTGTGCCTTTGTCAGATATAATTTCAACCTCCCCTTTGTTTAGAAGACAGGCAAAGTAAGGCTCATAGCCAGCTTTGTAAATTATTTCACCTGCTGTCCAAGAAATGTGTTTTTCACCCATACTCGAACGCTCTTTATACGATAATTAATTTTTAATTTATAACAATTTTTAGTGGAGCGGGAAACGAGATTCGAACTCGCGACCCTCACGTTGGCAACGTGATGCTCTACCACTGAGCTATTCCCGCAGATTTCCTGCACATAATATACTTTAATAACTTTTTTTAAATAATAAAATTGTTTTTTTTTAAATAAGACTTTAATTATTACCAAATTTGAAACATATTGTATTATATGCTGTACAGTTTTGAACATACTTTGGAAGAATTGCCTAAAACAATACCCCTCTTTCCTCTCAACAAAGTTCTGCTCTTACCAAGAGCCAAGCTCCCCCTTAATTTGTTTGAAAATAGATATTTACATATGCTAGATTACGCTCTGGCGAATAACAGAATAATTGGTATGATTCAGCCAAAAGAAAAAGTTTTGAAAGACTCAGACATTAAGAATCCGAAGCTTTACGACGTAGGTTGTTCCGGAAGAGTTACAGCATTTTCAGAAACCAATGATAGCAGATACGAACTAATCCTGAAGGGTGTCTGTAGATTTAGAATTATTAAAGAAAAAAAAGTAACTAATGGCTTCAGATCTGCAAACGTTGAGTGGGAAGAATACCGAAAAGATTTTGATGCTCTAAGCCTCTTGGGACAAAAAAAGAGGAAAGATTTTGAATCGTTGTTAAAGTTATTTCTTGAAAAAATCTCCATAAATGCAGATTGGGAGATGGTTCAAACAACAAACGATGAAGACTTGGTAAATATGATTAGCATGTGTTGTCCTTTTGACGTGAGTGAGAAACAAGCACTTTTGGAAGCTAAAACACTTGATGAGAGGTTAGATGTTCTTACTTCTTTAATGCAAATGGGTTTAAACGATAACAAAATAGTTAGTTCGGGCACCCCGTCGTGAAAGATAGCGATTTTAATAGAAAGTGGCTAGACTTGCTTGTTTGCCCTAAAACAGGACAAGATCTAACATACGACAGTAAAACAAAATTATTACTAACTAAAGACAAAAAAATCTCTTATGCAATAACCAATGGTATTCCAAGACTTATTGATGACTAACATAAATGATCCCAAAATCTGTAACGTTAAATAGAAATAAAAAAAGTATTCAGTTAGAGTACCCCAACAACACGTTTCTCTTGCTTACATCGTCGTATTTAAGAGCCTGCAGTCCCTCTGCAGAAAATAAAGACAAACTAAGAAAAACAGATATTAGAAAGAGGAAAGAAGCTTTTAATTCTGTAATGATTAACAAGGTTGAAGCGGTTGGTAATTACGCTATCAGAATAATATTTGATGATGGGCACGACACCGGTATCTTTAGTTGGGAGTATATTTATACTATCGGATCTAGGCTTCAAGATTCCTGAGCCCCATTGCAAACAACATACTTTGATTTTTTAGAAAGGTTGATTGAGAAAATATCCTTAGACCAGTTTTTCTAAAAAGACTTTTGAATTTTCCTGAACCTGAGAATAGACCGTTTAAGTTGTGCGTTGCATTCACAAGTAAAGTTTTATCCAATTTTCTCATATTCTCATATGACTCCATTAAATGTGAATTAAAAGGTTCAAGCCCAAGTTCCTTTGATTTTGCAAGAGTTTTAGCCAAAATAAATGCATCTCTTAATCCAAGATTAAATCCCTGTCCGGCTATTGGATGTATTGCTTGGCATGCATCTCCAATCAAAACTATATTCTTATTAAAGATATCATAGCAAGAAAAGACATTTAATGGATATTTTTTTACTTCAGAAAGACTTATTAGTTTTCCAAAAAAATTATCATATTTTTTTTCAAATTCCTCTCTAAAATTTTCTTTAAACGCTTTGTTATTAGCTACTTTAGTGTCAACAGTCCAAACAATTGAAGATTGATTTATTTTTGAATTATTGATAGGTAACACTGCTAAAGGTCCAGTTGGAAAAAATCTTTCCAGAGCTACTCCATAATGTTTTTTAGAATGTGAAATATTAAATACAAATGCAGTTTGTTGGTAATCATGGTAATAATATTTGATGTTAGCATGGTATCTGGTTCTTGAAAACCTTCCATCTGCTGCAACTAGCATCTTAAAATATAAATTAAAATTTTTTGTTTCTAAAAAGCTGTTGTCAATGTCATCGTTATTAATATTTATTATTTCTGTACCGTATTTAAATGAAATATATTTTGATTTTGAAACTTCGTTTAAAAGAGTTTTTTTTATTAGTTTATTATCAACAATAAAACCTAATGGACCTTCTCTGAGATTGTTATAATCAAAATTTATATCATGAGAACCCAACCCCTCTGAGACAAAAATTTGATTAATTGGTTGAAATTCATTTTTCAATTTCTTCCAAATTCCTAGTTTTCTGTAGATTCTATAAGATCCTTGAGAAATAGCAGTTGTTCTATTATCTTTTTGTGCAAATAGCAACCTTTTATCACTCTTATCAATAATGCATACTTTTATTTTTTTTTCTGCCATTAAAAGAGCGAATGTTAAACCTATCATTCCGGCGCCACTTATAATTACTTCATGATGAATTTTAGTCATAAATTTTTTAAATATGCTTTTAATTTAAATTAAATATAATTAAATTATCGAATGAATATTAAAATTAAAGAAAATTTAAAAAAAACTGGGTTTTCCCTCTTATTCTTGGTGATAAGTATTTCAATATTTTTATCTTTAGTAAGCCAATCAAACGATGATAACACCTTATTAAAATTTGACTCTTTATCTAGTAGTTCAATGAATATTTTTGGTTTTTTTGGAGCAGTCCTTTCAGATTTTCTAAATAAGATTTTTGGTGTGAGTTCATATCTTTTTTGCATATTTTTTTTTAATAATGCCATTAAAGTATTTAGTGGAAGAAATTCGCAATGGATCACTTGGAATTTTCTTCCATTTTCGATTCTTTTAACGTGTTTTTTTGTTGAATATTTTAAGCTAAGTATTCAAGATTTCAATTTCTCATCTGGTATTATAGGAATTAGCCTGAACTCTTACTTTGTTCACTTTTTTAGTAATTTAGAGTATGTTAACTATCTAATTGCCTTACTCCTTGCGTTTTATTTTTTTTCAATATGCTTTACTTTTAGTATTGGTTTTAGCCATATCAGAAAAATATTCTTTGCTTTTTTAAAATATAGCTATTATTTAATATTTTTCATTTGCAAGGCTTTAAAAATATCAATAAAGAAAGATTTGGACTTTTTTTCAGAATTTAAAGTTAAATCTAATACACAAGTTACAAATTCTAAGACCAAAAAATATAAGAAAGCAGTTGTTTCACGAGGTATTTCAGATGATTACTCTTTTCCGTCAATTGAGTTATTAGAGATGGAAAGAAAGATTCCAGGAATAGAAGCTGAAAACAAGAAAAATGCTGAATTAAACACCTCATTACTCGCAAATGTTCTAAATGATTTTAAAATAAGTGGAAATATTACAAATGTTAGACAAGGGCCTATTGTGACCTTATTTGAATTAACTCCTGCACCAGGCACTCTGTCGTCCAGTGTTATTCGTTTGTCTGATGATATAGCAAGGTCAATGAGTGCCAAATCTACAAGAATTTCAACTATACCAGGAAAAGACGCAATTGGAATTGAAATTCCAAACAAGCAGAGACACACCGTTTTTCTTAGAGAATTAATTGATGATCAAGCATTCAAAAAAAATTCCTTAAAATTGCCCCTTGCTCTTGGAAAGGACATATTTGGCAGCCCTGTAATTGTTGACCTTGCGAAAATGCCGCATTTACTTGTTGCGGGTACTACAGGCTCAGGAAAATCGGTTGGCATTAATGCCATGCTTTTGTCTTTGCTTTATTGTTTGCCTCCTGAAGAATGCAGGTTAATTTTAATAGATCCTAAGATGTTAGAATTATCAATTTATCAGGATATTCCTCATTTATTAACTGAGGTTGTGACTGATCCTAAAAAAGCGATAACTGCTCTAAAATGGACAGTGAAAGAAATGGAAAAAAGATATCAGTTGATGACACATTTAGAGGTTAGGGAGATTGATGATTATAATAGAAAAGTAAAAAAAATCTTAGAAACAGGCCAGGTCGTCTTTAAAGAAATGCAAATCGGTTACGACTCTGAAACGGGTAAACCAGTCATGGAAAAAAAAGCTTTAGATTTAGCAATTTTTCCGAATATTGTAGTAGTTGTAGACGAATTAGCCGATTTAATGATTACGTCAGGTAAAGAAATTGAAGGCGCAATACAGAGACTTTCACAGATGGCGAGGGCTGCCGGCATACATTTAATTGTTGCTACGCAGCGCCCCTCTGTAGACGTTATTACTGGAACTATAAAGTCAAATTTTCCTACAAGGATAAGTTATAAAGTTGTAAACAAAATTAACAGCAGAACAATATTGGAGGAACAGGGTGCTGAACAATTGCTTGGTCAGGGTGACCTTTTAATTACAATGTTAGGAGAGAGTTTATTGAGAGTTCATGGTCCATTTGTGAAAACTGAGGAGGTTCAATCAGTTGTAAATCATCTAAAAAAACAAGGAGAACCTGAATATTTACAATCAGTAACTAAAGACGAAGAGGAATTGGAGAATTTTAATCTAGGTTTTAACAATACATCAGATGAACTTTACGATAAAGCAGTATCAATTGTATGTAGGGAAAAGAAGGCATCAACAAGTTTTATCCAGAGACACTTGCAAATTGGTTATAATCGTGCAGCGAGAATAATTGAAAAAATGGAGTCTGAAGGGATAGTAAGCCCTGCAAATCATGTTGGTAGAAGGGAGGTTTTAGTTGGTAAAGAAAACTAAGTATTTTATACTTTTCTTTTTTTTCACTTTTGCACAATCTTGCAGTCCTGTATCTTCTATCGTTTCAATGACTGCAAATGCCGGTATTTCGAGTAAGGGCTTTTCGGCTTCTGTTGATGATACATTTTTAAAGACAAAAATTCTAACAAAAATATCAACCGAAAATCTATCTAATTTAACTGATGTTGCGGTAAGTGTTTCACTAGGTGAAGTTCTGCTTACTGGTTATTCGAGTGATCAGCTCAGTAGGCTTAAACTTGTTGAAAATGTTATGAAAACCGAAGGCGTAAAAAAAGTTTATAATGAAGTTCAAATAAATCCAACTGTTTCTTTTACTGATAGAACGGAAGATGCGTTATTTGAATCTAGATTAATGACAAGAATGTTATTTAAATCAGGAATCAATAGTAATAATTTTAGTCTGGATGTTGTATCAGGAAACGTATATATTATAGGGCTTGCAGACAATCTAGAAGAAAAAACGACTGTTGAAAGATTCTTTTCGGAAATGGATGATATTCGAAAATTGATAACGATAATTAATATAAAGAAAAGAGATGAGAAAACATAAAAATATAAACGCTCTTTTTCAAATAGACAGTTTATCTCAACTCAATCCTGAGACGGATTCATCTTTAGATATTATAAAAGAAGGATTAAAACTTGGTTTGAATATTTGGATAACAAATCCAGATAATTTAACTTTTTATGCTGGAAGAATTTCTTTTGTAGCATCTAAAGTAAAAGACTCAAGTCTAAAATTATGTAAATCAAAAAAAATATATTTAGAAAAGTTTGACTTTTTTTTTATCCGCCAAGATCCGCCATTTGATATGAAATATATTTCCAACTGTTATTTGTTAGAACTTCACAAAAAATTTAACAAGAAACCTTTTTTTATAAATGATCCCACAGGAATAAAAAATTTTACAGAAAAGATTTTCCCTTTATATTTTCATAATCTTATGCCTAAAACCATGGTGTCATCTAGTGTTAAGGATTTGGTGTATATGTTTAAAAAACATAACACATTAGTCTTCAAACCTCTTTATTGCAAGGGCGGCGAAGATATATACAAATTTTCAAGAAAGGATAAACATGCTTTGAGAACTTACGAAAATTTGTTGTGTAAATACAAATCACCAGTTGTCATACAAAAATTTATTGAAAAAGTGAAATACGGAGACAAACGTGTGATATTTGTTAATGGAAAAACAGTTGGTGCTGTTAATAGAATTCCTAAAAGTGGTGCTTTTAAGGCAAATTTGCATTTAGGTGGAACTGCACGTAAAACAGGGCTTTCCAAGAAAGAAATTGATATATGCAATCTGTTAGGAGGTGTTTTAAGAGAAAACAAACTGTTTTTTGTCGGTATTGATTTAATAGATCAAAAACTTACAGAAATCAATGTTACATCGCCAACGGGAATAGTTCAGCTCAGGGAATTGTACAATGTGAACGTATCCAAACTAATTTGGGGAGAGTTAGAGAGTATTGTATAAATTATAATACTATATATTTTTTAAAATCTAAAAGCTTAAAACATTGTATATTATATATTTTACCATATATTATTTTTAAGAGTTTTTAGCATCTTTCTATGACTTTCTTCCTCTTCAGGTGAAATTGTAGCACAAACAATTTTGTTATTTTCGTTGTTGAATGATTTCATTATTTGTTTTGTATTTGATTCTATTTTGAGACTGAGAGTTTGTTGTTTTCCTCCCAGTAGTTCGTTGTAAACTTGAAGTAAAAGAAAAGAATCGGTTAATGCACCATGCTTTTCTCTACTTTCTAGGCTTATATCAAATCTTCTGCATAATGCATTTAAGTTATTTTTGCTTCCTGGAAACCTTTTTTTTGCAATTTCTAAAGTACAAATTGTCGATTCGACGCCAATTGGACTTGTGCCTGATCTTTTTAATGCATTATTGATCATTGTGATGTCGAACTGTGCATTGTGTATAATTAATTGAGATTCGTCAACAAATGACATAAATTTCTCAATTTCGTCTTCAAATGTACTGAATTTTGATAGAAATTCATTGCTTAAACCATGTATTCTCTCTGATTCGCTGCTTATTTCAACTTCGTCAGGTTTGTAATATTGGTGAAATTTATTTCCTGTAAAAACTCCGTCTATTAATTCTAAACATCCGATTTCGATTATTCTGTCTTTCTCAAAATCCAAACCTGAGGTTTCTGTGTCAATAATTAATTGTCTCAATTACTTTTGTCTCCATTTAAATTTGCAATAACTTTAAGTATCAATAACATCAATTAATTTCAATAAAGAAAACATTTTTATAACTATCCTCGTTTATTTACTAATCGATCTGAGTATATATTTGAAAATTCTGTCCTATTCTTCAGCTGAAGCATCTTCTGAACCGCCGTCACTCCCCCCTGAGCTTCCTCCTGAGCTTCCTCCTGAGCTTCCTCCTGAGCTTCCTCCTGAGCTTCCGCTGGAAACACCTCCCCCTGGAGCTGCTGGAGCACCGCTACTTGGAGGTCCGCCTACTGCAGGAGCAGCAGTGGGTGTAGTTGTCATTACAATTACTTTAGGAACTGCTTGTGTTGCTCCCGTAATGATTTTTTTACCTGATTTCGCTAGCTCATTTATTCTGTTTTCGATTTTTTTTAAAGCTTTAAATTTGGCTTTTAATTCAAACAGATATTCATGAGCTTCACCTAAAAGAGTATAGTTAGAAGAATCCCTACCTGATAATTTTAAACCATCAGCAGTGATTTTGTTTAAACCCTCACGAGTTACTTTTACCCTAGTGGTTCCGGTAAGTTTGACATCATCACCTTTAATTTGATTTGTCATTCTTAATTGACCTGATGAAAGTCTTACATTTCTATTAATTCTATTAATTTTTCTTGAACCACTTAATTTAATAGGTTTCTTATTGATAGTAATGTTCTGTTCACCGTCAACTAAAGTATAATTACTAGCTAGCCCGCCATTTAATCCATTAGACAAAGATAGACCTACTGTTGAAGTTAAACTTGATCCTGACTGAGTATTCGCTGAGGATAATGAGCCAGATCCAGTAAGTGCAAGTGTTTCATTGCCAACGAGATTACCTACATTTAAATCAGAAGCGTCAACAATTGTGGTGCCGTTGTAATTTCTTGAACCACTTAAGTTTATTGGTTTTTGACTTATTTGAGTATTACTGATTGTCTTTAAGGTAGAGCTAGCTATTAGTCCATAAACATTTCCGTGTCTGCTATGTGTTTTCGATGATATTGTGTAAGCAGCATCAGCTGTTACAACTGCACTATTACTCGCTGCTGCCGAATTATAAGTGTAAGTTTGGTTACTCAGTGCAACATTAACGTTACTAGGAAGTCCGTTTCCACTTGTTACTGTTGACGTACCGAAGGTTGCCGAAGATGTAGAGGAGGTTCCGTCATAAACTTTTTTAACCTTCATTGATGTTCCAGAAATATTTCCATATGTTTTTGTAAGTTCTCCAGGATCATAACCTGTAAATATGCCACTTCCAGATCCACTTATAGTATCACCATTAGTATAATTATATTGGATAAAATCAGCGGATTCGACATTACTAAAAGTATTGTCTGAAGATTTATTTAATCTTTTAATTCTCCAATTGGTGTTGTTTCCCAGTGTAGTAATTGACGAGACTGCACCTATTTCGTATCCGGAAATATCAACAGTTATTCCATTGTTGTTAGATGTTGTAAGGCTAGTACCAGTTATAGTACCTGTGGACGAATCACCTGTTGTGTTTATAGCTCCGGCGGTAATTGTGCCTAATGAAATATCTCCTGGTTGATCGTTGGTAAGGCCAGTTCCTCCATCCATAATTGCAGTCACTGTTCCACTACCTGCATTTATAGTTGCATTATTAGTTATATCCGCCGTTCCACTCCCTCTTTGTGAATCAACAACACCATAAGATGTCGATGTGTTTGCACGAAGTGTTAAGTCACCATTTGCCGTTGTTATATTTGAATTAATTGCTATGTCACGTCCAGCAAGGAGTGATAGATTACCGCCGGAACTGCCAGTAACGCTAATGGCGTTGGAAACTGTAATGTCTTGGTTAGCTCTTAAGTAAACATCGGTTCCTGCTGTCAATAAATCCTGTATTGTCCCACTTCCAATAGTATTTGTGCTTGAGGAATCTGTTGAAAATGAATTAACAGTTTCTATGCCTGCAGTACCTGAAGCCCCAGCGAATGAACCTGTCGAAAATTCATTGTTATTGTGATAGGCAACGCCGCTCATATTAGTTGTCCAACCCTGCCCAGGTCCTTGCCATCCAAAATCAATTCGATCGCCACCAGTTCTTTCTCCAAAATATATTAATAACGGGTAATATGTATCTGCTTGTAGTGTTACATTACTACTATACCGTATTCTCATCCCATGCGCGCCTCTGTTATCAACCAATCTGTTAGAAGTATTTCTTACACTAATAAAATCTGACCAGGAATCCACACTGTTCAAACCTTGCGTAAATAACCAAGCCCAACTAGAGTCGTCACTGAAAGTGTAAAACCTGTGAGTACCTGTTTGATTTGGTTTGAAAAAGCCTCTCCATTCTGCAGAATATCTCTCGGCAAAGTTTCTACCTGGCGTTACATGATTGATGGTGGTAAAGTCCCTGTTAAATCTATTTCTTACTGACGATCTAGAGTCTTGAGTTCTTCCACCTACGGTTCCAAAATAATTAAAGCTGTCATTAAAGTAATTATAATAAACCTGTGCTCTTAATCCATTATCCAAGGAGCCTCCCGATGAACCACTAGCGTCAACAGTAATATTTTTTGGGTCTAAAAGCAAAGTCCCATAATCTACACTTACACGATCTAAATTAGCGGTTCTAAGAAGATTTTTTGATGAAATTTCAATGAACCCCCCTTTTTCTTTTTTGTTAGAGGCTCTTGTAATCTCAGCATTATTAGCATTTAAGTAACCATTCGCGTCTATTGAACCCATAAAATCAGTAATCTCATCTGACCATATAACAGCAGTTCCTCCTTGACCAAAAAAACTTGAGATATTTATGTTTACATCGTAGTCGACAATGGTGTTCTGAGCATTATTAATATCACCTTGATTACCAAACCGGTTAATAAATCCATGATATTCTTTCTGACTAACCGTTGACAAATTTTGGCCCCCTAAATATTCACCACCAATTCTAACCTTACCACCTTGATTCGAACCTTTGGCTGAAATATCAGCTGTTGCGACCATCACGTTATGTCCAGAAAAGTCAATGTTACCTCCCTGGCTTAAATCCCCGTCAGCATTGAATTTTCCAGCAACTAGATTATTATTAGCATATAATTTTACGGAACCCCCTTTTTTAGAACCTGATACATCTATGTTAGTTCGAGCCGTGGACAATAATTCATCTTCTGAAACCACTATTAAGTTTCCACCATTCTCTTTTAAACCCTTTGCAACTATTGAGCTGTCAAGAACAAACATTTCTTTCGCTGTTGCTGAAATTTGACCACCGTTAGCACCGCTCGCATTAGTTTTACCCCCATAATACACGTTGGTACCAGTAATTTGTAGCGTGCCTGTTGGTGTATCAATACTTGCGCCAGAAATATCTATATCACCGTTAACATTTATAAAATCATTATCACCACCACCTATAATTACATTTCCTGTTCGTTGATCTATACTTGCTGTTGAGATAACTCCAGAAGATCCAACGTTTACTGCCCCAAGCATTAGGGTTTCCGCTGTGCTTGCAGATAATTGAACATATCCGCCATTAGCAATTAATGACCCGTTATTAGTCACTAAGCTATCTAAACTTTTTCCATTTATGTCCTTAATATGTGAAAGTTCGCTTGTTGGAACTGTTATTTTCATTAAATCATTTCCTGAAAGATCTAAAGTTATTTGTTCACCTGCACCCATAAATATTTTCCCGAATTTTGCAGTTATTACTCCTTCGTTTGAAACGTAATTACCCAGAAGTGAGGCATGGCCAAAATTATTTACCTCAACTTTTCCGTGATTTTCTACTCCTTTTGACTTTTCATTCTTGTAAAAGCTGTGCCTACCTTGTAAAAAATCACTCGTATTAATTTCAAGGCTTGAGGCAGTAAATGAATTACTTTTCACAGCCCCTGATTTAGTTAAAAATACACCATTAGGATTAACAAGCATGACATTTCCATTTGAATTTATTTGTCCAGCTATATTCGATGGGGTTGAACCTAGAACTCTATTGAGTGATGAGGAGCTTGATGATGGCATGTTAAAGTCAACTACACCATTGGAGTGAACAGAAAATGAATCCCAATTGATTACAGAATTATTACTGCTTTGGTTAATAACCATATGATCCGGATTTATTGAGGCTATTTCAACGTTTCCCTTATGAACAGAGCCACCAGCAGGCATATCAGAAGCTATTGCTGAGACACCAGGACTTAGTGCCATCACGCTACAAAGTGTAGCGGCTAATAAAGAATTAAATTTGTTTTTCTTAAGAATCATTTCCTCTGATCTTCCTAAATGTAAAACTAAATATATATTCAGCTTATTCTTACGACAAAACAAGTCTTTTTTTTATATTTAAAAGGCCATATTTAGCATTAATACTAAGTGATGCTTATTCAATCTTACATCCGAAAGGATTTCAATTTTGTCACTAGCAATTGTTTTTGAATATTCAGCTTTAGCAGTAATGTTTTTACCAAAATAAAAGTAATCATTAAAGGTATTCAATTGAAGGCCAATTCCCAAAGATTTTGCTGCTGTTTCTTTGTTTTCCGCCGAAGTTGGCCTGTTAAGATAGGCAACTCCTATTGCAGAATAGACATAAGGTGTTATTGAAAAGTTATTAAACAATGAAAAGTTTCTGTTTAATTCTCCTCTTACATACCAAATTTTATCTCCCGAAATAGCGCCAGAGGTCAAAGCACTAACTCTATCCATTCCAATCACAGTTGATTGTTCAGAGTTTAACAAAGCATCATCGGTGTATTGTCCACCAAACCCTATTTTCATAAGGTAATTATCAAAAACATTAAATGAATAGGATGAATTAACTCTAAAATGATGATACTGAGATGTTCCTGAAGTTCTTGATAATGGAATATCAACCGCTTCGCTGGCGGATCTTGAAGCAATGTCAAGTCCTCGAGATAGTTCAGAATCAAAGTAAATACAACCAAAAGGACACCCAAAAAAACTTAGACCTATTCTCAGACTTGTTAGTCTGTCGTGAGATAGAATTTGATCTACACCAGTAGTGTTAGTCTGTTGAAGCTCATCAATCCAACTAATATTTCCTCTTAATGTCCAAGATAAATCCTTTCTTAGTACCAAGGGATACGTAATACCAAACGACCCAGATTTCATATTCGATTCGATAGCTAATGATGCAATGTCTCCACCTGGACGTGTCATGCTCTCTGAATAGGAAAGGCTTGTTTTAAGACCATGGTCACCTAAAGGGTATGAAAAAGATAACCCACCCCCCCTGATTGTCACAGAGTTGCCGGTACCTTTCATTCCCTTAATTGTTGGCCTTGCCAATCCAAATGCCGTAAGACTTTCTCCGTATCCAAAAGGTGAGTTAACTGTTGTTTGTACAACACCCAGTTGTCTACCTAATTCTTCACTTTGAGTATTACTGAAATTGACACTTCCAGAGATAAGTTTATGTTCAGCCTCAACAATCAAAATTGTTCCTCCCTCAATTGAACCTTGAGCAAAAGCTGTATTAAGTTTTAAACCGACAACTTGACTAGCCAGTAGTAGTTTTTTTTCAAGCAATGAATTTTTTAGGTTTTTTTTATCTTTAATCTCCCTAAGATACCTAAAAACTGATTTTCTCTGAATTTTTGGAACTTTCTCAAGATTAATCTTTTCTATAAAACCATCAATTACCTTGAAAAAAATAGTCGCACCCTCTTGTTTGAGCTCTTGTTTAGGCAAAATAACTCTGACTAATGGCAAGTCTTTACTCTGATAGTCCTTAGTCATCCTATTTGCAATCATATTTAATTCATTTATAGTCGTGGATTTACTTACTAATTGATTCTTGTAAATGTCAAAGTTAATAACATTTTGCAATTCCTTTGAGGCTATAACTACAATAGAATTTACTATTACAGAAATTTGTTTCAGTTGCTCTCTTTTTATTTTGTTGTTTTCTAAACCTTTCAAGAGCTCTTGATTGTCTCGTTTTTTTATTTTTTCTTTTTCAATATCTTCTAAAACCTTTGGTACAGTTTGACTTGGAGATGTACTACCAGCATTTAAATTTTTAGAAAAATTAAAAAAAGCGCAAAAAAAGAAAAAAAAAAATTTAACTCTATTTTTCCTCATATCCATTAACAATAAAATTGCTATTGTTGATAATATAGTAAGACCCCTAGTTATGCTAGCTTTTTATGGTTGCGCGAAATAAATTATCCACAAGCTGTGGAAACTCTGAATTATCGTAGCCACTTTCACAATTACGTGAATTGTCTAAACTTTGAATTTCTTGATCTTATGTAAACTTAAGTTCAATAAATATTGGAATGAATTTTAAAATTAAATGAGAAAAGATCATTGCTTTTTATCTTTTTAAATTGCAGAAAAAAATTTACTGAATGTTTTTTTATTGAGTTTTTTTTAATTAATTTAGTTAATGTTAGTATTATGAGAAAAAATTCGATTGACACCATCTTTGCTTTATCAACTTTTTATGGTCCTTCAGCAATTGCTGTTATAAGAATTTCAGGTCCTGGCAGTCTGAAAATCGGTAAAAAACTCTGTAAAATAAAGATTTTGAAGGATAGATTTGCCCATTTGTTAAATATCTACGATCTTCAATCAAATCTTATAGACAAAGCTTTAGTAATATATTTTAAATCTCCAAAATCTTTCACAGGTGAGGATTTACTTGAAATACAAACTCATGGGAGCGTTGCTATAATAAAAAAACTAATTGGGGAACTTTCAAAATTACCTAGTGTACGACCAGCAAAACCTGGTGAATTTTCAAAAAGAGCCTTTTTAAATGGTAAAGGAGACATGCTTTATTTCGAAGGTATTAATAATTTAATTAAATCTGAAACTGAAAACCAGAGATTAATTGCTAGCAAGCAAATTTTTGGAAAAGATGCCAACAAGAGTTTATCATGGAGAAAAGAAATCATAGAGATTCTTGCATTTGTAGATGCAGAAATTGAGTTTGGGGATGAAATCGAAAAATTACAATACTCTAATATTAAGAATAATATAGAAAAAATCTGTAGAGAAATTAAACAGGCGTGTAAATCATTTCTAACCATAAGAAATCTTGTTCATGGTTCAAGAGTTTTGATAATAGGTCCTGCTAACGCAGGAAAATCAACATTTTTCAATTTTTTACTTCAAAATGATAAAATGATAGTTTCACCAAAAGAAGGTACCACAACAGATCAATCTGACCAATCAATAGACTTGCTAGGCGAGAAAGTTATAATTACAGATACAGCGGGAATAAGAGATACAAAAAATGAAATCGAAAGTCTTGGTGTTAAAAAAACCATCTTATCAATCAAAGACTCTCAAAAGTTAATAATAGTTCTTTCCCCAGATTCCCTTATCAGAAATAATCTTGAAAAGGTTAAGAGGGTTTTTGGTAGTGTTGAGTTTAAAAATAGTGTGATTGTATTTAATAAATCAGATCTAAAAAATTCAAAACAAAAATTTAAAGAATGGAAGACAGAAATCCCAGCAATAAAAAATTTTAAATCAATTACAATATCTTGTATAAATAATGCTAGCAATCTCAAGATGTTGAAAAAGTGTCAGCAATTCATATACGATAATCTATTATCTGTTGACACTAATACAGATGATTATTATTTTTCTGAATTGAGACAGTTTGAATGTTTGAAGAGTATCTTAAAAAGCTTGGAGTTTGCAAACCTTAAACTTGATAGTTTGGAGATATTGGCTAAATATTTGAGAGACGCTTTGACTGATATTGACGAATTGTATGGTAAACATGATGATGAAGACAAACTTGAAATTATTTTTAATAAGTTCTGTATCGGAAAATAGGTGTTCCACGTGAAACATACTTTTAAGTTCGATGTAATTGTTGTCGGTGGAGGACATGCTGGCATTGAGGCAGCTGTAATGTCATCTCGATTAGGTGCAAAAACAGCTGTAATAACATTTGATAAAAAAGATTTTGGAACTTTATCATGCAATCCAGCCATGGGAGGGCTAGGCAAAGGACACTTAATCAAAGAAATTGACGCGATGGGTGGTGTAATCGGGAAGGCTTCAGATTTATCAGGAATACAATTTAGAGTGCTAAACAAAACAAGAGGCGAGGCCGTCCAAGGTCCCAGAGCGCAGATTGATAGAGAAAAATACAAAGAAAATTTAAAAATACTTTTAGCTAAAGAAGAAATTAAATATCTCTATGATGAAGTTTCAGACATTATTCTGGATGAAAGCAAAAATAAAAAAAAAATAATTGGTCTAGAATTGAAATCTTTGGGAAATGTTTTGTGTAATTCAGTAATAGTAACAACTGGAACTTTTTTAAGAGGTTTAATCCATCAAGGTTGTAAAAGTTGGTCAGCTGGAAGGATTAACTGTAAACCATCTACGAATTTATCGTATTTCTTTGAAAAACATAATTTTAAACTTCTGCGACTCAAAACTGGCACGCCCCCTCGGTTATTTATGAAATCAATTGATTTTACAAAATGTGAGACTCAAAAAGGCGACTCCAAACCTGAGCCTTTTTCTTTTTTGACAGATAGTTTGAAAAATAAACAAGTTGACTGTCATATCACTTATACCAATAGAAAAACTCATAATATTATTAAAGATAATTTAAGTAAATCTCCAATTTTTAATGGAACCATCACCTCACAAGGCCCAAGATACTGTCCATCTCTGGAAGATAAAGTATTTAGATTTTCTACCAAAGAGAGACACCAGATTTTCTTAGAACCAGAGAGCATTAAAGGAACTTCCATATATCCAAATGGAATCTCAACATCACTTCCAACAAATACTCAGCTAAAACTTCTTAGAACGATACAAGGGCTTGAGAATGTTAAAGTAAGTCAATATGGATACACGATTGAATACGATTGTATTGACAGCATAGAAATCAATGCAAACTATGAAACTAAAAGAATTGAAGGACTCTTTTTGGCAGGTCAAATAAACGGTACTACAGGGTATGAGGAAGCAGCAGCGCAAGGCTTGCTAGCTGGTATTAATGCAGCATTAAAATTAAAAAGAAAGAGCCCGCTCATTCTTCCAAGGTCACAAGCTTATTTAGGCGTTCTTACATCTGATTTAACTCGTGGCGGATTAATAGAGCCCTACAGAATGTTTACCTCGAGAGCAGAATATCGGCTGCTTTTAAGATCAGATAATGCTGACGAAAGACTAACTGATTTAGCAATTAAACTTGGAACAGCTGAAGAAGAAAGAAAAGAAAAATGGCTGAATAAAAAGAAAATAATGAAAAATGTATGTCAAAAACTACATAAACTAAATGCCTCTCCACAACATTATGCTAAATTTGGTATAAAAATAAATCAAGATGGTAAAAAAAGAACCGCATTCGAAGTTCTTGGTTATAAAGAAGTAACGTGGGATCAAATAAGAAGGATTTTTCCAAACTTAAAAAGGCAAAATATTACAGATAGAGTGGAAAAACAGATAAAAATTAATTCTTTTTATAAAAGATATTCTGAAAGACAGCAAAATGAGATAGAAGAATTAAAAAAAGAAAGACTTCTGGAAATCCATAAAAATATAAATTTTAATGAATGTGATGGGCTATCTAATGAAATTAAAGAAATTTTGTCCAAAAACAGACCAAACAATATTGAAGAGGCCAAACAATTGCCAGGCATGACACCTGCTGCAGCAAGCATTTTATTGAGATACGTTAAAAAATAGTTGAAAATTAATCCCGAAAAAAACACTTTCCTCAAATTATTTGATGTTTCACGTGAAACATTAACGAAACTAAATCAATATGAACTGAAAATTATTTCTTTTAATGAGAAGTCCAATATTATAGGAAAAAATACAATACCAAATATCTGGAAGAGACATTTTGCTGATTCGGCAAAAATCCTCTTCTTTATAACAACAATTTTAAAAAAAAATAAGAATAGAAAGCTAACTATTTGTGATGTTGGGTCTGGAGCTGGTTTTCCAGGATTAATTATATCGATACTTAATCAGGAAAAGAGATTAAATTTTCATATGACTTTAGTTGAATCAAACGCGAAAAAATGCTCCTTCCTTAAAGGTTTGATAAAATGTTTCAAAATAAAAGCAGAAGTAATAAATGATAGGGCAGAGAACTTAAACGAAAAATTTGATATTATAATTGCAAGAGCTGTTGCTCCTTTAACTAAGTTTATGGTTTTTTGCAAAAATATTAGAAAAGACAAAACTATTTATATTCTTCCGAAAGGCTCTAATTTTCAATCAGAATTACTTCAATTAAAAAAACAGTGGTACTACGATGTGAATATTGTTAAAAATAATAAAGAAATTGATAACTCCGGTGGCGTAACAATTGTTTTATCAAATCTTAAGAAGAAAAAATGAAAAGAACTGTATTTTCAATTGTAAATCAAAAAGGTGGTGTAGGCAAAACAACAACAGCGGTAAACCTTGCCACTGCATTATCCATATCTGGCAAATCATGCCTTGTTGTTGATTTAGACCCCCAGGGTAATGCGAGCACGGGATTCTCAATTAATTCAAACAGAAGAAAACCCGGGACATACGAAGTGTTAACGCAAAAAGTTAGTATGATAGACGCGATTAAACCAACCGAAGTGAATGGACTGGGCATAGTTCCCTCGCGTGTTGATTTGGCAAATGCTGAAACTGAAATTCCAAGCACAGTTGAAGAAAAAGAATATATATTGAAAAATGCAATTGATAAACTTCCTCAGCAATATTCGGCAATTATCGTAGATTGCCCTCCAGGCCTAGGTTTTCTGACAATAAATGCTCTTGCTGCTTCAGACAAAGTTCTCATTCCGCTTCAGTGTGAATTTTATGCACTAGAGGGATTGAGTCAAATTCTAAGAGTAATAAAACAAGTTAATACTGAATTAAATGCAGGTCTTGATTTAGATGGCATCCTTCTAACAATGCACGATTCTAGAAATAAGCTCAGTATTCAAGTTGAAGAAGACGTCCGCGAGGTAATGGGGAAAGCTGTCTATAAAACAATTATCCCAAGGAACATAAAAATTTCTGAATCACCCTCTCACGGAAAGCCTGTTCTACTCTACGATCATTCTTGTATAGGTTCAGAGGCATATGTGAGTCTAGCGGCAGAAGTTTTAGGTAAAGGAAACTTTGGTGGACTAAGCGAAAGTTGAAAGGTGGAAAGAACATGAAAGAAAATATTACAACAAACAACGACTTAAAAAATAAAGGGCTTGATAAAAATTTGAATAAAAAGACTAAAACTAGTACGCGAAAGGTTAAAAAGAAGCTAGGCATGGGTCTTTCATCACTGCTATCCAAGGATCAAGAATTAGCATCAGTAATTAGAACAAAAATAAAGGATCAAGTAAAAAAATCACCTTTAAAAATAGAAATGCCAAAACTTTCAAAGAAAGAAAATTCTAAATTATCAATTTTAAATATCAAAGCAAAAGATATTTCTAATCAAAAAACTATTCCGATACAATATCTTGTATCTGGTAAATTTCAGCCCAGAAAAGTCTTTGATCAGACTGAGTTAGAAGAGCTTGCTGAATCAATAAAAAGCAACGGTGTTCTCCAGCCTATATTGGTGAGACCACTTACAGAAAAAAGTACTAATTATGAAATAATTGCGGGTGAAAGAAGATGGCGAGCATCTCAAATTGCAAAAATTCACGAAGTACCGGTAATAATCAGAGAGTTTGATGATGAAACGGCATTAGGCGTTGCTATGATCGAAAATCTCCAACGCTCTGATCTCAATCTTATAGAAGAAGCAGAGGGTTACCGAACGATGATGAATGTTTTTCAATATACGCAAGAAAAGTTATCAACTCACATTGGGAAAAGTAGAAGTCACATTGCGAACGTTCTAAGGATATTATCATTATCAAAAAACATTAAACGAGATATCATTAACGGAGAATTGTCTTTTGGACACGCACGCAGTTTAGTCACTCTCCCAGAAGAAAAAGCCATCGAAGTTGCAGAAGAAATAGTCAGCAAATCCCTTAATGTCAGAGAAACTGAAAGAATTGTAGGTAAACTTAAAAGAGCTAACGTGCTCAATGCAGGAAGTGCCTCAAGAGAGCAAAATAATAACAAGAATCCGAACATCGAAACTCTTGAAAAAGAATTAACAAATCTTCTTGGATTAAAAGTAATTGTAAATCACAAAAATAACAATAGCGGTAACTTATCAATTTTTTACAGGACACTAGACCAAATACAACCAGTGATAGATAAATTAAAATGGCGACCAAAATAATTTGGATAATTAATTATTGAAACTGGCCCCCCTCAGCTTTGGATTTAAATAAAGACTAAATAATTGAAACGTATGGTAAGAATTAATAGACTGAGTTTTTACAGGTAACAAATTTCATGAATATAACAAGCCTAGCAAAATTAAGATCGGAAGTGAATCAGAAAAGATCTGTGGTTTAAGTAATCAATTTATATCAAAATTCGGTACATTTGAGGATGAAATTGCTTGATTTATAGCGTTTATTTGTAATTTCGACTTATTACTACTTAACTAATGCCCTCTTTTTGGATATAAAATTATAATCAAGAACATTAATAACGATATTACCACTCAAAAATAAACCAATAAATCAATTTTCAAAATTAAAAAGCTGATTTCTGTGGATAACTAACAAATAAATCTATATAAAAACCTTGATTTTATACATAACACATGCCATTATCCACAGGCTTGGAAATTTAAATAGACTGGTAATTGATGTACTCTCTGATCAAAAGATTATGCATTTTTACAGGTAAAAAACTCTTACCTTTATATGCTTTCAACATAATGATAGCGGCTATTCTGTCGCTTTTTGTGTCACAAACAATCTTGGCAGCAACTCCACGAACCCCTAGTCAAGCATTACCAAAAATGTTTCAGAAACCGTCCTCAGTTGATTACTATGAAATGAAAAGGCAAGAAGCCATTATTCCAAAAATACCAGAAATAGAAATAAAACAACAAGAAGACACGGGAATTACAATTACACCAGAAACTTTAATAATACTAGCTCCTCTTGAATTACAAAAGATAATTTCTGTAGATAAATATCAGCAAATGATTATTGGAAAAGAACAAAGTATAGCTGACTTGTATAATATTGCGCTAGAAATTGAAAAAGACTTTAACGAAAAAGGTTATCCGCTTGTAAGAGTAATCTTACCCACACAAGAACTAGAACCTGAGCAAGCAACACTTTTTTTTAAGGTCATAGATGGGTATATAGAGCAGTTAGATTTGTCAAAAGTTCCAACATTGCAGTTTAGAAGGATCTTCTCTTATCTAAAACCTTTGATAAAACAAAAGTCAATAAAATTTTCTGACATTGAAAGACAGCTTTTACTTGCAGGAAACACAGCTGGGTTAACATTGACCAGTACTCTTCTGGCAGGCGTTAATGAGGGCGGAACAATATTGGCAGTAGAAGCTGAACACAGGTTAATAAACGGCGGAGTTTCGTTTGACAACACACAAAGTGAAGAATTAGGTAGACAGCAAGGTCAATTACGCGCAGTCATTAACTCGCCAACTGGACTTGGTGAAACAATTTCAATGTTTGGTCTGGCTAGACCAACAATAAAAGGAATGAAAGGTACCGGTAGTGATGTGCCAATTAGAGCTGGTGGCGTTGCTATTTCTGTGCCGATAGGTAATGACGGTTTAACTACAGGCATCTCATACATGGAGAGCATGACACGTCCTGGCGGAGATGCAATAGATCTTGGTTTGGAAGCAAATATGAAATCTGCTACGGCGACCGTTTCTTATCCTCTAGTCTATAAAAGAGATAAAGCGGTATTTTTTAGAGGTACATTGGGATGGACGGATGAAATTCAGCAAACAAATGTTAGTGGGGAGGATCAGGATTTGAGTCATGATCGAATATCTGCTCTCAGGCTAGGAGTAAGTTTAAATCGCTGTTTAACTGGATGTTTGGGAATTGACTTTCAATTCTCAAGAGGAATTGATATCGCGTCGAGATCTCAGGGTGACGTTGGGAAAGGGACACCTCTTTCAAGAAGTTCAGGAAAAAACAATTTTTCTCATTTCAACCTCGATACTACTTATGCGGTCGCTCTTGACAAAAATCTTGAATTTAACATAAATACCGGGGGTCAACTTTCACTAGATGACCTGCTCAACTCCGAACAATCATCAATTTCTGGACCAGACAAACTAAGTGGATTTACATCTGGATCCATTTCAGGCGACGAAAGTTGGTATTTTCGGGGTCAATTAAATTACAAAAGGAAATTAAGTAATAAACTAGCATTAACTCCATATGTATATGGGGCAACTGGAGTAAGTTATACATTGACGCCAACGGCCACCGAGAATCGGGCTACAGCCGCAAGATCTATAGGTCTGGGCTTAAAGGTGGATGGTATTGATAACTATTTTGTCGACAAAAATATTAGTGCCAAAGTTGAATATTCTAAGAATTGGGCTACAGGGGTTTTAGAGGATGTATCTGATGTCAGACTTAACAAACAACATTTATTAGTTAATTTAGCAATGAATTTTTAGAAAAGAAAATTTCATATAATGTGACTTTAGGAGGAAATGGTCATAGCAGTTAATTATTTAAAATTAATAGAAATGAAAGGGAGATCATTTCTTTTAACTCTTGCACTCAGCAGTTCGCTTAGCGTATCAATTGCTGGTGAAATGCCAACTGGCGCAAGTGTACAGTCTGGAAATGTTGAAATTACAGGGAAAAATACAAATCATTTAATTATCGAGCAATCTGCAAATAAATCTATAATAAACTGGGATAGTTTTTCAATTCACGATAAAGGTAGAGTAGATTTCAACATGCCATCTTCCATATCGTCCTCTTTGAATAGAGTAACTGGATCAACACCTTCATCTATTGCTGGTCAACTCAATTCAAATGGTAAGGTACTGATAATAAATCCAAACGGAGTAATGATAACTAAGAGTGGTATTGTAAAAACAGGCTCCTTTACTGCATCCACACTGGATATTAACAATGAAGATTTCTTAAAAGATAAGATGAATTTCATTGGAAATGGAAAATCAAAGAGTGTTCAAAACAACGGTAAAATTATTATTGGTGATAAAGGGTATGGAGCTCTTTTTGGCGGACAAATATCTAATGCAGGTATTGTTTCGGCAAGACTAGGAAAAATCGCTATTGGTGCAGGAGAAAAAATAACACTTGATTTCGTTGGTGATGGTTTGATGAGCGTTTCTGTTCCTAGCGAAAAATTAGGTTCCATCAAGGATATTAACGGAAACACGCTAAAAAGCTTAATTTCAAATACAGGTTTGCTAAAAGCAAACGGTGGTATAATCAAGTTATCAGCTGCAACTGCAAAAAGCTTATCAAGGTCTTCTGTCAATATTGGATCTTCAGGTGTAATTATAGCAAGAAGCGTCAATGACAAAACAGGTAAGGTTGTCATCGGCAGTTCAACAAATAACAAAATTAAAATAGCTGGAAAAATAGATGTTTCTGGTCATAAATCTATAACTCCTTCAGGAACAATAATTGTTAGAGGCCGTTCAGTAACACACAACGGGAAAATATTCGCAAGAGGTGGTACTGGTGGCAAGGTTAATATTATATCAAAAGACACTTTAAAACTTGACGGGTCGATTTTTGCTCAAGGTACAAAAGAAAAAGGTGGATCTGTTCTATTTTTGTCAGAAAAAAGTATTAGTTCAACATCAAAAACCGTTGTTGACGTATCAGGAGCAAATAAAGGCGGTAGGATAAGATCTCTAGCAAAAACAACTAATACATCATCAGGAACATTTAAATCAAACTCTGAGGGCGGAAAAGGAGGAAATATTGATTTAACTGGTGATAGCGTTGAAATTTCAAATGCAAAAATTGAAGCTGCGGGTAATTTAATGGGTGGAAAAGTTAGAATAGGAGGAGATTATCTTGGGGGACAAGATTTAACCATTATGGATAATAAAAATGTTTACGGATTTGTTTCCCGCTTTGGCGATCAACCATCAATCCAAAACTCCAAGCAAACGATCGTTAAAGCGGATACAATTATTGATGTTTCCAGTAAAAAAGGTCAAGGTGGTACGGCTGTAGTGTGGTCAGACCAAATGACTGATTTTGAAGGAAAAATCAATGCAAGAGGTGCAGAAATAGCGGCTTCAACTACCGTAGTTACCGCAGATAAAAGCACCTATAAATCGTCTAAAGGGCCACCAATTTTGACGATAAAAACTAAACTTGAACCAATTGAATCAACAGTTGATCCTCCTCCAAAGCAAGTGATTCAATTGAGTCGAAACCAAATTAAATCGCAAGTGGATCCTCCTCCACCAAAGATTTTTGACAAAGGTGGCGGCTTTGTCGAGATTTCTTCTAAAAATTATCTAAAAAGAGCAAATATTGCGGGTGTTTCTCTTAACGGTGGTACTTTGCTGCTCGATCCACGCGATATTTACGTTAGGGATAGCTCATTAAGTGGATACACATTAACAAGCAATCTCAATGATATTGATAGTTTTAATGACGGAACCAATGCTTTCTATCAAGTTAATAGTTCCACAATTGAAACAGCTCTAACAGCAGGTACAAATGTTATTCTTCAGGCACGACAAGATATATTTGTTCAAAGTGATATAATCGCCACAGGCAGTTCAGGTGGGGATCTTACACTAAATGCCGGTGTAGATATTAATATTTCAGCGGATATTACAACTGCCAATGGTGATTTAAATTTAATAGCCAATAATGCATCTGTTACAAGTAGAGGAACAGAACATTCTGACATTGATGTAACAAGTACAGTGAACTTAGGGACTGGAAATTTAAACATTACCCTGGGTAATGTTTCAAGTGGTGATTCCAACAATGTTCATTTAGGCAACGCTACTATCAATGCAAATAATATTACACTAACTGACTCAGGTACAGGCTCAAATACCTCCCGAGTTAGTATTTTGGGAGACTTTAACGCTTCATCAGCTATAAATGTAACTAGCACCAATAAACGCATAAACGTAGGTGGCGCCTCATTAACAGCGAATGGCGCTGGAACGGCTGTTGATATTACATCAAAATATTTAAGTGGAAATGGTTCTGTGAGCACTCCAAATGGAATTTGGCGGGCAATTAACACTGATACTTCTAGTAATGGGGCAAGATTTGGTGGATTTACCGGTGATTTTATTCAATATGGTTATTCTTCAGGCGATTTAATCCAGGGAACTGGCAGTGGGTTGCTTAGTGCATATGATCCAGGTAATCTAACAAGAATTTACAATGTATTTAGTTCAACTTCATACCATTTAACAAAAGAATATGACGGAACTAACTCAACCGCCTCTGCATCCTTTAATACTTCTTCTCCCTCTGTTACAGGAGCTTCGGGTGCTTCAATACCAACGGGGCTAACGGTAACTTTAAACAGTCCAACATTTACGTATGACAATGTAAATCAGGGAAATCAACAGGTTAGTGCAGATGCAGCCTACACCATAACATCTAAAAGTCATACAAACTTTACCAATATATTTGGATTGTCAACAAGCGCAACGGCAGCAACACTTACAGGCCGAATCTCACGTAAAAACATTCAAATTCAGGGTGAGAAGTACTATGATGCCACAACTGATATCTTAGCTGCCCCGGATTCTGCTGGCTTTGGAGGGCTGGAGGTAATAGGTCTAGTAGCGGGTGAAGACCTTCAATTTACCGCTGGAACGGACAATTTCTTCACAATGGTTGCAGACCCTGCAGATACTTACACAACTTTTACTATGAGCAACATTTCATTAACTAATGGTAATGGTAGTGGTGGTGTCGCAGGCGATCCCAATAACTATAACGTGACATCAACAGCCTTTAGAATTAAGCCAAGACCGCTAAAAGTCAAGCTGACAAAGCAATATGATACTAACGCTACATTCGACAGTGATGATACAGTCTTTTTTGAATACCCAACAATGGGCAGTCCGCCTAATAATTCGGCAACACGAACTGGTGTTTTTAATGAAACATTAGCTCTATCAGGCACAGGAACAATTTCTGGAGGAGCAACAGACGTAGGTACCAGTTATGTGGTCACGGGCATGAGTTTGGCTGATGGATTTGGTGCTGCGAGTAATTACAGCATAAATGGTAATGTAGAGGCAGATATTACTCAAAAGGTCGTTAATCTCTCAGGTCAAAGAGCGGATAACAGTTCAACCAGTGTCGCTGGATCAATAATGACCGTTGAAACAGGAACCTCTCAAACCCTTACAGCTAGCGGATTTGGTACGGCTGCTCAATCAAACCCTGGTGTTGGAATTACAGTTAATGCTAGTTCTCCAGGCATTAGCTTAGTAAGTGGTACTGGTACGGCAAGTAACTATACATTAACTGGTGGAACACACACAGTTGACATAACTGCTACAAGCCCATACATTACCGGTACTCGTACTTACGATGCATCTACAGCTATTGCCGCAGCCATATTAAGCTTTGTTGACCCAAGTAATCCAAGTGCCAACGTAACAATTTCTGGGTCTGGAACAGCTAGTTCAGCAAATGTAGGAAACAGTGTTTCAATAACAAACGCAAATATTGGCTCACTTTCTCTAGGAGGGTCCGATGCCGGTAGTTATGATATTAATACTATAGCAATCAATGGCTATTTAAACGTTAGCATAACACCGAAGCTCGTTAATCTTGGTGGGACAAGGCTTTATGATGGAACTGTAAATGCGGCTAATACAGACCTTTCGGTCTCATCGGGTACTGTTGGGAGCGAAACACTAACACTAACAGGAACTGGCACACTTAATGCCGGTGGAGTAGGAAATAGAACGATTAACAACACAGGAAACTTGGCCTTAGGAAATGGAAGCAACGGCGGGATCGGAAGTAACTACACATTAGATGGCGGAACACATTCTATGACAATTAATCCCTTGCCACTCACTATAACTGGTACTAAGGTTTATGATGGTGATAATGAGGTGCACTCTAATACATCAGAAGCGCAAATACAGAATATAGTTTCGGGTGAAAATGTTCTTTTCTCTGGATTTGCAAGATCAGATAGCGAAGACGTAGGAACTAACATTAATATTGGAACAATTAATACGTGGGCATTGTCTGATCAGACGCATGCTGCATCAAACTACACATTTACTGGTGGAAACCTTAAAATTGATATTACGCAAAGAGAAATAAAGCTTACTGGAACTAAAACATACGATGGAAATACTGATGCAGTAGGTAGTTCGATAACAAGAATGGAGGCCCAAGGAACCTACTCAGCTCCAGGTAGCAGTTCTAATACAAGCCCTTTTAGTACAGGCTTGGTTTCTGGGGGTGTAACTTATTTCCTTCCTGTAAATGTAGCTGATGGGCATTCTTCTAGAGAAACATTAACTATAAATGGAACGGGAACAGCAAACAGTAAGGATGTATCAAGTGCAAACATATTAAGTGGTAACGGAACATTAGCCCTAGCTGACGGTTCAAATGGAGGAAAAGCATCGAATTACAAAATAACTTTATCTTCTGGTAATCATGCTTACACTGTAACTCAAACTTCACTGGGCTTAAGTGGAAGTAAGGTTTATGATGGTACTGATGTAGTCCTTGCATCAGAACTTTCGACAATTACCGGGTTAATAGGTTCTGAAACAGTTGTTACTGGTTCCCAAACGACAACGTCAGGGTCTACTGCAACCAAAAAGAATGTAGCAAATAATGTAACGATAACGTCTCATGCATCTGGAATCACCTTGGCAGACGGATCTAACGGGGGCTTGGCCACCAACTACACATTGACTGGTGGTACCCATCAAGTAAATATTACAAAAGCACCTGTTACAATAGGACTTACAAAACAGTATGACGGAACAACCAACGCCTCATCTAATGCCACGGATTCAAATACTACAGAGTCTTACAGTGGATTAGTTGGATCAGAAACGTTAACATTAACAGGCCAAGGCTCGGTTGCGAGTAAAAATGTTTCAGGGAGTACTCAATCCGTTACATTGGGTACTATCGCACTTGGGGATCAAGCTGGAGCGACAACATCAAGCGGAGGTTTAGCTAGTAACTATAATTTAACATCAGCAGCATTATCAATTAATAAAAAAGTTTTAAATAGCAACAGTTCCAGAATATATAATGCAACAACAGCAGCTTCAGCGGGTGATATTACCCTCACCAACCAAGTCTCTGGTGAATCTCTACAATTAAGTAATGCCGCTGCAACGTCAAATGCAAATGTTGGAAGTTACTCAATTAGCGATTTATCCGGTATTGCTATCAGTGATGAAGCTGGAGCCAGCGCGTCAAGTGGTGCCTTAGCGGCTAATTACACATTGACTGGCGGAACTCACACCTTTGCGATAAACAGAAAATCAGTTAATATTACAGGGACGCGTCAATATGATGGAACAACAAATATAGCAGCAGTTGATATCTCAGCGATAACCGATACGGTTAATAGCGAGGTTTTGACAATGTCAGGCGGACTCGGAACAACCTCATCAGCGAATGTGGCTGCCTACAATTTAGTTAATACTAGTCAAGGAACATTAACTTTAGCAAATGGACCATCTGGAGCAAACCAAGGATTGG
>CABZMK010000011.1 GCA_902526865.1 uncultured Alphaproteobacteria bacterium
AAAAAAAAAAATACCAGATGCTATAATTGAAGTTAATGATATTAGAGGTGACAACAATCACTATCACGCTAAAATTATTTCTCAGAAATTTAAAGGTTTATCAAAACTAAAACAGCACAAAATGGTTTATGAAGCAATAGGTTCACATATGGGTACAACACTCCATGCACTAATGCTTACTACCTCTGAAAATTAAATAGGAAAATTTATGACAATTATTGATAAAAAAATTGATACTATGATCGAAAATGATGACGTTGTTTTATTCATGAAAGGAACCCCAGATTTTCCCCAGTGTGGTTTCTCTGCAAACGTTGTTGGAATATTAAATTACCTAGGGATAAATTATCAAAGTTACAATGTTTTGGATGACATAGAACTTAGGGAAGGAATAAAAGTTTATTCAGAATGGCCAACTATTCCTCAAATTTACATTAAAAAAGAATTTATTGGGGGTTGTGATATTTTAAAGGAAATGCTTGAAAATGGTGAAATTGAGGACTTTCTAAAAGAAAAGAATATCAACTTCAAAATTAAAACTTAATTCTATCTTCTCTACATTTAATAGCTGATACGTATGGATAAATAGCACATAGTATACCTATTAAAACTCCTAGCCCACCAAACTGAAACCCTCTTCTTGAAATAAAAGATTTAATAAACCTTGAAAAGATCTTTCTAACCGAAGTCAACTTATGTATGCTTTTACCCTCTTTTCTTAAATCGTTTGCGTACAAAGTAGTATTTCTATTAAACTTTGATAATAATTCGGAAATATCCTTTGATAAATAATGATTCAAAGAGTTTGCAAAAGGCTTTCCTTTTTTTCCTTTAATTTGATATTGTGGATGAACACTTCCATCAATCCAGACCTTTGTTCCTTTCCTGAATAAACAAAACTTTCCGTCAGGGGCAAGACAAGCCATCCAACCTTTTGTTACCTTTTTATTACCAATAAAGTTAGTCAAGGAAATATAATAAAAATCAAAATTTTTAAATTTCAATTTTTGAATTATTTCTTTTTCTAACGACTTGGTTACTAATTCATCTGCATCGATCTCCAAAATCCATTGTGAACTACATTTAGAAATACCGTAATTTCTCCTTTTTCCCTCAGATTTCCATGAACCTTCGTAAATTTTTTTTGTATATTTTGAGGCTATTTTCTTTGTATCATCAATTGATCTGTCTAATATCACAACAATTTCATCTACAAAACTCAACGATTTAAGCGTAAGTTCAATTTTTTTTTCTTCATTCCGAGCGATTATTAGAGCACTTAAATTCATTTAAGTAATCCTAATCTTAATTTTAGATTTTTAAAGAAAATTTTCTACAAGCTATCTTGAATAATACTCAATAACTAAGTTTGGCTCCATTACAACTGGATATGGTACCTCGTCAAGTTTAGGACCCTTTACAAAGGTTCCTTTAAGCTTGTCGTAATCAACTGATAGATATTGGGGAGTCTCTCTTTCCGTAGAGCTAATAGCTTCTAATAAAACTGGGATTTCTCGACTTTTTTCTTTAACTTCAACAATATCTCCATCTTTTAAGGAATATGACGAAATAGTTACTTTTTTTCCGTTTACTAAAATATGGCCGTGACTTACAAATTGTCGAGCTGCAAAAATGGTAGTTGAGAATTTCATTCTGTAGACCGTGGCATCAAGTCTTCGCTCTAACAATTCTATAAGATTTTCACTTGTATTGCCCTTAATTTTAGAGGCCTGAAAGAACAAATTTCTGAATTGTTTTTCAGTAATATATCCATAATGGCATTTAAGCTTTTGTTTAGCCATAAGTTGTATTCCGAAATCAGAGGGCTTCTTTTTTCTATTTTGTCCATTTAGGCCTGGTGGATAATCTCTTCTATTAAATGGGCTTTTAGGTCTTCCCCACAAGTTACATCTGAGTCTTCTATCAATTTTATATTTTGATTTTAAAATTCTTGTCATCAGGTGAAATATACTTTTAATTTTTTTTATGTCAAATTACTTTTACTTGTTTTTTCTTAAATTTTTAATTATTCCGAGAAGTGTTGAAATATCTCTCGATGTTAATTCGAGTTTAGTAAAAATGTTACGAATTTTTTGAACTAATATTTTTTTTCTTTCCAATACAGAAAAAAAACCGTTTTCCTCTAAATGTTCTTGTAAAATTAATAGAAAATTGGAAAGCTCACCTTTGGTTGCTTGGAAGTCACTTTTTTTTTTCACATTCGAAATCAAAATTCTTTTAGGAAAATTTTCACTCCATATTTCGTATGCTACTATTGAAACAGCATGGGAAAGATTTAATGAAGAAAACTTTGGGTTTGAATTAATCATTAAACAATAATCACAAATTGATAAATGCTCATTCTCAAGTCCACTTTTTTCAGGGCCAAAAATAATTCCTACTTTATTTTTTGAATTTGAGATAATTTTATTTAATTTTTGAAAAGTTATCTGCTTCTTTTTAACTGATCTTAATCTGTTGGTTGTAGCAATGAGAATGTTAAGGTCTTTAACAGAATCTTCAAAAACACTAAATTTTTTTATGTTTTTTATAACCGAATCAGCACCGGCTGAAAGTGGAATAATCTTTTCATTCGAAAGTTCAAAAAGTGGAGATACAACTCGAAGGTTTTTGAGATTAAAGTTTAACATAGCTCTAGCAGTTGCCCCTAAATTTTCAGGTATTTGTGTATTTACCAGAACTATTTCAGGCATACATGATTTTTTCATGATCATTTAGATTTTAGAAGATGATATGTAATACTGTCATTTAGGGCAATGTAAGAGGCATCAATAACATTATGGGAAACTCCAATTGTTGACCATCTTAATTGGTTATTTTTAGACTCAATTCTTACTCTTACAAGAGCTTTCGTACCGTCTTGGGGTGTTAATATTCTAACTTTGTAATCAACTAAATTTAATTTTTTTATTCTAGGATAAAACTTTATTAAAGCATTCCTTAAAGCCATATCCAGAGCATGAATAGGCCCATTACCCTCTGCTGCGCTGTAAAAGCTTTTCTTTCCAACAAAAATCTTTACTCTTGCTTCAGAGAACGGCACGAACTCATTTTTAATATTTTTTCTCTTTTCATCAGACACTTTGAAGTTTTCAAGATTATAAAACTCTTTAAATCTCTGAAACACTCTTTTTGCTAAAAGCTCAAAGCTAGCTTCAGCTCCGTCATACGCATAACCTAAAAATTCTTGTTCTTTAATTTTTTCAAGAAATTTAATAACTTTTTTTTCTTTATTTTGTACATTAATTTTTAATTTTTTAAGTTTGTTTATTATGTTACTTTTTCCAGACTGATTAGAAACTACCAAAACTCTTTCATTCCCAATTTGTTTTGGGTCAATGTGTTCATAACATCTTGGATCTTTCTCAACTGCAGCAATGTGAAGGCCACCTTTATGTGCAAATGCAGCTGAACCGACAAAAGGAAGATTTCTTTGAGATTCTCTATTTAAAGTTTCATCAATAAATCTACTTGCAAATGTTAAATTATGTATTTTTTTTTTTAAACTACATTCGAAACCCATTTTTAAAATTGCATTAGCAGCAACATTAATGAGGTTAGCATTTCCACATCTTTCGCCGAGACCGTTAAAAGTACCCTGAACTTGAGTAATTCCGTGCCTGATAGATTCAAGTGAATTGTACGTAGCGTTATCTGTATCATTATGAAAATGAACACCAATCATACTTTCTGGAACTACTTTTTTCACCTCACTAAAAATATTTTCTAACTCATGTGGTAATGTTCCACCATTTGTATCACATAGAATTATCCAATTAGCACCAGCATCATAGGCTCTTTTAATGCAGTTTAAAGAGTATTCTTTGTTATTTTTGTAACCATCAAAAAAATGTTCAGCATCAAACAACACCTCATCAACTCTTTTAGATGAGAATGCAATAGTATCGCTAATCATATCCAAATTTTTATTTAAAGGGATCTTCAAAGCATTCTTTACATGAAAATCCCATGATTTTCCGACTAAACAAACTGTTGAAACACCAGAATTAAGAACTGCATTAAGACCGGGATCATTTTGAGAACTTTTTCCAAATTTTCTCATCATACCGAAAGCAACGGCTTTGGAATTACTTAATTTTGGTAGTTTTTGGAAAAATACATTATCAGTAGGATTAGCTCCTGGCCACCCACCCTCTATATAATCAATACCAATTTCATCCAGTAACGACATTATTTTTAATTTATCGTTTAAACTAAAGTTCACACCTTTCGTTTGAGCACCATCTCTTAGTGTACTATCGTATAACTTAATCTTCTTCTTCACAATTTGATTCCACTCTTTTTATGATCTCATCTTTTCTAATTAATGTCAGTAAGTCATTCATACTTGGTCCATATTTCTTTCCAGTTAAGATCTGTCTAAGTGTAATATAAAGGACTTTTGGTTTAATCTCAAAATTTTCTAAAATCTTATTAGTCCAAACAGACCAGAAATCCTTGTCTACTTTTTCGGGAATAAATTTAAGCATTGTGGATTTCAAAGGTTTTTTTAAAATTATTTTATTCTCTATCAAGAAATCATTTTTTACCAAATCAAACCATTCTTTAGCTTCTTCAATTGAATTAATATTAGATCGAACAATTAACCAAAATTTATTTTCAAAATCTAAGTTAAAAGTTTCTTTTACAGTTTCAATATCTAAGTTCTTTAAATATTTTGAATTTATTCTTTCGATATCATTTGGATCAAAGAAAACTGAATTTTTAGAAAAATTATTAATATTAAAATTCTTATATAAGGTTTTCATATCATCTATCTTTTCAAATGGTTGGTTGGTTCCAATTTTTTGAAGATAATTAATTAAAACTAATTGTGAAACTTTTTGTTTTCTAAATTGCCTAACCGAAAAATCTTCTGATCTTTTTGATAAACCCCGTCCAGAGATAGATTTAATAAGTGGAAAATGTCCAAATTCAGGTATTTTGGCGTCGATAAGCTTAAATAGCTTTATTTGAGCTGCAGTATTTGTAATATGATCGTCTCCTCTAAAAATATGTGAAACTTCAGTGTCAGCATCATCGACCACTGATGTAATGGTGAATAAAGGCATTTCATCTGATCGAAATACAACAGGATCAGAAACTGACAAATTTGAAAAAACAATTTTTCCGTGAATCATATCAGACCATTCAATAGTTTCATCATTTAACTTTAGTCTCCAGTGAGGTCTTTTACCAGATTGGATTAATGACTGTATTTCGCTTTTTTTTAGTCTAAGAGATGTTCTGTCATAAATTGGTGGTTTCCCTTGTTTTAAAAGAATCTTTCTTTTTAAGGAAAGTTCATCTGCTGATTCGAAACAAGGATAAATAAAATCTTTACTTTTCAAGAAATCAAAAATTTCTTTATATTTAGAAATTCTTTCTGACTGTTTTATTACTTTTTTATAATGGATCCCCAACCATTCGAGATCTTTAATTATTGATTCTATGAATTCAGTTTTTGACCTCTCTTGATCAGTATCATCGATGCGAAGAAAGAAGTTTAAATTATTTTTTTTTGCATATAAATAGTTAATTAATGCAACCCTAATGTTGCCCATGTGTAAGAAACCAGTTGGACTTGGAGCAAATCTTAACATTATAGATCAAATTTATTGGTAATTGGAAATCTTCTATCCTGCGATAATGACATTTTAGATACTTTTGGACCAATGGCAGATTGATATCTTTTGAACTCAGAGTTTTTAATCAGTTTCCATATTTTCATTACATCATTTTTGGGAAATCCTTTTTTAATAATAAATTTAATATCGCGATTTTCATCGATTAAATATGAAAGAATTTTGTCTAAAATTTCATAAGGTGGTAACAAATCAGAATCTTTTTGATTATATTTAAGTTCAGCTGAGGGTTCCTTTGTTAAAATTTCTTCTGGAATTATATTGTTTCTTTTTACTTTAAAATAGGACAAAGTATTTTTATTTCTCCATCTACAAAGTTCAAACACGTCAGTTTTATAAACATCTTTTAACAAGGAATAACCTCCACACATATCACCGTACAGTGTTGAATAACCAACAGCAAGTTCAGATTTATTTCCAGTTGTAATAAGAAGAGAATTTAATTTATTTGACAAAGCCATGAGGATGAGGCCCCTTAATCTAGATTGAATATTTTCTTCAGTAACATCCTCCTTGTATTTTTTAAATATAGGGTTTAAATGCTTAAGTATTGTGTTTCGTAAAATTTCGATTGAAATTTCTGAAGTTTTTATACCAACATTTTTTGATAGGGATTCTGCATCTTTTTTACTATCGCCACTAGAGAATTTTGAAGGAAGATAGAAAGAATGAATATTCTTACTCTCAATTGTATCTGCTAAAATAGCCAAAGTTAATGCTGAATCAATTCCTCCTGATAATCCAAGATGAGCAAAACGAAAACCGTTTTTAGTCATGTAATTTTTTAGACCTAACATCAAAGCTCTATATAAATTTTCAAACTTATTAATTTTCTTAATTTGTTTTTTTTTAGTTTTTGAATCTAAAATAAAATGAGTTTCAGACTCTTCAAAAAATTTTTCTTGAATTACAATTTCACCTAACTTATCCATAACAAAAGAACCTCCATCAAAAATGAGGTCATCTTGCGATCCAACCAGATTAACATAAACTAAATTGGATTTAAAATGTTTTGCCCTTTTTGATGCATGGCTTTGTCTCAACTTAAACTTCCCAATTTCAAATGGAGAGGCATTAATAACAACTATAAGATCTAACTTTACTTTTTTTTTCTTAATAAAGTCATTCGTCCACATGTCCTCACATATTAAAAATTCAATTTTTTTATTTCTGTAATTAAAATATTCAGTCTTTATTTGAGTTGATGAAAAATATCTTTTTTCATCAAAGACTCCATAATTCGGTAAGATCTTTTTTTGAACCGAATATATTATCTTTCCCGATTGAACTAAAAGCAATGCATTTGTAATTTCATTTATTTTCGAAAGTGGAATACTTAGTGCAAAGATTGTTTTTTTCTTTTTAGTAAGATTTATAATTTTTTGTTTAAAGATCTCCACCTTCTTTAAGAAATCTTTTCGTAATAAAAGGTCTTGAGGAGGATAACCGGTAAGAGACAGTTCAGATGTCAAAAAGAGATCGCAGTTTCGTAAAACTGCCTCACTGTAAGACTTTTTTAAAATCTCAAAATTTCCCTCTATATCACCAACTATTGTATTTTTTTGAGAAACAAAAATCTTTATAACAAATCTCCTTTTATTATTTGATTTTCTTTAAGTGAGAAGCTATTAAGAAAGCTAATTCAATTGATTGGGAGGCATTTAGCCTTGGGTCACAATGCGTATGATATCTACTGCTTAGATCTTTGTCAGAAATTTTCTGCATGCCCCCCATGCATTCGGTGACATTTTGTCCTGTCATTTCTAAGTGTATGCCGCCAGCATATGTATCTTCACTATTGTGAACTTTGAAGAACGATTTTACTTCAGATAAGATATTTTTAAAAATACGTGTTTTGTATCCACTTCTAGCTTTCTCTGTATTGGCGTGCATTGGATCGCATGACCAAACCACTTTGAGTTTATGTTTTTTTACTGCTTTTATAATTGGTGGGTAAAGTTTTTCAATATTTCCAGCTCCCATTCTAACAATCAAAACAATTTTTCCTTCTTCATTTTTTGGATTAATTCTATTAATAACCTTTACCAACTCGTTATGTTCTGTTGTTGGTCCAACTTTAATTCCAATAGGATTACTTATTCCGGAACAGAACTCAACATGCGCACCATTTAAATCTCTTGTTCTATCACCAATCCATAACATGTGCGCACCGACATTATACCAATCTCCAGTTGTACTATCTATTCTTGTAAATGCAGACTCATATGGTAGAAGCAAAGCTTCGTGAGAAATATAAAAGTTTGTTTCAGAGAGTTGTCTTACATTTTGATTGTTCACACCACAGGCATTCATAAAATTTAAACATTCTGAGATTCTATTTGCTAAGTTTTTAAAATTTGAACCCTGTTTTGATTTTTTTACAAAATCAAGATTCCAACTCTGAATAGTAGACAAATCAGCATAGCCGCCATAAGCAAACGCCCTCAATAGATTTTGAGTTGAGGCAGCTTGATTGTAGGCCTGAATCATTCTTTCGGGGTCAGGTTCACGTGCTTTTTTTGAAAAATCAATGCAATTAATCATATCACCCAAATAGCTTGGAAGTTCCAAGTCACCTTTTTTTTCAATTGGAGAAGATCTTGGTTTGGCAAATTGACCAGCTAGTCTGCCTAACTTTACAACTGGAACCCCTGATGCAAATGATAAAATCACCGCCATCTGCATAATAACTCTAAATGTATCTCTAATGTAATTTGGATGAAACTCAGCAAAACTCTCCGCACAATCTCCAGCTTGAAGCAGAAAACCTTTTCCATCAGCACATTTTGCTAACTCGCATTTCAGTTCCCTTACCTCACCAGCAAAAACCAAAGGTGGAAGTTTTTTCATCTTTTTTGTTATTTTATTCAACTTTGGAACATTACCGTATAAGGGCTGATGTAAAGCTTCTTTAAATTTCCAAGATTGAGGTGACCAATTTTCTTTCATAATCCTTACTTATAATAATTTAGTAATTAAAATACAAATTAATATTCTATATTACGTTTTTTAAAGTAACTAACTCCTCCGCACATGTTGGGTGGATTCCAATTGTTTTGTCAAGTTGACTTTTTGTCAAACCATTTACAACAGCAACTGAAAAACCTTGTATAATCTCTGCAGCATTTTCTCCTACATAATGTAAACCAACTATCTTGTCATTTGAAGCATTAGTAATTAATTTAATTAGAACTTTTTCCTTTGATTTTGACATTGAGAATTTAAGAGATCGAAATTGAGATTTATAAACTTTGATTTTTTTATAAATCTTTTTAGCTTCATTTTCAGAGCAACCGACAAATGCATAATTTGGATTAGAAAATACAGCAGTTGGAATGTTTTTATAGTTAAACTTCTTTTTATTAGTAGACTTAAGATTATTTACAAAAGTCATTGCTTCTGAAATGGCAACCGGTGTAAGTTGTACTTTGTCTATGACATCCCCAATAGCGTAAATATTTTTAACGGATGTTTTAAATAAATCATCAGTATGAATGGCACCTTTTAAATTGAGTTTAATTTTCGCATTTTCAATTTTCAATTTTGATATATTTGGAACACGGCCCAAAGCTCCCATAACTTTTTCATATCTTCTGGTTTTATTTTTAAAAAAAACTTGATAACTTTTTCCTTTTAACTGAATTTTCTGGGGAAAATCTTCTACTATTATTTTTACACCTTTTTCTTGCATTTGTTGCATTATAAATTGAGATATCTCTTTATCAAAATCACTTAATATCCTTTTACCTCTTACACATAAAGATGTGTTAACACCCAATCCATTGAAAATTGAAGCAAATTCGACTGCAATATATCCCCCCCCCATAATTAAAATATTTTTGGGTAATTTTTTTAAATCAAATGCCTCATCTGATGACAAGATATTTACATTGCTAAATTTATTGAGTTCCTTTGGTTTAGTACCAACTGCAATCAAAATATTTTTTGATTGAATATATTTTTTTCCAACTTTTAAAGTGTTTTGATCGACAAATTCAGCATAATCTTCAAAGATTTTTACTTTTGAGTTTTCAAGTAAATTTTGATAGATACTATTAAGCCTAAAAAGTTCTTTCTTTTTATTTTTAACAAGTTTGTTCCAACTAAATTTTGACTTATCGATTTTCCAACCAAATGATCCCATTAAGTTTAATTCCTCACTGTAATGAGAAGCAAATGAATAGAGTTTTTTAGGAATACATCCTTTATTTACACAAGTACCTCCAAGGAGAGACCCCTCTGCTATGCCTGTATTTATTCCAAGCGAAGAAGCGTATCGCGCTGCCCTTACGCCACCCGATCCGCCGCCAATTACAAATAAATCAAACTTTGAAGTCATATAATTTTATTCTTTATGTAAGTCAAATAATACTAATATTATTCTGTTTTATTAATAAATTCATTAGATATACAAAAAAAAAGGGGTGTTACCACCCCTTTTTTGCAGTTAATGGAAAGCAAGCTTGCATAATACTTAACGACTTAAAAAAAAATTCTTTACCACTTTTTCAAATATTTTTACAAAAACTATCTAAAACCGAACAGAATTCTTTTTTTTGAATTTCTCTAGATTTTGTCTGAATCAGTGATTCTCGAAAAACCCTGGATCCAAGGTAATTTAGCTGTATTCGAAACCCCTCAATAAAATTTTTTCCATTGCCTCCAGAAGAAGTACATATTAGTGATGGTTTATCTTTAAACCCCTCTTTCCAATCTTCAGTGGCTCTACTAATCCATGCTATTGCATTAGTAACAATGGGTGATATACCCCCATTATACTCTGGACTGCACCATATAATTGCATTAGAGGAGCAAATCAAATTTTTAGATTTCTCAATATTTTGTGGAAACGACCGATTTTTTTTAAACTTTTCTTCAAGTGTTGGAGTGTAAAGAGGTAAATCAAAATCTTCTAATGAGACGACTTCGCAATTTAAATCTTTTGTTTCTTTGATATAACTCTTAATACTTTTCGACAAATCAAAGTTAGAGTTTTTTGTAGATGATATTATTAACAGTTTTGACATTTCAAGATAATAATTTTAGTTTAAATCTATTGCAAACTTTTTTAAAATTTTGAGGTCAATAATTTTTAAAACGTGGATGTGTGTTGCTGCAAGAACAATGGGTGTTGCACAGGATTGATTGTATGCTTCCATCCACCTACCAGCGCATACACACCATCTATCTTGCGGCTTCAATCCAGGGAAATTCATTTCTTTTTTTGGAGTAATCAAGTCATTTCCTTTGGAGAATTGAAATTCTAAAAATTTTTCATTAAGAATAGCACAAATGAGATGTTTGCCGTAATCACTTTCATAAGCATCACAACAACCATTTCTTTTATATCCAGTCAGAGGTTTTTTTGAGCAAGTAATTAATTTATCACCTAAAACATTTAATTGAATCTTCTCCTTCATTTACAACTTTCTAATTAACTTTTTATGATCACCTAGTAAATTTATACTAAATGTTTTACCAATTTCGTTGAATTTATTCTTCTTATAAAAATCAATTACATTAATTCTTGAATTACACCACATTAAATTTATATTTTCTTTTTTCAATTTAGAACTTACTTTATCTATTAAAAGAGAACCATAACCTTTTTTCAATTCTTTTTGAACCGTAAACATTCCTCTTAACTGAGCTGATTTTTTTTTTTTATTTATTGCATGCTCAATAATTGTTAGAGCTGAAACTAAGCTTTCGTTTTTAAAGATGGCATAATGTTTTGTATTTGGATAATTGTCTTCTTTATAATCTGCCAAGGAATTTGGAAGATCTCTATATAAGTTTTTCTGTCTTAGTTTTTTGATCTGCGAGGATGTTACTCTTTTAAATTTTATATTTTCTTTAACTGGATCAAAACCACTTTTACCAAAGGGATGACAGTCCTTAATTCTCATAAAACTATAAAAAATCCCTCTAAAAAAACCAAATCTTTTTAGAGACTCCAAACAATATTGTGAACAGGTTGGATAAAATCTGCAATTATTTGAGAGAAGTGGAGAAATAAAAATTTGATAAAACTTTATAGAAAGAATTAATCCCGAAATCAAAGGGTTCTTTATTTTGACTTTGTCCATACTGTTCCGTCTTTGGTGTCTTCTATTTCGATATTTTTGTTTTTTAAGTTTTGGCGAATTTCATCAGCTTTTTCAAAATTTTTTAGTTTTCTTGCTTCATTTCTTTCATTTATTAACTTTTTAATTAAAGTGTCATCAAAATCTTCGTCATTTTCATTTTCTTTATACAATCCTAATAAAGTCAAAGCTTCAAAAGTAGCATGAGTAATCTTTTGTCTGTCTTCATGATTTTTTTCTTTTATTTTATTTAGATTTTTTCCAATGATACTTAGGGCTTTTGGAGTATTCAAATCATCAAAAAGAGAATTTTGAAATTCTTCATAAAATTCATTTTTATTTATGTCAAATATTTTAAAATCTTTAACTTTAATTTTTTCAAATTTTTTTTTTATTCTTAATAATGTTTTTTTAGATTGCTCAAGAATATCCTTATTCCAATTCAATGGTTGTCTGTAATGTGCACTCAAGAGACTTAATCTTATGGTTTCTCCGTTATATTTCTTTAGCAAATCATTGACTAGTTGGATATTTCCAAGAGATTTTGACATTTTTTCTCCATTCAATGTCACAAACCCATTATGAAACCAGTATTTGCTAAAATTTTCAGGCTCAGAATTAGGTTTAAATGCAGAGCAACTCTGCGCAATTTCATTCTCATGGTGAGGAAAAGTTAAATCAACACCTCCACAGTGAATATCAAACGGAGTATCAAGACATTTTTTAGACATTGTACTACATTCAATATGCCAGCCAGGTCTTCCTCTTCCCCATGGTGAGTTCCAACCTGGTTGTTCATCTTTACTTGGTTTCCACAAAATAAAGTCTCTAGCATTTTGTTTAAAATCTGCAATTTCTATTCTTGATCCTTCCAATTGTTCTTCGAGAGTTCTTCTTGAAAGTTTTCCATAATGTTTGTAACTTTCAACTTTGAACATAACATGATTATTCATTACATAAGCGCATTCATTTTTTATAAGTTTGTCAATCATTAAAATCATATCATCTATATGATCAGTTGCCTTTGGCTGAATATCTGGGGGACTAACGTTTAGCGATAGCATTTCATTATTATAAATTTTGCTAAACTTATTTGTTAATTCTTTGAAAGGAATTTTCAATTTTTTCGACTCATTTATTATTTTATCATCGATATCAGTTATATTTGAAACAAATAATACATTTTTGTATTTTTTTTTTAATACCCTCACTAAAAGATCGGTAACAACTGCCATCCTAGCATTTCCAATATGTGCATAATCATATACTGTAGGTCCGCAAGCATAAATTCTTACTTTATTGGCATCAATTGGAATAAACTCTCTTTTCTTTCTTGAAAGACTATCAAAGATAAAAATATCCATCAGAATTACTTTGTACTTAATTTTTTTATTTTTTCTCTAAAAAGATCATCAATTTGAAAAAAAAATCCGTTCTCCTCATGAATTGATACCCCATGAGCATGATATTCATTAATATGACTAATAAATTGCTCAATATCATCTATAAAGTAGATCCTATTGTTTAAATCTTTGACTTTAATACTTTTACCCATTTTTTTTAAAAATGTATCTAAACCTTGAGCTTTTTCCATCTTTGTTAGTATTATTTTCTCCCATATCTATTACTTCAATTAATTCAAAACCCTTTTTTCCAAGTTCGTTAATAAATTCCTCCACACTTGAATAACTATGATGATCAATATTAATATAATCTACAACTTTATATTGAAATCTATCTACTACCATTGTTCTTGTGAAAAACTCCTTTTTTTATTTATACTATCATTTACATTTACCAATTAAAGAATGTAATGTTTTATTGTTTCTCCCATTTTTTGTAAATTCTTCAAACTTTGATGAATACATAAAATTGCCATTAAAATCTAAACTAAAAACTTTGTCATTTTCTGGAACACCAATACAATTAAAATCGTTATCTTCTATCTTAGAGTTCCTTAAATCATAAACCCAGGAACAATGCATTGGGATAGGGTAACCAGATGACTTTATAATTACAATCTCAAAAAAATGAGAAGTTTGAGGAGAATGATTTTTTTTTAATTTATTCTTTTCCTGTAAAATAATATCACTCCGATTTCTTGATAGTCTAATTTTAAATTTTTTTAGATGTAAATAATCTAGTATCTTTTCATAATCTTTACCTAAGAAATTTAAACCTATGTTATCATTTGTATTACAGTTCAGTATTTCCTCAGAAAAAACAAATGGTGAAAGAAAAAAAAGTGGAATTAAAAATTTAATAAACAGAATCAAATCCTATTTTTTTCCTTCCTGTCTTCTTTTATACTTTTAATTCTCTCTTGCAATAAAATTAAAGGATCTCCAAGTGTAGTTCTACACGATTTATTTCCTAAAACTAACCTTGATCTATTAATTACAAATTCAATTTTGTTATTTTTACTAATTATTATATTTCTGATATTAGTTCTGTATTTTCTATTATATTGATAGATTTCATAGATTGCTTTATTTAATGAATACATCTTTACTTCATTATTTTTCAAAAACTTTATACCCCAGTCCTCAACGCTTAGAGAGTCATTGTAACAAATTAAATTTTTTCCTTTTAAATCATCATCGTGTGGATCTTTGGGATTATCCTTTGCTTCTAAAATACTAAATGAAAACAAAAAATATGTTAGCAATATCAATAATTTCATCCAATTATAATTTATCTTTTTTTTTTTTGTGTCAAGTTTACTTATATTTGTTTGAAAAAAACACAAACATATTTTAATCTCTAACAATGAAAAAATTAATTGTACTTTTTTTACTAGTATATTTTTTAAATCCAATGTCTTCAAATGCAGAGTGGATCAAACTTTTTACAATAAGTGAAGGAGATTTGTTTTTAGACAGTTCGTCGATAATAAGGAAGAAGAATCGAATTTTTTACAGCCAACTAGTCAATTATAACAAAAAAAAAACTAATAACGTTTTTTCTTTTGTTTCACATTCAGAGCTTGACTGTAATAATTTAATGATTAGAGACTTAAACTATGAACTTTATAGTAAAAGAATGGGACAAGGTAAAAATTTTTATACTGGAAACCCCAGTAAAAAGTGGAAGAAATTTGCAAATGGTACTAGTGCTCACTTAGTAAACAAATTGCTTTGTGAGAGAGTTTATAAAAATAACTAATTTATAAACATACCTATAAATTTTAGTTAAATGACACAAGAAAATTTTGCAGATTTAGTTTTAATTTTTCATTTTGGAATAGTCATTTTTATCATCAGTTTATTTGTAATTATTCCTGTCGGATATAAATTTGAGTGGAAGTGGCCTAGAAATAGGAAATTAAGGTCAACTCATTTGTTTTTAATCTTTCTCGTCACTACAGAAACAGTTTTTGGTCTTACATGTCCATTGACATTAATTGAACATAATTTACGGGGTATTTTTGTTTCCAATACATTTGTAACTAGTTGGTTGCAAAACTTGCTTTATTGGAATTTTCCAAAAGAATTCTTTTTGATTAGTTATATTCTTTGTCTGATGTGGACAATTTTTATGTGGAAAAGGTTCCCTCCTTGTAATAAAAAAAATGTAACCAGATAAGGAATAATCTATATTTTCTTGTTAAATAAAGGTTGTTCCATTCTGTTAATTTTTTTTATTGTACTACTGTAAATTCCGTAAATTATTAATATAAGAATTATAATTAATGGTAAAAACTTTTTCACTTTAATTTATCCTTTTCATTATTACCAAAACTTTGCTCTTTAAAACAAAAAAAAATTATTTATCATTAAGTCATGGATAATAAAATTTCATTAGATAAATTTTGTGACATTCTTGTTAAAATAAACTTAGATTTTACTGACTATATACTAGAAGAATGGGAATCTGAAGAAACCGGTAATACCAAGCTTGAGGGTTTAACTGAAAATGAATGGCTAAATTTGTATATTAACTATATCAAAAAAGAAAGATAACTTTTTGACTTTAATGAGTTTCTTATTGAAGTATAAAGATACTAAAACAAAAATTTATGTGTAAAAGATTTGTTGTGGCTTTTACTAAATATATCTAAACATCGCTAGGCTTTGCAAATTTTATAAAACTAGAAATTGCATTATAAAAACCTTTTTAATTATAATTTTGGTATTTATAAATTAGATTATAATGATCCCTCTAAAATATATTTCAAAATTCTTACAACTTGATGTTGATCGGTTGCCACTGCAGAGGCTGAAGCATCGACTTCTTTTAGTGCATGTTGATGCTCATCATTATGTATAACAATGATAGACTTATTTAAAGCTGAAGCATAACCTGCATCAAACGCAGCATTCCATTGTCTATATTTTTCTCCGAATTTTACAACAACAACATCACAATCTTTTATTGATTTTTTTGTTTTAATAGAATTAATTTTGGCACCTTTATTATCTTTCCAAAAATTTTTTTCTTCGTCACCTAAAATTTCTACACCACAATTGTCTGAAGCATCATGATTAGTAACAGGTGAAGAAAACTTTATTTTTAAATTCTCTTTCTGACAAAGATCAATTATTTCTTCACGCCAATTAGTATGGATTTCTCCTGATAGATATACACTTAACATCTAATAAGCCTTTCAAATGAATTCATCAAATTGTTAATTTAAATTTTTAATAAAAAACTAATTTAATTCAATCAATTTTTTCTTTATAAAATTAATATAAATATTATATTAATATTATGCCTTCAATTAGAAATTTAAACTGTCTCTGTCTTAATATTTTAATTTTATTCTTTTTGTCATTTTCACGTTTGCTTGCGAATGATGATAAAAATCAACACAAATTAAATGATATTCCCTCACAGTGTAAAAATTCATTAGGATGGTATGACGATCACCCAGGCTATTTTGGTGAGTTTAATAGAATTCTCGAATATTGTAAACAATACGCTAAAGACGTGAGTCCAAAAGGCTTCGAAGTTAATCCAATACTCTCAGATTTTGGAAGCATGAGTGGAGTAAATACCCGCCCGAGGGATACTATTCATCAGGGTATAGATATTATTGGTTTTAAAAATCAACCTATAATTGCAATTGCCGATGGAAAGGTTTTAGAAACAATAGTCGAAGATTGTTGGGGTGCTACAATAGTCATCGATCACGGAAAAGCTCTAGATGGAAAAAATCTTATTGCAATTTATGGTCACGTTGGTGAATTTAAAGTTAATGAAAATGATATTGTAAAACGAGGAGATGTCATTGCAAAGTTACCAATAAAAGTTAAATATCGTTGCATGGCAAGAGTTCGTCATTTACATCTCCAAATTGGCCAAGAATATTGCGAAAAAAAAGATAATTGGGGTTGTAAATATTTTATTAAGGATTTTTATAGATCACTTGACCCTCATAAGTATTGGGCCAACGGACCTAATAATATTTCATGTTACGAAAAAAATAAATCGTTTAAAGAAGGAGTTATTACATATCCTTTTGAATGCGAAAAAAGGGTCGAGCTTCCCTAGTTAATAATTAAGTACTAATTAAAATCGTATCTAAATTAAAATAATAATTACAAATTTAAGTAATTTAATTATCAATAAATTCATTCAACTCTTTATATATTTTTTCTTTAATCGGCAAGAAACTACAAATGTATTTCCTTCTCCCTTAAGTATGTATCAAAATTAAATCGTTTTTATTTATTTTACCGACATATCTTATTTCAATAAAATTTGGTTCAACATTTTTTTAGTCATAATTGTGAAATTGTATTTAATATTCCTTAGATATAAAAAACTTTTAACATTGGTTTCATTTTCAAAAAAAAAAGAAGAATGGATAACCCCTAATTGTTTTTCTTTGTGTTTCGCACTTGATTGATTTTCCTAATATCTCAATACCAAATGAGGGGTTATAGAAAAAAATAAAAATAAATATCAATAAGAATTATTTCATGCTCTTGATCACATCATCAAAATTATTAATGAAATAACTGTTCCAATTATTATGAATCTAAATAACATATAAACTAGTTTCAGTAAAATTACATATAATTAAATCGGTACAAATAAGATTTTTTTTTATTGTTTAAAATTTTAACGTTTTTTAAATTTTTTTATTAAATTAAGATTTTTTTTTTTATTTCTTGCATTAATTTCATTTTTGTCTTCAGTACTGAACATACATATTCTATTTCTCACACCTCTTGTTCTTTCAAAAGAATTTTTCGGTGATTTACATTCGTAAAACACTCCATCAATATTAATTTTTTTTTTTCCGTAAGATTCATCACTAAAAAAAAAGATTATAAAAATTATAAAAAAATAATACATAATCACTCAACTGTAACCGAATGTTTTCTTATTGTGGGTATCAAAATCCTTTTAAAAAACAACTTTTTCACCTTTCTTTCTTTTCTTCAATTTCATGAATATCATTATCTATATCTATCAAATAACTTTTTATTACAGTTAATTCCTCATACAATTTTTCATATTTTGAATTCAAATGAAAGGTAGAACTCAAAATTATAATAATAATTAATATAATTCCTATTAAACCGATATTTATTTTAGACATTTAAAAATCTCCTTAATTATTCAACAGTCATCCAATAAACCAACTCTGTAGGTTGATCGTTAAATATTATCACAAATATCAGTGGGTTAAAAACCAATAAAATTACTTAACTCTTTATATATTTTTTCTTCTGTTGGTAAGAAAATACAACTGTATTCCCTTCCCCCTTTAGTATGAATTAAAATTAGATCACTCTTCTCTATTTTTCCAACATATCTAATTTCAATAAAATTTGGTTCAATATCTTTATAATTAAGATTATGAAATTTTATTAAATTTTCATCAGATATAAAAAAACTTTTTACATTCGTTTCATTTTCAAAAAAAAAGAAGAACGGGTAACCCCTTATAGTTTTTTTTTGTGTTTCACACTTGATTGATTTTCCTATTATCTCAATACTAAAAGAGGGGTTAGAGAAAAAGGTAACAATCAGTATGAGTAATAGTTTTTTCATTTTTGTAACTTTCTTAATTCAGTCCAAACATTTAAATAGGAATGATGTCTCTCAGATTGATCAGGAGAAATTGAGTTTTTAAAATTATCGTAATTTATGTCTTCAACTATATTCTTGAGTTTACTAGATACATCAGTTTTTTTTATAAAAGAACGATACTTGTAATCTGAATTTTCCATTTCAAAAACATCTGAGTCTGGAAAAACTTTTTCTATGTCACCTTTAATTCTTGAACGAACTAACAACTCATCTTTGTTATTTCTATTTTCAACTATTGATAAAAAAGAATTATTTAGAAATACCCACATATTAAAAACTAATTGACCCTTAAATAAATTTTCATTCTTTAAATTTTTCTCTATGTCTTTTTAAAAACTTCTTGTTAGGATAATCTTTCTTCGATCTTGGTAAGTGAATTTTTTTTCCATTAAAACTCATTAAATAATTTAATAAAATTTTATCTTCGTTTTTTTTTGACACGACAATTCTATAGTTATCATCAATAATTATGAATCCTTTATCAAAACATTTATGAATAATTAATGATAAACACAATCCATTCTGAGGATCTTTTCTGATAGTTTTATCTTCACTCCATTGAACAATATGAGAACCTTCAAGAAGAAATTTTGATTTTAATCCAATTATACAACACCGATTTGAATAAATATCTTTAACCTCATCAGAAAATATCTTTTGATCTGGACCTCTTGTTTTTTGAATAGAGAATTTATCTTCAGATGAAAAATCCTTATTATAATAGTTTTTGTGAGACTCAACTAACTCTTTATTTTCCTTTTCATTGTATTCACTGTCAAACCCCATAGACCTGAGAGATTGAAAATCTTCGTATAAAATTTCTGTCATTCCGTATTGATTAAAGAAATGTTCAAAATTTTTTTGTTTTTTTTTTTTAAAAAACCATTCATATTCTTTTAAGTCATTTTGATAAATTAAATTCTCAAACCTTATTGAATTTTCAATTACACATTTAACCATCCCTTTTTTAAAGTTTGAAATTTTTCCAATTTGTCCAGATCCATAAAAATAAAACTGATTACTTTTTGAGTGTCTAATTGGACATTTATAAATAAATCTGTCCCCAACTCTAACTCTTGAATATTTTTTCTCATCCCAGGTGTATTGTACAAAATCTATATCACCTTCAACTCGTCTTGAATCAAAAATGAAATACCTAGTAGATTCAGAGTTAAGTTCTTTTTTAACAAGTTCCTTTTTTGAATAAAACACTGAAATGTCATAATCATTTTCATCAATTTTTTTAAAAGACAAATTAAAATCTGTTTCTTTTGTTTTTGGTTTCAAATTAATCCAACCTGAGAAATGTTCTTTAAGAAAGTCACTAAAATCATTTCCCCAAAAAATTCTTCTCACTGGACTCTTAGGTCTTGTCCAAGTAATTTGTGATTCAAATTTTTTTTTTTTTAAATTTAAATTAATTGTTAATTTTTCTTTAGTATTGGGAATTTCAAAATAATTATATAACTCTTTGGGTATTACAGATCCTTTGTATTTAAAAGAACTAAAATCCAAATTTTTAACAACTGAATTGTCAGATACCTTATACCAAGAATAAATTTCCATTATTAAACCTAATTTTCTTTTTTTTCTTTCATAAAAAGATCAACAACGATCCAAATATAAGAATATCTATAATAATTACTTTTGTAAAATCACTCATAAATCAACCTACTCTTTATTATTTCCCCTAACTTACTTTGATTCTTTTCTAAGAGTTTATTATACTTCTTAATCAACTCAAAAACTAAACTTGGATAAAACTTTTTTCCTCTGTAACTCAACAAATTTATCTGATTAAAATATTGACTTATCATTTTATAAGTATGTCCACATTCTCTAAAAAAAATAATCTTATCAACCAACATTTTTTGATATGGAGGGTATGGATAAGAATTCAGTCTTATGTTTGATATCTTATAGTGAATTTTAAGGGTGATGTTTGTATAATCTCTAAAACTATACATACAAAACGAAATCATTCCACGGTTACTGATTTAGCTAAATTTCTAGGTTGATCAACATCGGCACCTTTCAAAACTCCTACATAATAAGATAGTAGTTGAACTGGTAAAGTAAAAATTATTGGTTGTACAAACTCATGAAGATTCTTTAAAACTAATCTTTTGAGATTTTTATCATCGATCTCTTTGTCGCCGTTAGTATCAGTAATTAATATAACTTTACCTCCGCGTGCTAAAATTTCCTGCATATTAGAAATATTTTTTTCAAATAAACTATCTTTTGGTGCTAAAACAATTACAGGAACTTTATCATCAACCAATGCAATTGGACCGTGTTTCATTTCGCCAGAAGCGTATCCCTCAGCATGTATGTAAGAAATTTCTTTTAATTTTAATGCACCCTCCATTGCAATTGGAAACAAATGACCTCTTCCCAAGAATAAAACACTTTTTGCATTAACTATTTGCTTACTTAATTTCTTGACTTGCTCTAATAAATTAAAAACAGATGACATATTTGAAGGGATTTCCAAAAGTTTTTCAGTCAATTGTTCCTCAATGGAATTATTAATTGTTTTTCTCTCTCTTCCAGCTATTAAACATAAGCACGCTAAAACACTTAGTTGTGCAGTAAACGCTTTAGTTGATGCAACACCAATTTCTGGACCCGCTTCAATAGTTATGAAGTTGTGGGATTCTCTTGCAATACTACTCTCTGAATTGTTGACAATACTAAATATTTTACTACCGTTTTTCTTTGCAAATTTTAAAGCCGCCAATGTATCTGCAGTTTCACCAGATTGTGAAATAAATATTGAAAGTGTATTCTTCGATTTAACGTATGTTTTGTATCTAAATTCGGATGCTAGATAAGAATTTGCATTCAAATTTAAATATTTTTCAAACCAGTAAGTTGCGGTTTGGCATGCAAAGTAAGATGTTCCACATGCAATAAAATCTATTTTTGAAATTTTTTTCCAATTAATCTTTAAATCAAGAATATTTATCTTTTTTTTAATAGGATCAAGGAATCTTGATAAAGAGTCTCCAATAATAGGTGGTTGTTCAAAAATTTCTTTTTGCATGTAATGATCAAAATTCCCTTTATCAAGATTTGATCCTGTAAACGAAGATAATGTTATATTTCTCTTAACTTTTTTAAAATCTTTATTGTAAATTTCAAATTTGTCTTTCTCAATTACAACGCTATCTCCTTCATCCATAAATATAATCTTTTGAGTAAAAGGTGCTAGAGCTAACGAGTCAGAACCTAAATAAGTAGTTTTATCTGATAAACCAAGTGCTAATGGACTTCCTCTCCTCGCGCCTGCTAATAGATTAAAATTTTTAAAAAGTATTGCTATAGCAAATGCACCCTCTAAGTATTTTAAAGTGTTTTTTATTGCATTCCGTGGGGTATTTACCCTCAACTCATAACTTAGTAAATGAGCTATAACTTCACTATCAGTTTGCGATTTAAAAATAAATCCTTTATTTTTCAACATTTTCTTAAGTTGCGAGTAATTCTCAATTATTCCATTATGAACAATCGAAACATTTTCAGAAACATGGGGATGAGCATTATCTGTAGATGGCACACCATGGGTAGCCCATCTTGTATGACCAATTCCAATATTTCCAAAGAGCTCATTAGTTTTTATTTTTTTATTTAGATTCTCTAACTTACCTTTAGCTCTTATAGTTATGATCGAGTTACTATTATCCAGAACTGAGATACCAGATGAATCATACCCTCGATATTCGAGCTTAGAGAGTCCCGTTAAAATTGGATTAATTACTGGATTATTAGAAAAAATACCAAAGATCCCACACATTATTTTTTTTTATTTTTTTTGATTAATTCAGATTTTCGATAAACAATAGTTTCTATTGGGACATCCTTATTGATAACAGTTCCAGCTCCAACTATAGAACCTTTTTTTATATTTAACGGGGCAACTAAAGAGGTATTAGATCCAATAAAACAGTTTTTACCAATTATGGTTTTATTCTTTCTAAAACCATCATAATTGCAAGTAATTGCACCAGCACCAATATTACTATCACTATTAATAATTGAATCTCCAATGTAGGATAAATGAGAAATTTTAACATTCTTATCAACTTTTGATTTTTTTATTTCAACAAAATTTCCGATTTTGGAGTTTTCTTTAATTTCAACCCCATCTCTGATTCTTGCATAGGGACCAATAACAGAGTCATTAGAAACAATTACGTTATCAAGATAACTAAAACTTCTCAAAGTAACCCGATCTTTGATTTTAACTGCCAAACCAAAATATACATTTGGTTGGATAATAACATCTTTACCAATTTGAGTGTCGTAACTAAAAAAAATTGTTTCAGGGGCCACCATTTGAACCCCTTTAGATAAATAGTAATTTCTTTTTATGTTTTGAAATTCAAAATTTACTCTCGCTAGGTCCCTCATACAATTAACACCTAATGTCTCGGTAAAATCACACGAGACATGATCGATTGAAAGATTTTTTTTATTAAAGATTTCAACCAAATCTGTTAAAAAATACTCTTTTTTTTTATTTTTATTTTTAATTAATTTTAGGTTTTCAATAAGTCTTTTTGTTTTAAAAATCATTATTCCAGAATTACATATATTAGAGTGTTTATCGTTTGTAATTTCACCGTCTTCAACTATTCCAGTTAATCTTTTATTTATAAATTTTAATTTTCCATAAGAATTCGTCTCATTATCTGGGATCATTGAAATAACACATAAATCTAAATTATCTTTATGAAATTTTTTTAAAGATTTTTTTAATGTCTTTGGCGAAATTAATGGAGTATCGCCACATAAAACTATAGTGGTATTAGAATTCTTTGTACTTTCATCTAATGAGGAATTTACAGCATCAGCTGTACCATTTTGCTTGATCTGTGTTGAAAAGGTTACCTTTCTGTATTTACTTTTTATTTCACTTTTATATTGTGAAAATGAACTTGATATTACAATCTTTACCCTAACATCTTTGAAAGAATTTATTGAATCTAGAATATGAAATAGCATCGGATAATTTCCAACCTCATGCAAAACTTTTGGTTTTGCAGATAGCATTCTTGAACCTTTTCCTGCTGCTAAAACAATTATAGATAAAGACATTAAGTAAACTTGAAATTAAAAATTAAATTAATATTATAACATTTTTTTTATAGAGAAAATTCTTTTTATGAATAAAAAAATAAAATGCATACTAATTGACTTAGATGGTACAATAATAAATAGCGGACCTGATCTTATTGATTCTTTAAATTTTGTTTTAAGAAATCAAAATATAAAACCCGTTGAAAGAAGAATTATTGGTTCATTAGTAGGTGGTGGGGCCAAAGCAATGATAATCCGGGCTTATCAGAATCTGAAACTTAAACCTCCCCTTAACATAGATTTATTAATAGAAGATTTTTTAGCATTTTATTTTGATAATTGTAGTAAAAGATCATTTTTATATCCAAATGTTTTTAATACCTTAAAAGAGCTAAAATCAAAATTCAAGATTGCTCTCTGTACTAATAAAAAACAATTTATTACTGAAAAGATTCTTATGGATTTTAAAATTGAAGATTTTTTTGACTGTGTATTAGGTTCGGATTCAAAAATCAAACTTAAGCCAGATACAGAAATGTTGGAATATTGTTTAAATGAATGTCATGTTGCGCCAGAACAAGCAATTATGATTGGAGATAGTAGTAATGATATTATACCTGCAAAGGCTTTAGGTATGAAATCGATTTACGTAACGTATGGTTACGGAGAAATAGAAAACTCAATCAAGCCAGATTATGTTATAGACGGTTTTGATGAAGTATTAAAAATTATCAAATTTTAATTCTTTCAGTAAAAAAAAGATTAATTTCGTTTAAACCTTTATAAATAGTTAGAACAGCAATTATTAATGCGCAAATTGCTATCATATACAAATACTTATGAAATCTAGGGTCCATTTTTTTAGTATCCACATAAAATTGATAAATGTAAGTGAATTCTTATAAAATCAAGTGATATTGAATATAAGCTTTAAAGTTATTTTATTTTTTCATATATTAGCTCAATGAGAAAAAATGTTTTAAAAGAGTCTGAAGATTCACTTAAAAAAGCAGTTCTATTTCTTAAAAATGAAAAGTTAGTCGCTGTTAAAACTGAGACTGTTTATGGGCTAGCTTGCCAATCAAGTAGTAAAACAGCAATACAAAAAGTTTATGGTCTAAAGCAAAGACCATTATTAAATCCATTGATCATTCATGTTGACTCAATTGACTTGGCAGAAAAAATTTCTTTTATAAACAATGATTCAAGAGAAATGATGAAAGAATTCTGGCCAGGTCCTGTAACTTTGATTTTAAATAGAAAAAAAAATAGTCTTGTTCATGACTTTGCCGTTTCTGGACTTGATACCATTGCTATCAGAATTCCCTCCTCAAAATTTGTTTTAAAATTAATTAGTAAACTTAACAAACCAATAGCTGCACCTAGTGCAAACGAAAGCGGATATATCTCAGCTACAGATGCTGATCATGTAGTTGATTCATTTGGTGAAAAAGTTGATTTGATTGTCGATTCAGGAAGAACCGAACATGGAGTAGAGTCAACTATTTTAGATATGACAATCAATCCGTACGAAATTAAAAGGTTAGGTGTGATAGATTATGAAACAATCAGAAAAAAGTTAGGAAAAAAAGTAAAAAACTTAAATTTCAATTATAAAAGAATAATACGCCCAAATTCACCTGGGCAAATGCTGAAACACTATTCTCCAAAAACTCCACTAGAATTAAATATTAATAAACCAAATTTGGATGATGCTTTTCTTGATTTTGGGAATAGCAAAGTAATCTCACATCAACCAACATTGAATCTTTCAAAATCTTCTGATTTAAAAGAAGCTGCATTCAACTTATTTTATTTTCTAAGAAAACTAGACAAATGTTCAAAACAAAGAATTGTTGTTGCTCCAATTCCAAATAAAGGTATTGGTAGAACAATTAATGAAAGACTCAAGAGAGCTGCATTGTAAATGAAAAAAGACAATCTTATTAAACTCATAAACAAACTTCATCCCTCTGAGTATTCAACTGAGTCTAAAGTTTTAAAAAAACATTGCATTGATTGGAGGGGAGAATATAAAGGCAAATCACAGTTGATAATTTTTCCAAAATCTGTAAAAAAAATCTCCGAAATTTTAAATTTTTGTCAGAAAAAAGCTATTGCTGTTGTCCCACAAGGAGGAAATACTGGGTTAGTTGGTGGAGCAGTCCCAAGAAAAAGGGGGAATGAAATAATAATTAATTTATCCAATTTAAATAGAATTAGAAATATTGATCTTTTTGGGAACTCTGTAACAGTTGAAGGGGGGTGCATCTTAGATATTATTAAAAATAAATTAGAAAAGTATGATCTTGAATTTCCTTTATCCATGGGTTCAAGAGGAAGTTGCCAAATAGGAGGTAATATCGCCACTAATGCTGGTGGTTTGAATGTAATAAAATATGGAACAATAAGACAAAATATTTTAGGAATAGAAGCCGTTCTTCCTGATGGAAGAATTTATAGCTCTCTTAAAAATGTAAAAAAAAATAATACAGGTCTTGATTTAAAGCATCTTTTTATTGGTTCAGAAGGAACGCTGGGAATTGTTACTGCAGCAACTGTTCAATTATTTCCGTTACCTAAAGAAAAGACAGTCCTTTGGGCTTCATTTAAAAATTTTTCAAAAGTCTTAAATTTTTATAAATATATCAATAACAAATTTAAAGATTTAATAACTAGTTTTGAATTCATGAATAAAGAATCGATTGAAGTTTTAGAAAAACATGAATGTGAAGTTATTAATTTAAAGAAGAATCAATGTTACTGTCTTGTTGAATTTTCAAACTTTAATAAAATAAATGACTTTAACGACTTTATTTTTGCAAAAATTGATTTTAAAGATTTGGATACTGATGATTTAATTTTGTCAAAGTCTGATAGTGAAAATAAGAAACTATGGAATTACAGGGAATCTATTCCACTTGCTGAAAGAAAGGAGGATTTTATAATTCCACATGATATTTCAATTCCACTAACTAATATTTCAGAGTTTGTAAAAAAAACTACAAAATGTATTAAAGAATATTTAGATGGTTCCAAAATAATAAATTTTGGTCACCTGGGAGATAATAATTTACATTTCAACGTTTTAATTAATGAACAACAAAATTTATCAAGAAAGTCAATATGTAACTCTATAAACAAAATAGTTTTTGATAATGTTAAGATTTTTGGCGGAGCAATCAGTGCTGAACACGGAATCGGTCAACTCAGGAAAGCAGAGTTAAAAAGGAATAAAGAAGTTTTTGAATTGAATAAAATGAAAGATATAAAAAAAATATTTGACCCTCAAAACATTTTGAACCCTGGGAAAGTTTTTTAATCCAAGAAATCATTATAAATTTCATTTGCTTTTTTACAGTTTTCTAAAACATTTGAATTGAAATAAAAAAATCCTTTAAGATACAACAGAAACCACTTTGAAAAAAAACTCGACTTTTTAAATCTTTTTGCAAATCTCCATGCTCTTGCTGTTAATCTTCTTTGCGCATAAAGTTTATATTTACTTTCTAATTCAGGATTGTCTTCAAGAAAAAGTTCTAGAGCTTTTGAAACCCTATATATTTGATTATTTTTTTTCTCGGAAATTTGTCCAGGTGCAACTAATGGAAGTATAGCTGTCGGAAAATTTAGCTTCGCAAACTTTCCTAATATTGAAAGTTTTAGTGTAAGAGAATATTCTTGACTAAATTTTATTCTCTCATCGCAACCACCTACTTTTTTGCACAAATCTGTTCTGGCTAAAAATTGTGATGGATTGAACATTGAATTTCTCATTGCCTTTTTGATAGGATTATTAATGACTGTGTAGTTGTTTTTATCAAAATTTTCAAAAATATTTATGTCGTTTAAATTTTTTACTTTTTTTTGAAGACCATAAACCAATACCAAATCTGTATTAGTCTCAAGAATATTTAATAGAGCATCGGTTGTTTCACTTAAAATAATGTCGTCTGCATCAAGAAATTTCAAATATTTCATTCGAGCACTCTTTATTCCTTTATTAGTTGCATTAGCAGATCCCAAATTTTTTTGTTTCAAAATTTGTGTATTCTCTAAATCTTTTGTCAAAGATGAAATTATTTCATATGAATTATCAGTTGATCCGTCATCAATAAAAATAAACTCGCGTTCAAAGTCTCCTGACTGATTTTTGAGACATTTGATTACATATTTTAAAAAAGACGATTTGTTATATACAGGTATTATAAAAGATACAGAACTCATTTATTTGAAACTCATCAAGTTTTTGGTTAAAGTCATATTACCAAAAGCTGATGCATTCGTATTTTCGGTACGAACCTGCTGAATTAATCCAATATTATTACAAAGAATTTCATTATTCTTAACCTCCACATTTATGGGACCAGATCGTGTATCTCCAATAAACTTTGTGTTTCCTGTACCTTCAATCTCAATACAATCTTCATATGTAGTCTTATTAAATCTTACTTTTTTGTGTCTTTTTTTTATTTTATAATTCATTTCCAACTGTGACCTTGGCCTAACATTCAATAATGGAGGTTGAAAACCTCTTACTAAAAATAGTTGTTCTTTAACTTTCCATTCTTTCTGTTTGAAATTAAGATCTGGATAGATAATTTTTTTTACAGGTTCGTCAATGCCGTCTGAAAAAGTGAGTATTACTGAAGTCCTTTCAACCTTTCGATCTTTAATTTCATATGAATAATAACTACCATCTGAATAAAGTTTTGAGAATTTCTCAACTTTATTTTTTTTTGACTGATGAAAATTTGTTATCATAATTCTTTTATTACTACTTTTACCAGTATACGACGATTTAATTGCAACTGAGTATACCCACTTTAGTCCGTAGTTTGAGGGGAAATAATCTTTTTGACTAAATTCACAGGACTGAATTAACACAAGAAATATAATTATAAGAAATTTACTGTACAACATAAATAGTGGTGCCCAGGGGAGGAATTGAACCACCGACACAGCGATTTTCAGTCGCTTGCTCTACCAACTGAGCTACCTGGGCAAAATAATTAATTAAATAATAAGATTGTTTAGCATTATAATGCATTTTTAGAAACAAAAATTATAACTCTGGATTTTTTAATATTTTATATAACTCTGGAATTGATATTCCAATAACGTTTGTATAGCAACCACGAATTTTTTTTACAAATCGCGAACCAAAATTTTGAAGTGCATATCCACCCGCTTTGCCTACGCCGTCTTCTAAAATTTGTTTTGTAATTTCGTTATCTAAAATTTTATTAAAATAAACCTCCGTTTTTGAAAATTTTCTAAAAGCTTTTCCAGAGGTTGATAAAACACACAAACCACCATAAACAATGTGTTTTCTTCCTGAAAGAATCTGTAAATAACTTTTTATCTCACTCATAGAGTTTGTTTTATGAAAAATTTTTCCAGCACGTATTACCATTGTATCACCTGCAATAACAACTGAATTTTTATTATTTGTTGTTTTTACAGAGCGAGCTTTAAGTTCTGATAGATCTAAGACTGATTTTGAATAGGGTTTTTTCCATTTAAAACTTTCTTCATCAACCTTATGACTTTCGTACACAATATTCTTCAATCCCAAGAGGTTAATAAGTTCTATTCTTCTCTTAGATTGAGAAGCTAGTATTATTTTACGATTCTCTATCAAAAAATTATTTGTGTCTAAATGTGATTCTTCCCTTTGAGAGATCATAAGGGGTCATTTCTACTGTTACACGATCACCAGCAAGAACTCTGATCCTAAATTTTCTCATTTTTCCAGCTGTGTGAGCAATTATTTCGTGATTATTATCAAGTAGGACTCTAAACATAGCGTTTGGTAACAGTTCTTTAACTGTTCCTGTAAATTCCATCAATTCGTCTTTTGCCATACAAATAATTATTTAATAATTCTGCATTCTATTGATAAAGCATGAGCTTGTAAACCCTCTTCATATGCAAGATTAATTGCATCTTTTCCAATTCTGCTTAAATTTCTTTTGTTACATTCAACTACTGACGATCTCTTAAAATAATCCAATAAATTTAATCCAGAAGAAAATCTTGCGGTTCTATCTGTGGGCAAAACATGGTTAGGACCGGCAACATAATCGCCTACCGCCTCTGGTGTGAAACGTCCTAAAAAGATGGCACCCGCATTCCTGATTTTTTTGAGAAACTTTTTTGGTTTTTCAACTGCAATTTCTAGATGTTCAGGTGCAATTTTATTTATTAATTCAACTGATTTATTTAGATCATCACAAATAATAACTGCTCCAAAATTATTCCAACTTGAACTTGCAATCTTTCTTCTCTCTAAGTTCTTAAGAAAATTATTGATACTTTTAATTACTTTGTCAGAAAAACTTTTGTCATCAGTAATTAATATTGATTGAGCTAATTCATCATGTTCAGCTTGAGCTAACAAATCTATCGCTATGTGGTCAGGATTATTTTTTGAATCAGCAACAATCAATACCTCGGATGGTCCCGCAATCATGTCAATTCCGACAGTTCCAAAAAATTGTTTTTTGGCAGATGCAACATAAGCATTGCCTGGACCAAAAATTTTATCTACCTTTTTGATTGTTTCGGTGCCTAAAGCTAGGGCCGATATTGCTTGTGCACCCCCAATTTTATAAACTTCTTTTATTCCTAAAAGTTTACAGCAAGCTAAAACTAAGGAATTGGTTTCCCCATTTACAGCTGGAACTGTAACAACTATCCGTTCAACTCCAGCAACGATGGCAGGGACGGCGTTCATTATCAAAGAAGACGGATATGCCGCTTTGCCTCCTGGAACGTAAAGACCAACTGACTCGATGGGATTCCAAATACCTCCTAGAACTACACCCTCCTTATCTTTATACATTATGTTCCTGGGCATCTGTTTTTTATGATATGACTTAATCCTTCTAATCGCTTTATTCAGAGAAAACTTTGTACTAGACGAAAGATCTTGAAAACATTTTTCAAATTCAGAGTCTTTGACAGTCAAATCTTTAATCTTTTTAAATTTAGATTTATCGAGTTTATTTGTTAACCTTAGCAAAGCATTATCTGAGTTTTTGCGAACATCATAGATTATCTTTGTCACAATTTTATCTATTTTTTCATCATCCTTGTCACGTTTCTTGAGCAAATTATCAAATTTTATTTGAAAATCACTTTGTTTAGTATTTAAAATTTTAACCATTAATTATCCTTGAAAATTTAGTAATTATTTTTGAAATTTCTGAATTCATTATTTTGTAAGAAATTTTATTTACAATTAATTTAGAGGTGATCTCAAGTAAGACATCAGATTCTCTTAAATTGTTTTCTTGCAGCGTTCTACCTGTTGAGACTAAATCCACGATTGTCGAACAGATTCCTAATCTTGGCGCAAGTTCGATTGCTCCATTTAATTTAATACATTCAGCTCTAACACCCTTATTAGCAAAAAAATTGATTACTGTATTTTTATATTTTGTAGCAACCATGATATGACCATTACTTTGAAAGTTTTCTTTATTAACTTTAACTTTTTTTGCCACTGACAATCTACATTTTCCAATTCCTAAGTCTAAAACTTTGTAAATTTCATCGTAATCAAACTCATTGAGCACATCATCCCCTGCTATTCCTATTTGAGCCGCTCCTAATGCAACAAACGTTGCAACGTCAAACGCTCTGACTTTTATTATAGATAAGTTTTTATTATTTGTACGAAACATAAGTTTCCTACTTTTTTCATCAAAAAAATCTTGTTCTGGTTCAATGTCAACTTTTTTCAAGAGAGGTATAAGCTCATTTAAAATTCTTCCTTTTGGAATAGCAAAAATAATATCTCTCAAGACTTCACCCTTTTTATTTGTGCACCACACAATTTTAATTTTTTTTCCAAGTTTTCATATCCTCTGTCTAAGTGATACACTCTATTAATTGTTGTTTTGCCATCAGCCATTAAGGCTGCAATTACTAGACATGATGAAGCTCTTAGGTCAGTTGCCATTACCTCTGCTCCTCTAAGTTTTTTACATTCCTTAACAATTACCTTTGAACCAATTTGTTTTACATTTGCTCCCATTCTAATTAATTCACCAATATGCATAAACCTATTTTCAAAAATATTTTCAACAATTTCTGAGCGACCTTTTGTTTTTAGCAAAGAAGAAGTTAATTGGGCTTGCAGATCCGTTGGGAATCCTGGATATTCTTTTGTTTTCACTATCAAGGATAATTCTGAATCTTTTTTTTTTTTTATCAGCAAATTTTTACCATTATCATTTTTTTTAAGTTGAAGTGACTTTAGTTTTTTAAAAATTTTAATCAAATGGTTACAGATTTCGTTATTTACATTTTCTAGTTTTACTATTCCTCCACAACCAAAGACGCATAATATATAAGTGCCTGATTCAATTCTGTCAGGCATAATTTCATAAGAACAACTTTTAAGTTTTTTAACTCCATAAATTACAATTTTTTTTGTACCAAAGCCTTTTATATTCGCTCCCATTCTAGTAAGTAATTTTGACAAATCAGATATTTCAGGTTCTTGTGCAGCATTAGTAATGATAGTTGTTCCTTCTGCCAATGTAGCTGCCATGATAAGATTTTCAGTTGCACCAACAGAAATTTTATTTAGATTAATAATTGCACCTTTCAATCTCCCATCTATAGACCCAGTTACATATCCATCTTCAATTTTAAATGTAACTCCCATTCTTTCTAGACCATCCAAATGTAGGTCTACTGGCCTATTCCCAATGGCACAACCTCCGGGAAGAGAAACTTTGGCTTTACCGTATCTAGCTAGTAATGGACCTAATATTAAAAAGGAAGCTCTCATTTTTCTAACTAAGTCATAATGAGCTAGGAGTGATCTTGGAGTTGAGGATGTTAAATCTATTTTATCCTTCCTTTTGTTTATTTTTACATTCAAAGACTTTAATAACTCAAGCATTGAAAAGATATCAGAAAGATTCGGAACATTGGAAACTGAAATTTTCTCTTCAGTTAATAAAGAAGCAGCTAAAATCGGGAGTGCAGAATTTTTAGATCCGCTAATTCTTATCTTTCCATTAAGGGATTTTCCTCCAGTTATTTCTATTTTATCCATTTTATAATTTCGGAAGCGTGACTCCCTCTTGAAACATATACTTTCCTTTTCTGTCTGCATAGGACAAATCACAAACATTTTCTCCTTTAAAAAATAAAAATTGAGCTGCACCTTCGTTTGCATATATTTTGGCAGGTAGTGGAGTAGTATTTGAAAACTCTAATGTTACATGACCTTCCCATTCAGGTTCAAGAGGTGTTACATTAACAATTATTCCACACCTTGCATAAGTTGATTTGCCTACACATATGACAAGAGTTTCTTTTGGAATTTTAAAATATTCAATAGTTTGCGCTAGTGCAAAACTATTTGGCGGTATAACACACGCGTCAACATTTCTATCGACAAAGCTTGATTCTGAAAAACTTTTTGGATCAACAGTTGCAGAATTAACGTTAGTAAAAATTTTAAAATTCTTCGAAACTCTAGCATCATAACCATAAGAAGAAAGACCATAAGATAGGACATTTTTTTTTTCCAATTTATCTATAAATGGATCAATCATTCCTTTTTCTTCTGCCATTTTTCTTATCCAAGAATCAGGCATTATACCCATTTTTTTTCTCCTTTCTTTTTATTAAATTTTTTCTTAAAGCTGCAGAAAGTTTTTCAAATTTGTTCTTATTCTTCTTCATCTAACACTCTTTTGAAACTATCATTTTAATTTATTGTATTTTGTTGATATTCCTTTGAATAAACTAATAGGGTACTTTCTTTTATTTTTTTTTATTTTTTTAATACATACCTTCTCTAAATCAATTTTTGCAATATCTACGAATCTTAGTAAATATAACATAACGTCCGCAACTTCTTCCTCAATCAGACTTTTTATTTTTTTCTTAAACCAAAAATTGGAATTTTCATTTTCCCACTGAAAGATCTCTAGAAGTTCTGACGATTCTAAATTTATTGATATTGCAATATTTTTAAGATTATGAAACTTTTCCCAGTCTCTTTTCTTAGCGAATTCTCTTAATTCTTTTTGAATTTTCAGTTCATTCATTTATTAGAACTTTCGATAAATATAATATAATGAGTTTGATTTGTATACTTATACAACACTTAATCTAAAATATAAAACATAAATGTAATCAAATATTAATTTAAAAAATTGACTTTTAAAAAAATATTTTTTTTTTTTAAAAATTTGTTAATGTTCAATTGTATGATCGATTTAATTTGGGGAAGATATTCGTTTCTGTTTTACTTATTTATATTATCAGTAATGTCAGGTATTGCTGGATTTTTGAATTCGGGTTTCTTTGTAATCTTCTTTTTTAGTTTTTTATTATTTATCATTTCATTAAGAGATTACATGCAAAAAAAAAGATCAATATTATCAAATTTTCCACTTCTAGGTAGGTTTAGATTTTTTTTTGAAAGTATAAGACCTGAACTAAGGCAATATTACTGGGAAACCGATGATGAAGAGGTTCCATATTCTCGCAACCAGAGGAGTATGGTTTATCAAAGATCAAAAAATATTGACGGTGTGCGACCTTTTGGTTCATTAGAAAAAATGTATAATGACGATTTCGTTTGGTTAAATCATTCCATTACTCCATCCTCAATCGCAAATAGTGACTTTAGAACAAAAGTTGGAATTGGGAAAAATTCATACAACATGTCTGTACTAAATATTTCAGGCACTTCCTTCGGAGCTATTTCTCCGCCTGCAATAACATCATTAAACAAAGCTGCGAAACTAGGAAAATTCGCACATAATACTGGAGAGGGTTCAATGTCAAAGTATCATGAAAAAGGTGGAGGCGATACCGTATGGCAAATTTCATCAGGGTACTTTGGTTGTAGAAAAAAAAATGGAGATTTTTGCCCACAAAATTTTTCAAAAATAGCAAAAAAAGAACAAGTTAAAATGATTGAAATAAAAATTAGTCAGGGCGCAAAACCTGGACATGGGGGAATGCTTTTAGCGCCTAAAGTAACTAAAGAAATTGCTGAAACAAGGGGTATATCAATGGGAAAAGATTGTATATCACCAGCAAAACATAAAGAATTTTCAAATCCAAATCAGCTGATAGATTTTGTTAAAAAACTTAGAAAACTCTCTGGTAATAAACCTGTAGGAGTTAAGATGTGTGTTGGGCATCCTTGGGAATTAATATCAATTGTTAAAACAATGTTTTTAAGAGAAGAATATGTTGATTTTATTACAATTGATGGCGCTGAAGGAGGTACTGGAGCAGCACCGGCAGAATTCACTGATCACCTTGGATCACCACTTAAAGATGCTATAGTTTTTGTAGATAATGCTTTAGTTGGATCCAATCTCAGAGAAAAAGTTAAGATTGGAGTTTCAGGAAAAATAGTTTCGGCATTTGACATTGCGCATATGTGTTCTTTAGGAGCAGATTGGATAAATATGGCAAGACCATTTATGTTTTCAATTGGTTGCATACAATGCAGATCTTGTCACACAGGCGAATGTCCAACAGGTATCGCAACCATGGATCCAATGAGATATAGAGCGATTGATATTGATGACAGATCTCAAAGAGCTTTAAATTTTCATAAGAATACATTATTTGTTTTTAAAGAACTATTAGAGTCGGTCGGAGTTAAACATCCCTCAGAGCTTAATAGAAGGCATATTGTAAGAAGATTATCAGAGAGCGAAATTCGATTGGCTGATCAAATTTATCCAAAAGCAGAAAAAGGTGAATTAATAAAAAAAGGCAAGCTAAATGTAGAAGATCCAAGACTAAATGTATATTGGAACAAAGTTTCTTCGAAAAGTTTTAATTATATTCAAAAAAATTAGTTTATAATTAATTTCTTTTGTAAAAAAATCTTTTAGTTAAAGTAAAATTTTCTATTGGACATGATGAGTCAATTATTATTTAAAAAAAATTTCTTCTTTTTTTCTAGCCCTCTTAGTTTAATAGTAAAACAGGGTCTTGGTAAGACTCAGCCACTGGAGCGTAACCAGTAGAGGGCACCATAATGAAGAAAAGTTTAACAGAGAAAATATTTATTGGTTTTGTATCAGGAATAATTTTTGGTTTGTTATTAGGAATAATTTCTATTCCTTCATTATATGAAGACACAATTGTATTATTGCTCTCATTTGGTGGTGACATTTTTCTCAAATTGATTAAAATGCTGGTGGTTCCCATTGTTTTCTTTTCTTTGATTAATGGTGTCGCGAATCTTCAGAATATTAGTTCTCTAGGAAGAATTGGCATAAAGTCTATAATTATATATATAACTACAACTTTTTTAGCAATATCAATTTCTCTGTTTTTTGCAAACTTATTCCAACCAGGTAATGAAATAGACACTAACTTTGAAACAAATAATATAAATGTTTCTAATCCTCCATCATTTTTAGAAATTTTATTAAATATAATTCCAAACAACCCCTTTGATTCTTTAGTAAAAGGAGAGATGTTACAAGTAATTTTCTTTGCAATTTTAATTGGAGGTGCTTTATCATCTACTAAAGGAAGCGAAACTTTAAAAAAATTTTTTGTTGATTTTAACAATATTATCATGAAGGTACTTTCCTTTGTAATGTTAGTTGCTCCTGCAGGTATTTTTTGCCTTATTGCTAAAACTTTCGCAACGCAGGGCTTATCTTCAATTATTGAATTAATTAAATATTTTCTTCTTGTTATTTTTGTTCTTTTCTTTCATGCTTCAGTTGTTTACTTTCCAGTAATTAAATTCTATGGAAAATTAAATTTAAAAAAGTTTTTCTCTGGAATCAAAGAGGCATTATTGTTCTCTTTTTCAACATCTAGTAGTAGTGCAACAATACCAATCACACTACAATGTGTTAAAAATAAATTTTCTGTAAGAGAAAACATAGCATCCTTCACAATTCCGCTCGGAGCAACTATCAATATGGATGGTACTGCAATTATGCAAGGAATAGCAACAGTTTTTATTGCGAATTTATACGGTATTGATTTGTTTTTTACTGATTATATTTCGATAATATTAACCGCTACACTCGCTTCAATTGGAACTGCGGGAGTACCTGGTGTAGGTATTATAATGTTAGGTATGGTTTTAAATCAAGTTGGCTTACCATTAGAAGGTATCGCTATCGTTATGGGTGTAGATAGATTTTTAGATATGTTGAGAACATGTGTTAATGTTACTGGTGATGCCATGGTCTCGATTGTAATAAATAAAAGTGAAAAAAAATGAAATGGTTTGAAATTGAATTGGAAATTCCTATTTATGGAAAAAGCTTCGAAATTGTCCAAGCGTTCGACTCTGAAACAGCAATTCAAATTGCAATCAAAAAAACTGTTGATCAATACAATATACTGAGTCAAAGTGTTTCAATAATTTTTGTTAAAGAAATTAATAATCAAATTTAAGTTTTTGTCCCTGTGGGACAGGAATAACTTCATTTTCAGACATAGCTACCTTTCCATTCACAATTGTAAAGATAGGCATACCTTGTACAACAACATTATCGTAGGGCGTCCACTTTGATTTACTCTGAATCCAATTATTTGTAATTCTAAATTTTTTATTCATATCAATAACAGTCAAATCTGCATCATATCCGATATCAATTCTTCCTTTATTTAGAACTTTGTATATATTACAAGGATTGGTGCATAGCAATCTAACTAAATCAAAAATTGAAAGTTTTTTTTTGTTTACGAAATCAAGCATTATTGGAAGTAATGTTTGAACTCCTGGCATGCCCGATGGAGAGTTAGGATACTCTTTACTTTTTTCTTCCAACGTATGTGGGGCATGATCTGAACCAATTACGTCGATAACACCGGTTTTTACTCCTTGCCAAATAACCTTTGAGTGACTTTTATCTCTTATGGGAGGGTTCATTTGTGCAAGTGTGCCCAATCTTTCATAACATTCTTGGCTATGGAAAAATAAATGTTGCGGTGTTGCTTCGCATGTAGCGATATCTTTATTGGATTTTAACAAATCAACTTCATTTGCGGTTGATAAGTGCAAGATATGTATTTTTTTTTTTGAAGTTCTTGCAGCTTTTAAAAGTCTAGTAGTGCTTATTACAGCTGATTCAACATCTCTTATAAAAGGATGATCTGAAACTAAGATTTTTTTATTTAAGAAATCTTTTTTTCTTTGTTTTAATCTAAATTCATCTTCACTATGAACTGCAACTGTTTTTTTGGCGCGTTTTAAAATTTTAATTATGCTTTCATCATCTTCTACTAATAGATCACCTGTAGAGGAACCCATAAAAATCTTTACACCGCAACAACCTGAGAAACTTTCTAATTCATTTATTTCTTCTATATTTTCTCTAGTAGCTCCTATAAAAAAACTGAAATTACAAAAACCACTTTTTTCAGCAATTTTAAATTTATTAGTAAGTTCTTTAAGATTTGTGGTAGGTGGTTTAGTATTTGGCATTTCAAAGATTGAAGTTACTCCACCCAAAACAGCACCCATTGTACCATGAAAAATATCTTCTTTGTGCGTTAATCCAGGTTCTCTAAAATGAACTTGAGTATCAATTGCACCTGGAATAACTAATAGGTTCTTTATATTGATAATCTTTTTTGATGAACTTCTACTTAAATCTCCTATTGCATTAATTTTAGAATCACAAATTCCAATGTCCAACTCTTCAATTTTATTATTAGGTAAGACAACACTTCCACCCTGAAAAATTATATCCAATGAAACTCCCATTCTTATATAGCTTAGTTACAGTCCGCTAGAATATCAAAAAAATTACCTCTTTTCCTTATTCCCTTGATATTTACAAGATACCAAGAGGTAAAGAATATTATATGCCAAAGAGGTTTAACAAATTTTTTATTTATTCTTGTAGCATTGCAAATTTTTACTAACTCGTCTTTTGAAAAATATTCTTTCAAAAAATCTTGTTTCAATAACAATTCTCGTAAAAAATTAATTTTCTTTGGGATCCATTCATATATTGGAACTGTAAAACCTTTTTTTTTTTCAAAAAAATTATAATTTTGTATATTTGAATTTAAAAACTCCCTTATGTAAAATTTACTTACACCATTATAAATTTTCTCTTTATCACTAATGTAAAAAAGTTTGTTAAACAATTTTTTATCTATAAATGGAGTCCTTCCCTCCATCGAAAATGTCATTAAGCATCTATCCAATTTTACAAGAAGATTATTAGGTAACCAATTGTAGTAATCAAAAAGTTGAAAACTTTGTAGTCTAGTAACTTTGTTCTTTAAAAAAAAACTATTTAGATTTTTTAACTCGTACTCCCAGTTTTGAAACTTTTTACTACCAAGTACATCATTAAATGCACCTTTTGGTAAATAATCTTTTTTCCCAAACAATACTCTTTGACTTTTTTTATAACGTCCATACCCTCCAAACAGTTCGTCACCTCCTTCACCCGTTAAAGCAACTTTATATTTTTTTGAAGCGATTGACGCTAGTTTTAGGGTTGGTAAAATTGCATAATCGGCAACTGGCTCATCTATTTTTTCAGCTGCTAAGAAAATCCAATTCCAAAAATCATCCTCAGAAAATTTAACTTTTACTAAATCTACATTATATGTTTGAGTTATTTTTTCTAAACTTTTAGAAGTATCTTCATCAAAAAAGATTGAATATGCAGTAACATTCTCTTTTTTGAGTTGTTGTACATAATGTAAAAGAAGCATTGAATCAATTCCACCTGAGAAAAAAATACAATAAGGCACATCACTTCTAAGATGACTTGACACAGATTCTCTTAGGCTTTTGTCTAAAGAAGCAATTAATTCGGCGTCATTAATACTTTTCTTTTTCTGAGTAAAAGTACTACGAAAACTTTTTATTATCTTACCTCTTTTAATTACAAGAATTTGTCCAGGCGCAACTCTCTGAATTCCTTCATATAGTGTTTCGGTTCCAGAAGAGTATTGCAATTGCATATATTCGAATAATTTCCAAACATTAATGTTAGGAATTGATTTTTTTAATGAAACAATTGCTTTAGTTTCTGAACAAAATACAATTCCGTTTTTCATCAAACTGAAATAAAGAGGCTTGATACCAAATTCATCTCTACCAATAATTACTTCATCACGTTTTTTATCATAAATTATAAATGCGTACATGCCTCTTAAAAGTTTTAATCCATCAATCCCATTGCGGTCATATAATGCCAAAATCGACTCAGAGTCGGAATTTGTGACAAATTTATATGTTCGATTTTTTTTTCTTATTTCAGGGTCATTGTAAATTTCACCATTAGCCACTATAACATATCTCTTATTTTGAATTGGCTGATTGCCTCCTTTTATGTCTACAATAGACAATCTTGTATGAATTAAATCCAAATGTGGATTTTTAAAAAATCCTGAGTTTTCTGGACCTCTATGAGAGAGATATCTTTCTGTATTAAAAAATCGTTTTGAAATTTTTTGATCAGGTTTGATATATGAAAAACCAGCTATTCCGCACATGATTTTATTATTCTCCTAAAAAAACTTAAATAATTAGAAACTATAACTTCTTCAGAATAACTTTTTTTGTAAACATTATAAGCATTAATAACAATTTTTCTTTTTAATTTTTTATCTGAATTTAAATTCTTAATCTTACTCACCAAATCAAATGTATTATCTTTTTCAAATTTCATTCCAGTCGATTTATGTTTTACAATTCTACCTGGACCACCAACATCGGAAACAACTACTGGTATTTTATGCGCCCACCCCTCTATCACAATATTTCCAAATGGCTCATGTCTGGACGGGCATACAAGAATAGAGCATTTATTTAAAAATTCTGATATGTTATCACTCCATTCGAAAATTTTAACTCTTGACATTAAATCAAATTTTTTAATTAAAATTTCGTATTGAGATTTCAATTCACCCTCTCCAACAATAAATAATCTGAATTTAGGTAAAAAAGGCATTGCCTTTATAAGAATATCTATAGCCTTATTAGGATGAAATCTACCCATACAAAGAATAATTCTATCTTTATTAATTTTTGATTTTGTTTTATCTATTTTATTTTGAGATACAAAGTTAGGTATCAATTCAACCTTATTTTTATCCCATCCTTTGGATATTACATATTTCTTCAAGTCAGAAGTGTTTGTAATTAAATAATCACATTTTGTATAATTTTTAATTTTATAATATCCACCTAATCTGCCAACAGTTATTTCATTGTTAATTTTTATATTTGGAATTACACTAGAGGCTCTATTCATCCAACTTAAAAGGATATTTGGTTTGTATTCCCTGATGATCTTTTCAATTTTAAACGTACAAAATGGGTTCAATTTATGAAAAAAATTTATTTTTTCTATTTCTTTTATTCCATCTATAAATTTCTTTGATCTATTTCTATTGTTTCGTATTATTATTTTTTGCTCAATTTTGTCACATTTTTCAAAAGATAAAGCGAGTCTCTCAAAAAACAGCTCGGCACCTCCATATTTAGAACCAGAAATTATATTTAATATTTTTATTTTAGGACTTTTAACCATTTTTTTGCAATTTGTGACCAATTGTAATAATTTTTATGCTTTAGCGACTCAATATTCATTTTTTGCCATAAATTGTCGTTATTGAGTAAATTTATTGTACTAAAACTGAAATCTTTATCATCTTTGCATACAAAACCTGTTTTTTTATTTATTACTCTTTCCTTTAAGCATCCATAATTTCCTACAACAGCAGGAACACCAAGCATTTGAGATTCTGCCACTGCCATGCAGAATGTTTCATCATCACTACCTTTATAAACAAATACTCTTGATGATTCTATTTTTTTAAAAAGCTTTTTTCTTTCAATTGGTTTATGAATAACAACTCCTTTATTTTTTAATGATTTTGCTTTTGTAAGAATTTCTTTCATCTTTTTTGAATGTTTTCTTCCAAAAGATCCATAAGTTTCAAAACCAGAATAAACATTCAATTTAGCATTTTTACAATTTGGAAAAATATTTTCTTCCCATTGAGTTAACAACCATTCCAAACCTCTCAGAGGATTAGATGTAAATATTGCATCTTTATTTAAATTTTTAGTTCTTTTTTTTTTAAAAAGATAATCATCAATTCCATAAGGTATTACAATTCTTGATTTAGCAGGAGCCCACCAGGGATAAGATTTTAGATGATATATACTTGAAAAAATAATTTTGAATTTATGTACAAATAATTTTGATAAGTATCTGTATTTTAGAAGATATTTAGCAGGATTATGAATCCAAAAAATTCTTTGTTTACATTCTTTTCTGAAATTAAGATATTTATCACCCCTATTAACCACCAAAACGTCAAAATCTTCATATTCCAATTCTTTTCCGATTTTTTTCCATTTAACACCGTTTATTAAACCTTGATTAATACAATTATTATAAACAGTCACCTTTAATCCAAGTTTAGCTAAACTTTCTACAAGCGAAACAAAAGCTACTTCTGCACCACCAAATGGCTTTTCTCTTAAAACTAGTGAGTCAAATTCAACTCCATTATCTATAAATAAAACCCTAGTCATTCTTCTCTTTATATTTAAGATATGAAGATATCGGATAAAGAGAAGCAACTAGTGCTATTAGAAATCCAATGTGTTTTTCTTTGTAGCCTTTTCTTAAAAAAAAACATTTCCAAAATCTCGAAAAAATTCTTCTAACATTTCTATTGAGTGATTCACTTTTTTTGTAGTTGACAAGATCTAATGCTTTTGCAGTAGAATAAGAATCTAGTTTTACGAAAAGATCAAAGACACTTTTACAATAGAAATGATGAAGTTTGTTTTTAAGTTTTTTTCCTTCTTTACCTACTAATTTTATTTTAGGATGCACTCTCTGGTTTCCCCAGACTTTTTTGTTTCTTTTAAAAAGTCCAGAATAAGCAGATTTTCCAAAATAAGCTCCCCATCCATAAATAATTTCTTTCTTACCAAGAAAATTTTTCACTGGAATTGTGTGCCAATCACTGTCACTTGAATTGATTGTTTCTAAAATTTCTTTTGAAAGTTTCTTCGACACTCTTTCATCAGCATCGATTTCTAAGATCCAATCCTCTGAGCATTTACTTATACCAAAATTTCTTCTTTTTCCCTCAATATTCCATTTTCCACAGAAAAATTTTCTTGTATATTTTTTTACTATTTTTTCTGAGTTGTCTGTACACTTATCTAAAATTACAACTATCTCATTAGCAAATTTAACTGATTTCAAACATTCTTCTATTTGTTTTTCTTCATTATTAATTACAATTAAAACTGATAATCTTTTCATTTATCATTCACTAAATTTTTCATAACATTTTCAAAAACTTTTTGTGTTTTTATCTCCATCATCAGTGAGCCACATTTTTTCGAATCAAACCCTTCATAACCCATCAATTCATGAGGAGTCTTTGTACTTGAGATGACAATGTTTCCTTTCCCCCATGGTTTGTATTTAAATTTATCACTTGGTCCAAAAAGACCAAATGTTTTAATATTCGCTAAGGCAGCCATATGCATTAATCCAGAATCATTTCCTATAAATAAATTACAGTGTTTCATTATATTAAATATTTCAATAAGAGTAGATTTCCCAAATAAGTCTAGAATATAATTCTTTTTCTTTTCAAGTATATTTCTGACTAAATATTTCTCATTTGCTGGACCAACGAACAAAAATAAAGATTTTCTGAAATAGGGTTGTTTGTGTAAAATATATACTAATTCTAAAAACCTCTCAGAGGGCCACGTCTTACCAATCCAATTTGCGGTTGGAGCAATCATTATTAATTTATGATTTTTTCTTAATTTTAGAATTTCTCCGAGATTATCATCTTTAAAATTTAACATAGAATTAACTTTTATTGATGGATTAATTATTTTACCGGTAACAGATTTAGTAATCTCTTCAACTTTGTGGTTTTTTTTTGTTTGATTTTTTTTTTTATAAATATATTTGTATTTAGAAAATAGAAACAAACTTATACCTGTACCTCTTAAATCAATAATATACTCCCATTTAATAAAAATTAATTTAAACCATAATAAAAACCAGTGATATGCAAATTTTCTTTTGTTCAAAGTAATTAAATGATCGATATTTTCACAATACCTAAATAACTCTGATGGCACTTTCCCACAAACTAATGTAATTCTATTAGTGGCTTCTTTTTTAAAGAACTGATGTAGCCCAGACGACATAATTGAATCACCCAACCTATTTGATGATATAATGAGTATATTTTTAGTTTTATTCATATTGTTAAATTATAAAAATTTAATAAATTAGTATAATGTTTAACAAAAAAGAATTTCACAAACTTGAAAATAAATCAATAATCAAAATCTTTGGTAGAGATAAATTCTCTTTTATTCAAGGAATCATTTCAAACGACGTAGAGATCTTAAAAAAAAAAAGTTCAATTTATTCATCAATCCTCTCTCCTCAAGGAAAATTTATCGTAGATTTCTTCTTATCGATTTATAAAGAATTTATTTTATTGGAGTTAAATGAAGATCAAAGAGATACTATCTTAAGAAAACTAGAAATTTACAAATTAAGGTCAGATGTTTTTATCGAAGAAGAGAGAACCATTAGTGTTTTTCTAATCTCAAATGATTCCGAAGAAAATCTAAAACAATTAAAGAATGATTATTTCTGTTTTGAGGACCCTAGATTCAAAAGTTTATTTAAAAGAATTTATATATTTGAAAATTCTAATAAAGTTAATTTAGATGAATATAATCTTAAGAAAATATCATATTCAGAATATAACGATTTGAGACTCAAACATTCAATTCCTGACTTTAAATACGATATTATTGAAAATAAGTCTCTTCTACTGGAGATGAGATTTGACGAGTTAAACGGTATTTCTTGGACCAAAGGTTGCTACATGGGACAAGAAATAACTGCAAGAATGAAATACAGAAATCTTATAAAGAAAAAACTTTTTAAAATTAAAATAAACTTTAAAAAAAAGATTAGTGAAGAAATTAAGTTTAATAAGGAAGTTGTTGGTTTTATAACGAGTCATAATTATAAAGAAGGTTTAGCTTATATTAATTTAAAGTCTATAAATGAATTTTTTAAAAAAGATTTAATTAGTGGCGACTCAACCATAAGGTTAGAAAGAATTTGGTGGAGCTGCGGTCAAGCAATTAAAAATTAAATTTACTCTTTAACTCTTTAAGCTTTGAAAAGGGTGAATTTTTATAAGAAACATTATTTTTTATTCTTTCAAGTCCCTTGTCCCCAAAATCTTTTAATATACAACTGTAAAGCCAATTAATATCCTGATTTATTCTTAATTTATCTAATCTTTTATTGTCATTTAACCACTTCCATCTCAGGTTCAACTCATCAAATAAATTATCAAAACCAATATTTTGAGCAGATGAAGTTTTAATAATTCTTATTTCCCAGTCATTTTGACTTTGGAAATAAGCTTTACTTCCTGATAAATCAGAGTATGTAATTTCAGATAAATTCTTAATATCGCATTTTGTTACAACTACGATATCGGGAATCTCGAAAATTCCAGATTTCATGAACTGTATTGAATCTCCGCTACCTGGTTGTATTCCTAAAATTACTGAATCTGAGAGATTTTTAATAAAAGTTTCTGACTGACCAACCCCAACGGTTTCAATAATTAGAAAATCAAACATTGCTCGCATTACTACCATTGAAGGATAAGTTAGTTCTGATATCCCCCCTAAAAAACTTTTTGATGCCATAGATCTCACAAATACATCATTATCAGAGGGATTCAACATTAGTCTAGTTCTATCTCCCAATAGAGCTCCTCCTGATCTTTCTGATGAAGGATCAATAGCAATAATTCCTACGGATTTATTCTTCTTTCTAATATGCTTTACCAATTTATCAATCAATGAAGATTTTCCAACACCAGGGGCACCTGTAATTCCAATAACATGAGCTTTTGATTTAGAATGTAATTTATCAAGTTTAGAAATTATATCTTTTGAATCAAAATTAGTCTCAACTTGCTCCAAGAGATTTGAAAGTTCAATTTTTTTTTTTAAATTTTTTGCCATTAAATTTCAAGTAAGGAAAATCTATAATTATCATTTAAAACTTGATGAAGCTTATTAATCAGAATCTTTCTATTTTTTCTAATTTTTAAGTTATCATCGTTAACTATAACATTGTCAAAAAAATTATTGATAGTCTCGCTTAATTTACAAAGATAATTAAAATTTTCAAAAATAAAGTCATGTTTTGATTCATCAATATTTTTTTTTATATAATGAATCAAGTTATAAAAAAATTTTTCTTCTTTTTTTTTTAGCAGAGTAATTTCAACACTTTGATTCCCTACATCTTCATTTAAGGAATTTAGTCTTTTGAAGGCTTTGAGAAAGTTTTTTCCATTTCTTGAATTATACAGTTCTGTCATTTTCTCAGCTCTTATGAAGATTCCATATGGATTTAACTCTTTGTCGATAGACGCTAGTATAATATCATTTCTGAATCCCATTTCCTTAAAAAGATTGACAATTCTTTTTTGAAAAAAGTTAAATAAAAAACTAAATTTTATTTTTAAATTTATATTCTGAACCAAATATAAATTTTTATGAAAATCAAAAAGTTCAGAAAAATTAAGGTTAATTTTCTTATCTATGCATATCTTAATTATAGATAATGTTGATCGGCGGATACCAAACGGGTCACCAGCACCGGTCAAGCTTTCTTTAGTCACAAAATAACCAAGGATAGAATCTAGCTTCTGGGATATCGAAAGTATAAAAGTTAAAAAATTGTCATATGATTTGGAAAACTCATATTCATATTGATCTGAGAAAGCTTGAGAAACAGTTTTTGGGAAATTTTCAAAATTTGCTAAATACCCTCCGACTTTACCTTGTAAAGAAGGGAATTCTTTCACTAATTCTGAAGCTAAATCAGTATTTGCATATATTAAAAAATTTTCAAATTGATCATCCTTCTTTCCTAATTTTTCGTATATAAACTTTATAACATTTTTAATTCTTTTTGCTCTATCATAAAGTGATCCTGTTTGCTCATAGAAAACTATTTCTTTCAGTTGATTTAATCTATTAATTAAACCTTTCTTTTTGTCTTCATTAATGAAAAAGGCTGCATCACTAAATCTTGCCTTCAGTACATTTAAGTTTCCCTCAACAAGTTTATTATGTTTTTTAACCTTGATTCCAGATACAAATCCAAAAAAATTAGTAAGTTTATTATTTTTTTCTTTAAAAATGAAATAATCTTGTTTGTCTGACATAATATTTTTCAAAAGAAATTCTGGAATTTTAAAAAATTTATTATCAAAAGAACCAAAATATACATTAGGAAATTCAACGGAATTTGAAATCCGCTTTAATAAAGATAAGTCATTGATAAATTTCAGATTGTTTTTTTTACAAAAAGCATCTACTTTTTTTAAAATATGTTTTTGTCTAGTTGACCTCTCAAGCATAACAAAAGTTTTTTTTAATTTCTCTCGATAATTTAAATAGTTAGAATATTGAAATTTTCTTTCTTCAAAGTGATAATTTCCAAATGTAAAGTTATTAGAATCAAGGTCAGCAAATTTTATTTTTAATAATTTATTATTAAAAATGCAGAGGATATTTTTAATTGGTCTTATCCACCTGTCATTATGGTTTCCCCATCTCATTGATTTAACCCATTTTATAGATTGCAAAATTTTTGGAGTTTCTGTTTTTATAATATCTGAAATATTTTGT
>CABZMK010000012.1 GCA_902526865.1 uncultured Alphaproteobacteria bacterium
GGCACTTAAAAAAACTAAAAGATTTATAAAAGATAACTACTGGGGTAAACCTGTAATTGGATTTGGAGATCCGAATGCAAAAATTATTATAGTTGGGCTTGCACCAGCAGCACACGGTGGGAATAGAACTGGAAGAGTTTTTACAGGTGATAAGTCAGCTGATTTTTTGTTTAAGTGTCTTCATCAAGCTAAGTTATCTAACCAACCCTACTCAATACACTTAAATGACGGACTAATTCTAAAAAATGTATACATGACACCTGCATTAAAATGTGTGCCGCCTGAAGATAAACCAAAGGCTGAAGAACTAAAGAAATGTTTTGTTTATCTGAGCGAAGAGATTTCATACTTAGAAAATGCCAAAATTATATTGGCCTTAGGGAAAATTGCTTTTGAAAGTTGTGTAAAACTTTTTAATCTTAAACCATCCTTATATAAATTTATTCACGGTGCAGAATATTCTATAAACAACAAAATAAAAATTTTAGCTTGTTACCACCCAAGCCCAAGAAATGTGAACACCGGAAAAATCAACACGGAGCAAATGGTTAAGGTCTTAAATATCGTAAGTAAGTGTTAAATCACATCCCATAAAATAAGATGTGATTTTAATTTTAGTTGAGAGATTCTTTTAAGCTTTTTCCAGGTCTAAATTTTGGGACATTGGCAGCAGGAATATTAATGGAAGCACCGGTCTGTGGATTTCTTCCAGTGGTTGCTTTTCTTTTTGACACCAAAAAAGTACCAAACCCTACAAGTCTGATGTCTCCACCACCCTTAAGTTCTGAAGTTATTGTATCAAAAACAGCATCTACTGCTTTGGCACTGTCACTTTTATTTAAACCTGTATGGTCTGAAACTTTGTTAACTAGATCGTTTTTATTCACGCTAGACCCCCTTTTTAAATTTATAGAGCATCAATATTAATGCATCATTCAATTCTATCTAAACTTTATACCTAGTCAAACACATTTTTCAATGTCTTAAAGTATTTTCCTTGGGGTTTAAAGATTTTTCAGGTATCTCAATCTTATCTTTTGAAGGTTTGTAAGGGATTATTTTAGATGTAAATGCTTTTTTTAATATTTCATTTGCACTATCAACAAAATGGATCTCGATATTATTTAATATTTCTTTTTCTTCGATTTCAGCAAGGTCTTTCTTGTTTTCTTTGGGAATTAAAACTTCCTTAATTCCGCCTCTCACAGCAGCTAGGAGTTTTTCTTTAAGACCACCAATTGGTAGCACTCTTCCTCTAAGTGTTATTTCACCGGTCATCGCGATATTGTTTTTGACAGGAATTCCAGTGAATGCTGAAATGATTGTTGTAAACATCGCAATTCCAGCTGACGGACCGTCTTTTGGAGTAGCACCCTCAGGAACATGTACATGAATGTCGTGTTTTTCAAAAAGAACGGGAGAAATTCCAAATTTTGCTGCATTGGAATGAACATAACTTTGAGCTGCTTGAACTGATTCTTTCATTACATCTCCAAGCTTTCCAGTGTAAATTGCTTTGCCTTTTCCTGGCATTATAACAGCTTCAACCTGCAATAATTCTCCTCCAACTTCTGTCCAAGCAAGTCCTGTACAAACGCCAACTAAAGATTTATTTTCAATTTCCCCGAATTTAAACTTTTTAACTCCTAAAAATTTATCTATGTTGTTTTTTGAAACTGAAATGACCCTTTTTTTTTTCATTATAATTGTCTTTAACGCTTTTCTTATTATTTTAGAGATCTCTCTCTCTAAAGACCTTACCCCAGACTCTCTGGTAAAGTATCTAATAATACTTTCAATTGCAGAATCAGAAATTTTGATTTCTTTACCTTTAATACCGTTTTCGGTTAGCTGCTTTGGTAATAAGTATTTTGATGCAATATTCATTTTTTCATTCTCTGTATAACCAGATATCCTAATGATTTCCATTCTATCTATGAGGGGTTGAGGAATATTTAGAGTGTTTGCAGTGGTTACAAACATTACGTTAGACAGGTCGAAATCAACTTCAAGATAATGATCATTAAAATTCTTATTTTGTTCTGGATCAAGAACTTCAAGAAGTGCTGATGCTGGATCGCCACGCCAATCAGAACCGATTTTATCAATTTCATCTAGAAGAAATAAAGGATTTGAATGTTTAGATTTTTTTAGACTTTGAATAATTTTTCCTGGCATTGAACCAATATATGTTCTTCTATGCCCTCTTATTTCTGATTCATCTCTTATTCCTCCGAGTGAAACTTTAATAAATGGTCTTCCCAATGCCTTTGCCATAGATTTGCCTAGTGAAGTTTTTCCAACTCCCGGTGGTCCTATTAAACATAAAATTGGACCTTTAGGTTTTTTGACTCTGGATTGAACAGCCAGGTATTCTATAATTCTGTCTTTAACTTTTTTAAGGCCAAAATGATCTTTATCTAATGTTTTAAGGGCTTTGTTTAAATTTATATCTGTTTCAATATTAGAATTCCAAGGTAGTGAAATTATCCAATCTAAATAATTTCGAACAACCGTGGCTTCTGCTGACATAGGACCCATGCTTTTTAGCTTTTTGATTTCTGATTTTGCTTTGTCTCTAGCTTCATCAGATAGGTTGATTTTTTTTAATTTATCCTCGATTTCTGATATTTCATCCTTAGAGTCGTTAGATTCTCCTAACTCTTTCTGTATAGCTTTCATTTGTTCGTTTAGGTAGTATTCCTTTTGAGTCTTATCCATTTGTCTCTTTACACGACTTCTGATTTTCTTTTCGACTTGAAGAACGCCTATTTCGTCATCCATATATTCAATTATTTTATTTAATCTCTCTTTAATTGAGATTGTTTCGAGTAACTCTTGCTTTTCAGATAACTTGTTACCTAAATGAGCACCCATTGTATCGGCAAGTTTGTTAAGATCAGAAATTTGATTGAGAGTTACTAAAATTTCAGGAGGAACCTTCCTATTAAGCTTGACATAGTTCTCAAATTGGTTGATGGCTGTTCTTGACAAAGCATTGATTTCTTTATCGCTGGAATCGTTTGCAATGTTGATTGGATCTAAATAAGCTTCAAGGAAATCCTTATGTTCAGAAAAATGAGATATCTTTGCTCTTTCAATCCCTTCTACTAAAACTTTGACTGTGCCATCTGGTAGTCTCAATAATTGTAATATTGTAGCTAATGTACCATGCTTATAAATATCGTCTGAAAGCGGTTCGTCAGTATTTGCATCTTTTTGAGCAACTAAAAATATCTCTTTTTCAAATTTTTCGGCGAAGTCCAATGCTTTTATGGATTTTGTTCTACCAACAAAAAGTGGAACTATCATATTAGGAAATACAACGATGTCTCTCAATGGGAGCACACAGAAAGGTTCTTTATAATTGGTCATTAAGCCTTTTTATTTAAAATTTTATTGGATTTATCGTATATATATAGAGGTTTAGAATTGTTTTCCACTACCTCTTTGTTAACGACAATCTCATTAACACCTTCAACGCCAGGTAAACTAAACATAGTATCTAATAATATATTTTCAAGTATTGACCTTAAACCTCTTGCACCTGTAGTTCTTTCTATTGCTTTTTTTGCAATAAAATTAAGCGCTTCATCCGTAAATTCTAGCTTAACATTCTCAAAAGCAAATAATTTTTGATATTGTTTAATAACTGCATTTTTGGGTTTTGTTAATATTTCAACCAAACTTTCTTCATTCAAATCATCTAAAGTTGCAATAACTGGGAGTCTACCTACAAACTCTGGAATTAAACCAAACTTTAATAAATCCTCGGTTTCAAGTTTCTTTAGAATATGTCCGATTTCTTTTTCTGATTTGTCTTTAACTTCAGCCTCAAAACCTATACTCGATTTATCTCCTCTGTTAGAAATAATTTTGTCTATACCGGCAAAAGCTCCACCACATATAAATAGTATATTTGTAGTATCAACTTGTAGAAAATCTTGCTGAGGATGTTTTCTTCCACCCTGAGGTGGAACAGAAGCAACTGTGCCTTCCATAATTTTTAATAATGCTTGTTGAACACCTTCTCCTGACACGTCTCTTGTAATAGAGGGGTTATCAGACTTCCTACTTATTTTATCAACTTCATCTATATAAACAATACCTCTTTGGGCTCTTTCAACATTATAATCTGCGGCTTGAAGAAGCTTTAAAATTATATTCTCAACATCTTCTCCTACGTAACCAGCTTCAGTAAGAGTTGTAGCATCAGCCATTGTAAAAGGTACATCAATAATCCTGGCGAGTGTTTGAGCTACAAGTGTCTTCCCCGACCCTGTAGGACCAACTAAAAGAATATTAGATTTTGAAAGCTCGACGTCAGAATTTATTGTTGGATTGTCAATTCTTTTGTAATGATTATGAACTGCAACTGAAAGAATTTTTTTTGCGTCTTCTTGACCAACAACATAATCATTCAGCAAATTGTAGAGTTCTTTTGGTGTCTCAACGTGTCCGGTTTTTGGAGAAGGAGCAACCTTATTTTCTTCTCTGATTATATCCATACATAATTCGACGCATTCGTCGCAAATAAAAACGGTTGGACCAGCGATCAGTTTTCTAACTTCATGCTGACTTTTACCGCAGAAACTGCAAAAAAGTGTATTTTTGTTATTTTTTGAATCAACCATTAATTATTCTATAATTATAAAATATTTTAAATACTGCAACCTTTATTCCAAAATTAAATTTTTATTTTTTTTTTAAATCTGGTCTCTCTGACACAACTTTATCGACAATTCCAAACTTTTTCGCATCATCTGCATTCATAAAATTGTCTCTATCCATCATCTTCTCGATTGTTCCAAGTGACTGACCAGTATGAACTTCGTAGATTTTGTTTAAACTTTTCTTTAAATTAACAATTTCTTTTGCATGAATTTCAATATCGGAAGCTTGTCCCTGAACACCACCAGAAGGTTGATGTGTCATAATTCTGGAATGAGGTAGGCAATATCTCTTTCCTTTAGTACCAGCAGTTAACAAAAGAGAGCCCATGCTTGCAGCTTGACCAACACAAAGAGTTGAAACATCAGGTCTAATATATTGCATAGTGTCGTATATTGCTAACCCAGAGGATACAACTCCACCTGGAGAATTTATATATAGGAATATATCTTTCTTGGGGTCTTCAGACTCTAAAAATAGAAATTGTGCGCAAATAACACTAGAAACAGCATCATTTACTTCGCCTGTAAGAAAAATTATTCTTTCTTTTAACAGTCTGGAAAAAATATCATATGACCTTTCCCCTCTATTAGTTTGCTCAACAACCATTGGAATCAATGAACTCATTATTTTTTCTCCTTCTTTTTGTTTGATATCATTTTCTTCTCGTTTTGTAAGAAATCAGATTTAAAAAGTTCATCAATTGTGCACTCCTTCTCTTTTTTTTCACAACTATTTACGATGTACTTCATAACCTTTTCTTCTAAAGCAACACCCCTGAGATTGTTCATAAGGTTCGGGTTACTTTTGTAAAATTCAACGACTTGTTTTTCTTGTCCGGGATACTTATTTGCTTCACCGACAACTGCTTGAGTAAGGTCAGAATCGGTTATCTTTATTTCATTTTTTTCAGCAATAGAATTAATTATTAAACCTAATTTTACCCTTCTATTGGCAAGTTTCTTTATTTCTGATTCTTTTTGATCATTTTTTTCAGCTTGCGACTTTAAGAAATTAAATTCCTCGTCAATCATTTTTGAAGGTATCTGAAACTCAAAATTTTTTAGCATTTTTTCTGTAGCTTCTCTTCTCATTTTCAAGAGAGATAGGTTCTCAAAATCTTTATTCATATTTTCTTCTATTTTTTTCCTTAATTCATCTAAATTTTTTTCCCCCAACTCCTCAGCTAATTTATTATCAATTTCAATTTTTTTAACTTTTTCCTGAATATCCTTTATTTCAAGTGCAAATTCAGCTTTTTTTCCAGCGATTTTTTTTTCCCTGTAATCATCTGGAAAAACAACTTTTATTGTTTTATGCTCCCCAATTTCTAAATTCACCATCTGATCTTCATAACCGGGAATGTATTTATTTGAACCTAAGACAACTGTTTCGTCTTTACCAGAACTTCCATTAAACCCCTTTTTATCTATTTTTCCCTCGTAATCAAATAACACCAGATCACCAATTTTAGTTTTTCTCTTTGTTTTTAAGGGAGTAAATCGTTCATGTTTATCCGCAATCTGAGATAAGGAGTTATCAATATCTTTTTTTGAAATATTAAGTTTAGATTTTTCAACAATAATTTTTTTTAAGTCATAATCAGGAATATCAGGCATTAATTGAAAACTTGCGCTAAATTGAAGGTCATTTCCCTCTTCGTATTTTTTTATCTCAACTTTTGGCTGAACTGATGGCTTTAGTTTTTTTTCTTTTACAACATTTGTTAACGTTTCATTAATAATTTTATCCAAAACCTCAGAAACAATATTCTGTCCGAATCTTTTTTTTATAATAGTTTTAGGAACCTTTCCTGGTCTAAAGCCAGGCAAATTTACATTATTCATTAATTCAAAATATTTTTTATCTAATTCTATATTTATCTCAGAAGAAGGTATTGTGACTAACCACTCGACTGACAGCTTATCAGTATTTTTTAACTCTTTAATATCCATAATTTTCTGGTACGGGCGGAGGGACTTGAACCCACACGACATAAGTCACTAGAACCTAAATCTAGCGCGTCTACCAATTCCGCCACGCCCGCTTATAGTTGTTAATAAAAAACAACATTATTTAATGTAAATCAATTATTATTTTTTAAAGAATTTATGGCAATTGGTATTTCACTGATAAAATCTTCTACAACAACATTTTTCTTGTCCTTTGAAATTTTACTTTGAATAAACAATGAAGTAGGCATAGCGTCTTCTATGGTCATTTTTTGTGCTAAGAGTCCAGCTATAATTCCGCATAAAACATCACCCGATCCAGCAGTTGCTAAATTTTGATTAGCCAAATTATTAATCCATATATTTTCATCTGGAAATGCAATAACAGTGTCATTCCCTTTTAACAAAACGCAATTGTTAATTTGTTTAGACGCTCTAAGACAGTTATTTATTTTTGATAATTTTTTAGAATATTTAAAAACTCTTTTAAATTCACCGATGTGAGGAGTCAAAATAATATTTTTTTGCTTCAATAAGAATTTTGAAAATTCTTTTTTTTTATTTACAAAAATACTTATTGCGTCTGCATCCAAGATTTTTGGTCCGTGGAATGACTCTATAATTTCAAGTAATTTTTTTGTTTTGAAACTTTTTCCTAACCCTGGACCTATTACTAAAACATCCTTTTTTAATAAATCAGAATTGTTAAAAATTTTGATAATTGTCCCTGGTTCGGCCTGTGTGTAATATTTTAAATTCTTTTCTTCAACAGAAATTGTTGAAAGCCCACATCCAGTTTTTCTTGCAGAGTATGCAACTAGCCTTGAAGCACCGGCCATTTCGCCCCCTATTACTAAAACATGTCCTTTATCGTATTTGTTTATATTAGATTTATGACACGGAATATTGTTTATATTCTTTTTATTAACAATTTTAATATTTGGTTTAAATTTTGGTACAGGAAGTCCTAAATTTAGTAATTCTAGTTTCCCTGTAAATTCTTTAGCAGGTTGTAAAAAATACCCTGGTTTAAGAAAACCCATTGCCAACGTTGTATCAGCTATAATACAGGTGCCCATTCTTTCACCTGAATCACCACTTAAACCACTTGGAATATCTATTGCAACTATTTGTTTATTTGATTTATTAATTAATTCTATAATTTTTTTGTTATTCCCAACAATTTTTTTGTTTAGTCCTGTTCCAAAAATGCAATCAAAAATTATCTCCGTGTTTTTAATTAAATTTTTTAATTTGTTGAAATTTATCTTATGGTTTCTGTCAATTGAAAATATACTTACATTGAATTTTTCTGATAATTTTTTATAGGCTAATTTTCCATCCATTCCATTATTTCCAGGACCACAAATAAATAAAATTTTTTTTTTTTTCTTATAATTTTTTTTTATAAAATTTGTTATTTTTGTTGTTGCATTATCAAATAACTTGTTTAATGAGTTTTTTTTAATATAAATATTTTCAGATTCTTTGATTTGTTTTATTGTATATAAATTTAGCTGGTACATATGAATAAATTTTTCTTAACTTTGATTATTTCTTTCTTTTATTTTAAGATAACTTTAGCTTCCGTCAAAGTTAATTCGATTATCAAGTTGGATAATAATGTTCCAGAGGAATGTGGTTTAAGCTTCATTTTTGACCATAAAGATTTTTTAACTGAAGCCATGGTGTATGTAAAAAAAACAGACGGTAATAATACCTTAACTCAATTTAAAATTATTTCAAAAAATGAAGTTAAGGAAGCAAATATTGTTACAGCTTCCTCAGAGCTGAATAAAATTATTACTGAACAAATCAAGTCTGAGTCAAATTTTTTTATGTCTGGGGAAACAAATCAAGATTCAATGTCTATCTTCTTTCAGGAAATATTAATAGGTGGTGGAGACGTTTTAATTGATCAATCTTCTTATGAAATTAAAGGACCTATTGATTCAAAAGTAAGGTTAGAGTATCTTTTTTGTACTGGTGAAATGTTTCTTCCTAATTATGAATCAAATCAAAATGAATAAAATCTCGTCTGAACAAATCAAAAATCTTTTTTCACTCCCTTTAAATGAATTAATTTTTAAAGCGAGAAAAATTCATAAAAAAAACTTTCAAGATGGAGATGTTCAACTAGCATCTTTAATTTCAATTAAAACAGGTAGTTGTCCCGAGGATTGTAAGTACTGTCCTCAATCAGCTCATTACAATGTAAATTTGAAAAAAGAGAATCTAATAGCTGTTTCTGAAGTAAAAAAAGCTGCAAAATTAGCAAAAAAAAACGGTGCAAATCGATTTTGCATGGGAGCTGCATGGAAAAAATTAAGGGATGGAAAGGATCTTGATTCAGTTGTAGAAATGATAAAGGAAGTCAAATCACTAGATCTTGAAGCGTGTGTGACGTTAGGTTCAATAACGAAAGATCAAGCGGAAAAACTCAAAGATGCAGGACTTGATGCATACAATCACAACATCGATACTTCACCGGATTATTATAAAAAAATTATTACAACACGTACTTTTGATGAAAGATTAGAAACAATTCAGAATGCTCGTCAAGCTGGTATCAGCGTATGTTCAGGGGGTATAATTGGAATGGGTGAGTCATGGAAAGATAGAGCCGAAATGCTTAAAGTACTTGCAAATTTGGAACCTCAACCTGAAAGCGTTCCAATTAATGCTTTAGTTCCTGTTGAAGGGACACCTTTACAAAGTCAGAAAATAGTTAAACCAGAAGAAATGATAACTATGATTGCAACAGCAAGAATTATATTGCCGAAATCTAGAATAAGGTTGTCAGCAGGAAGAAAATATCTATCAAATGAAACTCAAATGCTTTGTCTTTTGTCTGGAGCAAACTCAATATTTTATGGTGACTCGCTTCTTACAACTAAAAATAACGACATGGAGAGGGACAAAAAACTAATCAGAAAATTCAAACAAATAAACCAATCAAATTCAAAGGAACTTATTAATAAATATTTGATAATATTTTTTGATAAGATAGCTTCCACAATTCACTATTAGGAGAAAATTCTTTTATAATTTTAATTTTGGTCTAAAACTTGCAAATTTTCATTGCAGTTAATTTTAGAATAACTATTTGAAAATTATGGCACGAAATTTTAGATCTGTTAACAAAAAAAGTGTCCAACTTGACGTATTCTATGGTTGGGACGTTGATGTTAAACAATGGTTTATTGACATTAAAATGTCAGGATTTACTGGTGGAAACCTTGTGCAATGGTTTAAATCTGAATCTAACTACAAAAAAGTTTTAAAAAACTTTTTAGTTTAGAGCAACTCGCTATAATCCAAATAATGCATTCATTTGGAATTGTTCTTTTTAACCCAGAAATTCCTCCTAATACAGGTAATATAATTCGACTTTGTGCAAATACTGGTTGTTGTCTTCACTTGATTGAGCCAATGGGATTTAGTTTAAATGAAAAGTCTCTTAGAAGAGCTGGTATGGATTACGTTAAAGATGTAACAATATCTATTCATGAAAACATATTTGATTTTTTGAATAAAAACTTATTTAGTAGATACTTCATAGTTACAAAATATGGTAAACAAACTTACACAAAAAAAAAATACTTCAAAAATGATTGTTTTATATTTGGTTCAGAATCAAAGGGTATTCCAAAAGATATTTTAAATGAATTTGAGAGTCAAAAAAAAATATCAATTCCAATGATTCATGGAAGTAGAAGTTTGAATCTTTCCAACTCAGTTTCTATAGTCGTTTATGAAGCATTGAGACAAAATAAATTTCAATTTTTATAGATTAAAAAGTAAATATCTTTTGAAGATGCATATGTATAATACTTTTCAATTTTTATGAAGTTACGTTTAAGCAAATCGAACATATACTGAACATTAGTATAATAAATATTATTTCTTATGTTTCTTTTTTTTTCAAATTGAAGATTGAAGGCTATGCCTAATCTACTTTTTTTTAGGCATTCCGAGAGATTATGAATAACATAACTTTCCCATGATTCGATGTTATCCGTTACAGCATAATTATATGTGCCAGACATTATAGAAACATCACAATGATTTATTGGAGAATTATTTAAATAAAAATTGAAATTAATGAATTTTTTTTTGCAGTAGTTTATCATCTGTTTGTTAATGTCATAACCTTCATATTCAAATATTATATTATTTTCAGTAAAATAATTAAGTAATTCTGCGTAACCGCAACCCACGTCAGCGATCCTAAGTCGAGTATTGAATGAAAACTTTTTTAGTAAAGAGGTTAAAACATCAAAACGAATGTATTGTGATTTTTTACTATTCCAACATACTCCATAAGGAGTGAATCCGTTATGCTTTAGTGTTCTGTTGTAAGTATCTTGTAATAAAAAATTATAATATTTGAAAAGTAATTTTTTTTTCATTAAAATTTACTAATAAAATTGTTTTAAAAATTAGATTACAGTAATATATAAAATATAGAATAGGATTAGTATGAAATTAATTAACTTTGCAATAAAATCAGCTTTTGTTACAGGAGCATTAACTGCTGGAGCCTTCATAACTGGTGCGACAATTGGAATGCTAGTGAATAAAGAAAAAGTTTTTGACAAGTTTAAAAAAATGCAAATAAAAAAAAATGACTCAGCTTCCACAAAATAGCTTGATTTTGATAAATTAATTACAAGTTATATAAAAAATAAAAGGAGATAAACATGACTAAATTTTTAATAGCATTATCTTTTTGTGTTTCAACAGTTCTTTTCTCTAATTATTCCGAAGCTGCACATTGTAGTGGAGGTCATAAAGAAATTAAAGAAACCAGCGACGAAACTACAGAAACTACAAAAGAAACCAAATCAAACTAAATTAAAAGGCAGTTTTATGCTGCCTTTTTTCAACATGATTCCCCCAAATTATCAATCTGCAAAATCAAAACTAGATGAATTTATAGAGAATGGGCTAAAAAACTATTCTAAACATAGAAACTTCGACAATGGTCCTGAAAAAAGAAGTAATGTATCTTCTTTGTCACCTTTTATAAAAAGAAGAATACTTCATGAAAGAGAAGTAATCACATCTTGTCTAGAAAAATACAATTTTCAATTAATTGAAAAATTTATTCAAGAAGTTTTCTGGAGAACCTACTGGAAAGGTTGGTTGGAAAGTAGACCTGAAGTTTGGAATGATTATATAGATAATTTAAATACCTTAAAAAAAGACCTCAATGGTTCAAATATAGAGAAAGATTATGAAAAAGCTGTAAACTCTAGAACAGGAATAGAGTGTTTTGATTTTTGGTCAAACGAGTTAACTAAAACCGGATATCTTCATAATCATTCAAGAATGTGGTTTGCAAGTATTTGGATCTTCACATTAAACCTTCCTTGGGAACTAGGAGCAGATTTTTTTTATAAAAATCTATTAGACGCAGATGCTGCGTCTAATACATTGTCATGGAGATGGGTATCTGGTCTCCATACAAAAGACAAAGTTTATTTAGCAAGAGAAGAAAATATTGAAAAATTTTCAAAATTTCGCTTTAAAGATAAACAGATCTTAGCAAAAAGATACAAAGCAAAAGAATACAAATTTTATGAATATAATGAGTGTTCTTTTTCTAATGAAAAATTTGAAAATATTGAATATTACTTAATAAATCAAAATAACTTAATTTATGATGAATCTCTATTAAAAAAATTAGAGAAATCAACGTTTTTATATTTAAATTTACTCCCATATTCTGGAAATAGTAAAATTAAACAAGATTTTGAATCATCTGCCGTTGAGGAATACTTAAATTGGCTTATAGAAAATAAAATAGAAGTCAAAATTATAAACAGCGAAGATGAGTTAAATTCGTTAGTTAATGGTTCTGCATTACTAACTCCTTATCCATCAATTGGTTATGAAAAAGACAAATTGAGTGAGCTAAAAAAAGAAAATAAAATTAATCTCAAATATCTTTATGATTCATATGATTTGTTATGTTGGCCATATGCTAAATCAGGTTTCTTTAAGTTTAAAAACAAAATAGAAGATTTTATAAAAGCAATTTAAGTAGCCTAGTTTTTTTTAAGAAAATTCAAAACAAAAATTGTTGTGTAAGCAGTCATGTTATTAATCTTAGTTGAAAAGATATCATTTAAGAAAGTCAAATAAACAAATTCTTTCAAATATCTTTTATATAATGTTAATAATTTGTATTTTTATTACAGACATTTATGATGCTATTAGTAAATTAAATTAAAAATTTAAAATATTTGTATTTAAAGATGAAAAATAGAAGATTGATAATATTCGCCTCAATCATGTCATTTTGCACCAGCACTTTTGTTTCTGCATTCATAGTATTTATAAAAATAGGTTTACAAACAGATTTTCTAGCAAAATGGTTTGAGAGATTTTTAATAGCTTGGCCTGTAGTTTTTTTTTGTATAATTATTTTTGTTCCATTAATAAACGCATTTCTTGATAGGTACTTAAAAAATGAAAATTAATTTTTACATTTTAATTAAGATTCTAATTATCACTACATTTTCCTCTAAAACACTACAATCTAAAAATCTAGGTGACTTGACAAAACAAGAACCAATAGAAATGAATATTCAATTAGGTGGAAAAATTGGAAAAATGCATTTTTTTTTCCCAAATGTTCTTATCTTTAAGACTGGAAAACTTTACAAATTAAAAATTATTAATACTAGTAAATCAAAACATTATTTTTCATCATCTAACTTTTCAAAATCAATCTTTACTAGAAAAATTCAAATTAATAAAAATGACGAAAAAGTTGCCGAGGTGAAAGGTAATATTTCAGAAATTGAAGTTTTTCCCAATAATGTAGTCGAATGGTGGTTTGTTCCAATTAAAACTGGACAATTTGATGATTTAATCTGTTCTGTAAAAGATTTACAAACGAATAAAAAACATTCAGAAATGGGAATGGTTGGAAAAATAATAATTGAGTAAAAAATAATAATACATATATAGAATTAAACTAAAATGTATTATAATAACTATCTGGGGAGTGTGTTAAAAGTGGATGAAAATTATTCCATTCAAGCAAAAAATCTTTTAGATAACCTTGTAGACGAGTATAAAAATTTAATAAAGGATATTCATAAAATCGATATTGTTGTCAAACAAATAAAATCAATAAGAGTCAAAGTCAACAACAGAACAAGATGGATAAGTGAAGTTGCGAATATAACTAAAGAGGTAGCTAATAAGAAAGTCAAAATTTTAATTTATAGTGATGATTATCTTTCAGCTATTGAAGATGAAATTAAGCAGCTAAATTTAAACTTTGAAACTAACGGACAATTTATTGAAGTATTTCAACCTGATTTTTCATATAACGATTTGATGACTCTAGTTGATGATATTGAAACAAAAAAAAATAAAACTCTTTCAAAATGCAGTAAAGCTAAAATGGACCCAGTTATCAGATCAAAGCATGCAGTCGAAAATGAATTTATTGACCTTGCGATTGCAAGAAAAACTTCAAATAATTGCCAAAAAATGTTCGAGGAAAATGAGGGAATCATAAGAAAGCTCACATTAGAAAAAATAAAAAGTATTCTTGGGCACGAATATTTTAAAAAGTTTGAAAAAGAAGGTTTGCTTAATTAACAAAATTTTACCTACAATAATTACAAATTACATCTTAATTAAACTTAGCAATAATTTTTAATCACCCACCACTTTCAAATTTTAATTTACCGTATTTGATTTTCCCAACATTATGACTAAAACTTATCTTATGCTAAATATAATTTCTCAAAAATCTAAGATTTATATTCATGATTTATTAATTTTAATTTAATTTATTATCATCGTGAAAAATTATTATCATATTTTAGGTCTTTCTTTTGAATCATCTCCAGAGAAACAACTTATCGAGGCAGCATATAAAGCATTAGTTAAACTTTATCATCCAGATGTTTATAATGGAGATAAAAAAAGTTTGAGTCGAAAGATCCGTGAAATTAATGAGTCATATGAAACTCTAAGTAATGAAGCAAAAAAAAAAGTTTATGATGAAAAACTGAAAAATTTTCACATGAGTAAATCATTTGATTATTCAGACCAAGAGTTCGAGGATAAAGATATATTTAATAAAAAATATGTTGATGATGATTGGGAAATAGCATTATTAGTTTATCCAGAACTCGAAATAAAGAAAAGGAAATTATCAAAATATAGTCAGAAGCTAAGTTTTCAATTTCAATTCTATTTGCTAGAAACAAAAGAATTTTATAAATTTGAAATAATTACGGAAAGATTTATCAATGCATTTCTAGAGAGAAAGTTTGGCACGTCAACAAAAATAAAATTGTTTTCAAAAATACTAATCGAAAATGGATTTAGGAAAAATGCTATATACTTAAATAAACTCATTAAAGTTTTAGGTTCAAAAAGTGAAGACAGAATAATCAAAACTTTTTTCAAACAATTTCCTGATTTACAAGATTATTTATCAGAAGAAATGAAATTTTATAAAAAAATAATAAAAGGTGAAACCAATAATTCTGAAAGTAAAAAAGTTCTTATTTTATTTCTTATAGTTTTATTAATTCTATTTTTTTTTACTATTGTAAATAGTTAATAAATGATTTTGTTTAGATTTTAGTTAAAAATCATGTATCGTATAAACCAATTAAGTTGATACTTAAATTATAATTGACGGAGATACTAATGGTAAACAACGTGAGTGCTGAAAAAAAAAACAATCAAAAAAGAATTTTTGGAATTGAATCCGATATTAACTCAAATAAAAAACTAATTCTAGAATCAAGACTTCTAATTGAGGAAAATAGGGCCATGATCTTAAATAATTACTCTGCAGCTTATGCTGGTAACAGAAATCTGGCTTTGATGAACACAAATGAAATCTACGAGAATAGAAAGTTTATAATTTCAAAAATTAAAGTAAAGGGAGAATTACAAGAGGAGTTTATTGACGTTGAAAAAAATAAAGCAAATCTTGACTTCATGAGACATCAATCAAAAGTTAATTCTGCTAATTTAGAAATCAGCAATGAAATGGCAGAAATAAATTCAAAACTAATTGAAATTAATACGAAAATAATGGAAACAAATCAATTAATATTCGAATTTAATAAGACTCAAATTAAGAGAAATAAGCAACTTTTAAAGAAAAAAATTGATGAATCAAAAATTACTGACGAATCAAATGAGTTAGTAAGAAAGCAAAATAAAGAAACTATGCATATGTTAGAAAACAATGAAAAACAAAATAAAGATTCCATGCACAAACTTGTTGAAAAATCAAAAAATAATTCGAACGACTTGGCTGAAAATAGAGTTGAAATTCATAAAAGAAGAGATTCTATAATGTCAAATAACAATACAATTCAAATAAACAGATCAAAGATTTTCTTTAGCTCTTAATAAAATCTATGAATTGAGATTTGCTTCTACGTCTTTCCTAGCTCCTTCAGACTCAACGTCTGATATGTCAAGTCTTCTCACCCATTTCCTTATTAACATCATCTCGTTGTCGTCAATTTCTGATTCGCTAGATAATATTTTTTCCCAAAGAAATTCAACTAACTCATACTTTTCTCTATACACTTCAACTTTTTCAACTTTCTTTGTTATTGAATAGTTAAATTTTTTTTCAATAATAGCAGTCATTACATTGCTTGAAATATTAAATTGATCGCTAAATATATTTTTCAACAAAGCAAGGTCATCAGAAGAGATTTTTCCATCAATTCTTGAACACTCCGTTAACATTAAAGAAAGTAAGACTGTTTTTTCAAAAGCTTTAAGTTTATTATATGCTACTTTTCCAGTTTCAATAGCAGTAATAGCTTTCATAATTTTAGCCCTTTCGTTTCCAGTTTTTTTTGTATCATTAAGGCTTTGTTTCTCTAATCCAAATTTTTCAGCACTATTCTCAATAAGATCAATCTCGAAATCCTCTTCCTCTCCAACTGATAAAATCTTTTCCCAGATAAAAGTAAACATTTGAATTAAGTCACCCTCTAAAAATTTACTCTTTAATGTTTCTAAAACATCAGGATCTTTTTCTTGGTCAAGTAATGCGTATACGTATTCTGAATCAATTTCAAATTTTTTGGTAAGAGTTTGAATAAACTTGTCTTTAAAATTAGCATTATCCTTGAGACTAGAAATTGATGAAGATTTTAAGATTGATGCTGCCACATATTTTCTCTCTTCAATTGACAGGGTGCCGAAATAAATTTTATTTGCATCATTAATGAAATGTTCAACTTCAGATACACTTTTATCCACGGACGAGCTGTTTACTTCTTTCCCATCATTAGAAATTTCACTAAGTTGGTTAACAATTTTACATGACTCAATTTCTCCAATAGGGCTCATGGTACGTTTAAGTAAAGCATCATCTATGTGAGACTCGTCTTTAATCTCAATTATTGCTTCAATCTTAATTTTTTTTACCATTTTTTTTTCATATCCCTTACTCAAGATATATCACAGTAAGAGATTATTCTTATTTATTTAATCTTAAGATACAAGAACAATAATTTATTTAGCTCCAACTTCAATAACTTTACTTTAAAATAATCTCGAACAAAAAAATAGAAACCTTAGTTAGTTTATTTCAAGATTTAAAAGCTTTTTGAAACACCTTGTATTTTAATCCTTAGTTACCTTCAACTCATTATTAAAAGGTAACATAAGCTAGAAGTGAGATGAGTTGCACCGAAAATACAAAAAACATAAGATGAAAGAGAAATATTCTTCTGTAATAAAAGAAATCACAAAAAATATTGAAAGTATAAGTCTAATTTGCACCTTTCATGCTTAAAACCTCCTCCATTTTTTCTGACATTTCGGATTTTCCTGTTCTACTGTCACCTACTGTGGCAACGGTGATACTTATTTCATCGACTTTTTCTCTTAGTTTTTCAACTTTATCAATTGCTGTTGTTTTTATGAGATTAATCATATCTTTAGCAGCTCTTTCGGGCCCCTCGTGCTCTACTAACTCTCTGTTGTTAAAACCACATTCAATTAGTCTTTTGTCAGTATTTTTTGCATAAACACCAGCCATAAGCATGCTATGCGCTACTCCAATTTTCATTTTCCCAGATTCAACCCTTTGTTTTATAATAAAGAAAAACTTCTTCTCAATATCTGAGAATTTTTTTGATAAATCAACATGTTCCGGTAAGTCTGCCCAGTTTTCGTCTTTCAATAATGGAAATGGGTTAGCCCAATAGCTAATTTCAATTTTTCCTCTATGGGTTTGTGTACTTCCTGCTGCAACCCTTGCTCCTTTTCTAAAATGTTCGAGGGCTTCTTCGACATTCATCTCAACGTCCATGCATGATTTTCCAGGCTCTATTAAATCATAATTATTTAAATAAAGTAATATATCTAACTCTGACCCATTTGAGACTTCAGTATAATCAGTAACTGGAACAATTTGTCGAGCATTAGTTCCAGCATGTTTATTATATCCTATTTCTCTACCTTCCATCTGCATTTTTGTATGTTCACTAAATCCATCCAAACATGCAAATGCTCCTGTTTCAGTACCAAAAAAATAAGGTACTCCTTCCTTAAAGTCTGATGAATTATTATCTGATTTATTAAATAATGAAGCTCTTCCCATATCATCTGCTTTAATAAAAGAATCTGAAATATAAGGCTCATTAGTTTTTGAATCAAATTTGACTAAATAACGCGTGCAACCGCAATGAAGTGGTAAATGATCATTTAGTATACATAAAACGTTGTGTAATGTTAAAATTGGTTTTTTTCCATATCCAAAATACTTGCAGTCATCAATGTTTGGTATTAACCCCACCAAAAGGTTATTATCCTTGTCGTAATAATATCCCAAATCGTCCATTGTAGAATGCGGACAACCAAAAATAAAGATACCATCTGGTTTTTTATTCACTAGTTTTCTTACCTTTGAAAATGGAAATAGATTTAAAAGACCGGGTTCCAACTCAATGCAACCCCTAGATTTGTGAATGTATGCAATTATGTTCCAACCACCAACGTCAAAAGGAATTGCTACGTAATCTTTTGGGTTAAATAATTTATCATTATAGGGATTTTTATTTAATGCAAAAAACGGAAATGCTCTTTTGTTTGCATGTGTAGTATAGTGAACACCTGTTCTCATATCAGCATGAGTAGTTAAAGGCACATTATTTAAATTTGTGTAAGATTTGGGTAGCTTGATATTATCCCCCGAAATCTCACCACATGTCACATTTGGGTGGCATTCAAGACCCTGACTTCTTCTCACACCAGTCCCCATGTCGACTTTAGAAAGAAAAATTCTCCTAGTTTCTAAAACTAGGTCATTTAATCCAGTCGCTCTTTTACTAATTCTATCTTTAATTGATTCAGCACTCTCCTTGGAAGATAATATTTCATTATGTAGCTTAATAAGTCTTGTGTAAGACTTCTTTCTAAAGTGATGAAACAACCCTTCTAAAAATCCTATGTACTCTTTGTAAATTGAAAATTTCGTATCAGAAATATTTTCAGATTTAAAGATTTCAATAAATATATCTGGGAAGACTTTTTCAACAAAATCGCTCTTATGAAAGATTTCATCTTTTTGTTCGCTCTGTTCTCGACATTTTAATTCAGATAAAAACTTTCGTTTATAAATATCTAAGTATTTTTTAAATGTTTGACTTTTAAGAAGTTCTAAAGGAGTCTGACAACCATCTCTGATTTCTAAAATTTCACTCATAAGTCTATTAATCTCAAGTTTTTTATATGAAATTTTATTTACAAATTCAAGAAATAATTAATTGATGTTGATTATCATTTAAAAAAAAAAAATTAAAAATATCTTCTTAAAAGATTATCAATTGATTTAAAGTTATTTTCTTCAATTATTAAGTTACACTTATTTATTATTTCAGTATCGAAAACGGTAATTTCAAATTCAGAATTTATAATTTTTTCATTTACATTTGAGTCATAACATATCGGATTTATGTTTGATAATTTGGGTAGAGATTTACTGTTAAAAACAATAGGTGATAAATTTTTAATATTATTAGGAATCAATCCAAAAGGAGACAAAAACCCAGCTTGATATAACTTTTCTCCAAAAATGGTTATTGAACTAGTTATTGCCAAAGTATTAAAATTAGTTAATGATTTATTGGCATTCATTTTAAAAGATTGGTTATTATTGTTGAAAATAAGATTTTGCTCAAAAGAAGTTGATGTTGCAGAGCCTTGACTTTCAAATACAAAAAATAAAGTTAAAAGTTTAAATATAAACTTCATTACAAAATAATATTACAGAAAGTTTTATAATCAATCGGAATAACTTTTTTTGTAATATAATAATTTAAAATGAAGAAAGTAATTGTTTTTCAACATGTTCATAATGAAGATTTAGAAAAAATTGAACAATATTTATTAAAAAAAAATTTAGTTATTGAAAAAATTAGACTTTTTGAGAATGCAGATATCCCGAAAAATTTAGGGCAATTTTCTTTAATGATTTCTTTAGGTGGACCAATGGATACCTGGATGGTAGAAAAATACCCTTGGATCATAAAAGAAAAAAATGCCATCAAAGAATTTGTAACTAATTTAGAAAAACCTTTTATAGGTATTTGTCTTGGTTGCCAATTGTTGGGAGAAGTCCTAGGTGGAAAAATCCAAAAATCAGAATTTAGTGAAATCGGGTTATTTGACTTAAATGCAAAAGAAATAATATACAACGATAAAAATTTAAATTTTTTTCCCAAAAAAGCATTGGTCTTTCAATGGCATAGTTACGAAGTATGTTCTTTAAGAAATTCAAATATTCAAAACCTTGCCACTTCAAATATCACTGAAAATCAATTATTCAGATACAAGAGTCATGCATATGGATTACAATTTCACTTTGAGTTAGATCTTGAAACCATAGAAAAATGGCTTAGAGAGGAAACTTTTAAAATAACTTTAGAAAAAATATTTGGACCCAATCCTTTGAAAGTTATAAAAAAAAAATATGCAAATGAATTTCGTAAAATGAATCTTCTTTGTGAAAAATTTATTTTAAACTTAATAAAAAGTTTTAATATTAATTAGATAATGAATAAAAAACAAAGAGTAGAATTCATAACACAGACTTTAGATTCACTTTACCCAAAAACTCCTGTTCCTCTTAACCACAGAAATAAATTTCAATTATTAATTGCTGTTTTATTAAGTGCGCAATGCACAGATGAAAGAGTTAATAAAATTACTCCGGAATTATTTAAAAAGGCAAATAATGCTTTTAGTATGGCAAAATTAAATACCGATTTGATTTATAATATTATCAGACCTTGCGGATTAGCTCCCAAAAAATCAAAGGCCATATCAGAGTTATCAAAGCTACTTGTAAAAAATTTTCAAGGAAAAGTTCCAGAAAACATTGACGAATTAGAAAAACTTCCAGGCGTGGGGCATAAAACTGCAAGTGTTGTAATTTCTCAAGGATTTGGGCATCCAGCATTTCCAGTCGACACTCACATACACAGATTAGCACAAAGATGGGGGCTTACAAATGGAAGAAGTGTTTTTCAAACGGAAAAAGATCTAAAGAGGCTTTTTCCTAAAAATAACTGGAACAAACTACATCTCCAAATAATATTTTATGGAAGAGAGCACTGCACGGCTAGAGGTTGTAAAGGTCTGTTTTGTCAGATCTGTAAAACGTGTTTTCCAAAAAGAATAAGACCTTTTAAAAATAAAAAATAGTTAAATTTTTTTTGAAAGTTTTACAGCAAATGATGATCCCGAATTTATTATACTTCCCCAAAGAACTTGTAATGTAGAAAATTTTTTGGCAGAAAACCTTGCTTCATTTTTATGAGAAACTTCGTCATCTTTTAATTTCTTTATAAATCTTTTTATACGTGTGTACTTTTTTATTGAACCTAAAGATTTAATTTGCTGCTCGTAATGTTTCTCAACAAAACTTTCAACATAAAATATAGTAGCAAATATAAAATTTTTACCAAAAAGAGACGGTATAAAACCTGTCAAAAATCCTGCTATCTTCCATAGAGGAATTAATTTACTTCTGTATTTTTTTTCAAGGATATCTTCGATCATTCTTAAATGTTCAGATTCTGTTTTTAGATGATTTTTAGAAAAATCCAAAACTTCACTGTCTCGAGAAACCATTAGGATTGCTTTATATATAAAAACCGCACCTGTTTCACCAGCATGATTTGTTCTGAAAGATGATATTAAAAAATCTGGTATAGTCAATTTCATTGTAAAAATTTACACTTGTTATTATCTCATTTTTGTTCTTTAAATTTATTATCAACACTTTTTTGTATAAAAAAGTTATGGAATTGCAAATACTCTTTAAGTTTGATACAAGATCACATTAGAATTTAATTAATACATATTGGAGAATATATGAAGATATCTGAGAGACCAGAATTTAAAAGTAAAAAACCACCAATTACATTTTTTGAAAATGATAGGGTTATCGATGCTGTAAAAGCTATGACAAAAGATAATTTTGGGTCTGTTGTAATAACAGATAAGCAAAGCAAAGTTAGGGGCATTGTTACTGAAAGAGACCTTATGAAAAAACTTTTATTCAAATCTATGAATCCCAAAACAACAAAACTCAAAGATATAATGACTTCCCCTGTAAAAGTTGCCGACAAAGACGATGAAATGGTAATATGGTTAAGACAAATGTCCAACGAGAGATTTAGACATGTACCTGTTGTCGATAAATCTGGCAAACTTATTAATATCATGTCTCAAGGTGACTTTGTTTCTTATTCTTGGCCAAATTTAATGTATCAGGTAAAAGAAATGACAAAAGAAAACTACTTTAAGGCAAATCAAGTGGTTCTCATTATTTTAAGTCTTCTGGTTTATACTTTAATAACCACAGTTCTTGCCATTAAATTGGTATAATAAATAAACACTTACAATCAGATAAAGTTAAAGTGTTTATTAGAATAGTTAATATTAGGTTTTCTTCAAAAATTGAAGCAGACGCCATGAATGCATTAGCTAAACATGAGTTAATCAATGTTTTACAAGGAATAATTTCTATAGAAGTTATTCGCATAACAGAACTTCACAGTGTAGTCATTAATAAATTTGACTCCAAGGAATCAGCAGAAAAGTCAAAAGAACTAGTAATAAATAAATTGAAATCTAATTCTAATATAAAGGTTGAAATTTTTGAGGGTAATAGATCTTTTATCATTGAAAAATCATAAAAGAGGATCCAAACTTATCTTAAGGAGTAGATTAAAACTAAGTAACCAGAAATGGTTTTTATTGAATGATAGCTATTAAAATTAAAAATTTACATAAGTCTTATGAAAATGGATTAAAGGCTTTAAAGAAAATAAATTTATCTGTCAAACGCGGTGAGATTTTTGCTTTATTAGGCCCAAATGGAGCTGGAAAATCTACATTAATAAACATTATTTGTGGTATTTCAAAAAAAACTAGTGGCCAGGTTACTATATTTGGAAAAGACAATATTCTTGATTACAAATTCACAAGATCTAAAATTGGATTAGTTCCACAGGAGATAGCAACTGATTCGTTCGAAAAAGTCATAAATACGCTAAAATTCAGCAGGGGGTTATTTAATAAAAGTCCATCTGAGAAATATTTAAATTTTATTCTAAAAAGTTTGAATTTAGTTTCAAAGAAAAACAATCAAATTAGAACTCTCTCTGGTGGGATGAAAAGAAGAGTTATGATCGCAAAAGCATTATCGCATGAACCAAAAATTCTTTTTTTAGACGAACCGACAGCAGGAGTCGATGTTAATCTAAGAAAAACTCTTTGGAATTTTTTAAATAGATTAAAAAAAAATGGGGTAACCATATTTCTTACAACACATTATATTGAAGAGGCTGAGAATATTGCAGATAGAATTGGTATAATTAACAATGGAGAAATTATAATTACTGAAGACAAAAAAAAATTGATTGAGAAACTAGGTGAAAAAAAAATAATTATTACAACAAATAGCTCACACAATAATATTGATAACATTATCAAAAAATATCATCTAAAGAAAAATAAAAATAAACTAAGTTATATTTATAATTCAAAAAAAGATGCTGACCTTTCAGCTAGCTTGTTATCTGACTTAGTAAAATCGTCAATTAAAATTGATGATATTGAGATTGAAAAAAGTAACTTGGAAGAGATATTTTTAAATATGGTGGAAAAATGAATTTGAGAGGAATTTTAGCGATATACCAATTTGAAATGTCAAGAATGTTTAGAACGGTTTCTCAAAGTATAGCATCACCTGTTCTTTCAACTGCTTTATACTTTATTGTTTTTGGTTCTGCCATTGGGTCAAGAATAGAGAATATTGAAGGAGTGAGTTACATGTCTTTTCTTATTCCTGGATTAATAATGTTAACAATTTTAAATCAAAGTGTTTCAAACGCGTCATTTGGAATTTACTTCCCAAAATTTAGTGGGACTATTTATGAAATTTTATCTGCTCCAATTTCACCAATTGAGATAACATTTGGTTACGTATTAGCAGCAGCAAGCAAATCAGTATTAATAGGACTGATTATTTTAATAACCTCCGCCTTTTTTATAGAAATTACAATTTTACATCCGTTTTGGATGTTATTATTTCTGATTCTGATGAGCTTAACTTTTAGCTTATTTGGTTTTATAATTGGAATATGGGCAAACGACTTCCAAAAAATACAATTAATTCCATCATTCATTTTGACACCGTTAACTTTTCTTGGTGGAAGTTTTTATTCGATAGGTATGCTACCTGAATTTTGGCAGAAAATTTCTTACATTAACCCAATTGTATACTTAATAAGTTCTTTTAGATGGAGTTTTTATGGTAACTCTGATGTAAATGTTGTTATTGCAATCATAGCTACTTTATTTTTTCTGGCGATATGTATAGGTTTTGTCTCTTGGATTTTTAAAACTGGCTACAAAATTAAAACATAACAAAATAGTAAAAACATAAATTCTTAAAATTTTTTATTTTTAATTATTTTAGAATGATTCTCATTTAGATTGTTGAACTCTTTTCAAAAAAGAGTATATATTAATATCAACCATGAATGCAATCTTATCAGTAATCAGAAATAATAAAGCCATATTCGTTGCGAATGACGGTCGTTTGTTGAAAAAATGTCTGCTTGGTTTCTTAATTCTTTCATTTGCTTTTCAATCAAACAACTTAGGAGATATTGTCAGAAATGTTTTAGTTGAAGCTTATTTACAAGTTTCTGTTTTTGTTGGTTTCACATTATTTATATTTATTGGACTTGATTCGTTAACAAAATTCAATGTTGAAAATTTCTTAAATAAAACCAAAACCTTTCATATTCCGATTGCTACAGTTCTAGGAGCTCTACCGGGTTGTGGAGGAGCTATAATTGTAGTAACACAATTTATTCAAGGAAGAATAAGCTTTGGTGCATTAGTAGCAGTACTAACTGCAACAATGGGTGATGCAGCTTTTCTTCTTCTTTCAAAAGAACCATCTACAGGAATTCTTGTTTTTGTAATAACATGTGTAACCGGAATAGTAACAGGCTATTTTGTAGATTTCTTACACAATCACAAATTTCAGGAACTCCAAGAAAATTTCAAGATAGAATTTGAAAAAATTGGTAAAACATTTGTTTCAAGATTTAATATTTTTTGGGTTGTTATTTTTATTCCAGGTTTTTGTGTAGGTTTACTTACTGCCTTTAGAGTCAATTTAGATAATTATTTTCTTATTTCTAATTTCAATCTTGTAGAATCAATAGGTTCAATTGGTGCTATTATTTCAATTTTTATGTGGACATTAAATCCACTTAGTGATTTCCAATGTTCAACAGAAAAAACAAGAAATTTGCTATCTAGAGTTATAGATACAACAAATTTTGTTACTACTTGGGTCGTATGTGGTTTTCTTTTTTTTGAATTATTACTTTATTTTAGTGAAATAGATTTAATGTCATTTTTTAATATTTGGAGTGCTTTTGTTCCATTAATTGCAATTTTATTTGGTTTTATACCTGGCTGTGGACCACAAATAGTTGTTACAACTTATTACCTCAATGGATATATACCATTATCTGCTGAACTTGGGAATGCAATTTCAAACGACGGTGATGCACTTTTTCCAGCTATTGCCTTAGCACCAAAATCAGCGATTTTAGCCACTCTATATAGTGGTATTCCGGCATTAATCGTGGCTTACAGCTATATGTTATTATTTGAAATATAATTAAAAAGTATTAAAAACTTTATAGATATTATTTTAGATTTAATCTTTGTTGAAATTTAGCTATTTTTTTTGTTTCTAAAATTACATTTACCGTTAATTAAAAAATAAACTCCTAAAACAAATAAAAATATCTGTTCACTTGTAAAAAGCTTTTGATTAAAAAACCAGTCTTTGTGAGCAAAATAAAAAGCAAAAATCATTATAACTACAATGATTAGTGCAGATATTCTAGTTAATAAATTTCCTAAATATGAATTTATAAATCCAGAAAAAATTATTAAAAAACCTGCTGAGAACTCGGAAATTGCGACGAAAGACGCTAAATGTGGACTAAAACCAAAATATTTTATTAATGCGCCAGGTGGTAAAGGAAACTTATTATAACCGTGTATAATAAATGCAATCCCTAAAAATATTCTTAATAGAAATTCTGAGTATATAAACAGACCTTCAGAAAAAGTATTTATTCTATTATCAATTTTTTTAATCAGATTAATTAATTTTTTAAACATAAAGCAATTAAAATAATTTGTTAGTTATCCATACACTTTGATAGGGCTGGAGAATTATCTCAGAATTAATATTCTTAATTTTTTTGTGTTTAAGTATGTCAAACCAATTATTTGTAGAAATTAAATTAATATCATGCAAGAAGAATTTTTTTCTTGATTTTGTCAAATTACTTACACAAAAAATACTTTGACTTCTGTCTATACTTTGTCTCCATATTCCAAAAAAGAAATCATCTAACTGTAATGTAAACTGAGTTGCGTTAGGATGAAAAGCAGGTTGTTTTTTTCTTAATACAATCAACCTTATCAATGAAGAATAAATTTTGCTATTTATTGAAGATGATTTTTCGAGTTTTTTTGAAAGAATATTGAAGTCCCAATTTTTTCTATTTATAGATCTAAATGATTTAGTTTTTTTAAACTTTGAAATATCATTATTTGAACCTACTAAATTTTGGAAATAAACTGCGGGTATACCTTCCATTGAAAATAAAATTTCGTGAGCTAATATAAATCTTTTAGTCTTAAACTTGTCTTTACCGTGATAAGTACGAGAAAATGCATCTAACAATGTTGTATTAACTTCATACACATTTTCTTTATTGTTGAATGATCTGTAAGAAAGAAATGCACCAGATTTTTGAAGAGTTGTAAAAAATCTATTTTGTTCATCAACTGGAATAATCCCCTCTAGTGGACGCATTCCAATTCCATCGTGAGAAGATAAAAAATTTAGATAAGCGTTTCCTAACTGTGCAGGTGGCATACTTCTAGACCATTTCTTTAAATAAAAACTACTCCCTGAAATAATTGCGTGTATAAGGAGAGGTGCTAATGAAAAATTATAAATACAATGTGCTTCATTATTATTTCCAAAGTAACTTAAGTTTTCATGGCTTGGTATATTTGTTTCAGTAATAATTATTGAGTTTGGAGAGTAATTTTCTACTATAAGTCTGATTAACCTTATAATACTGTGTGTTTCTGGGAGATTTATGCAATTTGTCCCTTCTTTTTTCCATAGAAATGCAACTGCATCCAATCTTAAAACCGATACACCATTATCTATGTAAAATTTAATAATTTTAAGGAAGTAAATTAGAACTTTTGGATTTTTAAAATTTAAGTCTATTTGATCATGACTAAAAGTGCACCATACATATCCTTTTTTACCTTCAATTTTTATTTCTTTTAAAAGATTAGATGTCCTTGGTCTTACAACTTTAGTTAAACCTTTAAACTTATTTTTACTATAAATAAAATAATTTAGTCCAGGTTCTGTATTTTCGAGAAAGTTAAGGAAAAGTTCATTAATAGAAGAGCAATGGTTAATAACCAAATCAGCCATAATCTTAAAATTTTGTGATATTTTTCTAAAATCACACCAATCACCATTTACTTCATCTATTTTTTTATAATCGATTACTGAAAAACCGTCGTCAGAAGATGAAGGAAAAAAAGGAAGAATATGTAAGAAATTAAAAACTTTACAATATTTATTAAGAAAAACGTCTAATGTTTTAAAGTGTTTTTTTTTTTTTGTTTTTACAGAATCAGCATATGTAATTAAAAAGCAATCATTTTCATTCCAAAGATCTTTATATATTTTTTTTTTTAAACGATTGGGAAATATTTTTCTTATTTCACTGCATAAAACTTCAATTTGTTTGGAATTCTTATCTTTATAAATTGAGCTTAGATGACTTTGAAGTATTTTTTGATCTAATTCTTTCATTAAAAGTAATTAAACCTCGTTATCTTCCTTAACTGCTTTCCTAAGATTATTTAAAAAACTCGGAATTGCGGTGTCAACTCTACTCCATGTTGGTATATTTGGTGATTCCATCGGCGAATCTAAAAAAACTTTTCCAGCATGCATTATATTTTGAGCAAACAACTCAACTGCTGTTTCTTCTTCATGAACATCAATTTCATAATCATTCATTATAGCATCTTTTTTATAAATTTGAACAAAATCAAGAGCTTCTCTATAGTATGTAGCTTTTAAAGACCTAAAAATTGACATGGAGAAGGTTTCTCCCTGTGAAGCTAATTTTCTAATGACTGCTTTAATTATATCAATAGACATTTTTGATAATCCTTTTGACATATCATTCAGAGATATATCTTGGTGTTTGTGATCATAATTATCCGCAATATCAACTTGACACAACCTGTTTCCGGCATAGTTTCTATACATTTCAGATAAAACACCAATCTCAAGCCCCCAATCAAAAGGAATCCTAATATCTTTTAGAACTCTTCTCCTAAATGAAAATTCACCTGCCAGTGGGTACCTAAAAGAATCTATAAATGAAATATATTCTTTGAATCCAATTGTTTTCTCCAATGCTCTTAATAGAGGAGTTACCAAAAGCCTTGCAACTCTTCCTCTAACTTTGTTATCTGAAACTCTGGGATAATAGCCTTTACAAAAATCAAAATTAAAACGAGGATTTGCAACTGGATAAACAAGTCTGGCCAATAAATTTTTGCTGTATGTTAAGATATCACAGTCATGTAATGCAATAGCTTCTGTATCGCCTAATGAAAGAATATATCCCATGCAATACCAAACATTTCTCCCTTTTCCCATTTCTTGTGGAGCAAGATTTTGTTCAGCAAGCTGTTTGTTGAGTTTTTTTAAATTTGGACCATCATTCCATAATATTTCGTGCCTTTGAGGTAATCTTGAAAAAAACTTTTTTGCAATCTTAAATTCTTTTTGATTGGCTTTATCTAGTCCAATAACTATGTTGTTCAGAAACTTAACTTTTGATATTTCAGCTATTATTTTTGGCAAAGCTTTACCTTCTAACTCAGTAAAAAGAGAAGGAAGTATCAAGGTAATAGGTCTAAATTTAGAATAATTTATTAGTTCTTTTTCTAGTTCGCTATATGGCCTGTTAGAAAAATTGTGTAAAGTAGCTACTATACCGTTTTGATAAAAATCAGAAATTTTTACTCTCCATTCTAATTACAAATTCCAATGATTCTCTCCATCCATCAGGTGCTTCAGTTTTGCTAAAATAAATATTTTTTTTTTTTTTCAAAGAAATTTTATTTGCTTCATTTTTAACAATACAACTATAATCAGTAGATTCAAGCATACAAATATCATTTTCACTATCTCCAAGAGAAACAGTCAAAAATCTATCATTTGAAATTGACTTAATTGTTTTAATAAAATTTTTTACCGCTTTTGCTTTATTGTAGTTATCAGAAATATGGAAAAATCTTCCACCTTTTAAGATGTTAAGACCTTTTTTAATTTTCATTACATCAGATTTGAAATTTAATATTTTTTCATTTGTATCTTTCCAGAAAATTGGGTTTGTAAATAATCTATTTTTACTATTCTTAGCTTCTCTCAATTTAAGATTTGTTAATTCACAAAGACTTTTGTTGCTTAATTCACTATAAAAACAAAAATTATATTTTTTTTTTAAATCTGAAAAATTATTGATTAGATCGTCAGAATAAAGATTAGACATTTTGTAACAATGATAATTCTCATGTATAAAAAAATTACCCTGTATGTTTCTAGTAAGCTTTAAATAACCAGGTGGGAAGAATATACAAGCTCCATTTTCAGCAATAAACGGATGATTAATCTTTATTTTATTCTGTATATCTAAGATTTCTTCAAATGTTTTACTGGTTACAAATATCAACTCGAACTCTAGATCAAGATTATTTATATAATTTTTTAGTGTTCCACAAGAATAAGTATGATGATTTAAAAAAGTTCCATCAAGATCTGAGAAAATTAAAAACTTCACTTTTATCTATAATAAATCAAAGCTGAAAATCATCGTTGGTTTTGGCATTTTAATAATAATAAATAAAATAAAGCAATTTTAAAATCCCTTTTGTTTTTTTTTATTTTAAGAAAAATTATTGATCAACATTAACTATTGATATTTTACATATTAATTATAAATTTTTTCTAAATCTATTAGCCTTTTCTTCGTAAAATATTCTAATACATATCAAAATAGAATTAAAAAATGTAAAGAAAATTAATGCAAGCAAGTCGTCAAAAAATAAACAAACTAATATTATCTCTAAAATTACGACAACATAATTCGGGTGTTTGAAATATTTAAAAAGAAATGTCTTAACTAGGGGCTTGTCTATAACTATAATTCTTGTTGTCCAAAAATAACCCAAATCAAAAATTATTTTATATCTAAGTAACTGTAGAACTAAAAAAGCATAAAGATATTCAATATTTACATCTGTGTCATTCATTGATTTAATAAGAAAAAAAAATACAAAAATGACATGAAAAGAAACAATATACTTGTAATGATTTTTGTAATGTTCAACACCACCTTCTTTTATTAATTTTGAAGTGTTTCTTCTACTATATAAAAGTTCAAATAATCTGCATAAAATAATGTAAAATATTAAGTAAGTATCAATCATCAGAACAAATTTTTAAGCCAGTCATACCGGCGGTAAAACCTGGTCCAAGCGCAGTCATTAAAAAGATTCCGGTGCTTTTTTTCTTTATCATTTCTTTTAAAACAAGCAAAACTGACACTGACGAAACATTACCATAATCTGATAAAATTTTTTGAGAAACTTCAATAGTTTGATCATTATTAAAGATTTTTTTGTAGGCGTCTATTATTTTCATGCCGCCTGAATGCAGCACATAACCATCTAAGTCCTTTAAAGGGAATTTATTTACAACTTGTGGAAGTTTTTTGGTTATAAATTCAGGAATGATTTTATCAAAAATTACTGACAAACCGTCATCTTCTACTCCCCAACCCATAAGATTTAAGGAATTTTTCCAAGTGTACTCCATTGAATTTAATATTTTACAATTCCCATCTTCTTTAACAATATAAGAAATTGAACCATCACCAAATAATGAAGAACTGACAATGTTTTCTTTACTAAATATTTGAGGTCTAAAGGTTAAACTACATAGTTCAACATTACAGACCAAAACTGGTTTTTTAATATTTTTATAAATTTCAACTGCTCTATTAAGTCCTAAAACGCCTCCGGAACATCCATAACCAAAAAAGGGTAATCTTAAAACTTGATTATTAAAATTGAATAAATTAAATATCTCAGCATCAATAGTTGGAGTAGATATACCTGTACTATTAATTAACACTATACCCCCGATATCTTCAGGTCTAATGTTCGACTTCTCGAAAGTTTCAGAAATTGATTTTTTTAATAGAGAAATAGCATTCTTTTTGAACAAGTAATTTCTTTCAGACCAATTATGCTGATTCATGTACCAGTTTAAGTCGTTGGTAAGATATCTAACTTTTACTCCAGAGTTGTCATAAACCTTTTCCATTTTTTTAAAATTAGTTTTAGATGCAAAAAGTTTTCTACCCAAAGCTTTAACATCCTCCTGAAACACTTTGTGCTTTGGAAAGGCAGAGCTTAAACCTATTATACTTGTCATTAATATTACTTGGTATTAAAAATAATTTATAAAACCAAAATTTTAGATAATAATTCTAAAAAGAATAAAAATTCTAACTTTTTAATTTTTTTCAATTAAATTATAATATTAAAAATGAAAAGGATAAGAAATATAAAAGTTACTAATATATCTCAACTCTCACCTAATATGAAAAGGATTACATTTCACAGTAAAGATTTGTTTGATTTTCCTGAAAATGAAGATGGTGGATACGTTAAACTCTTATTTAACCAAAAATCATCAAGTAACTCCTTTTTAAGACCATATACAATAAGAAGTTTTCGGAAAAAAAAGCTTGAACTAGATATTGATTTTTCTAATCATTTTGGAAATCAAGGCTATGCCACAAAATGGGCGTCACGTGCTAAGATTGGTGATGAAATATTAATATCAGGACCAGGTTTAAAAAAACAAATAAATGAAAACTCTGATTGGTTCTTTTTTGTAGGAGACATGACTGCCATACCAGCGATAGCATGTTATCTTGAAAGAATCCCAAAAAATGCAGTAGGCTTTGTTGTTTTAGAAATAATATCAAAAGACGATAAAATCAAAGTTGTAAAACCAAAAAATATCAAAATAAAATGGGTAGTGAAGTCAAAACAGAATCCTTCTGTTTTAGTAGATACTGTAAAAAAAATTAATTGGTTAAATGGAAAACCTTATGTGTGGGTAGCTTGTGAATTTCACAAAATGAAAGGTTTAAGAAATTTTTTTCAAAAAAAAAAAAAAATCAGTAAGAATGAAATGTATATTTCCAGCTACTGGAAATTAGGACTGGATCAAGAAGAACATAAGTTGGTAAAAAAAGAGGATTCCGTAGAATGGGATAACAATTAATTTAAACCACATTAATCAAAATTTAAAAAAGAAACCTCAAGTTTTTAAGTCTTCATGCTCGCATGCTGCGAAACAATTTTTTTTGAAATTTTTTTGGCCTCAGGTTTTTTTCTTATAGACCAAATCATATCTTTTGCAAATTTAGTGCTCTGATTATTGTCCACAATTGGTTTTTGGTAGTTATTCCCCAACTTGAAATTATATTCCTTTTCCTCTAAAAAGTTTATTTTCCACGGCTCATGAATTAGGTGATTCGGTAACATTCTTATCTCTGGTACCCATTTTCTAATAAAATCTCCATTGGGATCTTGATCATGTGATTGTTTAATTACATTATATATTCGAATTGTATTAATTCCTGTTGTACCAGATTGCATCTGAATTTGAGGATAATGAATACCTGGTTCATAATCTGTAAAATTATTTGCTAAGAATTTTGATGTAATCTTCCAATCCAACCACAACTGATATGATGCAAATGAAGTAATCATAGCTCTCATTCTAAAATTTAACCAACCTTTGATCTTTAAAAATCTCAAACAGGCATCTAAAAAAGGAAAACCAGTGGCACCCTCTTTCCAACTCTTGTAGAGAGAAGAATTAAAACTTTCAGATCTAATGTTATTGTAGAGCGGATGCAAATTTTCAAATTCAATTCTAGGCTCGTCGTATAGTTTTTGAATAAAATGACAGTGCCAGGCTAATCTTTTTTTAAATGAATAAATGGATTTTTTTTCAACACAGTTTTTATTTTTTTCAATTTTACTTATTATTGATTTTATAGAAATTGTTCCGAAAGTTATATGAGGACTAAGTCTTGAGCATGAATACTCTGCTGTTATTGGACTTGACATTTTTTGAGAATAATTTTTATGTCTACTATTTAAAAATGTGTTTAAACAATTATGTGCCTCGTCTTCGCCACCTTTTTGGACACATGCTGAGTAAGGTGTAAAGTTTAACTCCACTGAGTCGTCTTTACTAAAATTGTTATTTTCAATATTTGAAGTTACTGGACCTGTCATAAATCTGTGCCAATCTTTAGACCATTTTCCTCGAATTCTATTTTCTAGTTGAATTCCAAATTGATTTTTTTGAGACCAATTTATACCCTTTTGATTCAGAAACGAATCAACATCTTTATCTAATTTTGTGAAATAACCTCCTTTAAATATTCTGTTTGAATATATATTTTTTATTTTAAACTTTCCAATGAGGTGATTTAATATTTCAATAGTCTTTCCTTCGTAAAGATTCAGTTTGGTGTTAAATTTTTTTTTTAGGTTATAATTCAGGTTTTCCAAAGAATCTTTCAAGAAACTAAGATGAAACTCACTTGTAGTTTGAAGCTTTAAAAAACCCTCATCAAGAATAAAGATTGGGAGACAGACTTGGTTATCTAAAGAAGCTAATAATGCTTGATTATCTTCAACTCTGAGGTCATATCTAAACCACATTAATGAATTTTTCATTTAATAAATCTTTTAATTATAAACCTAAAATTCAATGAATTTATATCCTTTGGTGATTAGAAAAGGTAATCTACATAAATTTACATAAGAATAAATATTGTTAAAGCTGACAATGATGATTCTTAGCATCATTTTTTTGAAGATGTTATTTCTGAAAAAGAAACTAAGCTAATTAATAATACTAATTTTTTTATAAAAGAGTTGTTTATTTTATGCCACACTTTTGAAGATTTTTATTGATATATCTTTGGCCTTGTTCTTTTATTTTCAAATTATGTTCATCTAACTTGGATTGAGTTTCATTTTCAGAAAAATAGTCGACCTTATACTTTCCAAGAAATCTTTTTTGAAGTTTTTTAAGTTTCTCATACTTAATCATTTCACCGGCAATTTTACTTTTTTCACCAGCTAATTTTAGCAGAGTGATACAACCAAGGTCTTTTTCTTCTTGTGGTTGTGCTTTAAGGGTGATTTCAACTTTTAATATATAAGAAATTAATAAGACAGGTAATAATAATAAGATCTGCTTCATGTTAAAAACTTAAGCATTTTAGAGGTAAAGGCAATTAAAATTTATAAAATTAAAAAAGTTGTAATCTTGATTTATCATCATCTAAAATCAAGGTTTTTGAAAGATGGATAAGCTAGTTTGCCCTCCAACATTCGCAATAACAAACCAAATAACTCTTGCTTTACAAATTGAATAGTTATAATCTTTAATAATCGTTCAACCATTATGGTCGGAAGTAGGTTTGAAACCGAAGGAACGCATCCCTGTGTCTCTTTCCACTCCGATAACAATTGAAAGAGAATGTACAACGAAGTTTATAAAAATTCAAAGGTAAGAAAATTCTATAACCAAATATATGATTGGGCTAAATCTTTGCCAGAAAATGTTATTGTAAAAAAAAAAAATGAAGCTGAAAATCTTTTTAAAAAAATAGGTATTACATTTTCTGTATATAATAACTTTGATTCTACTGAGCGCTTAATTCCATTTGATATGTTTCCGAGAATAATCTCTTCAACAGAATGGAAAAAAATTAAAAAAGGAGTCATCCAAAGAGCATTAGCAGTTAATGCCTTCCTAAATGATATTTATAATTCTGGTGAAATAGTAAAAGCTAAACTGATACCAGAGAATTTAATTTATAAAAACCCTGCATATGAAATAAAAATGATTGGTTTTAAAGTTCCTAAAAGAATTTACAGTCCTATTATTGGATCTGACATTGTGAGAATTAACGAAAAAACTTTTAAAGTTCTAGAGGATAACTGTCGAACTCCATCTGGAGTTTCATATATGATTGAAAACAGAGAAATAATGATGAGAATGTTTCCAGAATTATTTGAAAAATTAAAAATTGAAACTGTAGAAAACTATCCAAATTATTTGCTAGACGTACTGAAAAGTCTAGCTCCAAAAAAATGTAATAAAGAACCAAAAGTTGTAATACTCACTCCTGGTTCTTTAAATAGTGCATATTATGAGCATAGTTTTTTAGCTGACCTCATGGGAGTTGAATTAGTTCAAGGAAATGATCTTTTCGTTGACGAATCTGTAACCTATATGAAAACAACTAGAGGACCAGAAAAAGTTGATATAATTTATAGAAGAATTGATGATAAATTTATTGATCCAATCACTTTTGATAGTTCCTCACTTATAGGAATTCCTGGCTTATTTGATTCATATAAGTCTGGTAATGTAAATATTTGTTCCGCTCCAGGTTCAGGTATTGCTGACGATAAAGCTATTTATTCTTACATACCAGAAATAATTAAATTTTACCTTGGAGAAGAACCAATATTAGAAAATGTAAAAACTTGGCGATGCTGTGAAGAAGATGCAAAAAAATACGTTCTAAACAATTTAAGTAAATTAGTTGTTAAAGAAGTCCATGGCTCTGGAGGTTATGGTTTATTGATTGGAAGTAAATCGTCAAAAAAAGAAATTGAAATTTTTCGAAAAAAAATCCTTTTAAATCCAGCTAACTATATAGCCCAACCCATACTTGAATTATCCTCAGTACCAATCTTTGATAAAAAAAAATTGTCGCCAAGACACGTTGATCTTAGACCATTTTGTTTAGTTGGGGCAAATAAAACAAAATTAGTTGATGGCGGATTAACGAGGGTTGCTTTAAATCAGGGTTCATTGGTGGTTAATTCGTCACAAGGTGGAGGAGTTAAAGATACATGGGTACTTAATGAATAATTAATATGCTAAGTAGAACTGCAGAAAATTTATTTTGGTCAGCAAGATATATAGAGCGAGCCGATTCTTTAGCTAGACTTTTAGAGGTTGGATACAGAATTTCTTTGATTCCAAATACTGAAAGAGGCTATACAAATGAATGGGAATCTATTCTAGAAACTTCAGGAATTAAAAGTGAATATTTTAAAAAATATAAAACCATTTCTAAAGAGAATATTATTTTCTTTCTTCTTTTTGATACAGAAAACTCTTCTTCGGTTAAAAACTGTATAAAAACGGCTAGGGAAAATATAAGAATGGTTAGAACTGCTGTTACTTTAGAGGTTTGGAATGCAATTAACTCCTCTTATCATGAATTAGATAAAAATTTAAAAGACACAAAAAATATCTTAAAAGAATTGCCTGAAATTATTGAATGGATAAAAAAACAAGTAAATTTAATTAGAGGTACAATACTAAACACCCAGCTAATTAATGATGGTTATGATTTTTTAATATTAGGAACTTATTTTGAGAGAGCAGATTTTACTGCAAGAATTATCAATGTTAAATATTTTATTTTACTACCAAGTATAAACTATGTTGGTGGTGATATTGACAATTTTCAATGGAGTTTAATGTTAAGGTCAATTTCATCATTCAGGGCATTTAAATGGGCGTATGGAGAACAAGAAATTACATACACTAAAATTATAGATTTTCTAATTCTGAACATGACTTGCCCAAGATCTTTAATTTTTTCAATAGAAAAAATTAATCATCATTTAGGAAGGTTATCAAAATTTTATAAACAAACCTCTACTTCAAATAAAAAAATGACACTAATGTATAAAAAAATAAAAAATTTAAATGCTCATAAAATTACAGACATTGGTTTACATGAATTTTTGAAATCCTTTATTGAAGAAATAAATTTTGTATATAAAAAATTTGAACAAAAATACTTTTTCGGTTCAGAAACATGAAAGTTAAAATCACTCACTCTACAACTTATCAATATAATTCAACAGTCCCAAGGCTAATTCAATGCTTAAAACTTTACCCATCGGTATGCGACAATCAAGAAATAATAGAATGGAAAACGTTTTCAAATAACGGAAAAATACTAGAATCACACACTGACGCCTTAGGACATAGAATACAAAATATTTTTATTAATAATTTTAATGGACAACTTAAAATTACTTCTAGAGGGATATTAAAGACAAAAGATTTATCAGGTGTAGTAAAAGGGTTGAAAGAAAAAGTTAATCCGCTTTGTTTTCTCAGAGAAACAGACTTGACAAGGCCATGTAAAAACATTGAGAAAATTTCGAAAAATTCCAAAAAAAATAATAAAAGCCAAATTGAATTTGCTCATAAGCTAAATTTAATAGTATCAAACTCTATTAACTACACAAGTGGATCAACAACAACCTCTACCAGTTCAAAGGAAGCTTTGAAGCAAAAAAAAGGTGTATGTCAGGATTTTGCTCATATTCTTATAAGTGCAGCAAGATTTAACCAACTCCCAGCCAGATATGTTAATGGCTTTTTACTTGAAGAAACAGGTTCAGGTGTAAATACTACCCATGCGTGGGTCGAAATTTTTATAAATAATTTAGGTTGGGTAGCATTTGATCCATCTCATAAAAAATGTATTGATGATAAATACATAAGAATAAGTACTGGCTTTGATTTTAAAGATGCTTCAATAATAAAAGGTGTTAAAAATAATTATAATGGAGATGAATTTTTAGAGACGAAAGTGAATATAGAAACTTGTCAGTAAATTTTTATCTACTTACTTAAATTAATGGGGTGGCTGAGGGGATTTGAACCCCCGACATCCGGTACCACAAACCGACGCTCTAACCAACTGAGCTACAGCCACCAAAATAATTTTTTAGTTACCTAAATTCACTAACTTAAAACCGTAAATGCTTAACTTATAAAAACCTAGATTAAAATTCAATAAATAAAAGAGTGAATATTAGTTAAATCTATTTAGTCAAATCTTGTAAACTAATTCTTTTTAAGCCAAACATTATACATTGATGCAAAAGTTTTAGGATTATCCTTTTCAAATTCATCCCAACAAATTAAATCATATTCTGAATTATCATGCGGAAACCGTTCCTTAAAACTTTTCATAACAATACTTTTAACCCTATCAAAACCTAAGAAAGTGAGGTTATATTTATCAAAAATATTTTTTAATTGAGATATATTAAAATTATGTTCTTGAAAATTAAAAACTAAATCTCTGAACCTTGAAAAAGAGAAAAACTCTATGGATTTAGTAATTTCATTAAAATTGGTATTAGAAGATTTTAACATTTTTCTTCTTAATCGAATCATATTTGCTTCAGAAACCTCAATTAAATGCTTTTTAATATATTGTCTAACCCAATGTATTTCAATTCTAGCGATTTCACTGTACAAACCAATATAAAGTAAACCATCATTATTAAGGACGTTTAATAAACATCTTAACCCTTCTTCTGGTTTTTTCATATGATGAAGACACCCAGAACAAATTATAAAGTCAAACTTCTTGTTTAATAAATTGATATCTAATATATCCATATTGAAAAAATTAACATTTTTAATCTCAAGTTCACAGGCAGTTCTTTTAGCAAATGATAAGCTTGATGAACTTAAATCAATTGCACAGATTTTTGAATTTACTATTCCTGAATATTGGACAACCTGATGACCAGTTCCACATCCAGCAATCAAAATTTCGTAATTAGTCTTTTTAGGGGGATTATCAATTGAAAGACTTTTAGATTTTATGAAGCTTTGAAAACTTTGTTTCAGAGGAAATGATGTATACCTCCACCTAGGATAGGGATTTTCTTCATACTGTGATTTAATTAATTTAGAACATTTATCTTTAATTTTTTGATTGCTAAATTCCTTTTTTATTTCGTTTTCAGTTATTTGATTTTTATATGTAAATACTAAAAATTGATTAAATTCAAAAGAATTAGATTTGTAATTTTTAAGTTTTTTATTAAGCATTTTGGACTTCATTGGTTCTTGGTAAAGAGTCAAAATTAAAAATGACAATTCACAGAATTCAGAATCATTTAAAATTTTATATTTGAGTTTTTTTATAAGTATATTCTCTCTTACTGATGTTTCGTAAACATATTCATTAAAGAAACATTGTTCGGCAAGAGAAATTAAGAATGAATAAATTTTTTTAATTTCTTTTTTTTCTTTGAAATATATTTCAAGCATAGAGGCTCTTATTTTCTTTAAAAAACTCTCTAACTCAATATTTCTCACTAAACATTTTTTTAAAATTAATTGTAAAATTTCATCATTACAAATGCTTATCAACTTTTCACTTATAGAGTTATTAAAGACTTTTAATATTTTTTTTTCTTTTTTTAATTCAAAGAATTTTGTGAATTGAAATGCATTATAAAACATTAAATTGTGATAAACAGAGTTTTGTCTTAAATAAAATAAGCAAATATTTTTAAGAAATTGATTATTTTGATTTTTTATTTTCAACAAACAGAATAAATTAAAAATTCTTAAAAAAAGTTTATTTGAATTTTTGTTAATTGTAAGAGCACTATGATAATGGAAGATTGCATTACTAATTCTTTTTGTTTTAAGGTACAAATCACCTAAATCAAGATGAGTATTATATAAATTTTTTAATAAATTCTTATTTTTTAAAGCTAAATTTTTGTCCAAATCAATGTCTCTAGTATGAAATTTATTCTTGTAAATTAAATTAAAGTTTTTTGAAAAATATTTATTACATGCTTCAGCTTATATTATATAAGTTTTTCATTTAATCAAAAAAAACCCCCTTAGTAAAACTAAGAGGGTTTGAGATAAAAATGATGAGCGTTAAACTACTTCCCCACCATCATTAGGGTCATCAGGGGGCGGAGGCATATCAGCCGGCATATCATTTGGTCCCATGTCTTGATTTGGTCCGATATCTTGATTCGGCGCTTGGTGTGCTCCAGCATCATCCATGTGAGATTGTAAATCATCCATTCCATCTGGACCCAAATTAGGCAAATTCGGATCGTCGGGTCCCATATCTTGATTTAGCTCGACCGTCGGCCCCATATCTTGACCCATTTCATCGGGTGGTGGTCCCACATCTTGGTTAGGCACATTGTCTCCGAACAAAGGATCTGGCCCTTCCTCTATAGGGTTTCCCGATTCATCGAAAGTACCGTAGGGTTGACCTGTTTCAGGGTTTACCATAGCTGAATCAAATTCTTGATTCGGTCCCATATCTTGATTTGGTCCTATATCTTGATTCGGTCCCATATCTTGATTTGGTCCCATATCTTGATTTGGTCCCATGTCTTGATTCGGTCCCATGT
>CABZMK010000013.1 GCA_902526865.1 uncultured Alphaproteobacteria bacterium
TTTATATGATGCCACAACAAATGCGGTAGCATCAGACTTATCAACGCATGCTAACTTAGTGGGATCAGAAACACTTAACTTAAGTGGAACCGGAACGATTGCGAGTAAGAATGTTGGATCTAACAAAACAGTATCCGTAGGAACACTCGCATTAGCGGATGGATCGAATGGAGGCTTAGCGGCTAACTATACTCTTAGTGGAGGAACGCATCAGTTAACTGTGAACAAGGCTCCTATTTCACTCACAGGATCACGCCAATACGACGGCACTCAAGATGTTAGGAATTCTGATTTTTCACTTTCAGGATTACAAGGAGGAGAAGACTTAACAACCTCAGGATTGGGAAGTGTTGTAAGTAAAAATATTGGAAATGGTAAAACAGTAAATACATCAGGTCTGACCCTTGAGAACGGACAAACTGGAACAGCAGGTTTAGCATCTAACTACACATTTAGTGGAGGAACACAAACCTTTAATATTACCGAAAGAGTATTAAACATGTCTGCAAGTAGGGATTATAATACTTTAAAAACAGTTTCATCCGGAATAATAACTCTGTTCAATTTAGTTGGAAGTGAGACCTTAGCACTTTCTGGTAATGGATCGGTATCAGATGAGAATGTTGGTACCAATAAAACAGTAGGTGTAGATACACTAAGCTTAGCTGACGGGGCTAACGGCGGAATAGCCTCAAATTACACATTGGCTGGAGGAACGCATTTACTGACTGTAAATAAAGCTGTTATATCGATCACAGGCACGCGACAATACGATGGTTCAACAAATGCCCTTCTGGCTGACTTATCATTGAATAACCTTCAAGGAGGAGAAAACTTAACATTAACTGGTAATGGAACTATAAGTGACAAAAATGTCGCAAATGGAAAAACAATAGATGCATCTGGTTTAACCTTAGGAAACGGATCAGGAGGGACGCCTGGCTTATCATCTAATTATAAATTAGACGGAGGAACACATACGTTCAATGTAACTAAAAAAGACATAACATTTTCAGGGTCTCGAGTTTATGATGGCACTACAACGGTAAGTTCATCTGATTTGGTCACCAACGATACTGCAAGTGGAGAAACACTTGCATTTTCCGGAAGCGGAACAGTTTCATCGGCTAATGTACAAAACAACCAATCTATAACGTTAGGATCTATTGCAATAGCCGACGGTTCTGGCGGTGGATTAGCGAGCAACTATAATTTGACAACAGGGACATTTGACATAAGTCAAAAGTGGGTAAGTGTGGGAGGTCAAAAAATTTATGATGCCACTACCACAGTTAGTAGCTCAGATTTAGATGTTACTGGAGAAGTTACAGGTGAATCAATTTCAATCACAGGAACAGGTTCAGTAACTGATAAAAATGTCGAATCTGGTAAAACAATAAACATATCTGGTCTAACCCTTTCCGACGGTTCACATTCTGCATCCAACTATACAATTGGAACAACAAGCTTTGCTGTAACTCGTCGCAATCTAAGTATAAGTGGAGAGAAAGTGTATGATGGAACGGGAACGGTTTTAGCCAGCCAAATTGATACAGTTAACACGGTCGGCGGTGAAACACTTACAATTAGCGGAGAGGGAAGTGTTTCGCTACCATCGGTTGGAACAAATAAATCTATTACTCTTAATACATTGGGAATATCTGATGGAACCAACGGAACTATTGGTTTGGCCTCTAATTACACTCTGGATTCCGGCACTTTTGATATTACCACAAAGCCAATAACACTCTCGGGTTCAAGACAATACGATGGTACAACCGATGTTGCGAGTTCTGACTTGACGTTAATTGGTCAGGTTTCAGGAGAGTCTATATCAATTGCAGGAACAGGTTCAGTAACTGATAAAAATGTAGGAGTTGGAAAAACAATAAATACAACTGGGCTGAGTTTGGCGGACAATACTTCAAATGCTTCTAACTATTCTTTAAGTACAGGGACATTTACAATCAATAAAAAAATATTAAGTATTTCTGGAACAAGGGCCTACGACGGATCAACCACAGTCTCTTCTGGAAGTATTAGTTTGAACGGCCTAATAGGGTCAGAGACTTTAAATAAATCTGGCTCGGTTTCGACCTCTTCACCAAATGCTTCAACTTATGGATCAGCTTCAATTAATACGACTGCGCTGTTGCTTTCAGACGGGAGTAATGGAGGATTAATTTCAAATTATACACTCTTAGGAGGATCCCACAGTACAACAGTTAGCAAAAAATCTATAGGAGTTAATGGATCAAAAGTTTACGACGGAAACACATCAGTATCATCATCAAATTTATCATTAACAGGACTCATAGGTTCCGAAACACTTAACTTGTCTGGATCTGGGACGATTACCACTAGTGCCGTTGGTGATAACAAGAGTGTAACAGATGTAAACTTCACTTTATCTGATAACAGCGGTACCGCTGCTAATTATACTTTAAACGGAACTCTTGAAATTAATGTTACACAACGTCCAGTTGTGGTAGCTGGAAGCAAGGTTTATGATGGAAATACAACAGTAGATGGTTCCAACTTGACAACTTTTTCAAATTTAGTTGGTTCTGAAACGCTATCTGTTTCAGGAAGTGGTTCTGTAAGTTCTTCGAATGTTGGTGCAGGCAAAACAGTGACACTCGGAACTTTAGCTCTTGCGAATGGAACAGGAAGTGCCAGTAACTATAGCATTTCAAGTGCAAATTTTGATATAACTCAAAGACCATTAACACTTGTTGGTTCAAAAATTTACGACGGTAATACAACGATTCAAGGCAGTCAAATTACTACATTCACCAACATAGTAGGGTCTGAAACGTTATCTGTTTCTGGATCTGGAACTGTTTCATCAGCAAATGTAGGAAATGCTAAAACTTTGTCGTCTTCGGGGCTTTCATTGGTTGACAATTCTGGACAAGCAAGCAACTATTCGATAGCTTCAGCAAGTTCTGATATTACGCAACGTCCATTAAATTTATCTGGCTCAAGAGCTTATGATTCAACAAGGACAGCTTCTGGATCAGACCTTAGTTTTACAAATATTGTTTCTGGAGAGACACTTGGGTTTACAGGAAGTGGCGTATTGGATTCTCCAGCCGCTGGTAGCCGGACTATTGTGAATACAAACACATTGGCAATATCAGATGGTTCTGGAATAGCAACAAATTATACTTTAACAAATGGAACGCTAACTATGACAATTGTTCCAAGATCAACAACAGTTTCAGGAACAAAATCCTATGACGGGACAACAAATGTAGCGTCAAGCAACCTTACAAGCTTTTCGAATCTGGCTGGATCGGATACATTATCACTTTCAGGAACTGGCACAATATCTAATGGTGACGTTGGAACTGGAAAAACAGTTAACACATCAGGCTTAACAATAGATAACAGTTCAGGTGTTGGTTCAAACTACACATTATCCGCTGCGACCGTAAATGTCACAGAACGTGTGATTGGTTTAAGTGGGGTAAGAGCTTTTGACGGGACTAACAACGCTTCAAGCACAGATTTAAGTATAAGCAACTTAGTAAGTGGTGAAAATTTAACACTATCTGGCTCGGGTACAGTCCCAAATGCAACAGTTGAAATGAATAAAGCAATTACCCTTGGAAGTCTCTCTATTTCGGATGGTTCTGGAGGAAAGTCTTCAAATTATACATTAACAGGTGGATCTCACACATTAGATATATCTCAATTATCTGTGAATGTTACTGGAAGCAGGCAATATGATGGCACAAAAACTGTTAATAGTTCTAATCTTAATTTAACTAATTTAGTTAGTGGAGAAACTGTAAGTTTAACCGGAGCTGGCACAGTTGCAGATGAAAATGTTGGTGCTAATAAAACTGTGACTGCAGGATCCCTTGCTCTAACTGGCCCTGGCGCAGGAAACTATACCTTGAGTAATTTCACCACAACATTTGAAATTACTCCGAGAATACTAAATTCTTCAGGCACAAGAATTTACAATGGATCAATAACTGCAAATGCTTCAGATTTATCTTTATCAAACTTAGTTGGTTCTGAAACTTTAAATTTATCTGGTTCTGGAACTTTGTTATCAGCTGCAGTGGGTAATTCAAAAACTGTAACTAAAAATACACTTTCTTTATCAGATAACTCAGGGTCAGCAAGTAACTATACTCTTGATGGAGGTACTCATTTGATGAATATAACTCAAAGACCTATAACTCTTGTTGCTAGTAGAGAATATGATGGATCAAATATTTTGGATGGTGCTAGTGTTTCAACAACATTCACCTATAGTAATCTAGTAGGTTCTGAAATTCTATCACAAACAGGAACAGGAACAGTTTCACATAAGAATATTGGTTCAGGAAAAGCTGTAACAGTCACAAACCTTAGTCTCCTTGATGGTTCAGGTGCTGCTAGTAATTATAACTTAACTTCGAGTACACTTACTGTAACAGCTCGCCCATTAAGTTTATCAGGTTCACGAGTATATGACTCAACAACGTCGGCAGCAGCATCTGATTTATCAACCATGACTAATTTGGTTGGTTCTGAAACAATTATCCTTTCAGGAAATGGAGTTATAGGTAATAAAAATGTTGCAGATTCGATAGCACTTACAAATGTTAGTGGACTGTCGTTAGGCGATGGATCAAATGGTGGGTTAGCATCAAACTACACATTATCTGGGGGAACACACATAGTTAATGTTACTAAAAGACCTATTACAATTTCAGGCTCAAAAATCTATGATGGATCTACAACTGTGCAAAACTCTTCTATTTCAACTATCAGTAATAGGGCTGGTGGTGAAACTCTGAATTTAAATGGATCTGGAACTGTTGATTCTGCTGCAGTTGGAACAAATAAGGCTATATCATTGGGTTCACTTGCATTAGCTGATAATTCCGGGTTGGCTTCCAACTATGAACTATTATCAGGGTCTTTTGATATTAACGTAAGAGATGTAACTTTTGTGGGTACTAGACACTATGATGGAACAACAGATGCAAATACTTCAAACTTCACCTCAACCTTCAGCAATTTGGTAAGTGGGGAAAATTTAAATCTAACAGGATCTGGAAGTGTTGGTTCTAAAAATGTGGCGTCTGGGCAGTCAATATCGCTTGGAAGCATAGCATTAGCGAATGGAACTGCAGCCTCAAGTAATTATAATTTAACCTCTGCAACTTTAGATATTACGAAACGTCCATTAGATTTAACTGGTACAAGAATCTACGATTCTTCTGCTACTGCCGCCTCATCCGACTTAACAACAATCAATAATTTGGTTGGTTCGGAAACAATTGGGTTATCAGGAAATGGTGACTTAGGAAATGCTAACGTTGGAGATTTAAAAACGTTAACAAATGTAAGTGGTCTTACAATTGGTGATGGAACTAATGGAGGTTTAGCTGCTAATTATACATTGTCAGGTGGAACACAAACTATGAGTGTAACAAAAAGACCAATAACAATTAGTGGCTCAAGATTTTATGATGGAACAACAACTGTAAATGGTTCAGATATTTCAACTTTTAATAATACTTCTGCTGGAGAGACCCTTGGAATCACTGGTTCAGGAAGTATCTCAACTGCAATTTCTGGGACTGGAAAAACAATTATATTGGGAACACTTCAATTGCAAGATGGAACGGGGTTAGCATCGAATTATTCACTATCAAGCGGAACATTTGCAATAAATGCGCTACAGTTAAATGTTGGAGGTTCAAGAGTTTACGATAATACAACAACTGTAAATGGTTCTGATTTAGCCGTAACAACTGGAATAGGTTCCGAAATCATTACACTATCCGGTCAAGGCAGTGTAACTGACGCAAATGTTGGAAGTAATAAAACAGTTACTCAAAACACACTGAATCTTGTTAGCGCGAATGGAAGTGCTACCAACTACACTATGGGAACAATTTCTTTAAGTATTACAAAACGTCCCGTTGATCTGAGTATCGAAAAAATTTATGACGGAACTTTAGATGCACCTGCTTCAGGTCTACAATCTAACGGAATCTCTAATACTGTGGGGGGGCAGACATTAACACTAAGTGGAAATGGTCAAATGCAAAATAAAAATGTAGGAGTAGGAAAAAACATTACAAGTATTGGAACTCTTGTATTAGGAAACGGAAGTGGATCTGCTTCGAATTATACTTTGGATGGCGGAAACCATTCAATTGACGTTACAGCACGTGCAACATCTGCCTCTGGTAGTAGATTTTACGATGGGACAAATATTGTAAATGGTAATATATTTGATTCTTTCACCAATACTGTTGGTTCCGACACAATAACTATTTCTGGTTCAGGTACAATTGGGTCTACTGGGGTTGGATCAAAGTCTGTTAATATTGGATCATTAACTTCAGCTCACCCAAATTATACAATAACAGGGGCTTCTATGAATGTAACTAAAAGACCAGTTAATCTCTTTGGCTCTCGAGTTGCTGTGGACAACCCATCTTTAATCGTACTAGCTGAAGAATTAACTATTACAACTGCTAATAACGAGTCGTTAACTTTAACTGGACAAGGTAGTATTCAAAGGAATATTTCAGGAAGTACTCAAAATATTTCTCTGGGCACTTTATCTTTTAGCGATGGAACCGGATCAGCTTCGAACTACACATTTTCTGGTGGAAGTTTCTTGTTGACCTTAAAACATAAATTAACCTTTGCCCAAAGAATAAGAGAAATTTTAAAAAAAGGACGTTCAGGTAAAAACTTGATTCTTTTGCCAACAAAAACCTCACACAGAAGTGTTCCAGCTGTAGCCGAGAAAATCAGTATTTCTACTCCAGATCAATCAATAACAGTTGCTCCTTGTGTTTTAAGAAATGGTCTGTGTAACTAAAATTTAAAAGTTTACGGTGTTTGAATGTTTTCATTACTAAATTCAAAAAAGATTAGATCATGGTGTTTGTTTGATTTTGGAATTTCAAGTTACCCAACTTTAATTCTTACTTTTTTCTATGGAGCTTTTTACGCAAAGACAATTTCCTCTGATCCAAATGTGGGAACAAGTCTTTGGGGGTTTGCTTTGTCTGCAGCGAGCATACTATGTTTTTTGTTATTATCTTTCATTCTTATAAGCGGGAAAAATTTCTTTCGAAATATTAAAATTGGCTTCTTTAAGTTTTTTTTCTATTTAATGATTTTTTTTACTTTTGGACTGTTCTTTTTTGACAAAGGGACAAATCAATTTCTTCCACTTTTTTTTATAGTAATTAGTCTGGTTTCGTTTGAAATAGTAAATTTATTTTATAATCTTTCATTGTCCAAAATTAGAAAAAAGAATATTACAGGAGCATTATCAAACTTGGGCTGGGCATTTGGGTATTTAGGTGGATTGGCATCGTTATTCCTAGTATTCATGTTGTTAAAGTTCTCTAATGAAAGTTTTAAAATTTTTAATATTAAGGTATTTTTATTAATTGGTCCATTTGTTGCCATATGGTCGGCATTATTTGGTTTTTCCTTATTTAATGTTATGAAAGAGGTTCACTTTAAATCACCAAATATTTTAGAATTAATAAAAAACATTAGATCTAGAGGTATATCTAATTTCTTAATTAGCTATTTTTTTTTCAATAACGCGGTAGTTTCTATTTTTGCATTTGCTAGCATGATTGCAGCATTTATCTTTGGACTCTCTGAATCTGAAATCTTATTCCTAGGCGTCTCGATTAATTTTTTTGGAATAGTAGGTTGTTTAGTTATTGGTAGTGTTGAAGACAAAATTGGATCACTTAATGCTGTGAAAATTTGTATTTCAGGGTTGTTAATTTTAACACTTATTCTTTATTTTACTGAAAGTTATTATAGCTTTTGGGTGATTGCACTCTTAGTAGGTTTTTTTATTGGACCAATACAGGCTTCGAGTAGAAGTTTTCTGGTGCAGAAGATAAAAGCTCAAAATCAGATGGCGGCTTTTAGTTTGTATTCAATGTTTGGAAATTTGTGTTCTATACTGGGCCCATTTTTAGTAGGACTTACAATACAACTTACCGATTCAATAAGATTGGGAATAATAGTAATTCCGATTTTTTTATCATTATCATTAATTCCATTTTTAAAGTTATATTTTAGATTTAATGTTTAAAGTGCCTTATCCCTGTTAAAACCAGAGAAATTTTATTTTTATTTGCAACGTCTATTACTTCTTTGTCATTCTTTGAGCCGCCAGGTTGAATTATACCTTTAATATTATTTTGCGAGCATAATTTAACAATATCAGAGAAAGGAAAAAAACCGTCTGATGCAAGAACTGGATTATATTTTTTTAAATTAGATTTCATCTGTTTTATAGCTTGTTTTGCAGCTTCAAGACGATTCATTTGACCGACGCCAATGCCGACGGTTGCCTGATTTTGAGCTAAAACAATAGCATTAGAATTGAGATATTTGGCAACTATAAAACTAAAAATCATATCTTTTTTATCTTTATCAGAAGGCATGATTTTGGTTTTAACTATTAAATCTTTTTTATTGATAATTTTATTATCTTTATTTTGTAAAAGTAAGAAATTCCTAGTTGTTTTTAGATGAAGTGAAGTTTTTCGATTGGTTGTATTAAATTGAATTAAAATAAGGTTTTTTTTTGTACTAAGGATATTTTTGGACTCCAATGTAAAATCTGGAGCAATCACAACTTCAAGAAATAAGTTTTTAATTTTTTTGGCAGTTTGTGAATCTAGCTTCTTGTTAAAAGCTACTATCCCTCCAAACGCGCTAATTTTGTCACAATTGAGCGCTTTATCAAAGGCTATATGTTGTTTTTTATCTAGAGCTACTCCACAAGGATTTCCGTGCTTTAAAATTACACATGAAGATTCTTGGAATTGTTGAGCTATCTCCATAGCAACTTCTAAATCATAAATGTTATTAAAAGATAAATCTTTTCCAGAAATTTTAATCAAGGGATTTTCTTTTAAGTTAAATAACGCTGCTTTTTGATGAGGATTTTCGCCGTATCTAAGCTGAGAAGTCTTATTAAAAATTAATGAAATTTTTTCATTGCAAAAATTCGGGTTATCTTTGTTAAACCAATTTGAAATTACTCCGTCGTAATAAGATGTCTTTTCAAATGCAATTATTGCGCAGTATTCTCTAAAACTTTTTGGTATTTGGTTATGATTTTTATCTACAATTTCTAAAAAAGAATTATACTGTTTTGGATCAGTAAGGACAGTTACATTGTCGTAATTTTTTGCTGCACCTCTGATTAATGTAGGCCCACCAATGTCAATATTTTCGATGCATTTTTGTTTTCCTGAATTTTGATTGTTCACCACTTTTTCAAATGGATATAAATTCACTACTACCAAATCAATAAAGGGGGTTTTTATTTTTTTTAATTCTTTAACATGATTCTTATCTTTTTTTTTTGCTAATATTCCTGAATGGATTTTGGGGTGGAGTGACTTTACTCGCCCATCTAAAATCTCACTAAAATTTGTAAATTCTGAGATTTCAATAATTTTTAATTTTGCACTATAATTTTTTAAAAAGCGTGCAGTACCACCTGTGCTTAAAACTTCAATTTTGTACTTTATAAAATAGTCTGCCAAAAGACTTAGAAAACTTTTATCATGTGTAGAAACAATTGCTCTTTTAATCTCTATTTTTGTCATTCTTTTTTATATTCAGGAAGCATTTTTTCAAAAATTTCTAAAGAGTTTTTATTTCTTTTGTTTGTTATAAGCTTGATTAATTTATCAAAATCGGAATTTTTTGGAGAAAAGAGTTTACTTGTTGTTGATAAAATGCCTTTGATGCTAGTCTTATTAATTTGTTCACTTTTAAAAAAAAGTTCTTCATTTATTTTTTCACCTTTCCTTAATCCAGTAAATTGAATTTTAATATTTTTTTCATCTGCTCCTGATAGTATTATCATTTTTTTTGCAAGGTCTTTGATATAAATTGGGTCACCCATTTCTAGTATAAAGATTTCTCCATTATGTGATATCTGAAGTTGCGAAGAAATTAATACTAGTTCAACAGCCTCTCTAATAGTCATGAAAAATCTTCTAATTTTTGGATGCGTAATTTTAACTGGACCGCCTTCACTTATTTGTTTTTCAAAAACTGGAACAACTGAACCTGTTGAACCTAGAACATTGCCAAATCGAACGATTGTAAAAAGTGTGTCCTTCTCTTTAGAAGCAATCTTTTGAATATATTTCTCACAAAGCCTCTTCGATGCACCCATTATATTTGAGGGATTTACAGCTTTATCGGTAGAAATAAAAACTATTTTTTTTATTTTTAAAAATTTACAAAGCTGACAAAGTTTGACCGTAGCTAAAAAATTTGTGTGAAGAGCTTCTATGGGATCCGTTTCAACAAACGTAATGTGCTTTAATGCAGCCGTGTGAAAAATATAGTCAGGTTTGAATTTTCTTAGTATGTCCTCCATTTTACTAAAATCTTTTATATCCGTAAGACTTGGCAAAATATTTTCTTTGAGTTGCGATGAAATTTTGAAAAGGTTATATTCATTTTGCTCCAGTAAAATTAACAACTTTGGTTTTAATCTATGAATCTGTTTGCATAATTCACTTCCAATACTTCCACCTGCGCCGGTAACTAAAATTATTTTTCCTTCAATGTCCTTCAAAAGTTTTGGATCATTTACTTTTTGTTTTCTTCCTAAAATATCTTCGATGATAATTTGTTTGGGTATGAATTGACCTTGATCTTTAATAGAAATTTCTGAAACGCTTGGAAGCATCCCGATGGCTAATCCATTTTGTTTTGAAAAAATGTAAAGCGATTCAAGAGTTTCAGATTTAACTTTGGAATCTGAAATGATAATTCTTTGTGGTGACTTTTTTATTTTCTTTAGACTTTCATTAAGGGACTCTAATTTATTAGTGGAGCCAAGAATTGGTATATTGTGAATTCTTCTTCCAATTGAAGACTCTTTAAAACTAATGATACCAACAACTTCATAAAGAGAATTATCGTCTTGCTTAGAAAATCTTATAAAATTTTCTGTTGTGGGACTGTCTCCCACAACTAAAATTGGAACTTTTTTTAGATTATCTTTTTTCAAATAATCTTTCAAAATTCTATAGAAAACTCTTGGACTTGTAACGCTAAAAATTGAGATAATGAATAATAAAATTGGAAAAGACCTAGGTATATCTTCCAATCTAAATACAAGAAAAAAAATACCAAGTAATAGTAAGATTGAAATAGATACGCTCTTAATAATAGATTTTATTTCATGAATGGACGCATACCTCCAAATCCCATGATAAAGCCCCATATACTTAAGTAAGAAAATATTAGTGAACGAAAAAAAAATTAGAAACCACCATAATTCCTTGCAGAGAATTAAAGCACTATTGAGATCTAATCTAACCCACAAAGATACGAAAAATGAGACTCCAAAAAATATGAGATCATGTAAAATTGTAACTAAAATTCTTATGTTCATTTAAATTTCCTTGAATTAAAGAAAATTAATAATGAAGAAGTACAAATAAATGCCAGGAGAAATGAGGTTATAGGAAAATAATAAGAAAGGATGGCTAGTATTAATAGAATTGCATGTAAATGAATTATCTTCTTTAGAACATAATCATGACTGTAACCTCTCCTCAATATTTTTTGATAAAAGTGACTGCTGTGAGCCTGAAATACATTTTCTTTTTTTAAAAATCTTAAAATTATTGTCACAATAGAATCTTGAAGATAATAAAGCATAATGACTAGAAATGGTAAAATCAAATTGTACATTATCATATTATATATAAGAATAAATCCTGCTATAAATCCGAGTGGGACTGATCCAACATCTCCTAAAAAAATTTTAGAAGGTGGCTTGTTAAACGAGTAAAATGCAAATGATATTGTCAAAAGAATTAAACTAAAATAAATAAAAGTTTCTTCAATAAACCCTAAAATAGCAAGAAAGTTCGTTAAAATAGACAAAGAACTTATCTGAACGGAAGTCATTCCGTCCATACCATCCATAAAATTAAACATATTGATTATCCATACCCATAGCATAATCAGAAAACAAAAAACAAAACCTAGTACTAGAGATTCTATTCCGTTAAAAATAATCAAAAACTCTGATGATTTTACAAAAATATTCAATTGATCCTTAAAAAGATACAGCGAAGAAAATACACAAAATATATGAAATGTTAGTCTAATTTTCGCACTAATATTTTTCATGTCATCCAACAAAGAAACAATCGAAAGCAGCAAACAGAATCCAAAAATAATTTTCCAATTGTTGTTGAGCGTATCTTCTAATAGAAAAATTACAGACGTTGAAAATAAGATAAGTGGTATCAAAATAATGCCAGCTCCTCGAGGCTTTGGTGTCTGATGATTACTTCTTTCAGTTGGAATATCTAAAAACACTGGATTTTTAAGAAATTTTAATGCCCAGCCTAATAATGCATAAGTTAGTGGATATAAAGCTAAAATTATTATAAAACTCATAATTAATTAGAATCTATTATATTATTCATTAGTGATAAAAGAAAAGAAAATTGCAGTACTTGGTTTAGGATACGTTGGGTTGCCACTAGCTGTAGGGTTATGTTCATCTTATAAGACTATAGGCTTTGATATCAGTTTGGATAGGGTTAGTCAACTTCTCAAGGGAATTGATAAAACATTGGAAGTGAAAGAAACTAAACTTAAAAATTGTTTAAAGAGAAAATTGATTGTAACTAATAATTTTAAAGATCTTAAGAACTGTAATATTTTCATCGCAACGGTACCAACACCTATAACTGAAAGTTGTGAACCTGACCTCAAGCCACTAAAAGATGTTTGCAAAACTATATCAAAATTATTGAAAAAGCGTGATATTGTTGTATTTGAAAGCACGGTGTATCCAGGTGCAACTGAAGAAATTTGTGCTCCAATACTTGAAAAAAACGACAAAAATTTAAAGTCGGGAAAAGATTTTTTTCTTGGATATTCGCCGGAAAGAGTCAATCCTGGCGACAAAATTCATACTATAGATAAAATTGACAAAGTCATATCAGGTCAAAATAAAATGGTAGAAAAAGTACTTTTTGAGATTTACTCAAGACTCACTAAAGGTAAAGTCTTTTTAGCAAAGAATATTAAAGTGGCTGAAGCTTCTAAAGTAATTGAAAATTCTCAGAGGGATATAAATATTGCTTTTATTAATGAGGTAGCAAAAATATGTAATAAGTTAAATATCAGCGTTTATGATGTTTTGAATGCATCTTCAACAAAATGGAATTTCTTAAAATTTAAACCAGGTCTTGTTGGTGGTCATTGTATAGGAGTGGATCCTTATTATTTAGCGCACAAATCATCAAAGTTAAAAATAGATCCAAAAGTTATTTTATCAGGAAGAAAAACAAATAATGAAATGCCAACTTTTATTGCAAAAAGGATAGATGAAAAATTGAAAAGAAAATCAAAAGTATTATTCTTAGGTTTGACTTTTAAAGAGGACGTACCAGACTTAAGAAACTCTAAATCATTTGAAATTATTTCATTTTTAAAGAATAAACAACATACTATAAAACTTCATGATCCATACGTAAAATCTGATAATTTGCAGTTGGTAAATTTAAAAAAAATTAAAAATAATAGTTTTGATGCGTTTATTTTGGCAGTGCCTCATAAATTCTATCTTCAGAGAATGGATTTTATTAAGAATTTTCTAAAATCCGATGGTATTTTTTTTGACATTAAAGGTAAGGTGAGCGCTAAAAGAGATAAAAACTTTAATTACTGGTCACTCTAGAGTATTATTTTATAAGCCTGAACAACCATTTAATTTTAGTTTTTGGAAAAATGCGGTCTTTTATCAAGATATGGTAATTAGGTTGTACTATTTTATTCTCTCCTAAATAAATGCCATCATGAATTTCAATCTTTGGTTCTGAACATATAAATTCCCATCCTTGATTATTCAGTAATTTTAATACAACTTTTTTTTTACTAGTAGTTACATTCATTTTAATATTAGGATGAATATGAAATCTTAAAAAATATTGAAGATTTTTATATTTTTGATTTGTTTTAATATGTTTAAATGAATCTTCACCTCTAATGATAAAATTTTTAAGATCAATGTGAATCAGTCTTTTATGAATAATACTAAAAATATCTTTGTAACCGTCATGATAAGAATTTATCCATACATTTTCATTTTCATTTACTTTCTCAGAGAAAACTGTTGCGATTCTTGAGGTCGTATCTTTATCAAAGAAAATATCAGATGAATTTATTTCATTTATATTTAAAGTACTATGAGCTGCTGTTGATCTCATAGCATCGTCCCACTCTCTATTATTAACAAAAGGTGAGCCACAATTGACAACAATTTTTTCTGATAAATATGACAATTCAAATGAGAGAGAACCAGCTTGGGTTTTTTCCATCGAGGGACTTCCACAATCCATTATGAATATTAATTTATTTTTTGATACTCTATTAAAACCAGAACATTCTGAGACACTAGGAAGTCTATATTTGTGACCAATTTTTTTTTGAAGATTATAAACTTTATTTGAACTAATAAAGTCATATTTGTTAAAGATTGCTAAATGACCGTCTCCTATTCTGAAAAAATCAAGAGTTAATGTCATGTCTTTTATTGTTTCATTTAAGCCATTTGGTAATTCTTTATTTAGGTTTCCGAAAAAATTTTTAATATCTAATATTGAACAAAGAAAATAAAAATGTTCACTGGGAGATCTTAAGTAATGCATCCGATCTTTTATTGTAATTTCAATTGTTTTTTGTAAAAGTTTGACTGAGTAATTAAAATTTGTTTCTAAGTTTTTAAAACATAAAGAGGCAAGAAGTAAAGATTTTGAAACAAAAATTTTGTTTTTTAAATTTTTAACTTTTTTTATTTTTTTTAATAATAAGATACTTTGCTTGTTAATATTTTCTGCAAACTTTTTTTGAAAACTCTCATTTGCTGTCTCGAAGAAAAAAGATAGGTTGGTTAGTAGATAAAAAATTCTTTTTGACATAACCTCTACATCCCAAATATGTTGGCTCAAATAATCACATTGATCAATCCATGATAGAATCTTCTGTCTTACAAAAATTCTCGCCTCATTAGTGCCCACTGCTCTTACATCTTTAATCCACATGAAGCTGTGAAGATAACAATTCCATGCAATACTTCCATGATTTTTATCCCAAACATTCCTATTTATAAATACACTTTCTTTTTGAAAGTTAAGAAAACCGTCAATTATTCGTGATCCTTCAAATTTATTTCCTTTCCAAAGACTTTCAGGATTATATTGTATTTTTCCATCAATACCTTCATTAAAGATTTGGTTGTACAGGGAGTTTTTGAAAAAAAGAGATAATTGAAAATTTCTTAATATATTTTTCATGTGTTTTATTTTATTCGTTTTAAAATAGAAATAAAAAATCCATCCGCCTCTGCATTACAACCGAAATCTTCTGGTATGATAGTTAACATACCCTTTTTTAAATATTTTCCAAAATTACTGACAATGTTATTGAATTTAACAATTTTAAAATTTCTATTTTTTTGTAAAAAAGATTCAATCTGGTGTGAGCCTTCACTTGAATGTATGGAGCAAACACAGTAAACAATATAACCTCCAATTTTTAAAAATTGTTTTGATTTTTCAAGCATCCGTTGTTGTTTATCAATTAACTTTTCAATGTTTTTTTCCTTGTCTCTGATTAATATTTCTGGTTTTTTTTGCATTAAACCCGATGCACTGCATGGTGCATCAATTAAAATACAATCGAATAAATCTGAGCATTCGTAATTTAAAAAGTCCTCACAAATAATCTCTATATCAAATTTAAGTCTTTGTAAGTTTTTTTTTAATCTTCTAGTTCGTCTTTGTGATATTTCTAAAGATTTTACATTAAAATTTTCTTCGATTAATTGAAATGTTTTACCTCCTGGTGCTGCACCAACATCTAGAACTGATATTTTTGATTTATCAACATTATTAAATATTCTTGAAATAAATCTAACAGGTAAAGTGGAAGAAATATTTTGAACCCACCAATCTCCTTCATTAAAATAAGGTTTTTTTTCAATCAAACCGTCATTTTGAGTTTTTAAGAGATCATCTAAAATAAATTTTCCATTAAGAAGTTTTTCCCAATTCTTTTCTTTTAAACGATTAGCTTTAATTTTGATATTCAAATTTGGTTCATTAACAACTCTCTTAGATATTTTTTCTAAAGTTTCTTTTCCTAAATTTTGAATTATGTCATTTTTGATCCATTGTGGAATGTTGGTTGTATGATCTAAATTTTGAAGAATCTTGTATTTATTTCTGCAAATGTTTCTTAGAAGACCGTTAACAAATTTGTCAACTTTATAGTTTTTAGATATTTCTACTGCAGTATTTACAATGGAATAATCTTTTATATCTAAAAAAAGAATTTGACAAATTGATAATCTTAATAAATTTAAAATGTACAAATTTTTTTTTTTAATTGGAATTTTTACATAGTCATTAAGAACTTGATCTACTTGCCCATTCCTTCTTAAAGTATTGAGAACTAAATATCTAACAAATCCTTTATCCCTTTGGTTAAGCCTGCTAAAGTTTTTACTTAAAAGAACTGCTGTTTCAAAAAACTCAAATTTTAAATAAATTTCAGTTAGTATTTGAGTTGCTATTTCTCTTGTGTTAAACAATGAATTATAATAAGAGTAAAATTATTAACTAGATTATTATCATGAATAAAAATATTAAACAAAAAAAAAGCAAAAACCTTAAACCGCAAAAAGAAAAAGAGATTGGTGGTCCAACTGGACCTGAACCGACGAGATATGGTGATTGGGAAAAAAAAGGTATTTGTTATGACTTTTAATCTGTTAATCAACTCTATTCTTAATTAATTCTTCAACAACTTCTGGTTCGTTCAGTGTCGAGACATCTCCAATTGCCTCTTCTTCTTTCGACGCGACCTTCCTTAAAATCCTTCTCATAATTTTACCTGATCTGGTTTTTGGTAGATTTGGCGCCCACTGAATTATATCAGGCGAGGCAATAGGTCCAATAACTGACCTTACCCATGAAACGAGTTCTTTTTTTAACTGATCAGTATATTCTTGTCCCTTCATTAAAGTAATATAGGCGTAAATTCCTTGACCCTTTATGTCATGAGGATAGCCCACAACTGCTGCTTCTGAAACTTTTTCGTGTAAAACCAATGCACTTTCAACTTCAGCAGTTCCTAGTCTATGACCTGAAACATTAATAACGTCATCAACCCGCCCTGTAATCCAGTAGTACCCATCTTCATCTCTCTTGCAACCATCGCCTGTGAAATATTTACCTTTGAAAGATGAAAAATATGTATCAATAAATCTTTTATGATCGTTATAAACAGTTCTCATCATTCCTGGCCATGATGAGGTAATGCATAAATTGCCTTCACAAGCGCCTTCAAGTACTTTTCCGTCATTGTCGACTATTACAGGCTCTACACCGAAAAAAGGCATTGTAGCCGATCCAGGTTTGAGGGGAGTCGTGCCTGTTATTGGAGAAATCAGAGCTGCACCAGTCTCAGTTTGCCACCATGTGTCTATTACAGGACATCTTCCTTCTCCAACTATATCATAATACCATTTCCAAGCTTCTGGATTAATTGGTTCTCCAACTGTTCCAAGAATTCTTAACGAAGATCTTTTTGTTTTCTTTACAAAATCATCACCTAATCCCATTAAAGCTCTAATAGCCGTTGGAGCGGTATAAAAAATATTGACTTGAAATTTATCTATTACCTCCCAGAACCTTGCTGCTGTTGGGAAAGTTGGGATACCCTCAAACATCAATGTTGTTCCACCATTACACAAAGGACCATATACAATATAAGAATGACCAGTAACCCAACCAACATCTGCTGTGCACCAATAAATATCTTTCTCCTGAAGGTTGAAGATAATTTTGTGACTCAATGAGGCGTGAAGAAGATAACCAGCACTCGAATGGAGTACCCCTTTTGGCTTACCTGTTGATCCAGAGGTATATAAAATAAATAAAGGATCTTCAGAATTTTGTTCAATAGGTTCACATTCGTTTGATTGGTTGGCAATAAGTTCATGATACCAAATATCATTTCCACTATCAAAATGATCCTTGCTGCTTGTTCTTTTTACAATAATATTTTTTTTTATTTTTTTATAACCTTTCAAGGCCTCCTTCACATTTGCTAATAATGAAATTTTTTTTCCACCTCTTATACCCTCATTTGCGGTTATTATAAATGTAGAGCTACAATCATCGAGTCTATTTCTTAAAGATTCAGGTGCAAAACCTCCAAAAACAACAGAGTGTATAGCTCCTAATCTGGCGCAAGATAACATTGCTATTGCTGCTTCGGGTATCATTGGCATATAGATAGTTACCCTATCTCCTTTTTTAACACCAATAGATTTTAATCCATTGGAAAATTTACAAACTTCTTCGTAAAGTTCTCTATAAGTTATTTTTTTTGAAATATTTGGATCATCTGATTCCCAGATAATGGCAGTTTTGTTGCCTCTTTCTTTAAGATGCCTATCTAAACAGTTAAAACTTACATTTAATTTGCCGTCTGCGAACCATTTAATACTTATGTCTTTTTCGAATGAACTTTCTCTGGTTTTGGTGAACTTTTTTATCCAACTTATTGAATTTGCTTTTTCTTTCCAAAAGTCTTCAGGATTATTGATTGATCTTAAATATTCTTTCTTATAATCCTCAAAGGATAAACTCTTATAGTTGGTTTTATTTGCTATTATATTTTTCATTTATTTTGGTTTACTAAATGAATTCTAACTCTGCGATAAGCATATGGTCAACGTTAATTTTTCAATTTAAAGAAATTTTATATAACTTTTTTAAATCTAATTATGTTTATCTCTTTAAAAAGATTAACTTTCGAGTAAGGATCTTCATTTAAAAACTTTCTCACAGCAGATAGCTTGTTAAAATCAATAATTAAAACAGTACCCACAGGGTTATCGTTTTTATCCAAAATAGGCCCAGCAAGAATTAATTTTTTTTTTATTTTTTTTAAATATTTGATGTGTTTTTCTCTAGTTGAAAGTCTCAAATCAATTGAATTTTCTTTATCTGTACATGTTATTAGGTAGGCCATTAGTTTTCAAATTGAAGTGGTCTTGACAAAAGGTTAGAGATAACCAATTGAGCGTTTGCTCCATTTATTAGTTTTTGTACAGAATTACATAATGGTAATTCAACCTCATATTTTTGTCCTAGTTTACAAATACTTTCACACGATTCAAATCCCTCTAAAGTACAATCTCCTCTTAAGTTATTAAGCTTTCCTCCCTTTGCTAGATCGTAACCAAATTTTGTATTTCTTGACTTCAAAGAAGAGCACGTAAGTGTAAGATCACCAATTCCTGATAAACCATAAAATGTTTTTCTTTTGGCTCCCATTTTTACACCTAATTTTACTATCTCAGAAATCCCTCTTGTGATTATAGCAGCTTTAGCATTTTCTCCAAGATTTTTACCCTTTGCAAACCCGCAAGCAATAGCTATTATATTTTTCATTGCACCACCCAATTGTGTTCCAATTATATCATTGTTAAAGTATATCCTGAGCTTTTCTAAAGAAAAAAGCTCTGATACTTCTAACAACGATTTTTTATTCAATGATGATAAAACTGTAGCTGAGGGTTTATTTCCAATTAATTCAGAAGAAAAGTTTGGCCCAGAGAGAATAACTATTCTGCTTTTTGGGTATATATCTAAAACAACTTCGCTCATAAGCTGATCTGTTCTTTGTTCAACTCCTTTGCTACAAATAATAAAAACTGGATTATAAAAATTAGTTTTATTTTTAAGTTCAATAAGATTTTGTCTGATTGATTGTGATGGTATCGCTAAAAAAATAAAGTAAGATTTGCCAAGATCTTTGAAGTGATTAGTAAATTTTATTGTTTTGCTTGTAAATTTTGATTTATTCACTGATTTTCTATATTTTACTAAAATTTCTCTTTTAACGAAGACTTTTATAAGTGCTTGTGCCCAAGAACCAGAACCTATTATACTTATTTTTCTCATAAAGAATCCAGTCTCCATCTGGGTTTAGGAGACAAACTAAAATTACTGCTTTTTTTTCTTCTATTTAAAATCTCATGCCCAGCCCACGCTATCATAGTAGCATTATCGGTGCATAATTTTTTTTCTGGTGCAATAAAAGACAAACCTTTCTTTTTACAAAGTAATTTGAATTTTCTCCTGATGAAGAAATTTGAAGCAACTCCCCCAGTTAGAATAAAAGTATTTATTTTGTTTATATTTTTTAAGCTATTTATTGCGAGTTCAACTTTGCTAATCAAACATTCACAAATTACAGTTTGAAATTCATTTGCTAAATCAAATTTTTGTTCATTGCTAATACCTTTTTCAATTATTCTTCTAGCAGCTGTCTTCAGTCCTGAAAATGATAGATTCTTTGATTTGTCTTTAATAAGAGGTTTGGGTAGATTAAAATGATACTTTCCATTACACTTAAGAGCTAGCTTTTCAATAATTGGACCACCGGGATAGTTGTACCCCAATATCTTTGCAATTTTATCATATGCTTCACCAACAGCGTCATCAAGCGTTTCACCAATGACCTTAAATTTATTATAATCTTTTGCAAGAAGAATTTGACAGTGTCCGCCCGATACAAGTAAACAGATAAAAGGAAAATCTACAACTCTGCTCATTCTTGGAATTAGAACATGACCTTGTAAATGGTTTATTGATAAAAACGGTTTATTACAGGATATTGCCAGTGCTTTTGCATAATTGGTTCCTACTAAAAGACCTCCTAGAAGTCCTGGCCCTGTAGTTGCTGCAAATGCATCAATTTTTGATAGATTTATATTTGAATTTTTAAAAGTTTTTTTTACGATAAAGTCTATATTATTGCTATGCTCCCTTGAGGCAAGTTCGGGAACTACTCCACCAAATTTTTTATGCTTGTTAATTTGAGAAACTGTGACTTCAGAAAGTACCTTCCCAAATCTTCTTCCATTCTGTTTTTCAACAATAGCAGCAGAAGTTTCGTCACAACTAGTTTCTATTCCCAATACCCTCATTTGAATTCTTTAAAGTTATTATTTATTAATAATAGTAAAATAAAATCCGGTGTATGCATATTAATTCTAAAAAATATAATTATAGGATCAAGAAAAAGTCTTTAAACAAAAATTAATATTGTATTGAATTAAAAATAAGCTTGGTTTTAAATTTCTACAATTCTGTAACACACCCCTAAAACTAAACCATACATTGCAAACTTTCGATAAAATGAAAATCAAAAAAGAGCAGGTTCAAAAATTGTTTCCAAACAAAATCTTAAATGCAAAAGTGTATATACACTATATTTTTTTTACTTTGTAAAGTTTTGTATTTGATCCATTCTTGTTAAAATTTATTTGTTTGAAGGGTCAATTTATTTTTTTCCCAAATTTTTTCTTATAATAGTAAAATAAAGTATATGCATAATAATTCTGAAAATATAATTGTTGGATCACGGGAAAGTCTTTTAGCAAAAAAGCATATCGATATATTTGAAACTCAGCTCAGTAAAAACGTTTCTTCAAGAATTAAAATTCAAAAAAAATTTTTTAAAACAACTGGAGATAGATTTTTACAAGAAAAAATTTCTGATCTTGGCAACAAAGGTTTATTTTCAAAAGAGATAGATGAAGCATTATTAAGATTTGAAATCAATTTAGGAATTCACTCTCTCAAAGATTTGCCAACAAAGTTGCCAAAAGGGATTGAAATTGCTGCGACACTCAAAAGAGAAAATTTTAGGGATGCAATTGTTTCAAATAGAAACTCAAATATTAAAGAACTTCCAGAAAAATCAATTATTGGAACCTCCTCAATAAGGCGAGCAATGCAAATAAAAAAAATAAGGCCTGACCTAATAATCAAAGATATACGTGGAAACGTTGATACCAGACTTAAAAAACTACAAGAAAAAAGTTATGACGCAATTATTCTCGCACATGCCGGTCTTAAAAGGTTAGATATAAAAAAATCCTATAAAACAATAGATCCACGAGTAATGGTTCCTGCTTTGGGACAGGGAACAATTGCACTAGTAGTAAACGTTAAAAATATTAATATAAATAAAGTTATTAAAAAACTTAATCATACAAAAACGTTCCTTGAAACTGAATGTGAAAGGATTTTTTTAAATGCCCTTGATGGTTCATGCCAAACACCAGTTGGTGGTTACGCAATCCTAAAAAAAATAAATAATATAGATAAAATTATTTTTAATTTTATAGCATTCTCACAGGATGGTACCAGATGTGTCAAAGACAAAATTTATCTAGATATTAAGAATTTCAAGTCAGAAAGTTATAAATTAGGTGTCAAAATTAGAAATAAAATTAGATAAAAAAGTAAAAATTTTACTTACAAGACCAGAAAAAGATGCACTAAATTTTTCTAAATATTTAGACAAAAATTTTTTTGAGTACTATTTAGCCCCATTAATCCAAATAATTAAATGTAAATATGAGTTTGACAAAAATGTAGATTACGACTTCGTTTTATTTACAAGCAAAAATGGGTTGAGAAATTTTCAAAAGATAGAACATAAAAAAAAAATTTTTGTAATTGGTGATGGAACATTTAATTTAGCAAAAAAAATTGGATATGCAAACGTGACCAACATTAAGGGTGACTCCAATGATTTGAAGATAAAGATGAAGCCTTTCTTGCAGCAAAATATCAAAATTCTTCATCCTACTTCAAAACTGAAAAACTCAGATTTAGAAAATTTTTTTAGAAGTAAGGGTTGTTTCTACAAACAAATATGTTGCTACAATTCTATTATGATTAATCAGAAGGCAGAAGTGTTTGAAAATTTTTTTAAGTCGTGTAAGGATGGTTTAATAACATTATTTTCAAGAAGAACGGCTATTTCTTTCAAAAAAGAATTATGTAAGTTAGGCTTGATGCAAAACCACAGGGGAAAAAAAATTCTTACCTTAAGTGACTCAATCGCAGAAGAAATAAAAGAACTAAAATTTGAAAAGGTTTTCGTTTGTTCTCAACCCAATGAAAGAGGCATGCTGAAATTAATTAGAGAAGTTTGCAAGAAGGAGAAATTAATTGAATGAGTCAAATAAATCGTCACCCCCAAAAGGTGATTTTATTGATTTGGAGAGAAATCAGTACAAAAAGCATAATAAAACCAAGAAATATATTATCATCATTCTCTCTCTATTTATCCCTACAATCTTGATCTTCTTTTATATAAATAATTATAATGTAAAAGATTTTATTTCTAAAAATTTTGATAATAACGAATCAAGGTCTCCTGAAAGGGTAGAAAAAAATTTTAAAAAAGGGAGTGATAATAATTTTAATGAACAAATTACTTATTTAAATGAAAACATTGATCTTTTAAAGCAGGAATCATTTAAAAACACCGAAAAGCTATCTAGAGCAAATAGAAAAATTTCAGACTTAACTCAACAATTAAATAATTACGAAAGCAGAAAATTAGTAAATTCAGAATTTTACTATGCTGAGAAATATATTATTTTAAATTGCTTGTTAAGTTTAAAAAATAAATTTGACAAAAGACAAAGTTTCAAGAAAGAATTAGATACGCTTATTTCAATTTTTAATAACAAGCCTGAAATTAAAAGTACTATTATAAATTTACAAGACATTGAAATCTCCAATGTAATTAAAGTTACAAATTTGTTAGACAGACTGAATGAAAAAATTAATTTTTATGAAGTAGATATTGATAGATTTATAAATACAAATTTTGATGAGACCTCAAGAGATTTCAGTGAGATCTTAAATTCAAGAGAAAACTTAGTAAACTACATCAAGGATATCTTTAATAGTACTTATAAAGTAACCAGAGTGAATGACTATTCAGAAAAAAGTAAAAAGATTCCATATGAAATTTATAATTTTAGGAAAGTATTAGTAAAGGCAAAAGAATATCTAATTATTGGAAACTTAGAAGGGGCCCTAGAAATTTTTAAATTATCGAATATTGATAATAATGAAATTGATATTTGGGTTGAAGATGCATCAAAACTTTCTAATATTCAAGAAAAATTAAGATTACTAGAGTCGCAGTTACTTGATATCGTGGGTGAAATTAGTGATTAAAGTTTTGAAACTTTTTCTAATTTTAATATTTACTTCTTCAGTTGTAGTTTGGTTGTCTGAAAATCCTGGAAAAGTTGAAATATTTTGGGAAAATTATTTTTTTGAGACCAACCTTTTAGGCCTTCTATTCATTTTAGTTGTTGTTTTATTAACCATTTCAATTGTCATATATACTTTCACATCTATAAAAAATATACCTAAAAACTTTCGTATAAAAAGAAATGAAAAATATCTAAAATTGGCAAATAAGAGCTTGGACAATATTGCTGATGCACTTCTGACAGGGGATTCAAGTAACATAGAAAAAAATTCTAGAATGCTTAAAAAATATTTGAAAAATGATTTTTTTACTACTTTTATGCTTTTTAATTCGTCTCTTATTAAAAACGATCTTAATGAATCATTTAAATACTTGAGAGTTTTAGAATCTATTCCTAGAGCTCTATATGTTGCTGAAAGAGGAAAAATAGTTTTGTTCTTAAAAAATAAAAATCAAAAGGAAGCAAAAGTTGCTCTTTTAAATTTATGTAAAAAGTATCCTGATGACATCTGGTTTAATGAAAAGTTGTCGAGAATTTATGCATTTGAAAAAAACTGGAAGCTCGCTCATGATACGATCAATAATTTAAAAAAAATTCCAGACCAACTTAAAAATAATTTAGCCAATCTAAAGATTTTAATTGGAGCTGAAGCTTTAGATGCATATAAACTATGTAATCAATCTGTACCAGTAGTAAACGAGACTATAAAATTTTACATAGATCAGCAAAATTTAAAAAAAGCTGTTGGAGTGTTGAGCGCAACATGGAGTCAACTTCTATGTATTGATATTATTAAAACCTTCATGCAGTATAAGGCTCAAGGAGACAAAGAAGCTTTAAAACGATACAGACTGATTGTTAAAGCTTTAAAAAAACATGCTAATGAGAAATCTAATGAAACTAAGTTAAGCTTAGCATTTGCAAGTTTTGAAGCAAAAATTTGGGGAGAAGCTCAGAAATATCTAGATCAAATTGAAAAAACCGAAAGAGATCATCGTGTAATTAGTTTATATAAAAAGATCTCTGAAAAAACTAAAGAACCACAAGCGTTCCGTGATGATGGAATTATTTTACCTGATCCAAAGTGGAAGTGCTCTACATGTAATTCTGAAAAAAAAGAATGGCAACTAACTTGTCAGAACTGCAGCGCATTTGGACAAATAATTTGGTCAAAAAGTAAATTTGAAAAGCATACAGACATTGATTTTTTTAAAGAATTTTTACAAAATCCTCTTAGACATCTTCCACAGATGAAGAGAGAAAATTGAAAGATAAGGAGAATAATTTTCCTGAAAATTAATTTTTTTTTTTTCTAATAAGTTTAATTTCTTGAGAGTTTTTTTTATTACAAGATCATTTTCAGGAAAAATATTTAATTTTTTGTAATAAAAAATAAGTATCATATTACATGTCCATTGGCCTATTCCTTTGTATCCTAGTAATAAAGAATTAATTTCATCTTCAGTCTTTTTCAAAAGCATATTTTCGTCTATTTCTTTTTTTAACATTGCAATATAAAGCTCCGATATGTAGTGAATCTTAGATTTCGAAATCTTTGTTGATGTAAGAATTTTTTTTAGGTAACTAATATTTTTAAAACTTTTAATTGATATGGAATTTTTTTCTAATTGAGAACATAATCTTTCCCATAATATTTCGGCTACTTCATTTGATATTTGCTGGGCTATAATTGTTTTGACCATGAAAGAAAATAAATCAATATTTTGTTTTGTTATTTTTAACACCCCATTATTTCTGATTTCATTCTTTATAAATGGAAATTTTCTACTATTTTCAATTAGGAAATCATGTATTTTTATCATTCTTAGATTCCACTAGTTAACTTTCATAATTTTAGTTGGGTCATTCTTTTTATTTTTTCCTTCCTTTTTAATAAGATAAATATTTCTTGAATATATTAAAAAACCGCATGATTGCCCAACGATAAATACAGGATCAGCCTTATGAATTGCATAACTTAACAAAATCATACTGCCAGCTAAACTTATCCACCAAAAAATGTTAGGAATTATACTTTTCGCCGCTCTTTCACTTACAACCCATTGTACAAGGAAGCGGGATGCAAAGATTGTTTGACCTATAAATCCAATTATAAGCCAAATTTGTTCAGTCTCCATTTGTTTCTCCTTTTTTTATTAAAAAATATACTTTGATTAAATCTATAATACCCACCCAAAATCTATTATTAAAAGAATATTTTGATACGCCACTGTATCTTAATCTATCGTCAATCTGAACATTAAAGATTTTACAATTGTTAATTTTAAATAGTGCAGGAAGAAATCGATGCATATTTCTAAAATATTTTATTTTTAAATAATCAGAACGATTAAAAATTTTCAAAGCACATGCTGTGTCATTACAATCATCTTTTAGTAAAAATTTTCTTATAGTATTTGCAACTTTTGAACTTAATTTTTTTATAAAGGTATCCTTCCTTGTTTTTCTATTTCCACATATGAGGGAATTATCTTGTTCTTTTTTTGATAAATTACGCCAAAAAGCAATCATTTTTTTAACTTCATATGGAGGGTTTTGTCCATCTCCATCCATAATACAAATTAAATTATTTCTTGCATTTGAGATACCAGTTAACATTGCTCTACATTTTCCAAGATTCTTTTTGTGTCGAAGAATTCTTACCTTTAACTTTTTCAATTCATCTCTTTGTTTATAGAAATCATCATTGCTTCCATCATCAACTATAATTAATTCAGGAGTATTTTTTTTAAATTCAGAATGTATTTCTTTGATTAAATCATATATTGACTCAGATTCGTTATAAATTGGTATGATTATACTAAAGTTTTTCATATTCGGATGTTATGATATTTTTTAAATCTAATCTAGTGAGCGTATATAGCAATGAATATTTCTTTTAATAAAAGATTTCTTTTTTTCTTATTTATTTGTTTTTTAATCTATCTTCAGGGGATTTTTAAACTCCCAGTAATTGATAGAGACGAAGCACGTTTTGCAACTTCGTCTAAAACAATGTTAATTGAAAAGGATTTTATTGACATAAAAATGGTAGAAGAAAAAAGATATAAAAAGCCAATTGGTATTTATTGGACGCAATCGTTAATGAATTCAATTTTTGGAAGTTATCCGTACGATAAAATTTCGATATATAGATTGCCATCGATATTAGGAGTTTTTATAAGCTTCTTTTTAATTTTTGTAATTATCAGGAATATTGAAAATGAATCAATAGCATTCTTGACTGTATTTTTTTTAATTTTTTCTTTTCTAACAATATCTGAAATTCACCAGGCAAAAACTGATGGTTTACTTTTCTTATTTATAGGAATATGTAACTTGATAATCTTCAAACTTATAAATTTTAGAAATCTAAGTTTTCTTAATAAAATATTTTTTTGGATTGCGATGTCTTTCGGTATCTTAATTAAAGGACCTATCATAATAATTTTTACATTTTTTCCATTAATAATTTTTTCTATTTTAAGAAAAAGAAATTTTATAAAAAATATTTGGTCAACTTTTGGATTCGTTCTTTTGCTTTTGATTACAATTCCATGGTTTGTTTTGATAAATATTAAATCAGGAGGTGCTTTTTGGTATGAGTCCGTCGGCAACGATTTATTCAACAAAGTCAAGTCAGGTCAGGAGTCACATGGATTTCCTCCAGGGTATTATTCACTATTACTTTTTATTTTTTTCTGGCCTGGGTCTATTTTTATAATTAATCTTTTTTTACAAATGAAAGAAAGATTTAAGTATATCCTTAAAAAGGACGACTTTTTGCTTTATCTAATAATTAGTTTTGGTTTTCCCTTAATTATTTTTGAGCTAATTCCAACTAAATTACCTCATTACATATATCCTGCTTACCTTCCATTAAGTATTTTAGTTGCAAAGTTTATTGCTGAATCTGATTATAACAAAAAGTTATTGAAATTTTCATTATTTTCAATTGTATTATTTCCTCTGACGATAATTTCATTAATTACACTTTCAATACATCAGTTTTCGGAATTTGACGGGAACTTTGTTTTTATTATAATTTTATATCTAATCCTTTCTTTGTTTCTTTTAAAAGAAACTTTAAAAAAAAAAATCAAATCAGTTTTAATTTCTTCTGGATGTTTCCAAATTTTTACTTATTTTGTATTAATTTTTTTTCTCTTACCAAGATTGGAAGTTTTGTGGATTTCAGATAGAATAAATATGATAATTAATAAACATGAGAGTAGTGTTGAAAAAATCTTTACAGTTGGTTTTAATGAACCCAGTTTATTATTTCTAACTTCACATAAATCTTCAAATTCATCTAGTATTTTAGGTTATAAGAAAGGGCAAGAAGAAAAAATTTTACTTATTGTGACTGATATAATAAGTAAAAATATAAAAGATAATGAAAATTTTTCTGAATTTTTGCTAATCGAAGAATTCACAGGTTTTAATTATTCAAAAGGTGAAAATGTTATTTTAAAGGTCTATAAAAATTGATTATTAAAGATTTAAAAGACCTTAATTTTTTAACTTCAGTCAGATTTTTTGTATATGTAACTTTAATAATTTTAATTTTTTTTAATTTCCTTGATATTTTTTTATTTGAATTGTCTAGGTCTTTCCCAGGACAAATTTTTAATTTTTTTAAGGAGGTGATTGATCCAATTTCTGATATTCTGGATCCATTAAATTTTATCATTTTATTTTCTTTGATTTTATTTGTAAATGTAAATGTTAAGTCCATTTTGAATGACAAGAAGAAGTATTCTGTAATTAAAGATAAGACAAATTACAATCGAGAAAAGATAGAAGACCTCTTTATCTATATTTCGTTAGTGTCTAAACATTTTATATTTTCTTTAGCTTTAGCTGGAATAATTTGTAATATTCTTAAGTATTTATTTGGAGTGTCACGTCCTAAATATTTTTTCTTGGGGGGATACGAAAGATTTAATTTTTTTAATTTTGAGCACAAAATAAGCTCATTTCCATCAGGACATACTCAAGCAGCATTTACTTTGGCTTTGTTATTTATAATTTATTTTAGAAGATATTATTTTATTATTATATTAATAGCAACGATGATGGGATTATCTAGAATCTTTATGTCAATGCACTTTCCGAGTGATTTAGTTGCTGGAGCTTATTTAGGATCTATTATTCCTATTTTACTTTACTATAAATTTTTTAAAGAGAAGATTGAGAAAATAAAAAAAAAACATAAATTTTCCCTTATTGATCTTTTTAAATTAATGTACTGGAGGATATTTATATGAAAATAATTCTTTTTCTCGTATTTTTTTTTCTTGGTTTGTACTCAAGCAATACCTTTGCTGCTCATTGGTGTAAAGTTGTTTACAATCAAAATACATCTGATGGAAAAATAAAAGAAGATTTGGCTAAATGCAAAAACTCTGACAATTTATTCATTGCAATTCATTCAGGTTTTCAGAACGCAGGACATCTTTTAAATTCAATAATTGCAGAAAATTGTGATATTAGAAGAAATGTACTATCAACTCAACCAAGATCAGATGATCCTTATTTTACAGCTGTGTGTGAATTTAGAAAACACTTATTAAGATAAAACTAAACATTTTTACGGTTTGTCGTTTTAAATATTATGTTGAACTTAATTCAAAATCTTAGATTTGACAGAAACAGAAGTAAATCTAGTTTTTCATTTAAAAAGGATCTTGAAAATTATAATACCTCTGAGATACTTGCTTCGGGAACATCTAAAAATTTAGACATTAAATGTCTTTCAACTCACTGGATATCAATCTATAGAAAACAATAAAACCCTAGTAAACTAGGGTTTTATTGGAGGAAATTAAAATAGACTTGAAACTAGTAATAACAAAAATATTGGTGAGAATGTTATTGCACAAAATTTTGCTATTATTACACTAGTTCAGTATCAATATATAGTAATATAGATTGAAAGTCAAACAATATATTGATTTATTTTGTTTAATTTCATTTTTTTTCTCATAATATTATTTTATGAGGAATTTTAAAATTGCTGTGGTCGGAAGTGGTATATCAGGTCTATCATGTGCATATTATTTGTCTAAGACTTATAAAGTAGAACTTTTTGAAAAAAACTCCTATTTTGGTGGACATACCCACACACAAACAATCAAATATAGAGGAAAAAATATTAATGTTGATTCTGGTTTTATTGTATTCAACCAAATTAACTACCCAAATCTATGCAACCTTTTTGAGGAGTTAAATGTTAAATCCTATGAAAGTGATATGTCTTTTGCTGTTTCAAATAAGATTGATAATATCGAATATTCAGGAACTAATTTGTCATCATTATTTTCTCAAAAGAAAAATTTACTAAATTTTAATTTTTGGAGAATGTTGTGTGAAATTTTGTCTTTTAATTTGTTAGCTAAAAAGCATATTAGAAAATATAAAAATTATACAATTCAGGAATATTTGGATTTAAAAAACTATTCTGACTATTACAAATACAAACATCTTTACCCAATGGCAGCTAGTATCTGGTCCTCAGAAATAAATGAAATAAAAAAATATCCATTTGAGAAGTTTGTAATGTTTTTTTTAAATCACGGGCTTCTTAAAATTATAAATCGTCCAAAATGGAGAACTGTTTTGGATGGAAGTAAAAAATATGTTGAAAAAATTCTTGAGTCAAAAAATATCTCAGCTTATAAAAATAGCTCTGTAAAATTCTTATATAGCAAAGAAAATAAAATTTTTCTGGATGTGAAAGGAAAAAAAAAAAAATATGACCAACTTGTAATAGCAGTTCATTCAGATCAGGTAAAAGAAATAATCAATTTAAAAAAAGAAGAAAAAAAGATGTTTGAAGATATAAGGTATACCAAAAATACGGTTTATGTACATTCTGACAAAAAATTAATGCCAGAATCTAGGAAAGCATGGTCAAGCTGGAATTATATCGAAAATAAAACTAATAAAAGGGGGGTAAACGTTACATATTGGATGAATAAACTTCAAAAACTAGATACTAGTTTAAATATTTTTGTTTCTCTTAATCCCTCTATTTTGCCAACTAAGGAAAAAATATTTAAAAAAATATATTATGAACATCCATTGTTTGATTTAAATACATTTGAAAATCAAAAAAAAATAACAGCAATACAAGGAAATAAAAACATATGGTTTTGTGGAGCATACCTAGGTTATGGTTTTCATGAGGATGGAATTGCTTCCGCATTGCATGTTGTGAAAAGAATATTAGAACGAAACAATGAAAAAAATTAATAATATAACTGATACTTTATTTGAGGGTATTGTTTCACATACAAGGTACAAACCTTTTACTCATTCATTTAATTATCATTTTTGTTATTTTTGGTTTTCATTGAACTTTAAACACAAATATAAATTTTTTAAAAAAAATAGATTTACTTTATTTTCATTCTATGACAAAGATCATGGAAAAGTTGGTAAAAAATCAAATAATACATACCAAT
>CABZMK010000014.1 GCA_902526865.1 uncultured Alphaproteobacteria bacterium
CCTTACTACAATTAATTTTTGCATTTATTTTTTTTGCTAAATCTCTTGCAATACTTAGCCCTAAACCTGATCCGCTTTTATTAATATTTCTAGAATTGTCTATTTTATAGAATGGTTTAAAAATTTGTTTCATTAATTTTTCGTCAATTCCTGGTCCGTTATCTTCAATATTAATAATTACATTCTGGATGTTCTTTTGCACACTAATATTTATTTTAGATCCATATCTTGAAGCATTTTCAAATAAATTAAAAATAATTCTAAATAGGCTGTTTTTATCAGTGTAGATTCTTAAATTTTTAGAACATCTGATTTTGATTTCCTTATTTTTAGATTTTAAAGATTGAAGAACTTCACCAATTAATTCAAGAATATTTACTATTTCTAACTTATTACTGCTTTTTTTCTCAGAATACTCCAGATACTCCTTGAGAAACAATTGCATTGTTTCAACATCCTTTTTAATTTGAACGGTACCCTTATTATTACCAAGTAATTCTAACCTCAGTTTAATCCTAGTTATTATTGTTCCTAAATCATGTGAGATTCCTGCAAGAAAACTAGTTTTTTGCTCGATATAATTATTTATTCTTCTCTGCATCTTTAAAAAAGCATTTCCTGCAGCCCTGATTTCCGAGGCACCTTCAGGCTTAAAATTTTTTATTTTATTTCCTCTTCCAAAATTTTCGGCCGATTGCGCTAATCTAAATATCGCTCTGATTTGTATTCTTAAAAATAAAAATGCAATTAGTGATAAAACTAATGAGGTAAATATAATCCAGAGAATATAAATGGTTGGTGTCTCACTGAGTAAGTATTTTTTAGGAAAATCAATTTTCAAGTAATTATTTTTAACTGGTAAAAAAAAGGAAACAAAATTTTCTTGAAAGTCTATTTTTATATCTTCGTCAACCCTATTTTTAATTGTTTGAAAAATTTTATTTTCTAACTTAGATTTCATATCAAATTCTTTACTTATACTTTTCCTTAAAGATACTTTGATATTAAGTTTTTGTGCAATATTTTTAGTATCCTCTAATGAATTTTTCATGTAAAAATCTTTTAGCAGATTTATATTATTTCCTGCGATATTTGAGAATCTGTTTATAATTTTTTCCCAATGCCTATCATAGAAAAAGAAAATTACGGAGCATTGTATTATTATCAGTGGTACCAAAAAAATTAATAACAATCTTGGTAAAAGTCCCTTTGGAAGTAAATCTTTTACAAATTTCTTAATCATATTCACTTACAAGCATGTAACCTTTACCTCTTATAGTTCTAAGAAAAGAATGATCATGATCTGATATTAGTTTTTTTCTCAATCTAGTAATGGTTACATCAACTGATCTAAGGTTAATACCATCCCCTAATAGATTAGATATCTCTTCTCGTGATATTTCTTTATTCAAATTTTGAGTCAAATATTCAATAATAAGAGTTTCTGTTGAAGTAAGGCTTATACTAATATTATTTTTAAAAAGAACTTTTAACTTCAAATCAAATTCAAAATTACCAAAAAAAACTCTTTTAGACGAAATGTTCTTATTAAACCTTGGATTCAATAGTTTTTTTATTCTCAAAAGTAATTCTGAAGGTTCAAATGGTTTGACTAAGTAATCATCACATCCGTTAGAATAAGACGCTTTTTTCCTCTCGATTTGGTTATCTGCTGTTAGCATTAAAACAGGTGTGTTGAAATCTAATGTTCTGAAATGATTGAGAAATTGTATTCCATCTTTATTAGGCATCATTATATCGAGTATTACGAGGTCAAATAGAAAAAAATTAGTTAATTTTTCAGCTTCAAACGAGTCCTTAGCAACACTAACTCTAAAATTATTACTAGATAGATATATTTCTAGCAATTCTCTTATTTTATTATCGTCATCAATGCACAATAAATGGGATAAATTCTTCATATAATAAATATCAAACTATTTATAATTTTTATTTCAATGTTATATTAATAAACTTTAACTTTAATGATTAAATTATGCAAATGATCCCTTTTGATAAAAGAACAGGTTATATATGGATAAACGGTGTTTTCAAAGAATGGAAAGATTGTAAAACTCATGTTTTAAACCACGGATTACACTACGGTAGTTGCGTTTTTGAAGGAATAAGAATTTATGATGGTAAAATCTTTAAGTTAGAAGAGCACACAGAAAGGCTTTTTGAATCTGCGAAAATTCTAGACCTTGATATTCCTTTCGAAAAAGAAAAAATTAATGAAATTATTCGACAATTAACCATCAAGCAAGACGTTGACAACGGTTACATAAGACCAGTCGCATGGCGTGGAAGTGAACAAATGGCAATTTCAGCTATAGACTCAACTACAAATATAGCTATAGCCGCATGGACGTGGCCGTCTTACTTTTCACCAAAAAAGATTTTAGAAGGAATTAGACTCGCTAAATCTAATTGGGTGAAACCATCACCAGATTCTGCTCCAACAAATAGCAAAGCCGCTGGCTTGTATATGATTTGTTCATTAAGTAAACACGAAGCTGAAAAGAATGGATTTGATGATGCCCTTATGCTTGATTATCGGGGATTCATTGCCGAGGCAACAGGGGCAAATATTTTTTTTGTTAAAAATAATAAATTATATACACCACTACCAGATTGTTTTCTTAATGGAATAACTAGAAAGACAGTAATTGATATTGCAAATAAATTAGGAATCGAAATAAATGAGGGTCATTTCAAATATGATTTCTTAAAAAATTGTGAAGAGGTTTTTTTGACCGGTACGGCGGTAGAAATCACACCTGTAATCTCAATTGACAATTTTAAATTTAAAGTAGGAAAAACTACAAAATTACTTTTAAATGAGTTTAACAAGTTTGTTAGAGACTAACATCGATAAATTCTCTATCTGTTTCTTTTTGGTTTACCCACTCAGAACCATTTGCAAAATTTTCTTTTTTCCAAAAAGTAGCTTTAATTTTGAGCCAATCCATTAACCCTTCTCCAAATCTAAAACTTTCTTTTCTGTGTTGTGAGGCTACAACTATGAGGACAATATTTTCTCTCGGTTTTACTCTTCCATATCGGTGAACAACTAAACAATCATCAATTAAGTATTTTTTCATCAATTTGTCTATTATTTTTTTTATTTGAAGTTGAGCCATTTTCTCATAAAGCTCGATGTCTATACTTAATACTTTATTGTTTTTATTTTTAGGTCTAACTTTTCCAATAAATGAAAATATTGCTCCAGAATTTTTATTATCTAATGAAAATTTTTTTATATAGTCACTTTCAATAAATTTTTTCCTTTGAAATAAAATTTGCATTATCCGCCTGATACCGGGGGAAAGATTGCTAGTTCGTCACTGTCTGTTACAAAAAAATCTAAATCAACGTATTCGCAATTTACAGCATATTGAAGAGAATTTGTCTCTTTAAAAGCAAAATTGTAAACATCGTTCCGCTTCTTTAATTCATTAATGACTTGAGAAATTTTTTTCTTTTGCTCAATGCAGATTGTCTCTTCACTTTTTCCAATTAATTGTTTTAGCTTTGCAAAATATAAGATTTTCAATTCAACAAATCCTCGTATCTATAAAATTTAAGTAATGTGCCTTTTTTAATATATTCTCTTTTTTCATCTAATTCTATGATTCCATGACTTTGACTAATTGAAGAAATAATTCCTGATCCTGTTGAGACAAATTTAGTTAAAAAATATAAATTCTTTTTTTTAATAATCGTACCCCTTAACCATTCAGTTCTCCCTTTCCTTTTTTTCATTTCAAAATCACATGGAAGAATTCTCTCTATTGTTTGCTTTTCTTTTAAACCTGATAGCACTCTGATATAGTCAATTACCAGCATGAAGAAAGTGATAATTGCCGCAACTGGATTTCCTGGAAGACCAATAAAAGGAGTATTTTTTATTTTCCCGAATGCAAACGGTCTGCCAGGTTTAATTGATAATCTCCAAAATTTAATTTGCGCGTTACTCTCAAAAAACTTTCCAATCTTGTCCGTCTTACTCTTTGAAATGCCCCCACTTGTAATTATTACATCTAGAGACTTAATTTTATTTAAGATTAATTTTTTTGTTTCAGTATAATTATCTTTGATTATTCCAAGATCATTTACTTCACAACCTATTTTCTTGAATAAAGAAACTAAAACTAGTTTATTTGCATCATATATCTCATATTTAGATTTTTTTTTAGGAAATTCACATAACTCGTCTCCAGATGAAAAAATACCAACACGAATTTTTTTGTATATCCTTATTTTTTTAACACCTATGGAAGATAGTTGTGCAAGATCCATTGACCTGATTTTTCTTCCAGATAAAAAGATTCTTTGTTTTTTTTTTACGTCTTCACCTTTAATTCTTATGTTATTTCCAGTTTTAAACTTTTTAGTAATCCTTACTTTTTTGCCATCTGAATAACAATCTTCTTCCATACATACAGTATTTATTCTGGTTATATCTCTCAAAATGTAAGCACCAGTATAAATCTTGATAGCTTGATTTTTCTTAATTTTTTTCAAGAAAGGTTTACCAGGTTTTGATTCTCCTATGATTTCTAATTCTCTTTCAATTTCATTAGAATTTATAAAACCGAAGCCATCAACTGCTGAATTGTCAAATTCAGGAACATTAATTTCTGAAAAAATATCTTTAGCTAAGATTCTATCTTCACAGTCCTTTAAGTTTTTAATTTCAGTTTTATTTATATGATTTAAAGAACATAACATTGCTTTCTTAGCACTTTTAAACGAAAGAAGATTTTTATGTGGATTACTCATCTTTTGAAGTATTCTAATATAAAATTTCCAATATTTTCAGTCTCAGAAAATTTAAATATTGGAAGTTTAGAAAATTTAAAATCTGAAATTTCTTGATCTATTACAATTGCTTTTATGTTTGTATCATTTTTATAAATATAAGGTTTTTTTATTGAAGACCTTATAACCTCTAGTTTTGGAAACTTACTATGTTTTAATCCTTCAATAAGGATTAGTTGGTCTTTTTTTTCAAATTTCTCCAAAATTTTATAAATACTTGTTGATTTTTGTTGTAGTTTGCTGATCAATGCCCATTTCTTTTCATTATATAAAATAACTTCATTGGCACCAGATTGAACATGTTTTTGACTATCTTTTCCTTCTTTATCTATTTCAAAGTCGTGATGAGTATGCTTTATTGATGAAACAACTATCTTTTTTTGTGAATAATAGGATATAATTCTTGTAGTTAAGTCTGTTTTTCCACTGCCGCTCCACCCAACAATGCCGAACACTTTATTCATTTGAACAATCTAAGATTTTTTTTAAAATAAATATAACCAGTATGGATAGTCATTATTGACGCAACCGTTAAACCAAAATATCCAATAAATAAAATATAACTTGTTTTAAAATCATTTGATACTATCAAAAAACCTAGAGAAGACATCTGAATTAAAGTTTTCCATTTTGATAAGTTTGTAACAAGCAGTGTTTCCGTAGAATGCGCAAAGAAATCTCTTAAACCTGAGACTAAAATTTCTCTTATTACTATTATTAGAGCTGGGTATACAAATATGCCCTTTATGATTCCGTTTGATATGAGTATGAATATAACTGATACTACTAGAATTTTGTCTGCCACAGGGTCAAGAAATCTTCCAAAACTTGATTCAAGTTCGAACTTTCTTGCCAAATAACCGTCTAAAAAATCAGATAAACAAGCTATAATATATAATACAAGAGCCAACCAACTATAAAATTTAGTATCAATTTCTAAAAAAATTATGATAATTGGAATTATTAAAATTCTTAGTAGAGTAAGAATGTTTGGGATATTTTCTTTTTTAATCATTTTTGTTAAATTCTTTATAAATCTTTGCTGCAGTTTTTATTCCAATACCAGGAACTTTCTTTAAATCTTTTTCACCAGCAGTTTTTATATTATCAATAGTTCCAAAATAAGATAATAATAAATTTTTTGTTTTTTTTCCAATTCCAGTTATTTCATCAAATAAAGAATTTTTGAATGATTTATGATGTTTGGCTTTTGTCGATTGAACTGCAAACCTATGAGCTTCATCTCTGAGTCTTTGAAAGAAAAAAAGAACTTCATCGTTCTTATTTAATTTAAATTCTTTGTCAAATTTAAGTATTTTTTCATCACCTGCATTTCTATTTTTTCCCTTTGCAATTCCTAAAATATCAATGTTTGATATTTTTTTCTCGGCAAGTATTTTTTTTACTATATTTAATTGACCTAGCCCTCCATCAATGAGAATAAGTTGAGGAAGTTTTTTTTTCCATCCGTCAAAGTTTTTAAACCTACGATTCATCACTTGATCCATCATAAAATAATCATCGTTTGTGATATTATTTTCACACACGATGTTAAATTTCCTGTAGGAATTTTTTACAAAGGCACCATTTTCGAAAACTACCATAGCACCAGTAGGATTTGATCCACTTAAATGACTGTTATCATAAATCTCTATTCTTTTTGGAATATTTTTTAAAGTAAATTTTAATTTTATTGAATTTAGAAGTGAATTTGTCTTAAGCTTCTCCTTTTTTCTTTTTTCAAATGAGGCATCGACGTTTTCTTCTACCATTTTTAGAATCATTCTTTTTTTTCCTTTTAAAGGAATTTTGATTGAAACTTTGTTTTCAAATAGAGATTTTAAAATGTTAATATCTTGTGGCTCTGTGTTTAATAAAATTTCTTTTGGTGGTGCGTTTGAAGTATAAAAAAAATATAAAAATTGAGAAAAAATCTTTTCGATTTCGTCACAAAAATTATCTTCAAATAAAAAATCCTTATTTCCTAGATTCTTCCCCGATCTAAAAAAAAAGATATGAATGGAAATTAAGTTTTCTTTCTTTTTAAGAAAAATAACGTCAAAATTTTCTTTGTTATTTAGATCTGAATATGTTTCGTTTGAAATTTTTGATAAAGCACTTATTCTATCCCTTAATTTAGCAGCTTTCTCGTAATTTTGTAATTCACTTGCAGATTTCATTTGAATAATTAATCTTGACTTCACTTCAGAATTATTTCCATTCAGAAAAGAGATTGCATTATCAACTAAATCTTTATATTCAACTTTTGAAACATAATCTACACACGGAGCGCTACATCTTTTAATTTGGTATAATATACAGGGACGTTTTCTTGATTTAAAGATATTATCAGTGCAACTTCTTAATAAAAATGCTCCTTCAATTTGTCTTATTACATTGTCAACTGCACTAACACTTGCAAAAGGACCAAAATAAATTTCATTTTTATTTAATTTTCCCCTGTATTTTTTTATTCTTGGCCATTCTGAAGAAGAAGTAATGCAAATGTAAGGATAACTTTTGTCATCAATTAACCTCACATTGAATCTAGGTTTGTGTTGTTTTATTAGATTGTTTTCTAAAATAAAAGAATCTACTTCAGTAATTGTTTTTATAAAATCTATATCTGTTGTCAGATTAATTAGTAACTTAATTCTATTTGTTTGTCTTTTATCATTAACATAACTGGAGATTCTTTTTTTTAAATTTTTAGCTTTACCCACATATAAGACTTTTTTATTGTAATCCATAAACTTATATATTCCAGAACCATTAGGAAACGTTTTTGAAGCTTTTTTAACTGCATCCATGCCGGTCTTAAAGTCATATTTAAGTTTCAATTTCATTTATTACTCTCAAATCCTTAACTTTCATTATAAAAAAATGTTATAAAATTACTATCCACTATTACTGTGGATAAATCTGTTTATAAACTTTGAGTATTGTAATTAATCATAACAATTCTGCTACTCTTAACAAATTGATTAAAAATTAATCAATTTTGTAAGTCATTGATTAAATTGATAAAAAAAATGTTTTCTCTCCCACACAAAATATATTTTTAAAGTAACATTTATATTTTTTTTTTTTTTTTTTTTTTTTTTTTTTTTTGTTGTTGACAACTTCAAATTCTTTAATCAGTCTTAAATATCTTCGATTTTGAATGCGCCCATCCTAAACTTTGCCCAGAATCTAATGTTAATGTCTCTCCGGTGACTGATTGATTATTTATAAGAAAACTGATAGCGTCATTAATTTCAGATAATTTTACTTGTTTTTTTAAAGGAGTTCTGAGTACTTGTTTTCTAAATTGCTTTAAATTTTGATTTTTACTCATCAATGTTGGCCCAGGTGATATTGCATTCACTCTTATTTTAGGAGCTAATGAAAGTGCAAGACTTTTCGTTAATGCAGCCAGCGCAACTTTACTAACTGTGTAGGATGTAAAGTAAGGAGTAATATTATTTACCCTTTGATCGACTATATTAATTATTAAACCATGTTTTCTATAATGTTTCACAAAATTTTGAGATAAAAAAAAAGGAGCTCTTAGATTAACATTTATATGTTTTTCAAACAATTTAAGATTTGACGTAGATATTGTATCAAAATCAAAAGTAGAAGCGTTATTAATTAGTATATCTATATGACCAAATTCATTAATTATATTTTTATAAAATTTTGAAATATTTTTGTTTTTCTCAAAATCAAATTTATAAATTGAGAATTTTGTTTTTTTATTTTTGAACCTATTTTTTAATTCTTGTGCTTTTTTTTGAGATTTGTTGAATTGAATTGCAATGTCTAGGCCGTTATTAGCTAAATAACAAGCTATAGACTCGCCAATTCTTTGAGCCCCCCCTGTTATTAGAACCGACTTATATATTTTATTTAATTCCAAGTTCTTTTCTTTCTTTGATTTTAATTTTATCTCTGATCTCAGCCGCTTTTTCAAAATTCAAATTTTCAGCATATTCTAACATCTTTTTTTTTAAAAAATCTAACGATTCTTGACTGTTGTGATTTGAAGATTTTTTTCCATCGTTTAGATTTATAGTTTCTTCAATTTTTCTTGTAGTAGATTTTGGGACAATTCCATTTTTTTTATTAAAGTTTATTTGTTTTATTCTTCGTCTGCTTGTTTCTTCAATGGCAAGAAGGATGGATTTAGTTTTCTGGTCTGCATAAAGTATTGCTCTTCCATCAATATTTCTTGCAGCTCTCCCAATTGTTTGAATTAAAGAAACTTGAGAACGAAGATAACCCTCCTTATCAGCGTCTAAAATAGCGACTAATCCACACTCAGGAATATCTAAGCCTTCTCTTAGAAGATTAATTCCAACAAGCACCTCAAATGTACCTACTCTTAAATCTTTAATAATTTCTATTCTTTCAAGTGCATCAATCTCGGAATGCATGTATCTTGCTTTCACTCCATTTTCGTTCAAGTAATCAGTAACCATTTCAGCATTTTTTTTTGTCAGTGTTGTTACCAAAATTCTCAAACCTTTAAATGTAACTTTTTTGCATTCTTCAATAATATCTTCGACTTGATTAGAGGCTTTCCTTACTTCACATATTGGATCTACTAAACCTGTTGGTCGTACAATTTGTTCAATAAAAACTCCACTTGTCTTATCAAGTTCGTATTCACCAGGTGTGGCTGAAACGTATATTGTCTGACTCTTGAACCTTTCCCATTCTTCAAACATAAGTGGTCTATTATCTTTACAAGATGGTAATCTAAAACCATAGTCAGATAGAGTATTTTTTCTTGATCTGTCACCCTTAAACATTCCTCTAATTTGAGGAACTGTTACATGTGATTCATCAATGAACAATAAAGCATTCTTAGGTAAATATTCAAAAAGAGTAGGAGGTGGCTCTCCAGGAGCTCTGCCAGATAAGTGTCTTGAATAGTTTTCTATTCCAGAGCAACTTCCTGTGGCAGAAATCATTTCTAGATCAAATTTGGTCCTTTGCTCAATTCTTTGTGCTTCAAGGAATAATTTTTTTGATTCAAAAAATCTTATTCTTTCGTCAAGTTCAATTTTAATTTGATCTATTGCTTTAATAAGAGAGGGTTTAGGGGTTACGTAATGGCTGTTAGCAAATACTGTGATTTCTTCAAGACTTTTAGAGACTGTCCCCATGAATGGGTCAAACTCATCAATTGATTCAACTGTTTCGCCAAAAAAAGAGATTCTCCATGACCTATCTTCAAGATGTGAAGGAAAAATTTCAAGAAAGTCACCTCTGCTTCTAAATGTACCCCGACAATGCACTTGGTCATTTCTTTTGTATTGAAGTTCAACAAGTTTTTTTTTAATTTCGTCGATATCATAATTATTTTTCTTATCTATTTTGAATGCCATTGATGAATAGGATTGAACTGAACCTAAACCATATATACATGAAACGCTTGCTACAACAATGGTGTCTTTTTTCTCTAACAAAGATCTGGTAGCTGAGTGTCTCATTCTATCTATTTGCTCATTAATAGATGATTCTTTTTCAATGAAGGTATCTGTTCGAGGAACGTAGGCTTCCGGCGTGTAATAGTCATAATATGAAACAAAATATTCAACGTTGTTATCAGGAAAAAAACTTTTCATTTCACTATAAAGTTGAGCGGCAAGAATTTTATTTGGTGCAAATATTAAGGCGGGTCTTTGTAGTTCTTGAATAATATTAGCCATTGTAAATGTTTTTCCAGAACCTGTGACACCTAATAAAACTTGATCTGTTAATTTATTTTCTAAACCATCACATAATTTTTCTATTGCCAATGGCTGGTCACCCGATGGTTGAAAAGGACTAGTCAAATTGAATTTGAAATTTTCCATAAAATTTTACAAAAAAAAAAAATCTAATATATTTTTATCAAAGTTTATATATAATCGAAAATCTGAAGATTTACATTTTTTTCTTAATAGATGACCCTTATTTCAGATAGATTATCTAGGTTCAAACCCTCATTAACTGTCAAGATATCACAGATTGCCAGAGAAATGACTCTTTCTGGAGAAAAAGTAATAAGTCTAAGTTCTGGTGAACCTGATTTTGACACACCCAAGCATATCAAAGATAAAGCGATCAAAGCAATAAATGATGGATTTACAAAATACACACAAGTAGATGGTACACCAGAATTAAAGAAATCTATAATAACAAAATTTGAGAGCGAAAATGACTTAAAATATGATCTAGACCAAATCACAGTTGGAGTAGGCGGAAAACATGTTATTTACAATCTATTTATGTCTACATTAAACAAAAATGATGAAGTTATTATTCCTTCTCCTTATTGGGTGTCGTATCCAGATATGGTCAACTTAGCAGGAGGAAAACCAATAATTTTAGAAACAGAAATGAAAGATAATTTCAAAATAATTCCAAAGCAATTAGAAGCCAATATTTCAGAAAAGACAAAGTGGTTTATAATCAATTCTCCCGGAAATCCAACAGGAGCTGTATATGATAAGTCTGAATTGAAAGAAATCTCAAAAGTGTTACTTAAGAATCCTCATGTGAACATTTTATCAGATGATATATACGAACATATAACCTATGGAACAAAATTTTACAATGTACTCAATGTGGAACCAAAGCTTTATGAAAATACATTTATTGTAAATGGGGTCTCAAAAGCTTTCTCAATGACAGGTTGGAGAATAGGATATGGTGCTGGGAAAAAAGAATTGATAAAAGCAATTTCTAAAATCCAATCTCAGAGCACAACCAATCCTTGTTCTATAAGCCAAGTAGCGGCAAAACATGCACTTCAATGTGAAAAGGATTTTTTACAAGATTGGTTGAAGCAGTTTGAAAGTAGAAAAAATCTTCTAATTGATTTTTTTGAATCTATATCAGGATTAGATCCTTTTATACCAAGTGGCGCATTTTATCTCTATGTAAGTTGTGAGGGCTTTATAAATAAGAGATTAAAAGATGGGAAAAAAATTAATAATGACATGGATTTTGCAGAATATTTACTCCACGATGCTAAAGTTGCAGTCGTGCCTGGAATTGCGTTTGGAAAATCACCATTTTTTAGAATATCGTACGCAACATCTTTTGATGATTTAGAAGAAGCATGCGAAAGAATTGGAACGGCTTTGAAGAAAATTTCATAAATGAAAATTTTAATTTATGGAGTTGGTGGGATTGGAGGTTTTATTGGATCTCATCTTCAAAAATCTGGTTTTGATATTTCATACATCGCGAGAGGAACAAGGTTTGAATTTTTGAAAAAAAATGGACTTAAATTAAAAAGTCAGTTGGGTGATAAGAGTATCAAAAAAATTAAAATTTTTAATACCATTCCAAACAAAATTGATTTTGATGTAATTATAAGTACTGTAAAACTTTATGATTTTGACGGATTTATTGGCGAAATAAAAAAAAAAGGACTTCATGAGACAATTTTATTACCGTTTCAAAATGGAGTGTATTCTGAGCAAAAAATAAGTCAAGAGTTTGGAGAGGAAAAAACATTTGGAGCTGTTGCGCAAATATCTTCATTCATAAATGAGAACCAATACGTAATTCATAAAGGAAAACTAGCTTCCTTTTTTGTTGGAAATATGTCGAATATTGTAAATACAAGATTACTTAAGTTTTGCGAAATATCCAGAAATTCAGGACTCGATATACAACATAAATCAAACATCAAAGAAAAAATTTGGGAAAAGTTTATTTTCTTATCAGCTTACAGTGGTATTACGACTTTAACTAAGAAATCAATCGGAGAAATTTTTGCTTCAACTGCATTAAAGGATAATTTTGTAAGTGCAATGATTGAAACTTATAACCTATCAAAGTTTTTTAATGTCAAATTTAAGGTGAACCCCGTTGACTATTGGTTAGAGAAGATAAAAAAAATGCCGTTTGACATGACCTCTTCGATGTATTTAGATTATTTGAATAATAAACAGCTTGAATTGAAATGGTTATCTGGGTTCATTGTAGAATGTTCAAAGAAATTTGATAATAAATGTGAAACTCATAAGTCAATTTTAAATGGTATAGTCACTAAATGAGATTTTTTTTGGTCAGAAAACTCTCAGCTTCTAAAGCACTCATACAGCCCATACCTGCAGCTGTAACGGCTTGCCTGTAGACTTTATCTGTCACATCACCAGCAGCAAAAACCCCATCAACACTTGTTTTTGTAGAATCTGCATCTGTAAAAATATAACCCTCATCATCCATCTTTAATTTTTTATTAAAAATTTCTGTAGTTGGACTATGTCCTATTGCAACAAAAAAACCGTCAATATTCAAAATTTCTTTACTGTTATTCGTTGAATCAAATATTTCGAGTGATGTAATAACTTTTTTTTCATTGTCTCCTAAAACTTTTTGAACTTGAGAATTCCAAATAAATTCAACATTTTTCTTTTCAAATAATCTATCTTGAAGTATTTTTTCTGCTCTTAATTGGTCTCGTCTATGGATAAGTATAACCTTGTTACAGAGATTTGATAAGAAAAGCGCCTCTTCTACAGCAGTATTACCCCCACCTACAACAGCAACATTTTTATTTTTATAAAAAAATCCATCACACGTAGCACATGCAGATACACCAAAACCTCTGAATTCTTTTTCACCCTCAATATTTAACCATTTTGCTTTTGCTCCAGTGGCTATTATTACTGAATGAGAAGAGAATTCGTCTTTTTCCGTTTTGACACAGTGAATTTTTTTATCAAAATCAACCCCTAAAACATAGTCATTCATTATTCTTGTTCCATAAGCTACAGCTTGTTTTTTCATTTGTTCCATTAACCATGGTCCTTGAATAGGATCTTCAAATCCTGGAAAATTCTCAACATCAGTAGTAATTGTTAGCTGTCCACCGGGTTCTAAACCTGATATTAATAAAGGGTTGAGACCAGCTCTAGCTGCGTAGATTGCTGCTGTATAACCTGCCGGCCCGGATCCAATTATCAAAACTTTTTCTTTGTTCATTTTACTTAAAATCTATTGAGTTAATTTGATACTCTTTAAGACCTTTTGGGGTTTGAACTTCAAAAACATCTTCAACTCTCTTATTAATCATAGCTTTGCACAGTGGCGCCGATATGGAAATCAAGTTTTGTTCTATATCTGCCTCGTCTGCTCCTACAATTTTATATGTATTTTTTTTGTCCGTTTCCAAGTCCGTAAGCACAACAGTTGCTCCAAAAGTTACTTTTGAATTATCAAGTTTTGAGGGATCAATTACTTCAGCGCGAGTAATTTTATTTTCTAATTCTACTATTCTGCCCTCTATAAAACTTTGCCTTTCTCTTGCAGCATGATACTCTGCATTTTCTGATAAATCTCCATGCTCTCTGGCGTCTGCAATAGCTTTAATAACACTCGGTCTTTCATTGTTTTTTAAATTCTCAAGTTCTTCTCGTAGTTTTTTGAGACCTTCTGCAGTCATTGGAAATTTTTCAATCATTATATTATAATATTACGATTAAATATAAAATTCTATAAATTATACAATTCTTGGATCGATTTAACTGAAATTTCACTATCATTGACAATATTTAATCCAGTGATTGCAATTTTGGCAGCTGAAATTGTTGTGAAATAGGGTATTTTTTTACTCAATGCCGTTCTCCTAATTGACAAGCTATCTGCAATAGATTTTGTTCCACTAGTTGTATTAATAATGAGGTGAATTTTATTTTTTTCTATAAAGTCTACAATATGTGGACTTCCCTCATTAACTTTATTGATTATTTGTACGCTTATTGAAAATTTTTTTAGAAATTTGGCAGTGCCTTTGGTAGCATAAATTTTAAAATCAATCTTTTCAATAACTTGGCAAAGCAGAAGGATATTTTCTTTATCTTCATCTCTAACTGATATAAATATTGAACCTTTTTCAGGTAATTTGTTTCCAGCTGCCATTTGCGATTTCAAAAATGCTAGCGGGAAATTCTTATCAACTCCCATAACTTCACCAGTCGATTTCATCTCAGGTCCCAAAATTATGTCTTCTCCGGGAAATCTATCAAATGGGAAAACAGACTCTTTGACTGTTACGTAATTTTTGTGTTTTTGATTCACATTAAACGACTTTATTTTTTTTCCTAGCATTACTTTTGTTGCAAGTTTTGCTAATGGAATTCCGTTTGATTTACTTATAAAAGGGACTGTTCTGCTAGCTCTGGGATTTACCTCAATTACATAAACTTTATCGTCCTTGATGGCATATTGAATATTAATAAAACCTATAATATTCAAAGTTTGAGAGATGAGTTTTGTAATTCTTTTAATTTCATCAATGATTTTTGCAGATAATGTTTGCGGGGGTAACGAACAAGCGGAATCTCCTGAATGCACACCTGCTTCCTCAATGTGTTCTAAAATCCCAGAAATAAAAATATCTTTACCATCTGAAATTGCGTCTACATCAATCTCTTTTGCTCCCACAAGAAATTCATCGATTAAAATAGATTTATTATTTATAATGAAATTGCTATTAAAATAATCATTTAACTCTTTAAAGTTATTTATTATTCTCATTGCTCTTCCACCTAAAACATAGGACGGTCTAATTACAATTGGAAATTCAATGGATTGTATTGCTTTCTTAGCTTCTGAATAATTGAAAACAATATCGCTTTTTGGCTGTAAAATATTTAAATCTTTCATTAATTTAGCAAATCTATCTCTATCCTCACATAAATCAATCGATTTAAAAGATGTTCCTAAAATTTTAATCCCTGACTCTAATAATTTTTCTGATAATTTTAGTGGTGTTTGGCCTCCAAGTTGAACAATTACACCAAGTAATTTATTATTAATATTTTCAGCGTGACAAATCGCTAAGACAGATTCTGAATCAAGTGGTTCAAAATAAAGTCTGTCGGAAATATCATAGTCAGTGGAGACGGTTTCTGGGTTACAGTTAACCATTATCGACTCGATACCAAGTTCTTTAAGCGAAAAAGAAGAATGCACGCAGCAATAATCGAACTCTATTCCTTGCCCGATTCTATTGGGACCACCACCTAAAATTATGACCTTTTTTTTATTACTTACTTGAGTTTCGTCCTCAAATCTATTATTTTCTTCAACGCAATTCCAGGATGAATACATATAAGGGGTTTTGGATTGAAATTCTCCTGAACATGTATCAATATTTCTAAATGAAGGGAAAAGTCTTTCCTTCTTTTTTGTTTTAAAAATCAAGTTTTTTGAACATCGAGATATTTGCAAAATTTTCTCATCTGAAAAACCATACTCCTTCGCTTGAATATATATTTCTTTAGAAATTTTTTTATTTTTTAGTATTTTTTCATATTCAACCAACTCATAGATTTCTCGTATAAACCACGGATCATAACCAGAGGAATCAGCAATTTTTTTCAAATCAATTTTTTTTCTCATACATTCAGCTACCACTAAAAACTTATTTGGTCGATTTTCTTTTAGTAATTTTATAAGTTCGCTTTTATTCTTTTTTTGCAAAAAATTATTTGAATCTAATCCAATTAGGTCCGTTTCTAAGCTCCTTATGGCTTTTTGAAAGGATTCTTTGAAATTACGCCCTATGGCCATACACTCCCCAATTGACTTCATCGCTGTGCCCAGTTTTTCTTCTGTCATATTAAATTTTTCAAAAGTAAACCTTGGTATTTTTGTAACTATATAATCAATTGTAGGTTCAAATGAAGCTGGTGTTGTTTTAGTTATATCATTTCTTAACTCATCTAAAGAATAACCAACTGCAAGTTTAGCCGCAATCCTGGCAATTGGAAAACCGGTTGCTTTTGATGCTAATGCTGAAGATCTTGAAACTCTTGGATTCATTTCAATAACAACATTTCTGCCTGTCTTGGGGTTAATTGCAAACTGCACATTTGCACCACCAGTGTCAACACCTATTTCTCTTATAACTTTGATTGAATCATTCCTCATTTTTTGAAACTCTTTGTCTGTAAGGGTTAATGCAGGTGAAATTGTAACTGAGTCTCCAGTATGTATTCCCATTGGATCAATGTTTTCAATAGAGCACACAATGATACAATTGTCCTGATTATCTCTTATTACCTCCATTTCATATTCTTTCCAGCCTATAAGTGACTCCTCAATTAAAACCTCATTAATCGGCGACAAATCTATCCCTTTTTTTACAATTTGTATAAATTCTTTTTTATTTAAGGATGTTCCTCCACCAGAGCCTCCGAGAGTAAAAGAAGGTCTTATGATAATTGGAAAAGCCAGGTCTTTTAGAGCTTTTATGGCCTGATCTAAACATTTAACAACAAATCCTTTCGGCGTATCTAAACCAATTTTCGTCATTGACTTTTTGAAAAGCTCTCTGTTCTCTGCTTTCTGGATTACCTTCTGCGTAGCTCCAATTAATTTAACACCATATTTTTTAAGAATTTTTTTATTTTCTAGTTCTATTGACAAATTTAACGCTGTTTGCCCACCCATTGTTGACAAAAGGGCGTCTGGTCTTTCTTTAATAATTATTTTTTCTAATATTGAAATGTTTAATGGCTCTATATAAGTCCGATCAGCAAGTTCAGGGTCGGTCATTATAGTTGCTGGATTAGAATTAACTAAAATCACATTAAACCCCTCTTCTTTAAGGGCTTTACATGCCTGAGCTCCTGAATAATCGAATTCACATGCTTGACCAATAACTATTGGACCAGCTCCGATAATTAAGATTTTTTTTATATCTTTTCTTTTAGGCATTTTTTATGAGTTTAAAAAAATGATTAAATAAATATTTGCTATCTTGCGGACCAGGAGAAGATTCTGGATGGTACTGAACTGAGAAAAAAGGTTTATTTTTTACCTCTATCCCAGCTATTGTGTCATCAAATAACGATGTGTGAGTAATACTCAAATCATTGGGGAAAGATTTTTTAGAGACAACGAAACCGTGGTTTTGAACTGTAATTTCAACTTTTTTGGTTTTAACATTCTTTATTGGATGGTTCGCTCCTCGATGTCCATGGTGCATTTTTTCCGTTTTAGCGTTATAAATTAATGAAAGAATTTGGTGTCCAAGACAGATTCCGAAAATAGGTTTGTTAAAATTCTTTATAGAACATAAATTTCCTTTATTCTTTTTGAAGGTTGCTAAAGGATCTCCAGGACCATTTGAAAGAAACAAGCCTGCTGGTTTCATTTTAATAATCTTTTCTACGGAAAAGTTGTAAGGAAAAACAACTACATCATATTTAGAGGAGCTTAGAATATTTAAAATATTTCTTTTAATACCAAAGTCTATGACAGCAATAAAATTTTTATGAATTTTAAAAGATTTTAACTTTTTTTTATTAAACCACTTGTAAATATAACTCGTTGAGATCTCTGATACTAGATCCAGATTTTTCATACTAGGAAATTTCATTAATTTACTTTTAAGATTTGTTATATTTTCAAAATTAGCATTTTTAGGGAAATGAATTAATGCTTTGCAAGCACCTAAATTTCTAATTCTTTTGGTGAGCGCTCTTGTGTCAATATTTGAAACGCACGCCTTTTTGTTAATTTTTAACCATTCTTCAAAATCCATTTTAGATCTAAAATTTGAAGCACCTGATACTGGATTGTTAATTATGCAACCTGAGGCATAAATCTTATCACTTTCATAATCCTCAAAATTAGCACCCACCACCCCAATATGTGGGAAAGTGAAGTTAATAATTTGATTGAAATAGGACGGATCTGTTAATATTTCTTGGTAGCCAGTAATCGAAGTATTAAAGCAAAGTTCACCTAAAAAATCTCCAAAATATCCAGAACCATTACCTAAAAAATGAGAACCATCACCGAGAAGCAAAACACAATTTTTTCCATTTCTTTTGACACTATTTTTCATTTGTTCAATAATATACTTTGATATTATTAAATTCCAACAATTACATAGTAATATTGAATTTTTATTTGTTGATTATGCAATCATTGAGAGAAAAAATAAAGCTAACTCTTGATCAAAACTTAAAAAGTAGAGATGAAATAGCCACATCGACTGTAAGATTAATTTTAGCAGCTATCAAAGATCATGACATTCAGTATAGAACTAAAAAGAAGGGTGATTCAATCTCAGATGAAGAAATATTGAATCTTCTTTTAAATATGATTAAACAAAGGAAAGAAAGTGTTAAAATTTATTCCGAGGCTGGAAGAGATGATTTAAAAAAACGTGAAGAAAAAGAAATTGAAATCATAAACTCATTTCTTCCTCATCAAATCACATCAAATGAACTCGATAATATTTTGCATGAAACTATCAAAGAGCACGGATTCAACTCTATTAAAGACTTAGGAAAGCTTTTAGGCTTTTTAAAAAGTAAATACCCAGGGCAGTTAGATATGCAGACAGTTGCTGAGAAAGCAAAAACAATCTTCAATGATTAAAAATAACAATTCTGTAAATCAATTTTTAAACGAGGTTAATAATAAAGTAAGATTATCTGATTTTATTGGTCAGTTTGTTAATTTAGTGGAAAAAGGCAATTCATTTGTTGGTAATTGTCCATTTCACAATGAAAAAACACCTTCATTCAATGTAAATAACGAAAAATCTCTTTTTCATTGTTTCGGCTGTAAAGCTGGCGGAAATATTATAAATTTTATAAGTAAATATAAAAACTTACAATTTTTAGAATCACTTATTTATATTTCACAATATTCTGGTATTCCCTATGTTTATGATCAGAGAAAAAGTAAATCTAATTCAGAAGCAAAACTTCTTACCAATATTCTTTTTAAAAGTAATAATTTATTTAAAGAATTACTTAAAAAGAATTCAATTGCCTTCAAATACATTAAAGCAAGGGGAATTATTGATGAGGCTGTAAAAACCTTTAACATTGGTTTTGCACCAGATCATAATAATTTATTGAAATATTTGGAGTTAGAGGGTTTTGGTTTTGATAAGATAAAGAAAACTGATCTTTTAATTAAAAATAACAAAGGAGAATACTTTGGGCGATTTAGCAAACGCATAACTTTTCCTATACATAACTTCTCGAATGATATTGTGGGTTTTGGTGCAAGAACCATTCAAAATTCAAAGATTAAATATATAAACTCTCAGGAAAGTTTAATTTTTAAAAAGAGTCAATTACTTTATGGTCTCAAAGAAAATTTAGAAAATATAAGGTCAGAAAAAGAAATATTTTTAGTTGAAGGTTATATGGATGTTATAAAAATGTATAGTTCTGGAATTAAAAACGCAGTTTCAACTCTAGGAACAACATTATCTGAAATGCAACTAAAAAAAATGTGGAATTATTCAAACATACCTTACGTTTGTTTTGATGGAGACGATGCAGGACAGAATGCTACCAAGAAAATAGCAGAAAAAGTTCTAAAGTTTTTGGTTCCTGGAAAGTCATTAAGGTTTATTTTAATTCCTGAAAATTTAGATCCTGACTCTTTTCTTAGAAATAAAAAAAAAGACGATTTTCTTGCTTTAAAAAATAAAGCTAAGGATCTTTCAGTAATAATTTGGGAGGGTATAATCAATTCTGTCAAAAACAACACACCAGAGTCCATTGCGTTGATTGATAATAAAATAAATGACATTGTAAAGAAAATAGACGATCTAAAAGTTTCAAAGGAATATTTTAGATTCTTAAAATCTCAAAAAGAAAGCTTTATTTGGAATAGTAATAAAAGGAAAACTATTTCGACTCGAAAATCTACTTCAAATAAAATTATAGAAAATACAAACGAAAAACTATTTTTAGTAATGATAATTTTTTATAAAAACTACCTAACAGATTACCATGAAGAGATTTTCCAAATAAAATTATCTAATGAAATCCTCGAAGTGGTCAAAACAGAAGTTCTAAAGAATTATGACGTAGAGTCTAAATATATTCATGAAGAGGAAAATAAGTATAAAAGTTTGACATCAAATTTATTAAGTGAAATTAAAGAACTTAAAAAAACACATGCTACAAGTTTAAATGAAGAAGAAAAAAAAGTATTTTTCAAACAGATTCTTAATAATTTAAAATTACCTAATCTTTTAAAGGAAAGAAAGTTTATTGAAAAACAGATTATCGAATCTTCCGAAAAATTAATATCTGAAAACTTGTTAAACAAATACAATAAAATTTCTTCCGAAATTAAGAACATACAGAATAAAAGACTTGAATAATATTCATCCACAGTTCATTTATTAATTGTAAAAGAATATTTCGAATGAACAAAAAACTATCTACCTCTAAGAAAGACGATTCTGAAGAACCATTAATCGATCAGTCCAGTGATGGTCTTAAAAAACTAATTTTGAAAGGTAAGAAAAAAGGTTTCTTACATCGCTATGAATGTGAAAAGGCGCTCGAAAATGAAAAGTTCGACGACAAAGAGGAATTTTATTCAAAAGTCGAAAGCCTTAATATTCAAATATACGATGAGGAAAGTGAAGAAACTTCCAATGATGAAAATGAAGCAGGAATAGTTGCAACTGAAAAGGATGATGATAGTGGAAGAACTGACGATCCTGTCAGGATGTATTTAAAAGAAATGGGTAATGTCGAACTCTTGTCAAGAGTTGGAGAAATAGCCATAGCAAAAAGAATAGAGGAGGGTAAAAAGAAAACAGCAGACGCTTTTTCAAAAAGTATAATCTCAATGATGTCAATTCAGAAATATTATGAAGATTATGATGTTGGAGAACGTCAGATAAGAGATTTCATTGACCTTGATACTACTTTTAGGTCTGTAAACGGTGAACAAGAAGAGTTCGATGCCAGTATCCCAATTAAAGACGAGCAAATTTTCAATAATAATAATGATGAAGATGATCAAGTTGATGAGGAAGAGAAAACAAATGAGGAAGATCAAGAAGATTTTGATTCTGAGGCACCCGATGACAACAACGAGTTATCTGACCTATCAATTTTGGAAAAGGAAGAAAATCTCAAGCCACATATCACTTCAAACCTTGAAAAGTTTTCAAAGTTATTTAAAAAGTATAAGAAATTAAAAGAGGAGTATATCAATTTAAGAATTTTAAATAAGAAATCTGACATCAAGTTGGAAAAAAAAATTAAATCCGCAGAAAAATCAGTTTCTGAGCAGGTTATGAATATTTTTATAAACCAAAATAGAATCGACGATGTTATAGAAATACATAGAATGTATAACATCCAGATAGTGGCTGGAGAGAGAAAGTTATCAGATATTGCGTCGAAGCTTAAGATACCAAATGACGAGTTTGACAAAGAATATAATAAAAATGGTCAGTATAAAAATTGGCTTAGAAATCTAACCAAAAAAAATAATAAAAAATGGGTATCTTTCTCAAAAAAAGAACTAACCCAAGAAATTATTTCAAAATTTAAAGAGATAATGCTCTCTACTTTGATGACAATTAAAGAAATAAAAGAAGTCTCGAGTCTTGCCAATGAGGGAGTAATTCAATCAGGTAGGGCAAAAAAGGAAATGATTGAAGCAAACTTAAGATTAGTGATTTCTATTGCAAAAAAATACACTAATAGAGGGCTTCAATTTCTTGATTTAATTCAAGAGGGAAATATTGGCTTAATGAAAGCAGTAGATAAGTTTGAGTATAAAAGAGGTTACAAATTTTCAACCTATGCCACTTGGTGGATTAGACAGGCAATAACACGATCTATTGCTGACCAAGCTAGAACGATTAGAATTCCAGTTCACATGATAGAAACAATAAGCAAATTAGTAAGAGTATCTAGACAAATTCTTAATGAAAACGGAGTAGAACCTCAACCAGAAGAACTAGCTTCAAGACTTGGGATGCCGTTAGAAAAGGTTAGAAAAGTTTTGAAAATAGCAAAAGAACCCATAAGCCTAGAAACACCTGTAGGAGATGAAGATGACAGCCACTTAGGTGATTTTATTGAAGATAAAAATATTAAACTGCCATTAGACGCTGCAATACAAAATAACCTCAGAGAGGCTACAACTGGGGTTCTTTCCACATTGACACCCAGAGAAGAAAGAGTTTTAAGGATGAGATTTGGAATTGGTATGAATACAGATCATACTTTAGAGGAAGTTGGTCAACAATTTTCAGTAACAAGAGAAAGAATTAGGCAAATAGAAGCAAAGGGTTTGAGAAAGCTTAAACATCCAAGCAGATCGAGAAAATTGAGAAGCTTTCTTGATAACTAAAAAGTCGATTAATATCATAATGATACTTTAATTGCAGGCCCGTAGTTCAGTTGGTTAGAACGCACCGCTCATAACGGTGTTGTCGGGGGTTCAAGTCCCTCCGGGCCTACCACATAAAAAATATTGTTATTAAATTCATATATATGAATTATTTACCCTGAGGTTTTTTTCTCCATTGCTTCGATCAACCCAATAACACCTTTAGGGTTGTTTTTGATGACAGACATGAACTCTGCTCTTTGAGTAACTAACATACTCACGCCATCAATATTGACATCCAGAATCTTAAAATTTTTATTTTTATCTAAATATATCTTCCACATAAATTGAAGGGTAGGACCGTCTTTATTTAAAACATTCATTTTTACATTATAATAATTATTTTCAAGTAGAGAATCAGTGGCTTTAAAGGTTCCCTCCCATCCTTTAAACTTTGGAGCGTAAGTAGTTACTATATAATCATTAAAACTTTCAACAAACTGTTTTCTCATGTTACTATCTAATCTTTTCCAATACCGACCCAAAACAAAGCGAGAAATATAATAATTGTCAAAAGAGTCTAAATAAAGATTTCTAAAATTTACAATTCTCTCGCTATCAGATAAGTTAATATTTGAAACTTTTTCAATCACTTGTTTTCCTAAATTTTCAACAAAAAATTTGCTTTGTTCTATTTTTTCGTCTGAAAAGGAATGGATTGGAATAAAAAAAAGAGCGAGAATTAAAAAGTTTCTATAATAACTCATAACTTACTCAATCAGATTTACTCTCGATTCATTGAAAGCAGGATAGTTTGATGATGGAAGGAGTCCATTATAATATCTGATCATTTCTGATTTGATTTCAGAATCTTTATCCTTCATAGTTGCAACAATATTTTTGACATCAGATTTTACTTCTTCGTCTTCATATGCATCAACTGGAAGCATGCTTAAGGAAAGATCTTTGCTCTCTAGCTCTCCTGAAATGTCTTTTCTTCTTTTTTGTCTATACAGACTTCTCATTGTGGCATAGAAATCCAAAGAACCTTCTTTCATTTCTTCAAGATAATCAAGGTATTTTTCTCTAGTTGAGACACCTCTTACGACTGGACCTGATAAGCGAGCCTCTAGTCCTATTCCACTCATTCTGTATCCAAAAGACAGAGGGTTTGTTATTGTATCAACTCCAAGTCCAACAGCGTCTCTTACACTTGAAGGTCCAAAGATTGGAAGCATTACATATGGACCATCAGGAACTCCCCAGACTGCCAATGTTTGACCAAAATCTTCTTCTACTTCTGTAATGTTCCCGAAATTATCAGAACTAGCTACGTCAAATAAACCTCCAAGCCCAAATGTCATATTTATAAGGAATCTTCCGATAATATTCCCGATACTTTCTTTATTTAATTGTAAAATAGCATTGGCTAAACTAATCGGTGTTTTAGCAGTGGTTGCAAGGTTAGTAAGAGGTTTTCTAGGTATATCAGGAATCTTTCTCCATCCCTTGGCCACAGGTTTAAAAAAATAGTCGTCCAAGTTATTGTTAAATTTGAAAATATTTCTATTTACACTTTCGAATGGGTCGTTGACATTCTCAGCAGCTTTCGTATTTTTGATATCAAGAGAGATAAATGCTGAAATTACAAAAATTAACAAAATCTTGTTATATTTTAAAATTAATTCTACCATATATTGAACATTAATTATTTTATATTAATTTAGATCATTTTATATTAAAAAAATAAACTAAAAAACATAAAAAAATAAAATTTTTTAATCTTTATACAAATTAAATGATTTCAAATACAACATTGTCAAAAAATATAAACGTATCCTTTGAATTTTTCCCCCCAAAAAACAAAGAATCGATAGAATCTTTATGGGCTAATATAAAAAGATTAGAGCCCTTAGATCCAAAGTTTATTTCTGTTACATACGGTGCAGGAGGCTCCACTAGAAATAATACTCATAGCTTAGTAAAAGAAATTAAACAGAAGACTTCGCTAACGCCTGCGGCCCATTTAACATGTATAGGAACTTCAAAGGCTGAAATTGAGAGCATAGCAGAAGACTATTGGAACTCTGGAATTAAACACATTGTTGCTCTAAGAGGAGACGAAAGAGAAAATAAAACAAAAAATAAATTTAGTGACTTTACCTATGCAACCGATTTAATAAAAGTGTTGAAAAAAAAATTTGATTTTGAAATCACAGTTTCAGCTTACCCTGAGATGCATCCGGATTCTTCATCTATTAACCAGGAGTATGATATTTTAAAAAAAAAAATTGATTTAGGAGCTTCAAAAGCAATTACTCAATTCTTTTTTGATGTTAATAGTTATTTAGATTTTATTGATGGAGCTGTAAAAAGAGGAATAAACATTCCAATTATTCCCGGCATATTACCTGTGACAAATTGTAAAAGAACAATGGAATTTGCAAAAAAAATGAATTGTAAAATGCCTAAATCGTTATTGGACATGTTTGTTGGTCTTGATTCTGATCCTCAGACACGAAAACTAGTTGCAACTACAATTGTATATGAACAATGCAGAAAACTTCTTGATAGAAAGGTAAAAGATTTTCATTTTTACACATTAAACAGAGCTGATTTGTCATTTGCTATATGTCATATTTTGGGTATCAGAACTCTTAAGGATGAAAATTGATGAAAAGTAGTAACGAAATTATCAATGTTTTAAATAAAAAAATCTTAATTCTTGATGGTGCGATAGGAACGATGATTCAGAACGAAGAATTAAAAGAAAAGGATTTTAGAGCTGAAAGATTCAATAATCATCCCGTTAACCTTTTTGGAAATAACGACATATTAAATTTGACCAAGCCAAAACTGATATATGATATTCATAAGTCGTATCTTGATGCTGGAGCAGACATTATTGAAACAAATACTTTTAATTCAACAGGAATCTCTCAGGAAGATTACAAATGTCAAGATTTAGCGTATGAATTAAACTTTCAGGGTGGAAATTTAGCAAGAAAAGCCGTTGATGATTTTCTTAAAAATAATCCAAATGAACATAAATTTGTTGCAGGTGTTTTAGGACCTACAAATAGAACTTGTTCAATGTCTCCAGATGTGAACGATCCAGGATTCAGAAATATAAATTTTGATAATTTATTTAATGATTATAAGAATTGCATCAGTGCATTCATTAAAGCAAAGGTGGATATAATTTTAGTTGAGACAGTTTTTGATACCTTAAATTCTAAAGCTGCACTTTCAGCTTTAAAAAGTGTAGAGCAATCAAATAACATTAAAATTCCCATCATGATTTCTGCCACTATAACTGATTTATCCGGAAGAACACTGTCGGGACAAACAGTTGAAGGTTTCTACAACTCAATAATCCACTCTAATCCGTTAAGTGTAGGATTAAATTGTGCTCTTGGACCAAAAGAGTTAGAACCTTATCTAATTGAACTAAATAGGATTTCAGAGGTTTATACAAGTATTCATCCTAATGCTGGTTTGCCAAATGCTTTTGGTGGGTATGATGAAACTCCAGATTCCATTGCAAAATTTGCTAAAGAATGGAGCGATAGTAACTATATAAATATTATTGGTGGTTGTTGTGGAACAACTCCTGAACATATAAAATTAATGAGTAAAGTAGTAATGAACAAAAAACCTAGGGTATTAAAAAAGAAATCTGACAATCTCCGCCTATCTGGTTTAGAAGCTTTTAATATATAAAAATGAGCTCTAACCCAAAATTTATTAATATTGGTGAAAGAACAAATGTCACTGGTTCTGCTAAGTTTAAAAAACTAATCCTATCAAATAATTTTGATGAAGCTATTGAAATTGCAAAAGAACAAATTGAGAACGGTGCTCAAATCATTGATATCAACATGGACGAGGGTTTATTAGATTCAGAGAAAGCTATGGTCAAGTTTTTGAATCAGATTTCCGTCGAACCTGCAATAGCAAAGGTTCCATTTATGATAGATTCATCAAAATGGTCAGTCATAGAAGCCGGTTTGAAATGTATTCAAGGAAAACCTATTGTTAATTCAATAAGTTTAAAGGAAGGCGAAGATATCTTTATTGAACAAGCTGAGAAAATCAAAACTTATGGAGCTGCTGTTGTTGTTATGGCATTTGACGAAGATGGGCAAGCCGATACCATTGAAAGAAAATATCAAATTTCAAAAAGAGCTTATCAAATCTTAACTCAGAAATTAGATTTTCCGCCTCAAGATATTATATTTGATCCAAATATATTTGCTGTTGCCACTGGAATTGAAGAACACAACAATTACGCGTTAGATTTCTTTGAAGCAACGAAACTTATAAAACAAAATTTACCATTAGCCAAGGTATCTGGAGGACTTTCTAATGTTTCTTTCAGTTTTAGAGGGAATAATCAGGTCCGGGAAGCAATGCACTCATGTTTTCTTTATCACGCAATAAAATATGGACTCGATATGGCAATTGTTAACGCCGGGCAAATTACAATCTACGAACAAATACCTAAAGATCTTAAGAAGTGTGTAGAAAATGTATTGTTCAATAAACATTCTGATGCAACTGAAAATTTAATTGAGATCTCAAAAAAATATTCAGGTAGTGTAGAGAGAAAAAAAATTGACAAAAAATGGAGAACTAAAAAATTAGAAAAAAAAATAGAATATGCACTTGTTAATGGAATTAACGAGTTTATAGAAGAAGACACTGAAAATTTAAGACAACAATATAATAAACCATTGGAAATCATCGAAGGTCCACTCATGGATGGAATGAATGTTGTTGGTGATTTATTTGGATCCGGAAAAATGTTTTTACCGCAAGTTGTAAAATCTGCGAGAGTAATGAAACAGTCGGTAGCTTACTTACTTCCATTCATGGAAAAAGATAATACACTAAAAAAAAGTTTTAAAGGTAAAATACTTTTGGCAACTGTAAAGGGAGACGTTCATGATATTGGTAAAAATATAGTTGGTGTAGTATTACAATGTAATAACTTCGAAATTATTGATTTGGGAGTTATGGTTCCAGCTAGTAAAATTGTTGAAACTGCAATAGAGGAGAATGTTGATTTAATTGGATTATCAGGTCTCATAACCCCAAGTTTAGACGAGATGTGCTTTGTTGCTAGTGAATTGGAGAGAAATGAAATTAATAAACCTTTATTAATAGGTGGGGCTACTACGAGTAAAATTCACACAGCCATAAAAATAGATCCTTTATACAATTTTGGCGTATGTCACGTTAATGACGCTTCAAAAGCAGTTTCAGTAGCAACAAATATGATTTCTAAAAGTAAATGCAGACCGTTTGTTGAGTCATTAAAAAAGGAATATTCAGTTCTTCGTTCTGGTTATTTTAAAAAGGACAAGATGAATGATAACAATCTAAAAGAATGTAGAAAAAATAAATTTAATTTTCAATGGGATAATTATGAACCAGTTAAGCCAAAGAATATTGGTGTGCAAACTCAAGAAGACGTTTCTATCGAACAAATAATGAAATTTGCAGACTGGAAACCTTTTTTTGAGGCTTGGGAACTTTATGGAAATTTTCCTGATATTCTTAATGATAAGATTGTTGGTAAAGCAGCTCGGGATCTTTGGGATGATGCAAATAAAATGATTGAAATGTTAATTAAAGAAAAAATAACGAAACCTAAATGTGTTTTTGGTTTCTGGCCAGCTAATTCAGATGGTGATGATATTCTTTTATTTGACTCTGAAAGAAGAGAGAAAGTAAAAACAAAATTATTTTTTTTACGACAACAAGTTAGTAGAAAAAATTCAAAAAGAGCTAATTTCTGTCTTGCAGATTTCGTTGCACCAATTGGAACTAAAAATGATTTTATTGGAGGGTTTTTAGTCACAGCTGGAAGCGGCATTGAAACTTTAGCTTCAAAATTTGAAAAGAAAAATGATGACTATAACTCAATTTTAGTTAAATCAATTGGTGATAGAATTGCTGAAGCATTTGCAGAAATGTTACACAAAGATGTAAGAACAAATTTGTGGGGTTACGCACAAAAAGAAGATTTAACCAACAAAGAATTAATTCAAGAAAAGTTTGAAGGAATTAGACCTGCACCAGGTTATCCTGCATGCCCTGATCATACAGAAAAGAAGACCTTATTTAAACTGTTAGACGTATCGAGTAATTTAAAAGTAAAATTAACTGAGAGTTTTGCAATGACCCCGGCTAGTTCAGTTTCTGGATTGTATTTTGCAAACCCAAAAGCAAGTTATTTTGGTGTTGGTAAAATTTTCAAAGACCAAGTAGAAGACTATGCAAAAAGAAAAAAAATCAGTTTAAGGGATGTTGAAAAGTGGTTGGGTTCAAATCTAGGATATGCTCCTAACTAAGAGGATTAATCTTTTTATCTTATGAAAAAAATAAAGTTACCAGAACCAGACTTTCTTTCCAGCCTTAACGAGCAGCAAAAGCAAGCCGTTCAAAATACTGAAGGACCATTACTAGTTCTTTCGGGTGCAGGAACTGGGAAAACAAAAGTTTTAACGTCAAGGTTAGCAAATATTATATATAACAGGAAAGCAAAAATGTCTGAAATTTTTTGTGTCACATTTACTAATAAGGCTGCACACGAAATGAAAACAAGAGTTGAAAAGATGCTCAGCCATCCAATTGAGGGAATGTTTATTGGAACATTTCATTCAATAGGACTAAGATTTTTAAGGAGAAACTCGGAGTTGGTTGGTTTAAAAAATGATTTCACGATATTG
>CABZMK010000015.1 GCA_902526865.1 uncultured Alphaproteobacteria bacterium
GTAGAGAATTGGAGAAAAATGAAAAAGTCTGATGTTGCAAAAAAAATTACAAAAAAAATTGTTAATTTTTTTAAAAAAAATAAATTAATATTATGAATAAAATTTTCTTTAAGCATTTAGAAAGTGGAAAAAATCTTTATAATTTTAAGAAAGCAACCGAAGGAAGTTCAGGCTTTGACCTTTTTGCCGCTCTAGATTGCAAAGTTGTCCTAACACCCGGGGAAACAAAACTTATTCCCTGCGGCTTCTCATTGCAAATGCCTTTAGGAATCGAGGCCCAAGTCAGACCGAGATCTGGAATTGCCCTTAAAAACAGTGTAACTGTCTTAAATACTCCTGGAACGATAGATGCGGATTACAGGGGAGAAATATGCGTGATACTTATTAACCATGGAAAAAACATATTTGAAATTGACCCAGGCATGCGAATAGCACAGTTAATATTTATGAAGTTGCCAGAAATTGAACTAGAGGTAACACAACAACTGGATGAAACTGACAGGGGTTCTGGTGGATTTGGCTCTACAGGGGTGTAAAAGGTAAAAGATTGTTTAAAGTACATAAAAAAATTATTTATGCAATTGAGGCTGTTGTTGATATAGCACTCAACTCTGGCCCTAACCCTGTTCAAAATGAGTCTATAGCAAGAAGGCAAGGGATTCCAAAAAGATATCTAGAGCAAACACTACAAATTCTTGTTAAAAACAAAATTCTTGTTGGATCAAGAGGTCCAAAAGGAGGGTATAGTCTAGCAAAGGAAAGAAGAAGAATTAAAATTGCTGATATAATTAGATCTGTTTCAAATGAAGATAGTTTGATTGGTACATTTAACTCAGAACTTTCAAAGAAAATTGTACTCCCTTTAATTAACGATATTTCACTCCAATGCTTAGAAAAATTTAACAATATTTCTATTGAAGAAGTATGTAGAATTGCAAAAACCAAAAAATTAAAAAGAGATATCTCAAAGAAAGTTGACTTTGTCATATAAAGCCTTTTCAAAAGTGTATAACTCCATAGACGAAACTATTGGGAATACCCCAATGGTATTTTTAAAAAGACTTAAAAAGCATCTTAATTACAATGGAAATATAATAGCAAAATTAGAATCCTTTAATCCGCTTGGTTCTGTTAAAGATAGAATTGGACTTGCGATGATTCGATCAGCTGAGGAAAAGAAAATGATAAATGCTTCCACTACAATTATAGAACCTACAAGCGGAAATACTGGGATAGCGCTAGCATTCATTTGTGCGTCTCGAGGTTACAAATTAATTCTGACAATGCCTGATAGCATGTCAATTGAGAGAAGAAAAATGCTCCAATTCTTCGGAGCAAAACTTATTTTAACTCCAAAAAAACATGGGATGACGGGTGCAATGCAAAAAGCGAAAGAAATTAAAAATCAAATAAAAAATAGTTTTATCCTAAACCAATTTGAAAACAGTGCTAACCCAGAAATTCATTATAAAACAACTGCAGAGGAAATTTGGTCAAGCTGTGAAGGACAAATTGACTGCTTTATTTCTGGCGTAGGGACAGGTGGAACAATAACTGGAGTAGGGAAATATCTTAAAGAAAGAAATAAATTAATAAAAATCATTGCAGTTGAGCCGGAAGATTCCGCAGTTATCAGTGGATCAAACCCTGGTCAGCATTTAATTCAAGGTATAGGAGCAGGTTTTTTACCCAAAAATCTAAACATGAATATTATTGATAAAGTTTTGTCTGTAAGTAATAATTCTGCATTTTATTTTGCGAGAATGTTAGCAAAAATTGAAGGAATAGCAGGCGGAATATCGTCAGGTGCAGTGTTGTCTGCAGCTATAGAGTTAAATGAAGACTTAAAAATGAAAAATAAAAATACAATAATTATTCTACCTTCATTTGCAGAAAGATATCTCTCAACTCCATTATTTTCGGATATGTCAAATGAGAAACCCTGAAGAATACTTTCTAGAAAAATATTCAAGACAAATAATAATGGAGCAAGTAGGAGTTGAAGGCCAAAAAAAAATTAATAACTCTTCAATATGCATTATTGGTTGTGGAGGGCTTGGAACATCTGCAGCTCAATATTTATCTATGAGTGGTATAGGAAAATTAATTTTTATAGATCATGATTCAATTGTTTTAAGCAATTTAAATCGTCAAACCTTATTTACCGAAAAAGATATTGGAAAAAGTAAGTGCGAAGTTTTAACAAAAAAAATAAAGAATATAAATAAATCAATTACCGTTAATTATTATCAAAAAAAAATAAATGAAAACAACATTGACCAATATATTGAAAACTGTTCAATTGTACTTGATTGCACAGATAACTTTGAGTCTAGATTACTAATAAATAAATTTTGTCATAATAAAAAAAAAATATTAGTGTCTGCTGCTCTCCAGAACTTTGACATACAGGCTTTTATATTTTCTTCTTGGAGTAACAATAAAAATCCATGTTATAAATGTATTTTTCCCGATTTAACTACCACTGAAAACCAGAGCTGCGACGAAATGGGTATAATTGCTTCTGTTGCAGGGCTTGGTGGAATAATCCAAGCAAATCTGGCGCTTAATTATATTCTTAAACTTCATAATAATTTTAAAGAGCTAATTTTGTTAGATAGTGTAAGACTAGATATAAAAAAAATTAAAATCGAGAAAAATAAGAATTGCAAAGTTTGTTGTTAATAAGATCTAATCATAATACAGTTTTTTGATTACATCTGGTGGAGTTTTACCATTAGCAAAGGTTATTATATTTTTTATAACTCTATTCCCCATTGCAATTCTACTTTCAATTGTAGCAGAGCTAATGTGGGGCAACAATATAACATTGTCAGATTCAAGAAGTTTCTGAGTAATTTCAGGTTCATGTTCAAAAACATCAAGACCTGCTCCACCTATTTTCTTTTTGAATAAAAGAGACGCAAGAGCCTGTTCATCGACTATTTCACCTCTTGATGTATTGATAACAATACAATTTCTTTTTAATAATTTTAACCTTTTCTTTGATAATAAATGAAATGTTTCTGGGGTGTAAGGACAATGTATACTTATGATATCGCAATGTGTGATCATTAAATCAAGGTTTTCAAAATATTTCGCTTTTAGAACTTTTTCCTCATTATTTTTTAGGCGGTTTCTATTATGATAAAAAATTTTCACGCCTAGAATATTAAGTCTTTTTGCTACAGCTTTTCCTATTCTTCCCATGCCAATTATTCCAAAGTTTTTACCTCTTATTCTCTCTCCCATTGTTTCACTTGGCCCCCATCCTGACCAACGACCACCACTTATTTTCTTTTGAGCTTGAACAACTTTTCTGCTAATCATAAGAACCAAAGTCAAAACCAAATCAGCTGTATCCTCAGTAAGAACATCTGGAGTATTGGTTACCATAACATTTTCTTCTCTTGCAGTTACAAGGTCAAGGTTATCAACACCATTTCCGAAGTTAGCTATCAGCTTCAATTTTTTAGCAGATTGAATTATTGAAGCGTCAATTGTATCACTGACACATGGAATCAAGATATCAACTTCAGAGACTTTCTTTTTAAGTTCTGTATATGAGAGTTTTTTGTCAGCTTTATTAAGGATAACATTAAAATTTTCTTTTAATGTTTTTTCTATCTTTTCTGGTAATTTTCTTGTAATCAAAATAATTATGTCTTTTCGTTTCATTATTATCAAACTTCTAATTTTTTATTTATTCGTAAGCATATTTATACCACCAAAAGAAATCCTATCGGAAATAAAAAAAAAAATTATGACTACAAAATATAACGAAGTAAACGTGAGGAATGGTCCGGGTCTAAATCATCTTGTAATTTACAAAATTTTAATAAAAGGGTATCCGCTTAAAATTACAAGTAATTTTGAAAATTGGTCGAAAATTGCAGATGTTTATGGAATTGAGGGATGGATTTCAAATTCTCAGTTAACTGATAAAAAATACGTAATAATAACCTCAAACAATGAGTTTCTTTACAAATTTCCTAATATAAAATCAAAAAAGATTGCAAAAGTAATGAAAAATTTAGTTTTAGAAAATAAAAAATGTAATGCAAGTTGGTGTTTTGTTAAGGAAAAGGAGATTGAAGGTTGGGTTAGAAAAAAAGGAATATGGGGATACTGATTTTAATCTGAAATGTTAATTATAACATCAACAGATTTTAATTTTTTCCCTCTAGGGATTTTCGGAAGTTTAGATATTTTAACTTTATAATTTTCCACGTCGATAAGCTTGGCTGATTCAACACAAAAGAAATGATGATGCTCTTTCAAATTAGTATCAAAAAATATTTTGTCTGATGAGACTTTGATCGCTTTTATTATTCCAAAATCTTTAAATTGATTTAAACAATTGTATATTGTGGCTAATGAAATCTTGATTCTTTTTTTATTTACTTCTTCGTAAATATCTTCTGCTGTAAAATGAGCTGCGCCATTTTTAAATAGCAACTTAATCATTGCAATCCTCTGCTCTGTAACTTTTAAAGGTGAGGTTTCAAGCATTTTTAATGCTTTATAAATATGTTCGTTTTTGTACATTTTAATTTAAGAATAAGTTATAGACCCTTCATAATTCTGTCAACTAATTGATTGACTCTTGGAATAAATCCTCCCTTGTAAAATGGATCAAGCGCAAATCTATAAACTGAGTGACCAGCAAACATTAATTCATTTTCTAGATTAGAGATTCCATGACTGATTTTTTGAAGTGTCTTTTGTATACAAAATGACCTAGGGTCTGCTTTTTTTCCTGTTGTACCTTTCTCACCCTGCGCCCAGTTACTAAATAAACACTGGGACAAACAACCCATACAATCAATTTGGTCTTTAACAATCTGACTTGCCTTCTTTATTGTGACCCAAATTAGCGTGTCATTAGGTGTGGTCATTGGTTTTGAAAATCCTTTCTTTATCCATTCCATAATTTTTGATTTATCAGAATGTTTGACATAGAATGCTCTTTTTCTGGGGCCTATCTCAATTTTTTCGTTAAATTCATTAGTTTGCTCTTTTAAAAATGGTGTTTGGCGCTTTGACCTTTCTTCAAGTTCTATCAAGAAATCATTCTTAACCGCTGAAGAATAAAAACCAGTTGGACTAAATCTATGTAGACTTACGTCTCCTTTTTTAATATTAAGCAATTTTTTTTTCCATTCATCGGGTATTGGGCTTTCTTCGGTTAGTAATGGTCTTGTTCCAAATTGAAAAGCTATCTTTCCTATTTCAGGATTATCTATCCAATCTTCCCACTCTTCAAGATTCCAAACGCCTCCTGCCATTATTATAGGAGTGTTACTAAGATCAAATTCGTTCATTAGTTTTCTCAACTCTCTGACTCTTGGATAAGGTGGTTGAGGTTTAAGAGGGTTTTCGCTATTTGACAAACCATTATGACCACCAGCTAACCAAGGATCTTCATACACAACTCCACCTAAATAATCTGCGGTTTTTCTATATGATCTTTTCCATAATGCATTAAAAGCTCTTGCAGACGAAACTATTGGATAATAATAAATACCAAATCTAGCTGCAATTTCTGATAGCTTGTATGGCATACCAGCGCCACATGTAACTCCATCGATTATGTTACTTGCTTTCTCGAGAGTTCGCGTAAGTATTTCTTCGGCCGCTGCCATTTCCCACAAAATATTAATATGAATTGGAGCCTTGGAACCAGCAATATCCCTAGCAATCTTTGCTTGCTCAATTGCGCCTGAAACCGAGAAATCGATCAGCTCTTTGTGCCTACCAGATCTTGTTTTTTTGCTTATAAATTTGAGGAATCAAATTGCCTTTTTCATCGTAAGAGTCAGCATTAACCCCAGAGAATGTTCCAACACCACCAGCCTTGGCCCATGCCCCAGAACTTTCACCACTACTTACAGCTATTCCTTTTCCTCCCTCGATTATTGGGAGCGATTCTTTTCCGGACAAAATTAATGATTCAATTTTTTTCATATTTGAGCGTCTTTTAAACTTAGCTTAACCTTACCTCTATCGTCAACTCCAATAACTTTAACTTTTACTTGATCACCCTCTTTTACAACATCGGTTGTTTTCTCAACCCTTTCCTCTTTTAGTTGACTAATATGAACCAAGCCGTCTCTGCTACCCATAAAGTTTACGAATGCACCAAAGTCAGTGGTTTTCACAACCTTTCCTTCATAAATTTTTCCAACTTCAGGTTCAGCAACAATGTCGTTGATCATATCCATTGCGGTTTTAGCTTCACTTGATTTTGAAGCAAAAATTGTAATTATACCATTGTCATCTATTTCAACCTTGGCTCCAGACTTCTCACAAATATCCTTGATAACTTTCCCTCCTGAACCGATAACTTCTCTAATTTTTGACTTATCAATTTTTATTTTCTCGATTTGCGGGGCGTTTGATTTTGTGACTGCTCTTGATTTATTCAAAGCTTTATTCATTTCTTTTAATATATGTATTCTCGCTGAGTTGGCCTTTGATAAAGACTCTTCCATTATGTCCTCGGTTATTCCGTTAACTTTTATATCCATTTGCAATGAGGTTATGCCAGATTCCGTTCCTGCAACTTTAAAATCCATGTCCCCTAAATGATCTTCATCTCCAAGAATATCGGTTAGAACGACAAATTCTTTTTCTTCTTTAATTAAACCCATTGCTATCCCAGCAACAGGTTTGTCAAGTGGTACTCCAGCATCCATTAGAGCAAGAGAGGTTCCACACACAGTAGCCATAGACGAGGAGCCATTTGATTCTGTTATTTCAGAAACTACTCTTATAGTATACGGAAAGTCGTTAGAACGTTTTAAAATCGGATTTATTGCTCTCCAAGCTAGCTTTCCATGACCAATTTCTCTTCTTCCAGTTGCCCCAATGCGCCCAACTTCATTTACGGAAAACGGAGGAAAGTTGTAATGTAACATAAACTTTTCTCTTGAATCTCCGTCTAATCCATCAATCATCTGCTCATCTGACGTAGTTCCCAAAGTAGTAGTAACTAATGCTTGAGTCTCGCCCCTGGTAAACAAGGCACTTCCATGAACATTCTCCAATAAATCGACTCTACAGTCTATACCTCTAACATCGTCAAGACCTCTCCCATCAATTCTTTTCTTTGTATCTAAAACAGATGATCTTACTATCTCTTTCTCAATTTTTTTTATTTCTTCTTTAAGAGTGTCTTCGTCTTCAACCTCGTCATTTAATTGTTCAATTATTTTTTTTCTCACCTCAACTAGAGATTCATTCCTTTTCTTTTTTTCTTTTATCTTATAAATAGGAGTTAATTCTTTCTGCGATAGGTTTCTTAATTTATCAGCATATTCAGGTGCCTTTCTTTTTGTGAGTTCCCATGAATCTTTCGCTGACTTTTCTGCTAGCTCTATGATTGAATCAATGACACACTGGAATTCTTTAAATCCAAATTGAACTGCTCCAAGCATGATCTTCTCGTCTAACTCGTTGGCTTCCGATTCCACCATGAGAACACCATCTCTTGTTCCAGCAACAACTAAATCAAGCTCACTTTCATTTAATTCTTCTTTTGTTGGGTTAAGAATATATTCACCATCCATGTAACCAACTCTTGAACAAGCTAAAGGACCAAGAAACGGAAGTCCTGAAATAGTTATTGCAGCTGAGGCACCAATCATTGCGCAAATTGAAGGATCATTTTCTCCGTCGTAATTTATAACTGTGCAAACCACTTGGGTTTCATTTTTAAAATCTTGATGAAAAAGAGGCCTTATTGGTCTATCTATAAGTCTTGATGTTAAAATCTCATTTTCTGCTGGTCGTCCTTCTCTTTTAAAAAATCCCCCTGGTATTTTCCCTGCTGAGTAAGATTTTTCAATATAGTGTACTGAAAGAGGGAAGAAGTCATTCGAGACATTAACATCTCTTGCGGCAGACACTGTACATAAAACGACCGTTCCACCCAGTGAGCATTTTACTGCACCATCAGCTTGTCTTGCAATCATGCCCGTTTCTAATTTTAAAGTCAGACCTTTCCAGTCTAACTCTACTGAAGCTATATTAAACATTTTTATCTCCTTAGTTTGTCTAACGTCTTAGACCAAGAGACTTTATAATTGACTCGTATCTTTCATTGCTTTTGCTTTTAACATAGCTCAAAAGTTTCTTTCTTTTTCCTACAAGTTTCATCAAACCTCTTCTAGTGTTATGATCTTTTTTGTTAGATTTTAAATGTTCCGTTAAATTTTTTATCCTTTTTGAAAAAATTGAGATTTGACTTTCACTGCTCCCAACATTTTCAGTACTACCTTTACTTTCTTTTTTTTCTTTTATTTTATTTAAAGTCTTTTCCATCCTAAATTCCTACAATTTATATTTTATTTCATTTTTATATCATATTGATTTAATTAAGAAATTAACAGCTTTTTGGGGTGAAAAGAACAATCTTTGATTAAACCCAAAGCTATATAGTTGTCTTCATGTTTAGCTAAAACAACATTGTTTTTATTTGTTATAATTGATTGTTTATCCATTTGAACAAAACTTCCGCTTAAAACTTTTTTAACTTGATTATAATCCAATTGAATTTTTAAAACATTATTCATGACAGCATCGATTGGATGAACAAGCCTTTTAAGTTCATCACTATGCACCAAACTTAATAAATAATCCAGCGAAATAAGTTTTTTGTTAAAATTATTAAATCCTATGCGTCTCAATTCCATAACTGTAGCAAGTGTGCCAAGTGATTCTCCAAGACTTTCTGCAAGACTTCTGACGTATGTGCCAGCGCTGCAATCTACAAAAAATGAAGCAAGTTTTTCAGAGATATTATTTATTAATGTAAAATTATTGACTTTAACTTGTCTTTTTTTTGAGTTGAAATTTCATATTTTTTCTTGCCAATTTGTGTGCTCTTTGTCCATTTATTTTTACAGATGAATATTTATGAGGAAATTGTTCTATGTTACCGCAAAACTCGCTTAAAGCATTTACAATATCAACTTTCTTCGGATATTTTTCGCACTCCTTAATTATTTTACCCTCTGAATCGCCAGTCTCAGTTTTAGTTCCCCACTTGACTGTAAATATATATCTTTTATCGCATTTTTCGATAAAGGGAATAATTTTGGTTGCTTTTCCAAGAGCAACCGGCAAGAAACCTGAAGCTAAGGGGTCAAGTGTGCCAACGAAACCTGCTTTAGAATTATTGAAAATTCTTCTTATTTTCTGTAATGCAAAATTAGATGTCATACCTATTGGTTTATCCAAAAAAAACCAACCACTTGAATTGTTACTATTCATTTATTTATTATTAACAAGTTCAAATTTTAACTTTGGTGTGTATCTTAGATCAATTTTAGAAGAAAATTCTTTTTTTATTCTTGAGGAATTATTAGCAATTATTTTAGCAATTTTTTCATGATCAAAGCTGAAGTTTTTGAGCGTTTCTAGAAAAACTTTAGCATTTTTTCTATCAGAAGATAATTCGACATGAGACACCATAATAAAAACAGTCTTTCCATTACTATAATTTAAGTCAACAGTTAAAAAAACTTCAGAAATTGTTTTTTTTATTAAGGAAGAAATTTTATCGATTCTTGATTTTTTTCGTTCATCTTTGATTGTCTCTAAACTAAGATTTTTTTTCACTTTTTTCTCTCACAAAAAACTCTAATCTGTCGTTTTGGACAATTTCATTGAATTTGGAAAAAACAATTCCGCACTCCAAACCGCTCATGACTTCTTTTACTTGGTTTTTTTCTCTTCTAAGACTCTGTATTTCACATTCATGAAATATTTTTTCGTCTCTGAAAATCTTTACAAATGCTTTAGATGTTACTTTACCCTCTTCGATAACGCATCCAGCAACTTTACTGGAATCTGAAAGTTCAAAGACTTGTTTCACTGCGGCTTTTCCTATTTGAGTTTCAGTCTCCTCAGCGTTATCAAGGCCGTCAATTATTTTTTGGGCCTCGTCTATAACCTCATATATTATTGAGAAATTACTAATTTTTATTGCTTCCCTTTTAGACAATGTTTTTGCTTGGGTATTAGCTTTGACGTTAAAGCCAAAAATTCTAGCATTTGACGCAATTGCAAGAGTCACGTCAGATTCATTAATTTCTCCAACTGCACTGTGTATTATTTTAATTGATATCTTTTCAGAATTCATTTTGTTGAGGCTTTGTTCAATTGCTTCTTTCGAACCATGGACGTCAGCTTTAACAATTATAGAAATTAATTTTTTCTCGTCCTGAGATGCACTTTCTATCATCTGATCAATTGAAACTCTTTTCACTGACGAATTCACTTCAATTCTTTTCATTCTTGATCTATATTGCGTAACTTCTCTTGCTCTTGCCTCGTTGTCTACAACAACCAATTTATCTCCAGAATCTGGAGTGCCAGATAAACCTAAAAGTTCAATAGGAAAGCTTGGTAAGGCTAAATTTATCTTCTCAGATGAGTCATTATACATTGCTCTTACTTTACCCCATTCAGTTCCTACAACAGCAATATCGCCTACTTTTAAAGTTCCATTCTGAATGAGTATAGAAACAACTGTTCCTTTTCCCTTTTCTATTTTTGATTCAATAACGGTTCCCTCAGCGTTTCTATTCGGATTTGCTTTTAATTCTAATATTTCAGATTGAAGTATAATTGAGTCTAAAAGATCATCTATTCCTGTTTTTGTTTTAGCTGAAACCTTAACGAAAACATTTTGTCCTCCCATTTTTTCACTAATTATTTCGTACTTCATTAGATCAGATTCAACTTTTTCAGTATTGGCTGTTGGTAGATCTATTTTATTGACTGCAACTACAATTGGACATCCAGAAGCTTTAGCATGGCTAATAGCCTCTATTGTTTGTTCGTTGACACTGTCGTCAGCAGCAACGACAAGAACTATTATATCTGTAATATTAGACCCTCTTGCCCTCATTTGACTAAAAGCCGCGTGTCCGGGTGTGTCGATAAATGTTATAAATTGACCTTTTTTAGCCTCAACTATATACGATCCTATATGTTGAGTTATTCCACCTGCTTCAGTTGAAGCAACTTTTTTTTCTCTAATTACATCAAGCAGAGATGTTTTTCCATGATCAACATGACCCATGACGGTAACTACAGGTGGTCTTGGGAGAAGATCCTGCTCTGTGTCAGAAGGTCCAGTCAAACCAACTTCAACATCAGATTCACTTACTCGTTTTGGCACATGACCAAATTCAATTACTAACAATTCAGCGGTATCGCTGTCAATTGTTTGATTAATGGTAGCCATTACCCCAAGTTTCATTAGTGATTTGATCAAATTTGAAGACTTTTCAGCTAGACGTGACGCAAGTTCATTAACAGTTATTACATCTGGAATTATAACTTCTTTTTTTTTTCTCTCTTTATTTTCGTGATTTTCTTTTTTTTCTGATTTTATTACGTTTCTAAGCTTTGCTTTCTCTCTTGCTCTTTTTATGGCAGCAAGTGATCTTACCTTCTCATTATCTTCATCAAGAGCTTGCGAGATTGTGAGTTTTCCTTGTCTTCTGTTTTCAAAGCTCTTCGGAGTTTTTACAAATTTTGGTTGTTTAGGTTTCTCGGTAACTTCATTATTTGATTCTTCACTTGTTTTATTGTCTAAGAAATTTCTTGCGTTTGTTTTCTTTAAATTCTTTTTGTCATTTTTTTCAATTTGTATTTTATTTTTATTTTCTGTTACAGCCATTTTGGGGCTTTCTTCTCTCTTAATTTTTTCTGGCTGAGTTAGGGAAATGTCAGGAGATTTTGGTTGTTCAACTTTTTCGTTTTTTGAAAAACCGCTGATAGACCTTTTTTTCTTTACCTCAACTGAGACTGATCTACTTCTCCCATGAGAAAAACTTTGTTTTATTTGACCAGCATTTATTGTCTTCTTAAGTTGCAATTTACCGGTTGATTTATTCTTATTGTAATTATCTGTCATCTAAGTTTAACTTTTATACCAATGTTTTCTTGAGTCCATAATTATTTCATCAGCTTTATCTTGATCCATGTCTCTAAAAATCTCAATTAATTCTGAATTTGATAAATCTGCAAGCTGGTCTCTGTTTTTAATATTATTTTCGTTAAGTTTTAAAAGTTGGTCTGTATCTAATAGTTTTGTAGTTAACAAATAATCGTCAAATCCAGATTCTTTTAACTTTGATAGATTTTCAACCCTAATTTTCTCCACACAAATTGTAGCCCTTTGTATCAGCTCTTTTGATAAATTTTCGTCAAAGCCTTCTATAGAGGTTAACTCCTCAAGAGAAACCATTGCAATTTCATCAAGTGATGTAAAACCCTCTGTCACAAGCAAATGAGCTATCACTTCGTCAACATCTAGCAAACTTATAAATTTTTGAGATAAATTTTTAAATTCTTCGTTTCTTCTGTCAGACTCCTGAGATGTTGTTAATATATCAATGCTCCAGCCAGTCAATGCACTAGCCAATCTCACATTTTGACCTTTTCTTCCAATTGCTAGGCTAAGTTGTTCGTCAGGAACTATTACGTCAATCTTCTTCAGCTCCTCTTCTATAATTACTTTATCAACTTCTGCTGGGCCCAAGCCGTTAACTACAAATGTTGCAATATCTTCAGACCAAAGCACAATGTCAATTTTCTCTCCTTGCAATTCATTTACCACTGCCTGAACTCTACTGCCTCTCATTCCAACGCAAGCCCCTACTGGATCAATGCTCTTCTCTTTGGTATAAACTGCAATTTTAGCTCTGCTTCCAGGATCACGAGCAACGGACTTTACTTCTATTATTCCATCGTAAATCTCTGGAACCTCTTGAAAAAACAATTTTACTAAGAAATTGTTATGCGCTCTTGATAAAAAAATCTGCGGCCCTTTTAAGTCATGTTTAACCTCATTAATATAGGCTCTTATTCTGTCTGATCTTCTAAACACTTCTCTATTTAAAAGTTCTTCCCTACGCAAAATTGCCTCACCTTTTCCTAAATCCACAATCAAATTTCCATATTCAACTCTTTTAACGATCCCATTAACTATCTCACCAACCTTGTCTTTAAATTCATTAAATTGCATAATTTTTTCAGCCTCTTTTACTTTTTGAAAGATGACTTGTTTAGCTGTTTGTACTGCAATTCTTCCAAAATCAAGGGGAGGTAATTCTTCCCTTAAGAATTCTCCTATTTTTAAAGACTTATCTTTTAGATCTGAAATGTTAATTTTATTTATTCTCTCTTCAGAAGGTAATATCTCTATATCCTCAACAACCTCTTGATATCTATACAGACCTATTTTTCCTGTTTCTTTATCTACATGCGCTCTGATATCTAGTTCGAACCCATATTTTGTTCGTCCGGCTTTAGCAATTGCCATTTCCATCGCTTCTATTACCTCCATTTCATTTATACCTTTTTCTTTAGCAATATTTTTAGCGACATCGATTATATCAAAAGATAAGGAATCTTTAATTTCATTCTTTTCCAATTTATTACCTCTCTATTTTTTCTTTACAAATTATATATCTGTTTTGAAATTTGAAAAGTTTTAGATATTCATACCAAGTCTTTTAGGAAACTTAAATAATTTAATAATTTTTTTAATCTTTATTTTTGATAAATAAATAAATTAATTCTTCTTTTTTCTTTTTTTGCTTTTCTAAAATATTTAGTTGGATAGATCTTATAATCTTCGAAAATTTGATTATCCATAGTTTTCAAGAGAAGTTTGAAGAAATTTTGCTTTGAAAATGATTTTAAAATTTGGTTTGAGTAACATTCATCATCAGTAGCAATTAATATTTCAGAATGTCTGATAGTTATTTTGTCAAGATTTTTGACGAATTCTTCATTGATTAATCTTCTTTTTTTATGTTTTTTTTTTGGCCAAGGGTCGGGAAATAATATAAAAATTTTTTTAAAATTCACATCACCTACAATTTCAAAAAATTGAGAGAAAGATACATTTGAAAAAAAAATATTTGAAATTTTAAATATTTCAATGTTTTTTTTTAATTTTAATCCACCTGAAATAAAGGGATCAATTGCAAGAAAAATGTCTTTTTTTTTTATTTGCGACTGAAATATTAAATTTTCACCCTTACCAAAGCCAATCTCAAGATTAACATTTTGACAACTTTTAACTAATTTTTTTTTGGTTTCATTAAAATTTATTTCGTTAAAAAAAAACTCGAAATTTTCTAGGTCATATGAACTAAATTTTTTTGTTTTCCTTGAGAGTCTCCTACCATAAAAAGGGAGCATAATTAATATTCATTTAGAATTTTTTCAGCTAAATCAGTTTTTTCCCACGAAAATGATCCTGTTTTAGGTATATATTCTCTTCCAAAATGACCATATGAAGAAGTAGCTTCATAAATAGGTTGGTCCAATTTTAGATGTGTTTTTATTCCGTTAGGAGATAAATCAACATTATTTTTTATGATGTTTATGATTTTATTGGTGTTTAAATCAGAATCACTATCAGTTTTCAAATAAATTGAAATTGGTCTTGCAACTCCAATAGCGTAAGAAAGCTGTAACAAACATTTTTTAGCGAGTTTTGTAGCGACAACATTTTTAGCTATATATCTAGCAATATATGCAGCTGATCTATCGACCTTTGTGTAATCTTTTCCTGAAAAAGCTCCACCTCCGTGCGGAGCTGACCCACCGTAAGTATCCACAATAATCTTTCTCCCTGTTAAGCCAGTGTCTCCATCAGGACCTCCGATTACAAACCTGCCGGTTGGATTAATTAAAATATTTTCAGATTTAGGAAGGATCTCAACCGGGATAGACTCTTCAATTATTTGTATTACTTTTTTTCTTATTTCTTCATTTTTTACATCTTCAAAATGTTGTGTTGAAACCACAATAGAGGTGATATTTTTCGGTTCATTGTCCTCATATTGCATAGACACCTGGCTCTTTGAATCGGGGCCAAAAAAAGAATTATTTTTTTTTCTAAAATTTGATAGGTTCTTCAGAATCTTGTGTGAGTAATGGATTGGCGCGGGCATCAAATAATCAGTTTCAGAACAGGCATAGCCAAACATTATTCCCTGATCGCCTGCACCTAAAGTTTTGGAAGAGTCAACTCCTTGAGAAATATCTTGAGATTGGTTATGTAAATAATTCTCTATCTCTATATTTTCCCAATGAAAACCATCCTGCTCATAACCAATATCTTTAATTTTTTCTCTTATTTTTTGGTCTATAATTTCATTGTTAACCTCTTGGTGGTTTTGATTTATTTTTACCTCTCCTGATAAAATAACTCTATTTGTAGTGGCCAAAGTCTCGCATGCTACTCTCGAGTTTTTGTCCGCCTTCATATAAAGATCAACAACTAAATCTGAGATTTGATCACATATTTTGTCAGGGTGTCCCTCTGAAACGGATTCACTAGTGAAAATAAAATTTGCTGAATTCTTTGACATAACCCTAACTACTATTTCATAATTAGTAAATTTTCAAATCTTTTCTTTTTTTTATTAAGCAGTCAGTAAGTATGCAGATGAGTAAAATTATTAAAATTAAATATACCAAAACTATGTTTTTGTGTTTCATAAAGAAAGTTTCGTTTTTTAGCAAATTCAAGTCGTGCTCGATAAAACCACTTTTATTTAAACCTATTTTCTTGAGGATTTTTCCATTTTCATCAGTTACGACAGAAATTCCAGAATTGGCAGAGCGAATAAGTGGAATGCCTTTTTCTACTGATCGAAAAACTGATGCAGTCAAATGTTGTTTTGGGCCAATAAAGTTTCCAAACCAAGCATCATTTGTAATGTTTATTAAGAGTTCAATTTTTTTATTGTTAAATGTTTGGAATATTGCTTCATAACAAATTGAGGGTTCAAGATATATTTTTTCTTGTTCTGATTCGAAAAATAGAACTTCATCCCTATCTCCTCTACTAAAATCAGTTTTTCCTGGTGTTAGTTTCAAATTGTTAAACAAAAATCGAAATGGTATAAATTCACCAAAAGGTACTAATTTTTTTTTATCGTAAAAACTTATGTCATTTTTATTAATGATGTAAAAGGAATTAAAAACTTTAAAATTACTACCGTAAAATTCTCTTCTCAATCCTCCTGTAATAATAACTGTATTTTCATCAATTTTTTGTTTAATGTAATCAATGAGATCTTCCTTCTCGTTTAAAAAACCTGTTATTGCTGCCTCTGGCCAAACAACTAAAAGCTCTTCTTTTTTGCTCTTATTCGATAAAATTAATAGTTTGTCTAAATGTTCTTGAAACAATGTTCGATCCCACTTTTTATTTTGAGGAATATTTGGCTGTACAACTCTTATAGAGATAGTTTTAGATTCAAGTTTTTCTTCTTTAAGTGGGAATATTGAAAAAAATAACAAAAAAAATGGAAATAATATCAAGGGAAAAATTAAACCTTTAGCTTTATTAATCAAGCATAAAACTATTGTAATTATCCATAAGGTTGTCAAAAAAGATAAACCATACACTCCAATGAAAGATGAAATTTTTATAAAATTCTCATTAAAAATCCAAAGATGCCCGTAAAGATTAAACGGTAGCCCGCCAAAAATATTTGATCTTAAAAATTCAGATATAAAAATAAAAAAAGAAATTAATAAAATCTTAGTAAAGAAAAAATCATATATTTTTTGAAAATTTATAAATTTTTTAATTAATACACATGGAAACGTGAAAAATAATCCCATAAGAGATGGAAAAACAATCAAAACCAAAGGCGCTAGAATTTTATGTTCTTCATAAATCAAAAAAGGATTCACAATCCAATACATGCTAGCGAGAAAAAAACCTACCCCAAACAACCAACCAGAAAGCATTGGATTAAAGTTACGATCTTTGCAAAATAATCCTTTTATTAACAAATAGTGTCCAAGGATCGAGAGAGGAATTAAGATTGAAGAAAAGAAAGAAAAACCATGTAATAAACCACCAATGAAAAATGTGAAATAGTTAGGAGGTTTATTTAACATTAACAAGGATTCGTTTGATTTTTCTAGTATCTGCGTCTCTTATTGTAAATTCCAAACCACTTTTGTGGTTAATAACTTCCCCTCTACTTGGAATCTTACCTAATAAGTTAAAAACCAAACCTCCTACTGTATCAATATCTTCTTTTTCTTCATCAGTAAAATAACCACCAATCTTTTTCTCCAGATCTTCAACGGGCAATCTAGCTGAAACGTCGTATGTTTTTTTTGAAATTTTCTTTATCTCTTCAATTTCTTCAAAATCATGTTCGTCTTTTATTTCACCAACTATTTCCTCAACAAGATCCTCAATTGTAACAAGTCCGTTAGTACCACCAAATTCGTCAACGACTATAGACATGTGAATTTGCTCTGATCTCATTTTAAGTAAAAGATCAAGAATCTTCATTGAAGGAGATGAAAATAGAATCTTCCTTGTAATTGTCTTCGAAATACTAGAGTTTTCCTTCTTTTTTTTGTTATTTACTTTTTCAAATAAATCCCTAATATGAATCATTCCAATTATCTTATCCAAATTATCTTGAAAAACAGGTATTCTTGAATGTTTATTTTTATTAATAAAAGTTATTAGTTTATCAATTTTAATATCCGAAGAAACTGCATCTATATCAGCTCTTGGAATCATTACGTCTTCTATACACTTATCACTAAGATTAATTACATTTTTAAAAATGTTTTTTGTTCCGTCATCAATTCTTTCAGTACTTTTTTTATTTTCGTCAATCAAGTCTTCGATTACGTTTTTAAGCTCCTCTTTCTGATTTGATCGAAACAATGAAATGATGCTACCGTAAATTTTCTTTATCATGACTCATAAAGTATTTTTTTCATAATATCTTTTTCTTTAGCTTCCATTTCGATGGACTCTTTCGTATTTGAATGATCGAATCCGTATAGATGCAAAGCACTGTGAACAATCATATGAAGAAGATGATCAAAAAACTTTTTTTTTTGATCATTTGCCTCTGAAAGAATTTTTTCAAGTGAAATAACGATATCACCTAAAACTAAATAATTTTCTAAGTTGTTGATCATTCTTTTTTCATTTTGAGGGAACGATAAAACGTTGGTAGGTTTATTAATTTTCCTGTATTTTGAATTAATTTTTTTTATCTCTTCATTATTTGTTAAGAAAACTGATACGTACGTTTTCCTTTTTTTATATTCAAGTATTTCAAGGGTTTGATCAACAGATTTTTTAACAAAATTTTTAATTTTTTTTGTTTTAAAACTCCTTTCACAATTAAACTGAATTTCAATAATTTTTTGGTTACTTTTTTTTATATTTCTCTCCAATCCTTTGGATTTTTTCAAACTCATTATATTTAGATACAATTTTTGAAACTAATGGATTTCTTACTACATCGCTTTCTTCAAACTCTATAAAACCTATATCCTTTATATCTTTTAAAATATTTATTGACTCACGTAGGCCAGATTTAGTTCCTGAGGGCAGATCAACTTGAGACAAATCGCCATTAACAATCATTCTTGAATTTTCACCTAGCCTTGTAAGAAACATTTTCATTTGTATTGCAGTTGTATTTTGGGATTCATCCAGAATGATAAAAGAGTTTGACAAAGTTCTACCTCTCATAAAAGCCAAAGGTGCAATTTCAATCATTCCATTTTCTATTTTTTTTAAAACCTCTGAAAAAGATAACATATCATTTAAAGCGTCATAAAGTGGTCTTAAGTATGGATCAATTTTTTCTTTCAAGTCTCCAGGAAGGAATCCAAGTCTTTCTCCAGCCTCAACAGCAGGTCTAGATAAAATTATTTTCTCGATTTGTCCAGATTTTAGCATAGAGACTGCTAAAGCAACAGCTAAATATGTTTTACCAGTTCCAGCTGGTCCACAACAAAAAACCAGGTCTTTCTTCCTTACTAAATTAAAATATTCAACTTGCCTTTTGGACCTTGGCTTTATTAATTTTTTTCCAGCCGTAAAATTTAACGACTCGATATTCTCCTTACCATCTAGTGATCCACTTTTAGTATCCTGGAATAAATTTATCATTCCATATACCTCTCCTTCGTCCAAAAAATGATTCTTTTTAACATTTTCAAATAATGTTTGAAGTAAGCTACATGTTATTTTTACTTTGTTTACCTCACCACTTATTTTGAGAAAATTTCCTCTGGGAAAAATTGATACGAACAATTTACTCTCAATGATTTTCAGGAATTTATCATGTTCACCAAATACAATAGGTAAAACAGAATTATCGCTGAAAGATATTGTCTTAGAAAAAATATTTAAGTTTTTGTTTAATTTTTTTTTCAATTGTTTCTCTATGCAGATAACCTTCCGTGAAACGAGTAAGATGTAAGATCTTCTAGTTTGACGCTCAAAAGTTTACCCACTAAATTCTCAGAGGAAAGAACGTGAACAGGCTGTAAATGAGGCGTTCTGCCTACATATTGATTAGGTTTTTTCCCTTTGCCAGAAAAAAGAACATCGACTGTTTTATCTATAAAAGATAAATTAAATTCGGTTTGATGTTTATTTAAAATACTTTGCATTTCTTTAAGTCTCCTATCAACTACATCACAATCAATTAAACTATCTTTTAAAGAGGAGGGTGTTCCTGGTCTTGGCGAATATTTAAATGAATATGAACTTGCAAATCTCACCTTTTCAATTACTTCCAAGGATTCTTGAAAGTCATTATCTGTTTCCCCGGGATAACCAACAATAAAATCGGAGGAAAAAGCCATGTTTTTTTTAATCTTTTTTATTTTTTCAATCAAACTCAGATAAAAAGTTTTACTGTGCTTTCTATTCATTTTTTTCAGAATTCTATCAGAGCCGGACTGAATTGGTAAATGTAAGAAAGGCATTAATTTTGGGTTTTTTTTGTGTTGATCTAACAGATTATCATCAATATCAATGGGGTGAGAGGTAAGGTATCTTATCCTTTCTAAGCCTTGGATATGAGACAAAATTTGACATAAATCACCAAGTCTAATTTTTTTTCTTATTCCATCTTTTATCACATTAGACTCGTATGAACTTACGTTTTGCCCAAGAAGTGTAAGTTCTTTTGCACCATTTTTTACCAAAGCAATTGTCTCCGCATATATGTTTTCAACAGATCTCGAAAACTCTGCTCCTCTAGTGTAAGGAACTACACAGAATGAACAGAATTTGTCACATCCCTCTTGAATTGTGATTAATTTGCTGACTTCTTTACTTTTTGATGGAATAAGTGAAGAGAATTTATTCTCACATAAAAAATCATTGTAAACTTTATCACTATTTGATTTTTTGAGGATCTTAGGAAGCTTGTGAAAACTTTGCGGACCAAAGATGTAGTCTACGCTTTTGTTTCTTTTTAGGATTTCATCACCTTCAGCCTGAGCTACACAACCAGTAACAATAATTTGCATTCTTTTTCCAAGCTTTTTTTTATTTTCTTTAAATTTCGAAAGCCTCCCCAAATCTGAATACAACTTCTCTGACGCTTTTTTTCTAATATGACAAGTGTTAAGGATCGCAATATCAGACTCTTCAAAATTTTTTGAGGCTTTATACCCATTGTACTCTAATAAATCATTGAGTTTTTCGGAGTCATATTCATTCATCTGACATCCATATGTTTTAATAAAAAACGATTGATTCATGTATTAATTAATTAAATAATTTTCAGCTTTTTACAAGAATTTAAATTCATTTAATTTTATTTGATTGTCAACCTCTAATAGCTGGTAGTCATTTTTAACTTGTTTTGAAATCCTTTCGAAACAATACTTGCAAGCTTCTTTTCTATTTAAAAAAACTGAAAATTTCTCTGATTTGTGAAAATTTATATTGACCTCACTTGTTCCAAGTCCAAGAAACTGCCAGACGTGTGGTGCCAGATTCATTGCACCAAACCAAGCTAAAAAAGGTCTATGAGTTTTAACCAAAGGAAGGCCGTCAAGCTTGTTGTAAGAAATTGAAATTGGTTGTAACTTGTAATTCCTTAATTCTTTATGATCAACTACTTCAAAAAGAGAACTTTTAAAACTTAACACTTTCGAGCCATCACTAGAAGTACCTTCAGGAAATAAAATAACATTGAGACCATTCTCCATATTTTTTTTTATCAAAACAGCTTGTTTCTTTACAGATCTTGGATTTTCTCTTTCAATAAAGATTGTTTTACCTAGCATACAAAGTTTATTGATAATCGGCCAATTTCTAATATCTGACTTTGCTACGAAGACCGCGTTAACTAAAGAACCTAAAATAATAATATCCAAATAAGAGATATGATTTGAAATAAACATTACTCTTTTTGTCTCTTGTTCACCTGATACCTTTAATTTTATTCCAAATATTTTTCTTATACCAAAAAATAAAAAATTATAGAAAACAAAAAAAAAACGCTTCGCGAAGCAAAATACTATGAATTGGCAAAATGATATTGTTATTATCCATGGAACTAAGATCATGAGCTTTAAAAAAGAAAGTATTGGTGAATACAACATTAATGAATTTTCTCAAAAGATAGTTGAGCATATTTTTTCAATATTTTTTTGGAATTCAATACGATGAGAACGTCAGTTGTATCAAATTCTGAATCAACTATAGCTCCAGAACCTATCCATGCTCCAACTCTAATGTAAGCTTTTATGAGGGGAGGTAAATTTCTAAATTCTTTCTCGATATCAATTTTATTTTTATTCATGATATTAAAGTTAGCTCTGAGTTTTTTGACTGGTCTAGTACTCAAAGATTTTGGTGTTTTATGATAATGATACAGATAAGAAAGTTGTTTTATAAATAATTTATAATTAGAAGACGGAAAGCTCGCACAACCAAAAATTAGATCTACTCGATTGTTAATTATGTATGTTGCAAGTCCCCTCCATAATAACCTAATTATTCTTCCATCTCTATAATGTTCATGAACGCACGACCTTCCGGCCTCTAATAATGTAGTATTGTTACTTGCTATTAAGTTTGAAATATCAAATTCAGACTCACTATAGAACCTTTGTTTCGCTAGTAATCTTGGTTTTAGTAAAAGTCTGTAAGTACCAACAACAAAATCATCTGACACTGATTTATCAATAACCACCAAATGATCACAAAATTTATCATATTCATCAGAATCGGATTGTTTTGTTTTAGAATTTTTAAAAAAACTTTTTTGTCTCAACTCTTTTACTTGAATAATTAATGGGTGGGAATCATTGATAATTTTCAAGTTAAATCGACCTAAATCAATGTCTAGAAATCTTGAATTTAAAATTTCTTCTGATGATGTATTAATACATGAATTAGCTTCTATTTTTTTGATTGACCAATTCTTTACATAGATAAAGTTTTTGGCAACCAGTCTGACTTTGTTTAAAAATTCTCTTAATTTTTCGACTGTTGAAAAATTATTATGGTTTGCTTTATTTTTTTGATCTATTTTTAACAGGAACTGCATATAACTCTAACCTATAATCTATTAATGTATAACCCATCTCTTTTGCCACTTGCTTCTGCATCGCGTCAACTAACGTATTTCTAAATTCCTTTACTTTGCCACTTTTAATATCAATTAAATGATGATGATTCTCTCTTACAGTTTCGTACCTTGAGCTATATCCCTTAAACTGATGCTTTTCAAGCAAATTATTATCTTCAAATAGCTTAATGGTTCTATATACCGTAGCAATACCAATTCTTTTGTCAATTTTAGCTGATCGTTTATGCACAGACTCAACATCTGGATGGTCTAAAGAATCTGATAGAACTTTGACTATCACTTTCCTTTGCTCAGTTAACTTAAGACCAAGTTTTTTGCATTTATCTAGCAGTGTTTCCAATTTTTCAACCTATTCTTGCAGTTTTATAAAATTTTATTTATTTTACATAAACTGTTAATAGTTAATCATCTCACAGTGAATATAACATGTTAAGGGGTTAAATGAAAAAAAAAGTTTTGGATGTTACTAATTTTAAATGCCCAATGACATTTTTAAAAACAAAAGAATTTATAAAACTTAACACTTATAATAAAAAAATTATTATCCTTAAAGGCAGAAGAGACTTAGAACTCTTATCAAATAGTTTAAAAAAAAGTTTCAAACTGAAAGTTGTTGAAAAAGATAATGAGATCTTTGAGATAGAATTAATAAAAAATTAAATGATTCTTTGCATTGTAAAAGAATCATTGAAAGAATTTTCATTTCTGTAATAATTTTTTCTTCTCCCACTAAAAATAAAATTGTGTTTTTTATAAAATTTTATTGCATTTAAATTTGTCTCATTAACATCTAAAATAATTTTTTTTAATTTATTTTTTTTGCAATATTTTAAGCAGCAATCTAGAAAATTTTTTGCCACACCTTTATTTCTGTATTTAGGAACAACGAAGATAGAATAAATTTCTATAAAATCGTCTATTTTTTTAAAAAAACAAAATCCGTTTATTTTTTTATTTGAAGAAAATATATATCCCTCGAAAACACAATTTTTTATAGAATTTTCTAATTCTTCTGTTCTCCAAATATTGGTTCCGAAATCTCTTAAATTTTTTTCTTGTAACGTAAAAATTTCTTTTGAATGATTTTCATTCAAAGGTAAAATATAAAAATTATTCATAATATGTATGGTGATAAATCAAGCTTTTGTTATTTTGACCATAGCCAGAAAAGACTGCATTTGCAATTTTTTTAGCGCAAGGTTTAAAAACTTTTTTTTTATTTTTCCCCTCCCCATTTAAATTTGAAAAAAATTTATTTGAATTGGAAACTAAAATAAAATCTTTATGCTTTTTATTCTCTTCATTTACAAATTTTTTTAGTTTGTCTAAATCTCCAGCTAAAAAATTAGAATCTGGGATGTGTACTTTATTTTTTTTTTTAAATAACTGATAAAAAAAATTATTATTCAAATTCTCATAGAAAACTAAAATGTTATCTTCGTAATTTTCGAGACTAGACAAATAAATTTCAAATTCAGTTACATTAATTATTTTAGCTTTATAAGAAAATGCAATTGCCTGAGCAATAGCTTTGAGAGCTCGAAGAGCAGTGAAACTTCCGGGTCCTACTGAAAAAAAAATATTACTAATATTCATTTTTTTATTTAGAACTTTATTAATTAGTAAAAAAATAGAATCATTCTGTTTGCTGTTAATTATTTTTTCAAAAAACTTTTTTAGTAACTTTCCTTCATAAAGTGCTACAGAAATTCTTTGACTTGAACTAAAAATTGATAATGATAACATATTCCTTTATCTAAAAATGAATCAAAATCTAGTCAAAGTAAACAAAAAAAAATTAGAAGTTTTAATTGATCTGAGATACTCAACTTCAAAAAACTTTACTAAAGAAAAAGTGTTTTTGTCAAATGAATGCTATATTCATAAAGTTGCTTATGAGCATTTAGATTTAGCAGTTCAGATAGCAAAAAAACAAAACCTTAAAATTAAAATATTTGACGCATACAGACCTGTTTATGTCCAAAAAAAGTTGTGGGAATGTCTGCCTGATCCAAATTTTATTGCACCTCCTGATAAAGGTTCTCCTCATTCAAGAGGTGTCGCAATTGACATAACACTAGTAAATTCTAATAATTTAGAACTTGACATGGGCACTGGGTTTGACGAATTTTCAAGACTTTCATATCATGGTTGTTTAGATATAACTAAAGAGGCCTATAAAAATAGATTGATGCTCTTGGGTATTATGACTGATGCAGGTTGGGATTTCTTTCGAAATGAATGGTGGCATTATCAACTCTATAACTCCAAAAACTTCCCTATAGTTAATGACATTTGAGTCACTTATTAAAAAGGCTTTTTTTATTTTCCTTTTTTTTGTAGCAATAAGGGCTAATGCAGAAGAAGCAAATATTACAGTACTTATGTATCATAGAATCGGTGATGATAGGTACCCCAGCACTAGTATTTCTCAGGAACTATTTGAAAAACATATTAAATATTTAGTTGATGAAAATATTAATGTTCTTCCAATTACAGAGCTGTCAAAGTATCTAAAAAAAGAAGTCAGTCTTACCAATAAAACTGTATTCATTACTATTGATGATGCTTACAGGTCATTTTTTCAAAATGGTTTTCCGATTCTTAAAAAAAATAAACTTCCTTTTGGTATTTTTGTTTCTTCAGATTATGTATCAAGTGCAGAAAAGTCGGAATTTATGAGTTGGTCAATGCTCAAAGAAGTTTCTAACAGTAATGGCCTTATTCTTAATCATTCTAAAAGCCATGAAAGTCTTTTGGGAATGGATATACAAACACTAAAAAAAGAAGTCGAACAAAATCAAATTGAAATCGAAAAAAAAATTGGCAAACAACCTAAAATTTTCTCTTATCCATTTGGAGAAAGTAGCAAAAGCATAGAAGACGTAATAAGAATATTAAATTATGAGATTGCTTTTTCTCAACATTCAGCTCCTATTCACACAGATCAGAACAAATACAGACTCCCAAGATATGCATTAAATGATGAATTTGGAAGCTTAAAAAGATTTAAAATGATTATTCAAACGAAGCCTTTAGAAATATTTGATAGTTCTTTTGATGACTCAATTGTTAATACAGATGAATTAGATTTTAGTTTTCTTACAAAATTTCCCTCGGAATTAATTAATTGTTTTGTAAATAACTCGGCAGCAATGATAAAGAAAGATAGAGGAGAGAAGGTTACCTTATATCTTTCAAAATTGAAAAATGGAGTAAGGTATAGGATAAATTGTACTTATATTGATCAGAAAGGAGAAATTCTTTGGTATGGAAAAATGATTAAAAGAGTAAATTAGTTTAAAAGTCCATTAGTTTTATCAAACTTCATAAAATTATTTGTTTCTATTAGAAGCTTTAAATCATCAACATAATCTTGGCTTCTCTCCGAATAACTTTTTAAAAAATTTGCTAGTACATTTCCTGACAAGCTTTCACCATTCATTCTTAATTTTCGTCTTTCTTGTCTAAAATCCTCATATGCAAGATGAGTATTGATGTTTTTTAAATATGATCTTACTGATTCTGAAAGTGTAGGAAATTTCTTAACAAAAAATTTCTTTCCAATTTCCCTATCTCTTGGTTTAATACCTTTTTTACTGTCAAATGTATATTGTCCAAAAATTGCATTTCCCTCATTCAAATAACGCGAGCTTCCCCATCCACTTTCAATAGCGGCTTGAGATAGAACCAAAGAAAGAGGAACTATATCAACCCGTATTAATAAACTTCCAATACTCGATTCTGTATAGTCATATTTTTCACTAAGTTCAAATAGCCAATTGGGCCAAAATTCTCTGGATGCAACATCGCCTCCTGATTGATTCCACCAATCAAGAATACTTTTTCTTTCCTCTAGTATTTTTCTATTTTCTACAAAAATTATTGGTAACAATGTATTTATAAATAATTTCTTTCTTTTATTAACTGACTTTATGTTTAAAAAGTCATTAGGCCAGCTAGAAAAAATAATTAAATTTGATGATTGGTCATTTAGGAAAGACTCAACAGAAAAATTATATTTCTCAAAAATATCAATCATTTCATTTGCTTTACCAATAAAATCAACTTTTGATTCATTATTCATATAGTCTAACATCGATTTATCTTGAACTGTGAAGCTGATTGAGGTGTTTCCAATATTTTTTATAGTTGAAAAACTTCTATAAAATCCAATAGCCAAATTAATAAAGATGAAGGAAACCATGAGAATCACCAGGTTTCTATTAATTGCCTTACTTTTTTCCATTATTGATTTATAGCTTCAACTGACTGAATCTCGGGAATATAATATTTCAGCATATTTTCGATTCCAGATTTTAATGTTATTGTTGAGCTAGGGCATCCAGAGCAAGCACCCCTAAGTTCAAGAAAAACGATCCCTTTTTGGAGTTTAACAAAGTTTATATCACCTCCGTCTTGAGCAACAGCAGGTTTAATTCTTTCTTCAAGTAATTCATTTATTTTATTAACAATTTCTTGATCTGCTTTTGTATATTTTATTTTTTCTTCTTGAGGTTTAGTTTCCAATTCAGAATTTTCAATTTTCCCACCAGAAGAAAAATAGTCTAAAATTGATGACAATAAAGTAGGTTTTAAAATTTCCCATTCTACTGATTCAGATTTGGTCACAGTCAAAAAATCTTTTCCAATAAAAACACCTTTTACATTTACATCAGTAAATAACTTGCTTGCAAGAGAGTTGGTTGTGGCCTCTTCTGCAGATTTGAACTCTAGAGTTCCTTTCTCTAGTAATATCATTCCAGGAATAAATTTTAAAGTAGCTGGATTTGGAGTTTCTTCAGTCTGTATAAACATATCATTAAAATAATGAAATCATGATAACTTGTCAATTTCTTCTTCCGTTAAAAGTGGAGGAATAATTGTTATAGGAACTTTTATTTTATCACTTTGTTTGATAGTAAAAGCACTTATCAAAGGGTCTCCGCTTGATCTATTGGTTGAAGCCGCCAAAACAAAATTTGAAATAAATTTATTTGCACTGAGAAATTCTATTATACATTCTAGTCTGTCACCCTTCATTATGAATTTCTTTGGTTTTTTATTAGAAAAAGTTAGAACATAATTTTCATATTCTTTAATTTTGGATTCAGCTTCCTCTCTTGACTCTCTTTCAGCGATGTCTTCAACCGCTTTCCAATGACTAAACTCAAGTGTTTCAAAAGTATATAAAAGTGCTACTCTGCCATTTGTTCTAGCTGATCTTTGAGCTGCATACCTTAGCGCGTTGAATATTTCCTTTGAATCATCAAGGACGACAAGAAATGTTAGTTCTTTTTCTGTCATAAGTATTTTCTAAATATTAAACCTGCTGATAGACCTAAACTAACAGCAATTATAGCAGAAAAAAGTCCATACATAAATGAGAAATTATGAGCAAATTTAAAAATAAATGAACTTAAACCGGGTTTGTAGACTTGTATTTTGACTTTTTTACTTTCAAAATTATTTATACTATCAATTATATTTAATGATACTGTGTAATCACCCTCTGGAGCATTTTTAGGGAGCTTAACTGGGATTTTAAAAAAGTTAGGTAATTTTTTATTAACTACCTCAAATGAATTATTTTTAATTAAAAACAAACCAAGTGACATTTTTTTTTTTATTAGATCTCTTTTTAAGTTGTCGTTGTCTTCTCCAACAAGTTTAACATTATCAAATAAATCTTTTTTTACTTCAAAATCGATTTCATCATCATTTTTGTTTGTGTAGTAATGAAATAGACCAGGGTAAACAAATTCTCCAGTTTTATTCCATGACCACATTCCAAAAATCTTTTTCTTATTTTGTAAAATAACTTTCTGATTTGGGCCTCTAATTTTTAGAACTAATGAACTTTCAGAATCTGTGAATCCAAAAATTGTGAAATCAGACTTAACTTTATCTTTTGAAATTTCAATAAATCTATCTGATAAATCAAAGATTAATGACTCGGAACTAGATTCTTTAAAAAACGAAATCGCAAAAAATAAAAATATGATTTTAATTAATACTCTTCTAAACATTTTGTAATATGATCCTGGAATTTGCAGTTGGTTCACTTACTAACTCTATACCCATCATAATACAAACAATTAATACTATTAAGGCAAGTAAGATTCTAATTTGTTCTCCTTTAAATCTAGATGTAAATTTTGATCCATATTGAGCTCCAATTACACCACCAATAAGTAAAAAAATTGCTAATATTAAGTCTACTGAATAGTTAAAAGTAGCATGAAGAATTGAAACATTAAGTGTAACAAAAACAATTTGAAATAATGATGTGCCAATTGCCACAACAGTTCCCATTCCAAAGATATATATCATTGCAGGAACCATAACAAATCCACCCCCAACTCCCATAAATGCTGATAAAAGTCCAACAAATATTCCAACAAAAATTGGGAGCAAGATTGAGATAACAATTTTAGATTGTCTAAACTTCAATTTAAGTGGAAGATAGTCCAAGAAACTTCTTTTTTTCTTTCTATAAGAAGAATCAATTTTT
>CABZMK010000016.1 GCA_902526865.1 uncultured Alphaproteobacteria bacterium
TCCAATTCCAGGAAATGACGATGCAATTAGATCTATAGAGTATTATTGTAGTGCAGTCGCAGATACAATTAACAATGTAAAAAATGGAAACGAGCAACAAAAGCTTGAATCTTAAAGTTAGTTGATAAAATGAACGTTACACCTGCAATCATTAAAGAGTTAAGAGAAAAGTCTGGTGCTGGAATGATGGATTGTAAAAAGGCATTGAGCGAATCAGATGGAAATGTTGAAAAGGCAATTGAATGGTTAAGAAAGCAAGGAATTAACACTGCTCAAAAAAAATCAGCAAGATCAGCCTCAGATGGTCTCATAACAGTAAAAATAGCTGAAAATAAAGGAATTATTATCGAAGTCAACGCTGAAACAGATTTTGTTGCAAGAAATGAAAATTTTCAAAAATTTTGTGATGAACTCGCACTAACGGGTTTAAAAAATGAAGTTGAAAATGTTGAAAGTTTATTAAATTGCAAATTCCTCGATTCAAATCAAAATGTTCAGGAAAATCTCACGAATTTAATTTCAAAGTTGGGGGAAAATATTGTTATTCGTAAACTCGAATATATAAATGAAAAAATAGGTTCTTTGGAAAAATATCTTCACAATTCCATTAATCTAAGTTCTGGTAAAATTGGTGCCTTGCTGTCTTTTAACTCAAATCATGAAACTGAAAAAGTAAATGACTTTTCTAAAAACATATGCATGCATATCGCTGCCACAGACCCAAAATCGGTGAATATTGAGAGTTTGGATAAGAACCTTGTAGACAAAGAAAGATCAATTTATATTGAGCAACTAAAATCTTCTAACAAACCCGATGAAATCATTGAAAAGATTGTTGATGGCAAAATTAAAAAATTCTATCAAGAGGTTTGTCTTTTAGAACAAACTTTTGTAATGGACAATAAAATGAAAATAAGTGAATGTATAGCTGAGTTTAATAAAGAACACAATGAAAATTTTGAAATAAAAAATTTTGTTATATTTAAATTAGGTCAAGAATAGTGTTGTTTTGAAAAAATTTGGCTATAAACACATTATGCTCAAACTTTCCGGTGAAGCATTAATGGGAAATCAAGATTTCGGAATAGATTTAAACACAATTAACGCAATTACAGATCAAATCATTTACGTTTTTAAAAAGGGAATTAAAGTTTCAATAGTTGTTGGCGGAGGTAATATATTTAGAGGCATATCTGCCTCTTCAAAAGGGATGGATCGTTCTTCTGCAGATTATACAGGTATGATGGCAACAGTCATGAATTCGTTAATTCTTCAAAACTCTATTGAACAAAAAGGGATAGACACCAGAGTTCAATCAGCTTTGAAGATTGAAAACGTCTGTGAATCCTACATACGAAGAAAGGCAATGAGACACATCGAAAAAAATAGGATAGTAATTTTTGCTGCTGGTACTGGAAATCCGTATTTTACTACTGACACTGCAGCAGCATTAAGAGCCTCTGATATAAAATGTGATATTCTCTTAAAAGCAACAAAAGTAGATGGAATCTATGATTCAGATCCAGAGAAAAATAAAAATGCTAAAAAGTTATATAACCTGAGCTATGATTATGTTATTAATAATGATCTAAGAATTATGGATACTTCGTCAATATCACTTGCAAAAGAAAATAAAATCCCAATTCTTGTTTTTTCGATTCAAGAATATAATTCGTTAAAAGATATTGTTAATGGTAAAGGTAATTTTACACTTATTCAGTGATGACAATAGAATTTAAATCATACGAAGAAAAAATGGAAAAAACCTTAAATAATCTTAAAAAAGAATATTTGGGTTTAAGAACAGGAAGAGCTTCAGCTTCTTTGCTAGAACCAGTTTCTGTTGAGGCGTACGGTGGAAAGGTACCTATAAATCAAGTTGCTAACATAAGTGTACCAGAGTCTAGACTTATAACGGTTCAAGTATGGGATGAAAGCTTAATTCAACCTGTTGAGAAAGCTATAAGAAATTCAGAATTAGGTTTAAACCCTATGATTGAGGGTAATAATATAAGAGTTCCTATACCCGAACTTTCACAAGAAAGAAGAATTGAAATTGTTAAAGTTGCATCAAAATATTCTGAGGAAGCAAAAATTACAGTTAGAAATATAAGAAGAGATGCAATGGACAAAATAAAAGACGAAGAAAAAGAAAAATCAATTTCAAAAGATGACAGTTTTCAATTTTCAGAAAAAATTCAAAAACTTACTGACAAATATGTAGAAAAAATTGAAAATATTTTTCAAGATAAGGAAAAGGATATTTTGAAAGTTTAATGTGCTTTGATTCAAATTTAAAAAAGCAATTACCCAATCATGTTGCTTTTATTATGGATGGTAATAGAAGATGGGCAAAGAAGAAAAAACTTAAAATTATTGATGGTCATAAAAAGGGCTCAGAAATTGTAAAAAAAATTGTAAAAAAGTCTCTTGAATTTAATATTAAGTATTTAACTTTTTTTAGTTTTTCAACGGAAAACTGGAGTCGTAGCAAAGATGAAATATTAAATTTACAAACTTTACTAAGTTTTTATCTAGACTCCGAGGAAGAGCATTTTATAAGAAAAAAAATCAAATTTTCATTTATCGGAGAAATTGATAAATTCAACCATAAAATTAAATCAAAGCTTAAAAGTCTGCAAGTTAACACTAGATCTTTTAACAAACTTCATTTTACCTTGGCATTAAGTTATGGTTCCAGGAGTGAAATAGTAAATTCCATTAAAAAAATAAACAAAAATATAAATTTATTGACTGAATTAGATATTACCAGGAGTCTTATGACTAAAGATATTCCTGATCCGGATTTTGTTATAAGAACATCTGGTGAAATGAGGCTTTCTAATTTTTTGCTTTGGCAAGTTGCATATTCAGAACTTTATTTCACTAAAACTTTATGGCCGGAGTTCAATACCCAAAAATATGTTTTGGCACTAAAAAATTATATTAACAGGAAAAGGAGGTTTGGTGGTGATTAAGAAAAACTCTTTATTAATAAGAATATTATCATCTTTTGTAATGTTAATAATTTTTTTTGTAGTGGTAAATTCTAATAATTTTGTTTTTTTAATTTTTTCTCAATTGCTATTATTTTTAACAAGTTGGGAGATTTTAAGAATGCTGGAATTTAAACGTTTTATTAACAAAAAAGTTGATTCTAGTAATTTTTTATTATCTAAATTTCAAGTTAATAAATATGACTTAATTTTAATTTGTTTAATTAATTTTTTTGTTTTTCTACTAAATTTTCCACTCCTAGGTCTTCAGATATTTTGTTTTATTCTTATTTTTGTTTGTCTATTGAACCTATTAGATATTTCAGTTGTAAAAATGATTTGTTTGTTATACGTGACTTTTGCATTTATTTTTTTAAATGAAATGAGTCAAAGCAGTGAATTTACAAGTTTTATTTTTTTTATTGTTTTTTTTCCAATGGTTGTCGATATTTCTGCATATTTTTTTGGTTCTGTAATTGGTGGGCCAAAAATTATGCCAAACATAAGCCCCAATAAAACAGTGGCAGGTTTTATCGGAGGTATCATCGTTCCAATTTTCTTTTGTACGATAATTTTTTTTAAAAATTCTAATATTTCAAATATAATTTTCCTCTCATTTATATTTGCTATAGTCTCTCAATTTGGTGATTTAATAGAGTCAGGATTTAAAAGATATTGTTTCGTAAAGGATAGTAGCAATTTAATTCCGGGTCATGGTGGATTATTAGACAGATTGGATAGTATTTTCGCACTAATCATATTTGTTTCAATAATAAAGTTATTAGATTATAATTTCTTTTTTATAGTATAATTAATATATGAAAAAAAAAATTACAATTTTTGGCTCAACTGGTTCAATAGGACAATCAACCCTTGATATAATTAAACAAAATCCAGATAAATACGAAGTTATAGCTCTTACAGCAAATAAAAATTATTTAAGACTTCTTGAGCAAGCTAAATTTTTCAAACCAAAAATTGTTTCCATAAATGATAATGCTTCGTATAAAAAATTTATTGATTTAAATTCAAATAAAAATTTAAAGGTACTAAATGGTTTAAATTCCTACGAGGAAATACTTGATTTTAATACGGATCTAGTCATGGCTGCGATCACTGGTTCTGCTGGATTGCTTCCTGTTGTCTCTGCTTTAAAGAAAGGCTTATCAATTGCACTAGCAAATAAAGAGAGTTTAGTTTGTTCTGGATCCTTAGTCATCTCACTTGCCAAAATTAACAATGCTAAAATTTTACCAGTTGATTCTGAACATAACGCTATTTATCAAGTGTTAGATTCAAAAAATAAATCGAAAATTTCAAGACTTATATTAACTGCCTCTGGGGGACCTTTTTTGAAAACAAAAATAGGTGAACTTAAAAATGTTACTCCGAGAGAGGCAATTAAGCATCCAAATTGGTCAATGGGGAAAAAAATTTCTATTGATTCAGCAACTATGATGAATAAAGGGTTAGAATTAATTGAAGCCTGTTATCTTTTTGGTATTCACCAAAAAAATATAGATGTGGTAATTCATCCTGAATCTATTATCCATTCTTGTGTTGAATATATGGATGGTTCAATGTTAGCGCAAATGGGAACCCCTGACATGAGAACGCCAATATCATTTACATTGGCATATCCCGAAAGAATAAAAACAGATGTTCAAAGACTAAATTTATCTGAGATAAAAAAACTTACTTTTTTTGAACCTGATTTAAACAAATATCCATGTTTGCAACTTGCCTATAATTCTCTAGAAATTGGAAAAAGTGCTCCAACTATTCTTAATGCAGCTAATGAGGTTGCTGTTCAAAGATTTTTGGAAAAGAAAATTAAATTTCTTTCAATAGCAGGTGTTGTAGAAAAAACTTTGAATAATTCTTCTATATCTAGTATCAATAGTATAAAAGACGTAATTGAAGTAGATAAAGATTCTAGAGATTTAGCAAATAGTATTATAAAGTCAGGATCTTACTAAAAGACTGCAATGATAGATATAATTTTAAACAATTTAATTCCATTTATTATAATTTTAACAATACTAGTTTTCGTGCATGAACTCGGTCACTATCTGATTGCTCGAAAAAATGGAGTCAAAGTTGAAGTTTTTTCAATTGGTTTCGGAAAAGAATTATTTGGATTTACTGACAAAAACAAAACTAGATGGAAATTTTCTTTAATTCCTCTTGGTGGCTATGTCAAAATGCACGGAGATTTGGATGAAGCGAGTACAAAAAAAAATGATTCTAGTGAAATTATTCCTGGGCAATCATTCCACGAAAAAACAATATATCAAAGATCAATGATTCTTGTTGCAGGTCCTGCGGCAAACTTTATTTTTTCTTTCGTATTGTTAATTTTTATAAATATTTTTTATGGCATTTCAATTGATAAGCCTGAAATAAGTTATGTTGAAAAAGACATGCCTGCTTACAATTCAGGATTAAAGGAAGGTGATCTTATTATTGAAATTGATGGAAATAAAATAGAAAAATTTTCTCAGATAAAGATGCTCATTGAGAAAAAAAATAATCAGTCAATAAATTTATTATTTAGCAGAGATGGAAAAGTCTCCGAAGTGAATGTAAAAGTAATTAATAATATAATTGGAATAAGAGGAAAAATAGAGAATAAAAAGTTAAACTTATTTGACTCAATTAATCAATCATTATTACAAATATATAATTTTACTAAACTAACCCTCGTTGGTGTATACGAAATTATCACTGGTAATAGGGGTACAGATGAACTTGGGGGTCCAATCCGAATAGCAGAATTATCTGGAGATTTTTGGAGTAAAGGTTTACATAGTACTCTATGGTTTATGATGATAATTTCTCTAAATCTTGGTTTAATCAATTTATTTCCAATTCCTATGTTAGATGGTGGCCACCTATTGTTGAATTTTATTGAATTCATTAATGGAGGACCTTTAAAAAGAAAATACCTCGAAATTGCTCATACATTTGGTTTTTTCATACTTATTTCACTGATGATTTTTGCCACATACAATGACATTCTTAGATTTTTTAAGTAGGTAATGGTGAGTATTTACAAACTTTTTTTTTTTTATCCTTTTTTAGTTTTCCTCTTTTTAATAAATAAAGCCTATTCACAAGATAACTCCCCTGCAAGTCCCTCATCTAGCTACAACAATGAATACTATAATAAAGGTGAGAAATTAATTGAAAATAAGCCGATTGTTATTCCAAAAAATACTCAAATAATTGTTCAGGGGAATAATCGACTAGATTCGTCTGTTATAATTAGGGATTCACTTATTGATTCTAATAAAACAAAACCCAAAGATCTTAGTATAGCTATTAAGAATCTTTATAAAACAGGTTATTACGAAAACGTAAATATATATAAAAACGATAATATAGTTTTTATTAATGTTAAAGAAAACCCTTTGATCGATCAAATATCTGTTGAAGGTAATACAGAAATTTCAGATGACATAATCTTGGCTGAGCTTGAATCTAGGTCTAAAAATGTTTTTTCAGCAGATTTAATAAAAAATGATGTAAAGAAAATTCAAACTATTTATAAAAGATCTGGTTATTTTTCAACCTTTGTGGAACCAAAATATATTAAACTTGACCAAAATAGGGTGAATTTAGTTTATGAGGTTTACGAGGGAAAAGAAGCGACAATAAAAAAAATTAATTTTTTAAATAACAATGTTTTCTCAGATTCAACATTAAGAGATGTAGTTTCTTCTTCAGAATATAGGTGGTATGAGTTTTGGGGTTCAAATGATCGGTTTGACAGAGATAGAGTTAATTATGACAAGGACTTGTTAAAAGAATATTACTTTAAAAATGGATATATAGACTTTAATGTAATTTCTGTAAACTCAAGCTTGGTGAAAAATAAAAAAGATTTTATTGTAAATTTTAATTTATCAGAAGGAAATAGATATAAAATTAACAATGTCAAAGTTGATTCTTCAATTAGAAAGTTATCTAATAAAAAGCTATCCTCATTATTGGAAATTGCATCGGGTGATTGGTATAACACCGATAAAATAGATAGAACAATCAAAAACATAAATGAAAAAACATCAGAATTAGGTTATGCTTTTGTAGAAGTGATACCTAAGATCAGAAAGTTAAAAAAAACAAGTAAAGTTAATATAATCTTCTCTATCAACCAGGGTTCAAAGATTTACGTGGATCGAATAAATATCAAAGGTAATATTAAAACTGAAGATAAAGTAATTAGACGAGAAATGGAACTAGTAGAAGGTGATCCCTATAACTCATTAAAACTACGACAGAGTGAAAAAAACGTGAGATCAACAGGTCTTTTTGAAAATGTGGAATTTAAAGTTGATGAGTTGTCAGGAACTAACAAGTCTACAGTTGATGTTGAAGTTACAGAACGCTCAACTGGGGAATTTTCTGTCGGTGCAGGATTTTCTTCTTTAGATGGTGCTCTCGGAAATATAGGTATAAAAGAATCTAATGTTTTTGGTCAAGCTAAAGAGTTGGCATTAGATCTTGGTCTTTCGACCCGAAGGTCAAGTATTGACCTTAGTTATACAGATCCCTATTTTTTAGATTCTGATGTTGCAGCTGGGATAGATCTTTTTAATATAAGAAGAAATAATAAAACGTATAGTGGTTATAAAAACAATATTATAGGATTTAAATTAAGAGCAGGTTACGAGTTGTTTGATGATTTTAGGCATATTTCCAGTTACACTTTGAAAAGAGATAAAATTCATGATATTGATAATTCAACCTCTCTTTTTATTAGAGAACAGGAAGGTAAAAGAGTTAGTTCAATAATCGGTCAAGCTTTTCAGTATGATAAACTAAATGATAGGCTAAACCCTACTGATGGATACAGGATTAGATTAGATTTAGACTTTCATGGACTAATAGGTGATTCTGAACATTTTTCTAGTGAATTAAAAATAGCTAATTTCCATAGAATATCTGATAGTGGGGGATTATATTTAGGAACTTTTATTGAGGGTGGTTTCATTGCTTCTATTAAGAATGTAAAGATTAATGATAGATTTTTTCTGAACGGAGATCGACTAAGAGGGTTTAAAAATCTAGGCATAGGCCCAAGGGATACGTCTACTGGTGATGCTCTAGGTGGAGAAATATATTATCTTGCAAGAAATGAATTAAACTTTCCTCTAGGTTTGCCAGATGATCTAGGATTAAGTGGTTTAGCTTTTATAGATATTGGTAGTATTTACAACACGAATTCCTCAAGCAGCTTCATTAAGGATGAAAATATTTTGAGAGCCTCTGCAGGTGTTGGATTAACCTGGATCTCTCCTTTCGGTCCAGTTAAATTTTTCTTAACAAGAGCAATTTTAAAGGAAAATTATGATAAAAAAGAGATTTTTAGATTTAGTTTTGGTACAACATATTAAATACGAATAAAGGAGCAATATGAAAAAATATGTAATTTTACTTTGTTTTATCTTTCTTGGAATGAATTTAAATGCTCAGGAAAAAAATGAAACTAAAAAAGTAGCAGTTGAAAATATAAATTCAAGTATTGGAGTTGTTGACATGAAAAAAATTCTTGCGCAGTCTAAAGCATATCAAAGTTTAGTTGATCAATTTGAGGATGTTAGAAGAATGCACAGAAATACTTTTACTAAGCAAGAAGACATAATAAGAGATGAAGAAAGTGAACTACTGAAGCAAAAGAATGTTCTTTCAAAAGAAGCTTACGCAGAGAAAGTCAGGGTTTTAGGTAAAAAAATCAACGAACTAAAGGGAAAACAAGCATCAGATGCACAAAAATTTGAAACCGCATTTGAAAGATCAACTGGTAAAATTCAAGGTGCACTGGTTGACGTTTTATCTATAATTGCAAACAAGAAACAATTAAATTTAGTTCTTGCGAAAAGTCAGGTCATACTCGTAGGAAAAGATATTGATTTAACAGATGACGCAATAAAAGAGTTAAATAAAGTTTTACCAAAAATTTCACTAGATAAATAATATATGGATTAAACCAATTGGTTGATAAAACGTTTTATAAAAATGCTGGCCCATTCACTTTAAGCAAAATATCAGAATTTCTTAATTCAAAATATAGCGGTAATAAGGAAAAAATAATCTCTGATATTGCACCGGTTGATGATGCAGATCAAAATGAAATCTGCTTTGTTTCTGATAAATATAAAGATTTTTATAATATATCAGACGCTGGGGCTTTTATTATTAAAGATAGTAAACAGCTAACAAATGAAAAAAATATTATTTTTTCTAACAACCCTCATTTTGATATGGCAAAGGTTGCAGCATTATTTTATCCGGAAGCAGATTATCCTAAATTTAGTTTCGATACAATCGATTGTATTAAAGGCTTAAGTAAATCGATAAGATTATCTTCCAATGTTTTTATTCATAAGACTGCAAGTATAGGTGATAACTGTGAAATTGGTTGTAATTCAATTATTGGGCCTGGCGTAAAGATAGGTGAGAACTGTTTAATAGGTGATAACGTATCCATTTATTTTTCAATAGTTGGAGAAAATGTTAAAATTTATCAAGGTGTTAAAATAGGTAGCGAAGGATTTGGATTCATTATGAATGAAAATACTTTTAAAAAAATCCCTCAGCTTGGTAGAGTAATTATCGGTAATAATGTCGAGATAGGTGCTAATTCAACTATTGACAGAGGTTCAATTGGTGATACCGAAATAAACGATTATTGTATGATTGATAACATTGTTCATTTAGGACACAATGTGAAGCTGGGTCAAAAATGTGTGATAGCTGCAATGACTGGAATTTCTGGAAGCACAACAATTGGAAATAATGTTATGATCGGCGGACAAGTTGGAATAAGTGGACATCTGAAGATTGGAAACAATGTGAAGATTGCTGCAAAAACAGGAATTATGAAAAATATTGATGATAATGAAGTAATTGCTGGTTATCCGTCTGAAAAAATATTTGACTGGCACAGGAATACAATTATTTTAAAAAACTTAAGACAAAATGACAAAAAAAAATGAACTTAATATTGAGGAAATAAAAAAATTAATACCTCATAGATATCCATTTCTTCTCATCGATAAACTTATAGATATAATTCCAAATGAAAGCGCTGTAGGCGTCAAAAATGTAACGTTTAATGAAAATTTTTTCCAAGGTCATTTTGAATCGATGTCAGTTATGCCTGGTGCACTTATTATTGAATCGATGGCGCAATCTGCTGGTACTTTAGTTATGTATAGTCTTAAAAAAAATCAAGAAAATATTTCAGTATACTTGCTAACTGTTGATAAAGCTAAATTTAGAAAGCCCGTATGTCCAGGGGATACTTTATTTCACAGAGTTATTAAAAAACAAAATATCAAAAATATCTGGAAATTTAAATGCACTTCTTTTGTTAATGAAAAATTAGTCGCTGAAGCAGAGGTATCAGCAATTATTAATTCTGTAACTTAATTCGTTGTAATAATTTGTAATTATTTATTATTTGTGACACCTACCGTATTAATCTATAAAAAATAATGACTCGTTATTCTGTCATTCATAAAGATAGTAAAATTGGAAAGAATGTAAAAATTGGTTCTTTTTGTTCGATAGGAGCTAATGTGTCAATAGATGATGGATGCATTATCCATAATAATGTTATTATCGATGGAAATGTAGAAATCAAAAATAATGTTGAAATTTTTCCTTTTGTTTCAATTGGGTCAATTCCTCAGGATTTAAAATATAGAGGGGAAAATACAAAAATATTTATTGATGAAAATTGTAAAATAAGAGAATTTGTTACTATTAATCTAGGAACAAAAGGAGGAGGAGGGATAACGAAAATTGGTAAAAATTGTTTATTAATGGTCGGAACTCACATTGCCCACGATTGTATAGTTGGGAATGATATTATATTTGCAAACCATTCTACACTTGCTGGGCATGTAATTATTGAAAACAATGTTGTTGTGGGCGCTCTTAGTGCAATTCATCAATTTAGTCGGATTGGAGAAGGTGCAATGGTTGGTGGAATGTCTGGTGTGACTGCTGATGTCATTCCTTTTTCGACTGTCATGGGTAACAGAGCTAAACTAAGTGGTTTAAATCTCATTGGGTTAAAAAGAAATAATTTTGATAAAAACGAGATAACTGAATTAAGAAAAGTATTTAAATATATTTTTTTTAGCGAAAATAAAACGTTAAATGATAGGATTCTTGAGATTAAAAAAAAAAAATTAAATCTATATACTGTAGACTCAATTCTTAACTTTCTTGAATCAAAATCCAAACGTTCGTTAACCATGCCATGATTTAAATGAAAAAAATTGTTTTGTTAACCGGAGGAGGGCACCTCCCTCAAGAAGTCATTAAAAAATTGATAAACAAGAAAATTACATTTTTTTGTTTGATATTTGAGAAAAATCCAGTTTCTAAAATGATTTTAACAAAAAATCATAAATTGATAAATTTTGGTAAAATAATTTCAGAGTTATTGGAACTTAAGAATTTGGGTTTTAATCATGTTGCTTTGGTTGGGAACTTAAAAAGACCAAGTATAATCGACGTAAAACCAGATTTTAACTCTGCTAAGATTATCCCAAAGTTTGTAAAGATTTTGTTAAAAGGTGGTGATAACAATCTTCTGAATTTTTGTATTAATTATTTAAATAATATTGGATTTAATGTTTTAGATCTTAGGAAAATAATTCCTGAAAATTTCTTGAGTTCAGGTAATATTACTAAAATTAATTTATCAAAAAGAATAATAGATGATATTAAAAAAGGAAAAACAATTCTCGATTGCATCTCTAAATTTGATATTGGACAGTCACTTGTTATTCAATCAGGGAATGTTATTGGAATTGAAGCAGCTCAAGGAACAGATAAGCTTATAAAGGATTCTTATAATTATTTAAATAAAAATGAAAAATCAATTTTAGTTAAACTTGCTAAAGTGAAACAAAATTTAAAGGCAGATTTACCAACAATTGGAGTTAAAACACTCAAGAATTGTAATAAATCTGGTATTTCCGGTATTGCTTATTCAGCAAATAAAACTTTGTTTATTAATAAACACGAAATTCTAGAATATTGTAAACAAAATGATATTTTTTTATATGGTGTGTGACTTGTGAGAATTATAATTTTGGCTACTGAGCCCTCAGGTGATTTTTTAGGTGCAAAACTAATTAAAAATCTAAAAAAAAATAAAAAAGCAGTAATTTCAGGTGTTGGTGGAGAACAAATGAAAGCAGAGGGTTTTCAATCCTGGGTTCAAATTAATCAGTTTAATGCAATTGGAATTTTTGAAGTACTAATAAGAATTTTAAAATTTTTAAAACTTTTCAAATTTATACAAAGAAAAATTTTAGATTTTAAACCTGATATCTTAATTACAATTGATTCTCCAAGTTTTAGTTATAGAATTGTTAAAAGACTTCAATGCTTAAGAAATAAAACGAGATTTATTCATTATGTTGCACCCACCGTATGGGCCTGGAAATCCTATAGAGCTAAGATTTTTTCCAAACTATATGACCAAATGTTTACTTTATTTGATTTTGAACCAAAATATTTTCAAAAATTTGGGCTTGAAACTGATTTTGTTGGTCATCAAATTTTTTTTGATAAAAAAGTTATAAAAAAAAAAAAAAAATACATTTCCTTTTTTCCAGGCTCAAGGACAATTGAGATTAAAAATAATATGAAAAAACTTCAAGAGATAATAGTTAAGTGTGAGAAGATTTTTTCTGAATTTGACATATTTATATTAACGCTTAACGACCAAGCTAAATATATAAAAGAAATTATAAAATCAAAAAAAATTAGAATTATTTCTGATTATACAAAAAAACATCAAATAATGAGAGAAACATATTTAGCGGTAGCTGCTTCTGGTTCTGTAACCTTGGAATTGATTAAATATAAAGTACCAACATTAGTTTTTTATGAAACACATTGGTTGACAAAATCTATACTTAAATTATTTGTAAAAGTTAAATACGCTTCTTTGATAAATATTGTCTATAAAAAGGAAATTATCCCTGAATTTCTATTTAATAAGTTTAATTCACAAAATATAATTGGTGCTATGAAAGATTTCATAAAGAAAAAAGATCTAAGGTCAAATCAAATTAAACATTTTGAGAATTTCCAAAAAAAAATGCTTTTTAATAACAAGAATCCATCGGCTTTGATTATTAATAAATTAAAAAATTTAACTTTAATCAACTTGTAAAGGGAACATTTTCTGGATGTTTTTTCTGTCATTAATTTTTACAAACTCTCTGTTGTCTTTTCCGTTATAAAGTTGCCTTGGTCTACTGATTTTGTTTTCGCTTTCGGTCATCTCCTTCCATTGAGAAATCCACCCAACTGTTCTTGCAACTGCAAAAATTACAGTGAACATAGATTCTGGTAAACCTAAAGCTTTAAGAATAATTCCTGAGTAAAAGTCAACATTCGGATAAAGCTTTCTTTTAATGAAATATTCATCATTGAGGGCAATTTTTTCAAGTTTGGTAGCAAGTTTAAATAGAGATATATTAAAATCATCTACTTCGTTTAAGAGATTATGACAGTATTTTCTTAATACGTTTGCTCTTGGATCATGATTTTTATAAACTCTATGCCCAAAACCCATAAGTCTAAAGGGATCATCAATATCTTTGGCTTTTTTAATATACTTTTCAATATTTTCTTCTTTACCAATTGTTTTTAACATACTGATAACCGATTCATTCGCACCTCCATGAGCGGGTCCCCACAAAGACGCAACTCCTGCTGCGACACAAGCAAAAGGGTTTGCTCCAGAGGATCCTGCAATTTTAACCGTGGATGTAGATGCATTTTGTTCATGATCGGCATGCAAGATTAATAGTTTATCTAAAGCATCTACACTAGCTTTAGTGGGTTTGTATTCGCCACATGGTGTTGAAAAAAGCATATGAAGAAAATTTTCACTGTACGATAACTCATTCTTAGGATAAATAAAAGGCTGTCCCAATGAGTATTTATATGCCATTGCTGCCATTGTTGGAAGCTTTGCAAGAAGGCGACTAACAGCAACCCATTTACCCTTATTAGTAGAGAAGTCATATTTTTTTTCGGGATAAAAAGAAGATAGTGCCCCTACAATACCTACCATTACCGCCATGGGATGAGAATCTCGTCTAAATCCACTGTAAAAACGTAATATTTGCTCATGCAACATTGTATGATGTGTTAATATATTGATAAATTTTTTTTTATTTTCCTTACTTGGAAGATCACCATTAAGTAAAAGATAGCATACTTCTGCATAGTCTGAATTTTCAGCGAGATCTTCTATTTTATAACCTCTATGTAAAAGAATTCCTTTTTCCCCGTCAATAAAGGTAATCTTTGACTCGCAACTAGCTGTAGACTTAAAGCCAGGATCGTATACAAACATACCTGTTTTCTCGTAAAAGGATGAAAGATCAGCAACCGCAGGTCCACAGGATCCATCTTTCACATCAAACTCATAAACCTTTCCGTTTCTATTATCTTTAATTGTTAATGTTTTTTTCTTCATTATAACAAATTCATCGATTAATTCTTCTAATTGTTTTTTCTAAACCCAAGACTTTAATAATTTTCGATAAAGATGGACCAAATAAACTTCCTGTAATCAGTAACCTAAGCGGTATTCCAATCGACTTAAAATCTATCTTGTAATACTCAATGACTTCTTTTATTTTTTTTTCTATATTAGACTCATCCCATTCAATAATACTTGAAAACTTATCGCAAATTGATGATTTGTATTTTTCAAAATTTTCAAGAATAAGTTTTTCCTCATTTGTAAAATTGTTTTTGACAGAAGTCATTTGCAAAACATTGGAAGTGATTTCATTTAAAGATGACGATCTATCTTTAAAAATACTTATAAGCTCAATTAACTCTTTTTGATTGAAAAAGTCAATATTTTTTAATTGTTCATCATTATTTTCAAGATAATCAAATATCTCTTTATTTTTCATTTTTTTGATATAAAAATTATTAAGAAAATTTAATTTTTTTTCGTCAAATCGTGCTGGTGATTTTCCTAAGTTATTTAGATCAAAGTTTTTCTTCAAAAAATCAATAGAAAATATTTCTTGATCGCCGTACGACCATCCTAAACGAACTAAATAGTTAATAATCGCTTCAGGTAGATATCCCTTTATTTTATAATCAATCAATGAAGTTGAGCTATCCCTTTTAGACATCTTTTGGTTATCTTTGTTATGAATTAATGAAATATGAGCAAAATTAGGTTTATAATTTAAAAATTCAAATATAATTTTCTGTCTAAAAGAATTAGTTAAATGATCATCACCTCTAATTATATCTGTTATTTTCATTTTGACGTCGTCCACAGCTGATGACAATAAAAAAGTAGGTGTTCCGTCACTTCTAATTATTATGTAATCGTCTATTTCATTTGCACTTACTTTGACATTACCTTGTATTTTATCTTTTATAACATGATTATGATTTACAGGAGACTTAATCCGAATACAAAAATCTTTATTTGCAGGAATTTTATTTTGTTTATCTCTCCACTCACTGAAAAATTTTTTTTTTGAATTGCTAAGTTGTTGTATATATTCTTTGTCGTGAAAACATTTATAAGCTAAACCTTTTGCTAATAGCGATTCGGCAATCTGAAGATGCTCAGTCTGATTTTCACTCTGATAAATTATATCATCGTCAACTTGAAGTCCTAACCATCCAAGACTTTTAGTTATAGATTTTATTGATTCGTCAGTATTCCTACTTTTATCAGTATCCTCAATTCTCAGTCTAAATTTACCATTGTTTTTTTTCGCATAAAGGTAATTGAACAGGGCTGTTCTTGCCCCTCCCAGATGCAGGGCGCCAGTTGGGGAAGGAGCAAATCTCGTAATAACAGTCATTTAAGTTTTAGTGAGAATTTATTAAAATTTTCTAATTAGACCTACTAATTTCCCTTGTATTGTTACTCTATCTTTTCCAAAAATTCTAGTTTTAAAATTTCTATTTGAAGGTTCAAGAGCTATAGAATTTTTGAAAGATCTAAATTTTTTTAATGTAACTTCATTTTCATCAATCAATGCAACAACTATATCACCTGTTTCTGCTAAATTTGTTTTACTTATTACAACTATATCTCCATCGTAGATTCCTTCATCAATCATAGAATCTCCATTAACTTCCAAGGTAAAATGCTCTTTTTTGTTATTAATTAGATAGTTTGGTACTGATATTTGCTCGAAACTTCCAGTTATTGCTTCTATTGGGTTTCCTGCAGCTATTCGCCCCAAAAAAGGTAGATTTGTTTTATTAGTCTCGATGCTATTTTTTCTAAAATCATTTAATTCTATTGCTCTTGCTTTGTGAGGTGTTTTTCTTATGTATCCTTTGTCTTCAAGGCTAGATAGTAATTTATAGATACCGGATTTTGATTTAATACTCAAATTGTCTTTCATCTCATCAAATGTAGGAAATAAATCTTTATCTTGATAGTATGATTTAATATAGTCCAAAAGTTTTTTTTGTTTGATTGTTAACATAACAAATGTTCTACATGCGTTCTACCAATTTGTCAAGAGTTTTTGATTATCGATATCATCAAAGACAAGTATTTTTATTTTTTCATTTGGTTTTATGCATTTAGAATATGGGGTTCTAATCAAAATACCATTTGATACTTTTAGCATATTAATTAAAGAACTATCCTGATTTTTAATAATTTCAAATTTTTTATTTTTGATAACAACTCTCTGAAATAAAGTTAATTTTTCATTCTTTTCGATAAAAGATTTTGATTTAAATTCAATAAATTTTAAATTTATCATTTTTTTTCCGTAATAAGAGTTTATGTATATTGGAAGAAAATTTGTCAAAGACATAAAACATGAAACTGGATTCCCAGGTAATCCTAAAAAGAACTTGTTTTTTCCTAATTTGCCAAATGTTGTTGGTTTTCCCGGTTTAATTGCTACCCTGTCAAACAATATCTTTAACCCAAATTCTTTAAGTGATTCTTTGACTATATCGTACTTTCCTCTTGATATACCACCACTAGTAATTAATAAATCAAAATTTTTAGATGATTTAAATTTTTTTTTAAATTCAGTTTGATTATCTTTTGAAAAGTGGATGTTGACAATTTCTCCTCCAAATAATTCAACAAAATGTTTTATAAAAACATTATTAGTTGATACAACAAGGCTTGGTTTATTTTTTTCCTTTATTAATTCATCGCCTGTACAAATTACTAAAACTTTAGGTCTTTTTATAACTTTTAAATAATTTAACCTCATGGATTTAGCTAAAGCTATTGATCTAATATTAATAACTTCATTGCAGAAAAGATATTTCTTATTTTTAATTAAGTCTGAAGACTTTTTTCTAATGAATGATTCATTTGAAAGAGAATTAATAATCAAATAATTTTCTTTTATTTTAAAGTTTTCTCTTGGAATGACTTGTTTGTCGTTTCCAAATACTGGAGCACCTGTATAAACCAAATTACATTCTCCTATTTTAAAATTTTTCGCTTTCTTATCTCCAGCTTTCGATTCACCAATTATTTTAAGTTTAGACTTTTTTTCTTTCTTATAAATTATAGCTCCATCCATTGCAGATAAATTATTCTTGGGAAGATTAATTTCAGAATTATAATCTCTTCCAAGAATCCTATTATTTGAATTATCAGTTTTGATTGTCTCTAGTTTTTTTGATTTAATAACATTTTCTGAAATCAATTTGAGTGCTTTAGTATATCTTATCATTTTTATATTCGCCTGATTTTCCACCACATTTGTATTTTAATCTAATTTTATTAATAATAATTTCTTTATCAAAGCTTTTACACATATCGTAGATTGTTAAACATGCAATTGAGCAAGCAGTGAGTGCTTCCATCTCAACTCCTGTTTTATAACTACTTTTCACAATGGAATTTACTTCAACAGATGAATTTTTTGTAATAATTTTAAAGTCTATGTTAATCGAACTTAGGTTAATATTGTGACATAAAGGAATTAATTCATGAGTTTTTTTCGCTGCTAGTGTTCCGGCTAAGATCGCGGAATTAAATATTGGGCCTTTTGGACTTTGATCGGATATGATTTTTTTAAAAGTTTTTGAACTAAACTCTATGACTGCAACAGCATGAGCTTCTCGATAGGTGATCTTTTTATTTGAAATATCCACCATTCGAACATCTTTATTGTTTTTTAAATGACTAAAACTCATTTTTTTATTATCTCAATGGTTTTTTTCTTTAAGTTCTCAGAAGACATTAAATATTCTCCAATTAAAAAACCATCAGCTCCCATATTTGTAAAATCTCTCAATTGTTTATTTGAATTTAAACCACTTTCACATATTTTTATTATTTCTTTTGGAATTTTTTTAGACAGTCTTTTAAAAGTATCTAGATCGATCTTCAGTGTTTTTAGATTTCTATTATTAATACCTATACAGTTTACTTTTAAGTCAATAGCTCTTTTGAGTTCAAACTCATCATGCACTTCCACAATTACATCCAAATTTAATTCCTTTGATACTTCATAGAATCTTTTTGCTTCTTTATCCTCTAAAATAGCTAGAATGAGAAGAATACAATCTGCTCCAAAGAAGTAACTTTCATATATTTGCCATTCATCTAAAATAAAATCTTTTCTTAAAATTGGGATATCAATAATTTTTTTGACTCTGCTTATATAATTAATATCTCCTTGAAAATAATTCTTCTCTGTTAGGATCGACAAGCAGGAAGCTCCGGCATTTTCGTAATCTTCTGCGATTTGGTTTAAATTAAATTTTTTACAAATTTCGCCTTTACTAGGGGAAGATTTTTTTATTTCAGCTATTAAATTAAATTTATTTTTGTTCTCTTTAATAAGTTTCTTTAAAAAATCTCTTCTTTTGGATATCACAATCTTATTCTTGTAATTAATAGTTGTCTTTAACTTATTTATTTCATAAATTTTTTTTTGACAAATTTCTTTTAGGATATTCATTTTATTTTTGTGTTAATAATTTAAGTTTATTTAATATTAATCCATTATTAATTTTATTTTCAACAACACTTATTCCTTGTTTAATTGTTTTCACTTTGCCACTGATGAGTAAACCTGCTGCTGCATTTAAAACTATGTTGTCTCTTATTGCACCAGTTTCACCCTCAAACACCCTTTGCATCAAAAACGAATTTTCTTGAGCTGATCCACCTCTTAATTCCTGGTCATTTCTTTTTTTAAACCCGATCTCACCTGGATCTAAAACTTTTTTTTTACTAACTCTTCCGTTTTTAACTTCAATAAACAAATTTTTTGAGGTTGTTGTTAGTTCATCATAACCATCTAAGTTATAAACTACCCATGCTTTCTTTAGGTTAAGTTTTGAAATGCATTTTGCATGTGTCTCTAAATTCTTTTCATCACTCACACCAAGCAGTTGATAGTCAAGTTTAACGGGATTTAACAAAGGGCCTAGAAGGTTAAAAATTGTTCTAAATGGAAGGGATTTTCTAATTTCAGAAAAATTTTTTAATACAGAATGGTAATGTGGTGCAAAAAGAAAACAGATATTATTTTTTTTAAAATATTTAATTGTATCATTTTTATTTAAATCTAACTTTATGCCTAATGATTCTAATAAATCAAAACTTCCAGATTTAGAAGTAACTGATCTGTTTCCGTGTTTTGCTATTTTTACATCGCAAGCCGATAGTACAATCGATGTTGCGGTAGAAAAATTAAAACTATTTTTATAATCACCTCCCGTACCGCACGTATCCATAATTGAACCGCTTAAAGAAATTTTTTTCATTTTTTTTCTTAATATTTTTACAAATGCAAAAATTTCTTCGTATTTTTCACCATTGTGAAATAAGAATGATAAAAGACTTACAATTTCATAATCATTAATTTTTCTATTAATAACATTTTCAGCAAATAGATTGGATTCCGCTTCACTTAAAACTGATCCATCTATAATTTTGTCTGTTAAATTTTTATTTTTGCTCATATTTGGACTGCATATTAAAAAATAAACTATTTTTTTGCACTTTTTAAAAAATTTTTTAGTAAAAGGTGACCGTTATCTGTTGCAATACTTTCAGGATGAAATTGAACTCCAAAAAATGGTAATCTCTTATGTTCGATTGCCATAATAACATTATGCTGAGTTTTGGCTGTAATTAGAAGGTTGGGTTTGACAGTTTTTTCATCAACAATTAGAGAGTGATACCTAGTTGCATTAAAAGGATTATCCATACCTTCAAATAATTTTGATTTGTTATAGAAAATTTTACTGACTTTTCCATGGACTGGTTCTCCACTTTGAATGACCTTTGCGTCAAAACATTCAGCTATTACTTGATGGCCAAGGCAGACTCCTAAAGTGGGGATGGGTTTTTTTTTTCTTGAGTTTAATTTTATAAGGTTCATACAAATACCTGATTTTATCGGTGTGCTTGGGCCGGGTGAAATTACTAAAGATGTTGGATTTAACTTTAATACTTCTTCAGATAAAATTGCGTCATTTCTAAAAACCTTAACTTTTTCGCCAAGTTCTTGAAAATAGTGTACTAAATTATAAGTAAAACTATCGTAATTATCTATTAATATCAACATTATTTGAAATTTTTTGCTTGCTCGCATGCGGTAAGAAGAGCAAGTGCTTTATTTTCTGTTTCTTTAAACTCACTTATTGGTTTACTATCTGCAACTATTCCAGCTCCAGATTGTATATAAATATATTTATCTTTTATAACTGCTGTTCTTAATGCTATGCAAGTATCAATGTTACCATCAGCTGAAATATACCCTACAGATCCAGCATAAACATTTCTTCTATTTTTTTCTAGTTCTTCTATAATTTGAATTGCTCTAATTTTTGGAGCTCCCGTAACGGTTCCTGCAGGAAATCCACTGAATAGAACATCTGTCTTCTTTTTGTTTTTATCTATTATTCCTTCTATGTTTGATACAATATGCATTACATGTGAAAAATATTCTATATACATTTTATCAGTAACATTTACTGAACCTGGCTTTGTTACTCTACTCAAATCATTTCTTCCTAAATCTAAAAGCATTAGGTGTTCTGATATTTCTTTTGGATCGTTAAGTAAGTCATTTTTTAAATTTTGGTCCTCTACATCTGTTTTGCCACGTTTTCTGGTTCCTGCTATCGGCCTGATAGTTACTTTTTTTTTATCTAACTTTATCAAGATCTCTGGACTGGAACCAACTATGGAAAAGTTTTTGAAGTTCATATAAAATAAATATGGAGAAGGGTTTAGATATCTTAGCGCTCTGTATACAGAAAGAGAGTTTGTCTTAATTTTTTTCTTAAAGATTCTTGATATAACAACTTGGAATATTTCACCTTCATATATATATTTTTTAGCTCTATTAACCATTTTTTTAAACTCTTGATAGTTAGTATTCGATTTTACATTTTTAAAAACATTAACGTTTTTTTTTATGCTCAATGAGCTAAAGCTTTCTTTCGATATTGGTCTGTTAATTTTTTTAATAATACTATAAATTTCTTTTTTTGCTTTTTCAAAAGAATCCTTTGCTTTTAATTTACTTCTACATACGAGTTTAGTTACGATTAGCTTATCATTTACGTTATCAAAAACTAAAGTGATGGATGGTCTTATAAAAATTGAATCTGGAAGATCAAGACTATTTAATTTTCTTAAATTTACGTTTTCGAAGTACCTTATCATTTCATAACCCATGTAACCAAAAAACCCTGAAGATATTGATGGTATTATATTTGGAAGTTTAAGATTATTACTATTAAATAAGTTTTTTAAACTATCTAATGGATTCGTTTTTATAATTTTACTTTTAGAAGAAATATTTAAATCTCTGAATTTACAAATATTATTTTTACACTCCCATATTAGATCAGGCTTTAGCCCAATTACTGAATACCTGCCTTTTTGGCTTCCTTTTTCAACTGATTCAAACAAAAATGTGTAATCCTCCTCTTTTAATTTAATAAGAGCAGAAACAGGAGTGTGAACGTCTGCAGCGAATGTGTGGAACAAAAGTTGATTTTTACCTGCAATATAATTCTTTTTAAAAAGTTCTAACTCGGGCTGATTGATATCCATTTTAATTTAATTGATCAATGACATCATCATTTATTGTAATCTTATATTTTTTTCTTAATGCTTCAGAAAATTGAGCAAGTAAATCAATTGTAAGATCATCTTTTATTTTTTTTGTGAATTCTTTAATTTCTTTTTGATCACTACTTAAATTATTTAAAATTTCCGCAGTTTTGGCTATTATAATTTCACTATTACCCCTTTTTTCAATATTTATATCACCAAGATTTGAATCAAATATCTTGCTGATTAAGGGAATTGGTAATTCACTACTATCAGGAAGAACTCTGGTGAATGGTTTGACTCCTTTTATTTCAAGATTATACCTATTTGCAACATTCTTAAAACTTTGACCATTAGAAATTTGATTTTTAATTTTTTCGGCCTTATTAAGCGCATTTTTTAACTTTAAATCAGAAATAAGTTTTTTTCTGACTAACTCTTTTGATTCATCGAGGGTTAACTGTCTCGGTTCTATTATCTCATTCACTAAACTGATTGCTAAACCTTCATCTTCATCAATATCAATTATATTTCCCTCTTCATTTATTTTTTGATTGAAGATTGTTCTTAGTATTCTTTCGTCTTGAAACTCATTATTTACTTGTCTATTTTGTTTAATACCTTCATTATCAATTTTGTCAGCAACAATCATTTTTACATCCAAAATCTTGGATATTTCGTCAAAAGTATTTCCAGATGCCAATAAATCTTCAAGTTCGTCTTGAAGATCAAATACAGCTTCTTTTCCTTTTTCAAGAAGTAATTCATTTTGAAATTGCTTTTTTACTTCTTCGTATCCAACCTCTTTTCTATCTTTAGAATCTATTATTTTTAAAATATGCCAACCGAATGAACTCTCAATTGGTTTTGATATTTCACCTTTTTTTAAACTAAAAGTTGCTTCGATTATCTCATCGGGTAGATCATTTTTTGTATTCCATCCTAAATCAATATCATCTTCAGTAAGATTAGCCATTGTTTTTGCTGTAGAAGTAAAATTATTAAAATTTACTTTCTTACTTATTGATTCCACATCAGATTTTGAGTCTACAATGATTTGGTGTAGATATTTTTGTGCAGGCTCAACTAATAATTCTTTTCTTTCTTCATAAAGTAATTTGATTTCTTCATCAGTGACAGTTGATTTTTTTGCATATTCTTTGGCGTCTAACAAGAGTGTTTCAGCACTTCTAAACTCTTTAGACATAAAATCTAGTTTATTTTCTTCAAAATATTTTCTAAGTTCCTCATTTGTAGGTTTAGCAAATTCTTCTTCTTCAACCTTGATAGTGAGATAATCTACCGTTCTCTCCTCTAAATTATATTTACTCAAGCTATTTTTCATAATATTTGGTATAATCAAGCTAGTACTAATTGTCTCCACCATCTGCTCTCTTGCGAGATCTTGTCGAGTTCCTTCGACATAAGAATCTTCGGTATATCCAGATTCAGATATCAGCCTTCTAAAAACTAATTCGCTAAACTGTCCAAGATCATCTTTAAATGCATCATCACGTAATATCTTATCTCTAACATTAATATCACTAACAGATAAGCCTAGTTGTAACGCTTCATTATTAAATAATGCTCTATTAACTAATGAACTTAATGCTCTATCAACATATCCAAACTCTCTAGATTTTTTAATATCTAGTGAAGATCCAAGTAGTTTTCTTATTTCTTCAGTTTGTCTTGAGTACAAAGAATAAAATTCCTGTGCAGAGATATCAATTTTCCCTACAGTTGCAACAGTTGATTGTTTTTGTGTAACACCAACTAGATCTTCTGTTCCCCACATGCCAAAGCTAATAATTAAAATGGTTAATAAAGTTCCAAATATTATTTTTAGTATTGAGTTTTTTGAACTGTTTCTTAAAGTTGTAAGCATAATTTTAAATATTTGTTAAATCTATATCATAGTTATGAGCCAAGTTAAATTAATTGTTTCAAATTGGAAGATGAATCTTAATATTAGTCAAGCAAGAGTTTTGACAAATAAGCTTAAGAAAATTGAGATTAAAAATAACTTAATAAAAAATATAATTTGTCCACAATTTATTTTACTTCCAATATTATCGGATGTTGTTAAAAAGAGTAATATACTTTTAGGTGCTCAAGACTGTCATTATAAAAAGTCTGGAGCTTACACAGGTGATACAAGTATAGAATTGATTAAAGAAATTGGATGCAAATATGTTATAATTGGTCATTCTGAGAGAAGAGTGTACAAAGGTGAAACAAACGATATTATCAGAGCGAAAGCTGAATTGGTAATATCAGAAAAATTAAAGCCAATAATTTGTATCGGTGAAACTTTAGAAGAAAGAAAAAAAAATAAATACAAAAATATCTTAAAAGAACAACTTAAAATCTGTATTCCTAATAATTTAGATGAAATTATTATTGCATATGAACCTATCTGGTCAATTGGAACTGGTTTGGTTCCAACAGTAGATGAAATTAAGGAAATAAAAAATTTTACATGCGATTTTGTTTTTCAATCAAAAAAAATATCAAAAATTTTTTTTCTTTACGGTGGCTCGGTAAATTCAAAGAATATTTATGAAATATTTAAACTTTCAGAAGTAAATGGAGCTTTGATTGGTGGATCAAGTTTAAAATTTGATGAGATTAATAAAATTCTCACATTTGGTTGATTTTTTTATTTTTTAAATTATTGTAATGTTATGTTTGCGGTAGTCCTATCAGTTCATTTGTTGATATGTATTTTTCTAGTTTTCTTTGTTCTTCTTCAAAAGTCTGAAGGCGGAGGCCTTGGAATTGGACAATCAAATAGTGGTGGGTTGGGTGATTTTCTATCTACTAGAAGTACATCTAATATATTAACAAAAACAACTTCATTTTTAGCATTTTGTTTTTTTCTAACAAGTATCTCTCTAGTTATCATTGCTAATAAAAACTATCAAAAAGAATCTATCATTGACTCAGGTGAAGACTCAATAATTGATAGACTAGATTTGATACCAGAAGAATTTGACGTTGAAAATCAAAATAATGATGTCAGTGTCCCTGTTGAATAAGGAAGGTAATTCCTTTTATTCATACCTTTCTCTAAATGACTAAATTTATCTTTATAACCGGTGGTGTTGTATCATCTCTGGGAAAAGGTATAGTATCATCATCAATAGCTTCCCTATTAACACTTTGTAAATACAAGGTAAGAATAAGAAAATTAGATCCATATTTAAATATTGACCCAGGAACAATGAATCCTTCTCAACATGGTGAAGTTTTTGTTACTGATGATGGTGCTGAAACCGATATGGATTTAGGACATTATGAGAGGTTTACAGGTATAATATCTAAAAAAAGCGATAACATAACAACAGGTAAAATCTATTCTGAAGTTTTAAAAAAAGAGAGAAGGGGAGACTATCTTGGATCGACTGTGCAAGTAATACCACACGTAACAGACGAGATTAAAAAGTTTATAAAAAAAGATTTAAGTAATGAAGATTTTGTTATCTGTGAAATTGGAGGAACAGTTGGTGATATTGAAAGTCTTCCTTTTTTAGAAGCAATTCGTCAATTGAGAAATGAACTTGGGAAAAGTAAAACATTATTTATTCATTTAACTTTAGTACCATTTTTATCGTCAGCCAATGAATTCAAAACAAAGCCAACTCAGCATTCAGTGAAAGAACTTTTGGGTCTGGGTATCCAACCTGATTTACTTCTATGTAGAACTGAAAGAAAATTTGATAAGAAAGCAAAGGAAAAGATTTCTCTTTTTTGTAATACTTCATTAGATTCTGTAATTTTAGTTGAAAATGCAAAAACAATTTACGAAATCCCACTTAAGTTATACAAGCAGGGTATATTAAAACAAGTTTTTACTCATCTTAATATGAATCAAAATAGAAATGTTAATTTAAAGTTATGGGAGGATTTTCTAGACAAATTTAATAAATTAAAAAATTTTGTTTCTGTTGCCATTGTTGGAAAATACACTAATCTATCGGAATCTTATAAATCTCTGAATGAAGCACTTTTTCATAGTGGAATCTTTAATAATACAAGGGTCGAAATCAAATGGGTTGATTCAAAAAAAATTGAAAATATTTCTAAATGTGAGCAAATTTTAAAGAACTGTGATGGGATACTTGTTCCTGGTGGTTTCGGAAGAGATGGAACAGTTGGTAAGATTAATGCTATAAAGATTTCAAAAAAATTAAAAAAACCTTTTTTAGGTATCTGTTTTGGAATGCAATTAGCAATCTTAGAATCAATAAGTAACCTAAGGGGCTATAAAAATGCTTCATCCACAGAATTTGGAAAAACTTCTATACCAGTAATATCTATGATTCATGAATGGAAAAAAAATAAAAAAATAGTTAAGCATGATTATAAAAATCTTGGAGGTAGCATGAGACTGGGGTCTTATACCTCAATTTTATTTAAAGGTTCTAAAATTTATTCTATTTACAGAAAAAACAAAATCAATGAGAGACACAGACATCGTTATGAAGTAAATTACAATTATAAAAAACAAATTGAGAAAAGTGGGGTTGTTCTGTCTGGAATGTCACCTGATGGAAATTTAGTGGAAATAATGGAAAGAAGAGATCATCCATGGTTTTTGGGTGTTCAATTTCATCCAGAATTGAAGTCGACACCTTTTAAACCTCACCCTATTTTTAATTCATTTATCAAGGCATTACTTAACAAGTAGTTATGAAAAAGATAAAAATAGTTGAAAACTTTTATTTCTCAAATAATTCAGAGATTAAATTTATTCTCGGTCCATGCCAAATTGAAAGTAAACAACATGCCTTTGATATTTGTTATGAAATTGAAAGATTATCAAAAAAATTTAAGTTTAAATACATTTATAAGAGCTCTTTTGATAAAGCTAACAGGACTAGTCATAAAAGTAAGCGAGGTATTGGAATAAAAAAAGGTCTAGATATTTTATCTCAAATACGAGAAAAATTTGAGTGCCCTGTTATTTCAGACGTTCATGAATCATCTCAATGTAAGATTGCAAAAGAAGCATTAGATGTTATACAAATTCCCGCTTTTTTATGCAGGCAAACAGACATTTTATTAGAAGCTGGAAGAACTAAATTACCTATAAATATAAAGAAAGGACAATTTCTATCACCATGGGATATTTCTAATGTCATTCAAAAGGTAGTTTCAACAGGAAATAAAAAATTACTTCTCACAGAAAGAGGTACTATGTTTGGATACAACAATCTTGTTTCAGATATGCGCTCACTTCCAATAATGAAAAAAACTGGTTATCCAGTAATTTTTGACGCAACACATTCTGTACAACTTCCTGGTTTTAAAGGTGACTCTTCAGGCGGTCAATCGGAATTTGTATCAGTTTTGTCAAAAGCTGCCGTAACAACTGGAATTTCAGGAATTTTTATTGAAACCC
>CABZMK010000017.1 GCA_902526865.1 uncultured Alphaproteobacteria bacterium
ATAACAATATGCGAAATAGGGAGGTCTGAAATTGTTTTAATTTTTTCTAGTAATTTTTTACCTATAATTTTTGTCCCGCCAGTGTCTACAACCATTATTGATTTTTTTCCAAGAATAAATCCAATATTTGCTATGTCACCTTTATTATATCTGTTTGCATCATCGTGGATTCCAAAATGAACAAAAACTCCGTCGGCTACTTCTTCTAGTTCAAAGCTAAAACTTTTGTTAAAATTGAATAACAGAACTAATATGAAAAAAATTTTTAGCATAATTTAAGTAAGGCAATATGATAAGATTTTTATTGAAAAAAATAAAATCCTAATTAATTTTTAACAAAAAAAAAAGATAATGATAATTATTATCAAAAAAGGTATTGACATAGATATTAATAATGGTTATTAGTATCATCTGATGATAATAATTATCATTATTGTTTCCTTTGATAATGATTATTATATTCACTAGAACAATAATTAGTATATAAATCCCTATCGTGGAGGTAGAATGATAGTTAAAAAATCAAGGGTGGTACCTAAATATACCCATTGGATGTCAAGGTTAGCATTCACTACTGGCGTGCTTATTGCCAGTAATTCTTTTGCACAGGACATTACTTATGTTGCACCTGATGTAAATATCTTTGAATCACCAGAGCAGGTATTCGAACTACCTGGATCTGGTGATTATCTTGGGCCAGAGGAGATTAGAAAGTACAACTTTAATAACATTAATGAAATTTTAAGAAACACAACTGGTGTTTACTCAAGAGAAGAAGATGGCTTGGGTATATTCCCTAATATAAGTATAAGAGGTGTTAATACCTTGCGATCTGCTCAGGTAAATATTATGGAGGATGAAATTAATATCATGCCAGCTCCTTATTCTGCACCAGACGCTTATTACTTTCCTATTACAGGTAAAATGAATGCTGTAGAGATCTTAAAAGGCACCAGTCAGTATAGATATGGTCCACATTCCACAGGTGGTGCAATGAACTTTGTGACAACACCAATTGATTTTGGTCAAAGGTATTATGGAAGTGTATCCTATGGTTCTGGTAATGACGTTATTACTCATGATTACTTTAACTATGGTATTTCAGGGAATTACGGCGCTGTAGCTTTATTGGGTGAAATGTATTATCGTAATAGTGATGGTAATGGAAAGGAATTCAATATTAATCCTCCAACAAGTTCACAACACAGAAAAGGTTATGATAGTGATGAGCTTGGTGGAATCAATCACTTTGCTCCTATGGTTAAGTTGTTATGGCAACTTCCAACAACTAGGAATATTACCTTAGAAGTAAAAGCATCATATAACGATATGAATTATAATGAAGGGTATGCTGGATTAACCACAGCAGATTTCAACACTAACCCTGATCAAACGTACGTTGCACATCAACTTGACGAAATGAATACTGAACAGCAAACTTATTATGCTAAACTAAGGGCTGAATTAACTTCAAACATTACAAATAACTTAACTGTAGGTTATAATCGTTATACAAGAGATTGGTTCAAGTTAGCAGATGCTAATGGTGATTCTCTCACATCTATTATGTCTAGAGCTGGGAATGATACCTCTTTAAATATTGTAAAGGGACTAGCAGCAGGTACTATTAGATATGTAAATAATGATAGGCAATATGGTTCTTACGTTATTAATAATGAAACAGACTTTAACTTTAACACAGATTATTTCGGTAAAAATATCAAACATAATCTAAAAGTTGGGTATGGATACCATTATGATTATATTAACAGAGACCAACAACGTCATTCATTCACTCAAGCGATTGGAGGAGGTTTAACTGCAAGTGGTGTGACTTTCAAAGATGATAGACATGAGAAGGCCAAAGGTCATATCGGTTATATTGAAGAATCAGCAACTATTAATAATTTTGTTGTTTCGCTTGGTGGTAGGTTTGAATATGTTGATTATCACTACAGAGATAAAGCTGCAACTATGGGAACTACTAGTAATTTACATGAAGACATGTTTGCTTTCGCACCTGGTGGTGGATTAGTTTATAATCATGACGATAATTGGCAGTGGTTTGGCGGAGTTTATAAAGGATTTAATTTGCCTGGACCAGGTTCTGCAAGAGATGATGGTTCACCCGTAGAGAAAGAAACAAGTATCGCAAAAGAGATCGGTGTAAGATATTCTTCACCAACATTCTTTATTTCTTGGACAGGTTTTCATACAGACTTTAAAGATTTAATCGTCATTGATAATAGTAATGCTAGCTCAGCTCCTGATAACGCAGGTAACGTTGTTTCAAAAGGATTTGAACTCTCTTCAACATACGCTCCAGAAAACTTTAAACCTTTTGGAGGAGATATTTCATTCTTCGCTAATTACACATTTACAAACGCTAACTTAGATGGTGCAGCTAACTCAACTGATACAGAATCAGCTTTTGCTGGCGGTAGAGATGGCTCTAATGTGCCATACGTTCCAGACCATCGTCTGTCATTCGGTGCTGATTATGAGTATAACGACTTTGATTTTGGAGTTAATATGACTTATCACTCCGAGTCACATGGTACTGCAGACGAAAGTGAAACCGAAGTATTTAATGGTAGTGCAGACGCAAGAAACGGAAAAATTGATGAAGCATTTCTATTAAATTTCTATGCAGGTTATGACTTTATGGAAAATTACAGGTTTACAGCCGGAGTAAACAATGCAACTGATTTAGAATATGTTGCTTCAAGGCATCCGAATGGAGCTCGAAGAGGTGCACCACTTACTGCATACTTCAAAGCTGCAGCAAAGTTTTGACCAAGAATATGGATGGAAGGAATCAAAATTCTCCACATAATTAATCATACTCTTGATTTCTTCCATCTCATATGCAACAAAACCCTATTCACTAAACTAATGAAATGAAAAAAAACCTAAATATTTCAATATCTACTAATCAAACAATGACGGAAGATAATTTTCAGGAAATAATTTTAGAAATAATTTATGATGTTATAGGAAAAAGAAAATCAATTCATTCAAGGTACGATGAATTAATTAAAAAACTTTGGGGATCTTCAAAACCCAGAACAATTAAAACTAATTTAGGAAAATATTTGCTTACAAGACTACTTAGAGAGTCTGATCGAGCTTTTGCGGAAGCACAATCATTAGCTAAACAACTATGTCCGAATTGCAAAAAGGATTTTTCTAATTACGACGACAATTATTCAGATAAATTACATTAGAAATTAAATAAACCTTAAATTCATTTGTAGGCTTACTAACTAAGAAATCAGTTGATAATCACGATAATATAAATATGTTAAAATAAAATGAAATTTGTAAAACTCTTTTTGATTATAATTTTCTTAAACTTTAACACGCTCAGTTCAAAAGAATTCATTATTGTGCAATCTACGACATCCACGCGAGACTCTGGTTTTTATGAATATCTTCTACCAAAATTCACAGAAAAATACGGTTTTGACGTAAGAGTTGTTGCTGTTGGCACGGGTCAAGCATTAAATAATGCTAAAAAGTGCGATGCAGATGTATTAATAGTTCACGATGCAAAATCAGAAGAAAAATTTGTAAAAGATGGGTTTGGATTGTTTAGGAATGAGTTTATGTTTAATGATTATGTTCTTATTGGACCTAAAAATGATCCTGCAAAAACAAAAATAGATAATTCTATTCAAATAGCTTTAAAAAAAATTGTTAACTCAAAATCGTTGTTTATTTCAAGGGGAGACGATAGTGGGACTTATAAAAAAGAACTTTCAATATGGAACGCACTAGGAAAAATACCGGACTTAAAAAATGATAAATGGTATTTGTCAGTCGGACAGGGAATGGGAGGTGCTCTAAATATTGCTGTAAATAAAAATGCTTATATAATTTCAGATCGCGCTACTTGGACAAGTTTTAATAATAAAAAAGAACATGAAATTCTGGTATCAAATGAACCTTTGCTTTTAAATCATTACGGAGTAATTCCTATCAATCCTAGCAAATGTCCTAATACAAAATCAAAACTAACAAAAATATTTGTTGATTGGTTAATTTCTAAAAGCACAAAACAAATTATCAATAATTTTAAAGTTAACAACAAACAACTTTTTTTTTCTATTTTAATTAAATAATTGCATATTGTTTGAGAATTTAAAAAAAAAGATTAACATGGTCAAATGCCACATCTTCAATTTGATGTAAATAAAGAACTCACCAATGAACAAAGAAAAGTTTTTGTTGAATACGTAAAAAGTGAGTTTTCAGAGATAATGAGAACCGGGGTTAATCACATTGCAGTAAGTTTAAGGGAGTTTCCAAAATTTTCTTTGACTCTAGGTAGAGCTAAGTTAGGCGATTTTGTTTGTTTCATGAACCTCGATGTACGAAATGGGAGAACGAATAAACAAAAAAGAGATCTGGCTATAAAATATATGGAAGGCGTTAAAGAAATACTCGGTATTGAATTCAATAATCAATACGTTACTTATACCAGTCACCCAGGAAATGATTTCAATTTATATGAAAAATCGTTAAAAGAGTGGACTGACAGTGATAATCCCTCAGGTAAGATTGATATATGATAATCCAGATAGATCAGATAAACAGAGATCTGTTTAAAGTCTTTATTACGGACAATATTGACACTTGTCATCTTGTAACATTAAAAGATGAAATTTTTCAAAAATTCACCCAAAAAAAAATAACAAAAAAAAAACTTATTAATTTGAGTTTTGAATTTTTATTAAAAAAAGAAAAAAACACCCAAATTTTAAGAGAATTTGATCTTCAAGTTATTTCAGAATATTTCCCAGATTATATGGAAAATATAAAATCATGGTGCTCTACAGGAAAATAGCATTTCTTTAAAATAATTTTATTCATGCTTGTTTTCCAATTGAATCGTTAATATCTTATAATCGTTAACCATTGATAAGGAGGTGATCTGATGTCTAGTATTATAGATTCTATTCAGCTTAAATTATTACACTTTTTGTCAGAGCAACCTTTGATTAAAAGGTAGTAGTTATTATAAGTTGTAATAAGCTTTAGTACGAAAGGGGAGGTAACTCCCCTTTTTTCTAAGCCATACTTATAAAAACATTTTTTTAAACTAAACATAAATAAAATTTTAAATGAAGTTCAATCTATTATTAACATTCTTTTTATTTCTCTCGATTAGTCTAGGTGCCGAGGAACTTGATTCTTGGAGTAAATTAATCAGGAAAGGTAACACGTATTATAAAAAGTCTGATAACCTACCTTTTACTGGTGTCCTTAAAAATTTTTTCCCAACCGGAGAACTATCTGTAATCGACCATTTCAAAGACGGGAAACAGCATGGGGAATTTAAAAGTTTTCATAGAAATGGAAAACTATCTATGACTGGGAGTTTTGATGAAGGAAAGCAAGTTGGTTTCTGGTTTGAGTATTATGATGATGGAGCCCTTTATTGGAAGCTTGAATATAAAAATGGAAAAAAAATAGACGGTCCATTCCAAATGTTCCATAAAAATGGTGCCCTGAAATCTGAAGTTGTTTACAAAAACGACAAACCTTCCACAAATTGGATATATTATGATAGAGATGGCAGGAAAGAAAAAGAGGATGTGTACCAAAATGGTAAATTTATTTACGAGAAATATTTTGAATGATTCTTCATTTTTTGGCTATTTATTTCCATTTTTTGTAAAGTATGAATACAATTAACCACATCCCTGCTACCACTATTATTTCCAATAGGCTCATAATCACAATCCATCAAGATTAAAATACCAAAGTATTCATACTTCCTAGACGACAAAAAATCTATTAATATATTTAAAACTTTAAACTTTAAAAACTTTTATCTAGCTATGAATTATAATTCGATAATAATATCAATGATATTAGGCATTATTTTTTTCGAGGTCTTAGGAAATGATAAACTAGAAATGAAATGCATGATCACGGAAGAATTAGAAAAAAATAAGCCTGCAATAAATAAAAATTATACAGAAAAAAATATTTTCATTTTTATTGATAGAGATAATCTTTGGATAAGTGATATTCCATTTAAAAAATGGCAAAATCAAAACAAAGAAAGTGTAGAAAAAATAGAAAAAAAATTTGAAGAAACTGAAAAAAAAATATTTTTTAATTTTTATGAATTTTTCGAAGACAATAAAGAACAGCTGGAATCAAGCTTTAAAATTACTTTTGAAAAATTCGGAGGTTATTTAAGTTTCATTAAATTTTATCATGATCATAATGGTAAAGTTTTCTTTTCGTCTGAGATTAGAGGACAATGTTTTGCAAAGAAATAAGAATTCAATTTAATTACTATTTATTGAGCAGATAGATAAAATTGTATTAATTAGAAATCTTTACTTTATAATTGAAATTCAAGAATAGTTGTGTAGCTCAGGATTAGAATGTTAAAAACTTTTGAAAAATTTATGGAAAGATTTATGTTCGCTTCAAGGTGGCTTCTTGCACCTTTTTATTTTGGATTAATTCTTTCTTTATTTTTCCTTCTGATTGTGTTCATCAAAGAAATTATTCATTTCACAATGAATTTTACAACTAACGAAACTGAAGTCATTCTTTTCATATTAACACTTATTGATTTATCTTTTGCAGGAAATCTTTTGATAATTGTAATTTTTTCTGGTTATGAAAATTTTGTTTCAAAGATAAATATCAATAATCATGAAGATAAACCTGAATGGATGGGAACTGTTGATTTTGGAGGCCTTAAGTTAAAACTAGTTTCATCAATAGTTGCTATTTCTGGGATTCACCTTTTAAAAATTTTTTTTGGATTAGAGAAATACACTCAAAGTCAGGTTATCTTATTTATAGCAGTACATTTTACTTTTGTTCTCAGCGGTGTTCTTTTAGCTTACATGGATTCGTTGACAGCTAAAGGGAAAAAATAAATAAAACTTTAAAATAAAAAAAAATGGTAAAAGAAAGTATACATCAAGAATTTGGAAGATTCTTGAGAGACGAAATGGATGATATTGAACGTGAAAAATATATTTCTTCAGAAAGATATAAACAATCAATCTCTCTAATTTCAAAAATCTTCAAAAAGAATTCAATAAAATGATTTGCAAATAGGTTTGATTTAGTAAAATAATGAACAAAAATGAAAAAAAAATTACTTTTTACTTTTAATTTAAAATAAAAAAATTTTGCAAAATTAAATCACCTCTATTGTTGTATAAAGGATAATCATTTGTAAAGTGAATTAAATATGCATTTTAAAATAGAAAATTTGAAATTTAAATACGATAATCAAATCGTATTTGATAACCAAAATTTTACAATTAACAGAGGTCAGAAACTTCTTATACACGGTCCATCAGGTTGTGGTAAAACAACATTAATCAACCTGATGTCCGGCTTATTACAATCACAGTTCGGAAAGATTATATTCGAAAATGAAGATTTGTTCGAACTTTCAGAAAATCAGCTTGATAAACTTCGCGCAAAAAACTTTGGTCTTGTATTCCAAAGATTGTATCTTATAAATTATTTGAATGTTGAACAGAATATTCAATTAGCCAATATTTCTTCTAACTTTAGTGATATGAATTCATTAATTGAAGAGCTTGGACTTTTAGATAAAAAAAAAAGTAAAATTAGAGAACTGAGTGTCGGCGAAGCTCAGAGAGTTGCAATTGCGCGTGCATTAGTAAGTAAACCAAAAGTAATTTTTGCCGATGAACCAACTTCTGCTCTTGACGACAATAATTCAGAGAAAGTTATAAAACTTTTATTTACTCAAGCAGAAAAAAATAATACAACGTTAATTGTTTCTTCACATGATTCTAGAATAAAGAAAAAATTTTCAAATTTTCTGGAGCTAGATTAATGAATGATATAATTTTTATTTATTATTCATTGAAGTCAAGGTGGTTAAATTGCTCTCTATCTATTTTTTTGACTGCATTTGGAGTTGCAATTGCATTGTTGATAAATCAATTTGAGCATACTTTCAGCAAAAGACTTTCAAAAGATGGAAGTGGGATTGATTTAGTCATCGGAGCCAAAGGAAGTCCTCTTCAATTAATTTTATCTACTATTTATCATGTTGACATACCTCCAGGTAACATTCCTTTTAATGAAGCAAAAAAGATTATTAATCATCCTCAAATAGAGTATGCTATTCCGCTTGCTTTGGGCGACAACTGGAAAGGACATAGAATAGTTGGCACTTCTTTAAATTATCTTGAACATTATAACTCAAAACTAGAAGAAGGTAGCGTCTGGAAAAACGATTTTGAAGTTGTAGTGGGCTCATCTGTAAATCTAAACTTGGATCAGGAATTCGAAGGTGCACACGGACTCTTTGAAGGTGGTGATTTTCATGGAGATAGAAAATATAAAGTTGTTGGTAAAATCAAACAAACTGGATCAGTAATAGATAGACTGATAATTACTTCGGTTGACTCAGTGTTAAGTATTCATGGATTAGACAGTTTAAATGAAAATGACAGTCATTTAAATCCCATAAAACACTCTGACAAAGATGAAGATAATAAAAGCCATCACAAACATACTAAAAACAATCATAATCACGAACATCATCAAAATGGTGAAAGTCACAGCAAACATTCTGAAGAAATTAATCAGCACAAACATTTTGGTGATAAGAAAAAGAATAATGTAAATTTAAAAGATGACGATCACGATGATCATTCTGAAGAACATGCCCATGAACATACAAACAACCCTCCAGAGATAACTGCTTTTTTAGTAACTACAAAATCACCAATTGCAAATATTAATCTTCCCAGATTTGTGAATAAGGAAACCTCATTTCAGGCTGCTAATCCAGCAGTTGAGATTACCCGACTTACTTCAATGTTAGGAATGGGTTCAAAAAGTTTTGCAATTCTATCAATTATTTTAATTCTTATGGCAACTTTGAGCATATTTGCTGGTTTGGCAGCTAATCTTGAAAATAGAATGGGAGACTTGGCTACTCTCAGGGCACTTGGATATACTAAAAATAGGGTATTTAGGATTATTATCTTTGAAGGTATTACAATCATTATACTAGGGTTGATTTTGGGGCTTTTGTTTGGGATTACAATATTTGAAATTATTAATAATGTTATTACACCTTTAAACATAATTCAGGAGAGCTTTAATTTAACAAATGATTTAATTTTCATAGTAGTGATTGTTTTTATTGCAGGTATTGCGGCCGCACTATTTCCTGCGATAAAGGCATCACAAATTAGTGTTGCAAATCAACTTTCAAGAAATATATAAAATTCTATGAAGCAATTAAAATTCAAAAACTTAAAATTAAAAAATCTTACATTTGTCTTAACTTTATTTTTTACCATAATTCATTTTGATAGAGTTTACGGTTATGCTCATCTCGCAAAAATCTTATCTGGAAATCACAAAATGATTACAGAGGTATTTTCAACTGAGGATTTAGACCAAGAAGATCCAAATTTTATGTACGAGATGTTTTCTAGTATAGATGATTTTGTAAGTATACCAGATGGAGGAACGCCTTGGAAGGTATTTGCAGACACAGTAATGAACGAGTACACTTTTGAGGATAGCGAAGGGTTTGAATGGACTGGGGTGAGGCCAGAGTTCACAGACGAAATTAAACAATTAGCAAATAAGAAAATTCTGGTTCAAGGTTATATGTTCCCTTTAGATCAGAATGAAAAGCAAAAAACCTTCTTATTAATACCATTTCCAGTGCATTGTCCATACTACCCCCATGCATCATCCAATTTGATTATAGAGGTACATGCTGATGATCCGATTGTTTATTCATACGATCCTATAAATATAACTGGAATGCTTGAGCTTGTTCCCAGAGACGATCTTTACAACATTTTTTTTCGTCTAAAAAAAGCTAACTTGGCAGCAAATTAAAATCTTGTGTAAATTCTACAAGCAATTAGCACATAAGCCTTTAATCTCTAGGTTCCATGCTTTTGGAATGAAGGCCTTTTTCTTCGTATTTTGTTTGATGTTTTCTGGTAAATCACAGAAGTGTGCTTCAATAACTTTACCACATTCGTCACAAATCATAAATTGTGAACCTTTATGCAAATGATTTTCAACACATGGAAAGTAAGCGTTTTGACTTTCTACCCTATGAATAAAATTATGTGAGTGCCAGAAATCTATTGCTCTATAAATAGTTGGAGGTTTAGGGTTGGTATCAAATACTTCAGAGAGTGTTTTTAAGATCTCGTAAGCTTTTATTGGTTTTTTGGTAGAAGATATAATTTCTATAACTCTTTGTCTTGGTTCGGTTAAACGGTGGTTATTTTCGTCGCAGAATTTAATTGCTTTTTGTAAGATGTTGTTTTTCATTAAATTGAATTGTTTAAGTTATTTATAGTGTTATTTAGCAAATTTTCTAACTTTAGTATAGTTTAACTTCATGAAAAGTACACCACATTTTGGATAATTGACTAATTTAAAATAAGAATTTCAAACTAATTTATTACATGAAATTATGAAAAATTACTGTTTGCAATGGAGAATTTTATACACGTTAAGCTCTATGAACAACAGTTTTCTGAATAGACTTAGCAACCTACTTTACAACAAGTTTCACTGCAATCTCCTCTATTTTCAAGTTTAGTCTATTAAAAATTTTATAAGTATCAATTAAAAAGAAATTTCTTATAAGAGTACAAATTTGGATTTACTAATAATTTTCTGCACGACTTCTGCACGGACTACTTTTTTGTTATAATCAATTAATTTAATTATATGGATTTATTGGGAATCACAGCACTATATATATTTTTATATGTACCAATTTTATGGATATGCACTTATCCAGTTTATTGGTTGAATAAAAAAACTAAATCCAAAGTAAATCCATTTCTAATGCGTTTAGAACTTCAATTTCTTGGAAGTTCACTGTCCTCTCTAGTTCGTGTTTTACTTGGAGGGATTTATATCATTTTCTTCGGTTTACTTTATTGTATTGTATTTTTTTATACATTAATGCTAACCGGGAATTTTATTTTTTCTTGGTTTGGTATTTAAGAAGAACAAAACCTCTGAAACTTTTTGTGAGTCTACCTAAAACAAACAAGGGAGAACAATTACCTCCCCCCACCCTCCTTACCGATGAGACTTCTGTGTCTCGGTAAATGTCTTAAGACCCATTGTTTCTTGTGTTTCTTGAAAAGTGTGCGCAGATTAGGTGTATTTTATGCAAGACTTCTGTACGGACTAATTTTATGATTTCTATTTTCTAAAGAAAAAAATTATTACAGACTAAGTTATAATGATTACTAATTATTTTTCAATAAAGGTCATTAGGATTTGTTTAGATAAATCTATAATTAGAAGTAATAATAGGTATAAACATAAAAAATTTCTACAGAGATATATTAATTACTATATATTAATGGGCGTCTAAAATTTTTCCTTCCTTTTGCGAGAGGTTTAGGCGCCTAACCCTTTTAATTTCATGGTTTTTAAATTACAAACGAAAAAATGTCTGTTCTCATTATTAAAGTATGACCATTATTATTTGAAATTATAACAAATATAAAGAATATAAATTTCAATAAATATTCAAGATTTATTAGTATCATATTTTAACCTTTTTGGAGATACACATGAAAAATTTCTACTTTTTACTCCTCTCCTTAGCAATTTTAATTTCTTCTGAATCCATAAGAGCGGACGGACACGGAGAAAAAAAAGAAGTTGTAGAGGAAAAAACTGAAGATACCACTGAAGAAAAAGAAGAAGAGACAACAGAAGAAAAAAAAGAATAAAATAAATTATAATTGGTTCAAGCAAAATAACGTAATTTTTAATGCTTGAACCAATGTTTTAAGATTAAATTAAATCTTTAACAAAATAAGAACAAACAAAAGTGCGTTGCACTTAAATTGTTTTGTTTTCCCTTATTCTTTTAAGAGTGAATTCTCCGAAACCCTATTTTAATAGGGGTTTTGAAAAAGTGCATTGAAAATGAGGTCATTTTCTACACGATTTCTGTACGGACTATTTTTTACCATAGTAATCTGGGAATAGTTTTATGTGGTCATTTACCATTTGTTTCTTACATCTATCTAATAGTTTTTCATCATCTCTGGTGAAGCATTACCTTTATCTGCAACAAACTTCCATTGAAACAATACTTTCAAGTCTCTGGTTTAGTGCAGAGTGTCTTAATTAATACATTGGTCGTTCTAATCCGTTTTTGTTGATGTAGAAGTCGCATTTCACTGCAACAACCATTTGCACAACAAGTATATTTGCAACAGGTTTCTCCAATATTATTTTTAGTTTTTGATTATTTTTTTACTATCTTCTAAATAGATTCTATTTCCTCTAAGTGCAAAGAATAATCCACCACAATAAAGCATTACATGAAAATTATCATATAACAATACATCCAAAAAACTATCTGGTTCCTGCATCAAAATAATTCCCGTCATAATCCCACATATAACAATCCCACAAAACCTTGTTATTAATCCACCATAACTATTAAGTTTTTTTGTTACTAATAATCCACCAATGAGTAACCCAACCCCTGAAAGAAGTTCTCCCCAAGCAACAAAAAACCAGACAGTCATTGGCAAACCATAAGATTCTGCATCAGAGATGTTAAGAGGTAACTTCGATAATCCTTGCAAAATAAATACAATTGCTAGGGGGACTCTTATAAGAAAATTGGCACCTTTGAAGTCTGGAATTTTTTTTAAAACACTTTTTATTGACATATATTATTTTCTTATACCAGAGGTTGCAGTAACATTTTACTAGTTTTTATTTGTTTCATAAAAACCTACTTAATACGCATTAGTGTGTGCACAGTGTCTGCGTGTGTCTGCACTTTAACTCGTTTTATTTTCCCTTATTTTCTGTTGAGTGAATCCTCTGAAACCCTTTGTGAGTCTCCCTAAAACAAACAAGGGCGAACAATTGCCCGCCCTTGCCGATGAGACTTCTGTTGCCCGGTGTTCATAACCGCGCTTACTCAAATTAATTAAGCAGCGAGTGCCATTTCATTATCATTGGCATTTATAATTTTAGTCCGATAACGTTGGTACCATTCCGGGCAAAGTTTTTGACTATTCACACGCACGTCGATCCTGTTTCACCCCCCTTTGATATTTTTGTGGTGGAGGTGCCGGGTACCGCCCCCGGGTCCGCATCGGCTCAAAATCAAACGTTTATTGCCATAGCTGAAATTCAGCACTTCTATCATAAGGAATGATAAAAAAAATTAAACCTATAAATTGTTTTAGTATAAGAATAAGTTATTATGAAAAATTAAAATTCTATGAAAAAAAGAAATCAAATAAAAACTGAAATTGAAAAACTGAGAAATAATGATTTTTCTACTAAAAGAGTAACAGTTAAAGCATTAGAGAAGATTCTCTATAAATCTTTTAAAATTTTAGATCATGGTTTTGTAAGAGTTATAGATTATATGGGCAACGATACTTCAATCGTTCAAGCAGCTAGAGTGTCTTATGGAAAAGGAACAAAGAAATTAAATCAAGATAAAAGTTTAATTAATTATCTAATAAGTCACAGACATTCAACACCTTTTGAAATGAATGAAATAAAATTTCACGTTAAACTTCCAATTTTTGTTGCAAGACAGTGGATAAGACATAGAACTGCGAACGTAAATGAGTATTCTGCAAGATATTCTATTTTAGACAAAGAATTCTACATTCCTAAAAACGAGAATCTTAAACCTCAATCAAAATCTAATAATCAAGGAAGATCTGGTGACTTAAGCAGTACTGAAATTAAAAGTTATTCAAAAATTATAAGGGATAACTCTAGAATAGGTTTTGAGAATTACAGTAAACTTTTAAATGAGGATGAATCTGGAAGAATGATTGATGATTCAAAAAAAGGATTAGCCAGAGAGTTATCGCGAATGACACTTCCTCTTAATTCTTATACTCAGTGGTACTGGAAGATTGATCTTCATAATTTTATGCATTTTTTATCTCTAAGATTCGATCCACATGCCCAGTACGAGATTAGAGTATATGCAGAAGTAATGATGGAAATTTTAAAAAAGTGGGTTCCTCTTACTTATGAGGCATTTGTTAGCAACAGATTGAATTCGCTAACAATGTCCACGCATGGTATCGAATACATAAAGTCATTGATCAAGAAAAGAAAAAGTATTCCAAAAAATATTTCGAAAAGAGAATTAGAGACTATAAATAAAATATTTAATTGTTAATCTTAATTTCTGAACTAGTACTGTTAGAAATCAACTTTACCAATTTGTAGGCAATTTTTTTAAAAATTTCATTTACACTAGAATTTTTCTTAGATGTTAATGGAACACCAACATCACTGGATTCCGGAATTTCGTGAAGTATTGGGATTTCAGCTAAGAAATTAAGTTTTTGTTTTTTTGATTCTTTTATAACTCCATCTTTTCCAAAAAGATAACTTTTCTTCTTATTAAGTTCTATAAAACTCATATTTTGTATAGTACCCAGAATAGGCACATTCACTTTTTTAAACATATTGATTGCTTTTCTGACATCTAGGAGTGAAATTTCTTGGGGTGTAGATACAATTACAGCACCACTAATTTTTAAAGTTTGACAAAGTGACAGCTGAATATCACCAGTACCTGGAGGAAGATCTATAATCAAAAAATCTAATTCTCCCCATTCAACATCATTTAAAAGTTGTTTGATTGCACTTGAAGCCATTGCACCTCTCCAAACAATAGCTGTATCCTCTGGTACCATGTTACCAATTGACATTGCTTTAATCGAAAATTTTTCATAGGGGAGCATTTTCTTAGTTTTAGAAGCATTAGGTTTGTCAGTAATTCCGAGCATTTTATGTATAGATGGACCATATATATCTGCATCAAGGAGACCAACTTTTAGCTTTTCAAAATTTGCAAGGGCAATTGCTAGATTTACAGCAACAGTTGATTTACCAACCCCTCCTTTACCTGAACCAACAACAACAAAATTTTTTATCATGTAACAACTTTAAATTAAAAAATAAAAATTTAAATTAGAAAATTATTCTTTGCATGCTTAAAACATTTCTTATATATAAGTTAACAATAATTAAAAAAACAATGTCTTGGTCATCAAACGATAACAACAGTCCCTGGGGGAAAAAACCCAGAGAAAATAAAAAAAGTAGCTCAAATGGAAGCGGAGATAGCTATGGTGATGATTATTTAAAATCTTTTCAGGACAAACTTAAGAACATGTTTCCTAAGAATAACCCAACTAGTATAGGTCTTGTTGTTGTTATACTTCTTTTTATTTGGACTTTGAGTGGTTTTTATAGAGTAGGTACCGATGAACAGGGAGTTGTAACAAGATTTGGTGAATATGTCAGAACCACAGAGCCTGGTTTGCATTATCATCTCCCATTTCCTTTAGAGTCAGTATCCAAACCCAAAGTTACAAAAGTTAACAGAATAGAAGTGGGATTTAGAACATCGCAATCACAGTTTTCACAAACACCTCAAACAAGGCAAACTCCGGAAGAAGCTTTAATGCTAACCGGAGATGAAAACATTGTAGACTTAAATTTTACTATTTTCTGGATTATCAATGATGCAAAAGATTTCTTATTCAATGTTAGAAACCCAGAAATTACTATAAAAAGTATTGGCGAAAGTGTTATGCGAGAGAAAATAGGGCAAACACCTATTGATCCCATTTTATCTGAAGGAAAGTCCATTGTCGAAGAGGATGTAAAAAATAACGTACAGGCAGTTTTAGATTATTATCAATCTGGAGTTCTGGTCACTCAGGTGCAGCTCCAAAAGGCTGACCCTCCTGAATTGGTAATTGAATCGTTTAGGGATGTTCAAAGAGCAAAAACCGATGAACAAAGACTAAGAAATGAAGCTGAAGCTTACAGAAACGACATAATTCCAAGAGCAAGAGGTGAAGGAGAAAGAACAATTCAAGAAGCAGAAGCATATAAAAAAGAAGTTGTGGCAAAAGCCGAGGGTGAAGCGCAAAGATTCATCTCAGTTTACAATTCTTACAAAACCTCAAAAGATGTTACCAGAGAAAGAATTTATTTAGAAACTCTGGAAAAGACATTAGGCAGAATAGATAAAGTTATCGTGGATAATAATGCCGGGAGCGGGGTAGTACCCTACTTACCTCTTCCAGAACTTAAAAAAAAAGTAAATAAAAATTCAAATTCAAATAATGAGCAAAACTAGTTTTTTATATATAATTCTAATAGCAGTAGCTTTCGTCGGGCTAAACTCTTTATTTACAATGAATGAAAAAGAGCAAGGCTTGGTTCTTCAGTTTGGTGAACCAAAAAGAGTTGTCCAATCTTCAGGACTTCACTTTAAACTGCCTCTTATTCAAAATGTAATAAAGTATGACAGAAGAATACTAGAATACGACTTGCCTGTTGAGGAGGTTATTGCAGTTGATAAAAAAAGAATGCTAATTGACTCATTCACTAGATTTAAAATAATTGATCCATTAGAATTTTACAAAACTGTTGGAAACGAGAGCAGTGTAAGAAATAGACTTAATTCAAATGTTATTTCATCGCTGAGAAGGGTCGTAGGTCGTGTAACACTTGACGAACTTTTATCCAAAGAACGAGGGAATATAATGGAAAATATTAAAGTTGAAGTTAATAATGAAGCATCTCGTTTTGGGATCGAAATAGTCGATGTTAGAATAAGAAGAGCAGATTTACCAGAAGCGAACAGTCAAGCAATCTACGAAAGAATGATCAGTGAAAGGGTAAGAGAGGCAAAAGAGTTTAGAGCAAAAGGATCTGAAGTTGCTCAGAAAATTAGAGCAGAAGCTGATAAAGAAAAAACTGTAATTCTTGCAGAAGCAACAAGAAAATCTGAAATCTTAAGGGGTGAGGGCGAATCAAAAGCTATCGACATATATGCAGATGCCTTTGAAAAAGACTCAGACTTCTATTCTTTTTATAGATCTATGCAAGCCTATGGAAATGTATTAGGTGAAGACGGAACTACAATGATATTATCGCCAGACAGTGAATTCCTTGAATTTTTTAACAGCTCCAAAGGTAAAGCAAGATAGATAATTTAATGATTAAAATTTTCTCGACCTTGACGATCCTTTTTTTTTTTTCATGCTTTTCTAATGCAGATAGCCATCCCCTATCTGATAATTTTGCCGACTTAGTTGAAAATAAATCCCCAAGTGTAGTCAACGTTTTTACGGTTCAAAAACCTCAAGAGACAAATAGTAACCAAAATCCTTTAGAAGGTATACCCCCTCAATTTAGAGATTTTTTTAAAAATTTTCCGCCTGGTTTTCCTTTCGGTCCTCAACCCCAACAGCCCAATCAACAAGAAAGTGAACGTCCTCAAGCCCTAGGTTCCGGCTTTGTAATTGATCCAACTGGATACATTGTTACAAATAACCACGTTATTGAACAGTCAAATCAAATAAAAGTCAAGTTTCAGGATGATACAGAGTTAGAAGCTAAATTAGTTGGAACCGATAAGCTTACCGATATAGCGCTTCTTAAAGTAGAACCAAAAGGTTCCTTACCTTACCTAAAGTTTGCTGATTCAGACCAAGCGAGAGTTGGGCACTCAGTTTTTGCAATTGGAAACCCTTTTGGTCTAGGCGGCACTGTCACATCCGGAATTATTTCAGCTTTTAACAGAGATATTAATGCTGGTCCCTACGATAGTTTTATTCAGACCGATGCTTCCATAAATAGAGGTAACTCGGGTGGCCCACTCTTTAATTTAGAGGGAGAGGTTTTAGGAATAAATACAGCTATTTTTTCTCCCACTGGTGGAAGTGTTGGCATTGGTTTCTCAATTCCTGCAAACCTTGCAAAACCAATTATCGAACAACTTAGAAAGTTTGGAAAAACTCAAAGGGGGTGGCTTGGTGTTAGGATACAAGAACTAACACCTGAAATAGCTAAAAGTCTTGGACTTAAAAATGAAGATGGGGTGTTAATTTCAATGGTTAACCCTGGTGAACCTGCGGAAAAAGGTGGCCTAAAATCTGGAGACGTAATTTTAGAATTTAACGGAAAAAAAATCAAAGATGTCAAATCTCTTCAAAGAACTGTTGCTGAATCAGTTGTTGAAAGTAAGGCCGAGGTAAAAGTTTGGAGAGATAAAAAGAAAAGATCGTTTACAGTTAAGCTTGGAGAGCTGGAAAAATTTAACGCTGCGGCCAATGAAAAAACTGGTGATAATAAGGAAATTGTCAGCGATGAAATTGAGATAGATGATATTGGCTTGAGACTTCTCGGTCTTAACAAAAATACTAGATTAAAATATAATATTTCAGAATCTGTTAAAGGTGTTGTTATTACAGCAGTCAAAAGAGATTCGTTTGCCGCCAAAGCGGGACTAAATGTTGGTAATGTGATTTCCCAAATTGCTCAAAAAGAAATTCAAGAACCATCTCAAGCTAAGAAAATATTTGATGACTTTATTAAGAAAGATGCCGATTCATTACTTTTACAAGTGTTTGAGGGCGAATTTTCAAGATTTCTAATTCTTAAATTAAAGTAAAAGAGTTGTATCCATTTGCAATTTTGATTGGTGGACCAACTGCAACCCAAAAAACAAGGCTTGCATATGAAATTCAAAAAAAATTACCAAGTATAATCATTAACTCAGACAGTATGCAAGTCTATAACGATTTAGCTTCACTCACAAATGCTCCATCCAATGAAGAAATAAGAAAATATTCTTGTAAGTTATTTAAATTTATAGAGTATCCGGAAAAATGTAACGTAGGTTTATGGTTTGCAAACGTTTTGAAATTATTGTCACAAACTAAAGAAAAAATTCCTATTTTTGTTGGAGGCACTGGATTATACCTTGAGAGCTTATATGGCAAAATTTCCGCAATTCCAGAGATACCTGCAAGAGTTGAAACAAAAATAAAAAAATTGCATAAAAAACATGGAAACTCAGTTTTTTTTAGAAAACTTGAGCAAGTTGATGAAATATATTCTAAAAAGATTTCAAGAAATGATACACAAAGATTATTAAGAGCGATGACTGTTAAAATAGCGACTGGAAAAAATTTAACATACTGGCATAGCAAAGTTTCAAAAAAAGTATTTAAAAAAATCATTTATCTAACAATTTCTGTTGATAGAGGTAAACTCTATAAAAGTATAGATGATAGGTGTTTAAAAATAATGAAGTCTAATGCTGTGAATGAGGTTTCAAGTTTTCTAAAAAAAAAAAAGAAAATCGATCATCCTCTGCATAAATCTATTGGTTTTAATGTTATTGAGGAATATTTAACGGGAATCAAAACATTTAAAGAATCTCTTGATTTGTTTAGACAAGAAACGAGAAGATATGCCAAAAGACAAATTACTTGGTTTAGAAATAGACCAAAGGAAGCTATTGAAATGAATTTTTCTGATGCAAAAAAATACTTATTAAAAAATATTTAAATTTTTAGGTGTTTAAAGAATGTTTTTGGTTTAACTTATATTATGATGAAAAAATTATCAGGCGCAAGAATAGTTATTGAAGCATTAATCCAAGAAAATGTTAAAGTAATTTTCGGTTATCCAGGAGGTGCTGTACTTCCTATTTATGATGAGTTGTTTAAACAGAATAAAATAAGGCACATTCTTGTAAGACACGAACAAGCAGCCGTTCATGCTGCTGAGGGCTATGCAAGATCAACTGGTAAAGTAGGTGTTGTGTTAGTAACATCTGGTCCAGGGGCTACTAATACGGTTACAGGTTTAACAGATGCCATGATGGATTCAGTTCCAGTAGTTTGCATTTCTGGTCAAGTTCCTACACACATGATAGGCAATGATGCTTTTCAAGAGGCTGATATTGTAGGCATAACTCGACCGTGTACAAAACATAATTACTTGGTAAAAGAAATATCAAAATTAGCTGAGTCTATTCATTCTGCATTTCATATTGCCAAGAACGGAAGGCCTGGTCCTGTTTTGGTTGATATACCAAAAGATATACAAACATTTGAAACAAAATATGGAGGAAAAAAGCATACAAAAAGTTTTGCATTTTACAAACCAAACATAAAACCATCACTTGATACAATTGTTAAGTTTGTTAATCTTTTAGAAGAGTCAAAGAAACCGATTTTTTACGTTGGGGGAGGTGTAATAAATTCTGGATCGAGAGCCTCTTTATACCTTAAGAAATTACTTGAAATAACTGGTTTTCCGTGCACGCAGACACTTATGGGTCTCGGTGCAACCCCAACTTCAGACGATCAGTTTATAGGAATGTTGGGTATGCATGGAACGTACGAGGCTAATTTATCTATGAATAAATCAGACTTGATGATTTGTATTGGGGCTAGATTTGATGATAGAATAACGGGAAAAGTTTCTGGTTTTTCTCCTAAATCCAAGAAAGTTCATCTAGACATAGATGCATCTTCATTTAATAAAAGTGTAAATGTTGACCTCTTGATTCAGGGAGATTTATCGAAAATATTAGAAATGACACTCAAATACATTGAAAATAAAAGAATATCTTTTAGTAAAGAAAAAATATCAGCGTGGTGGATTCAAATTAATAAATGGAGAGCAAAGAATTGTTTAAATTACGAGAATTCTAAATCAATTATTAAACCACAGTATGCATTACAAAGACTAGATTTTTTGACTAAGCATTTAGATCCATTTATAACAACTGAGGTTGGTCAGCATCAAATGTGGGCTGCTCAATTTCTAACATTCAACAAACCTAAACATTGGATGACGTCAGGTGGATTAGGTACGATGGGTTATGGATTGCCTGCAGCCATGGGTGTTCAGATTGCACATCCTAAAGATTTAGTTATAGACGTTGCTGGAGAAGCTTCCATACTTATGAACATTCAAGAAATGTCAACAATTAAACAATATAGATTACCGGTTAAAATTTTTATTCTTAATAATCACTACATGGGTATGGTCAGACAATGGCAAGAGCTACTTCATGGGAATAGACTTTCAGAGTCATACATGGATTCACTTCCAGATTTCGTTAAACTTGCTGAATCATTTGGAGCAACAGGACTACGCGTCAGCAAACCTGGTGAAATGGATGATCTTATAAAAGAAATGATTAAAATAAAAGGATCAGTAATATGCGATGTCGTGGTTGACCCAAAAGAAAATTGTTTCCCAATGATACCTTCAGGATCTTCACATGACCAAATGCTTCTTGGTCCGAATGATAAGTTAGAGGGAGAAATTTCAGAAGAAGGAATGGTTCTTGTTTAGTATGCTGTGATGATGACAGAATCTCATCCCAAACATATTCTCTCAATTATGGTTGATAACGAACCAGGAGTTTTAGCAAGGATTGTAGGGCTTTTTTCTGGAAGAGGATATAACATTGAAAGTTTATCCGTATCAGAAGTTGATTCTGATAGATTTCTATCTAGAGTAACTGTTGTAACTTCAGGAACAAAAAATATTATAGATCAAATTAAAGCTCAAGTGAGAAAACTCATTCCCGTTCACAATTTAATAGATATTACGGAGTTAAAAAGTTTTATAGGAAAAGAGTTGATTTTAATGAAATTGGATATAAAACAGAAAACAGTTTTAGAAATCCACAAACATATAAAAAATATTGGAGCGAAGATTTTATTTGAGGATAAAACTGTTATAATAGTAGAATTTTCAGGCACTCCAATTGAAATTTCCAGTTTGATAAAAAAAATGAAGGTGTATAATATTGTTGAGTTAACTAGATCGGGCTTAGTATCAATGGCATTAGGTAAAGATTACATAAGAAGATAAGGAAAATTTATGAAAGTTTATTACGATAGTGATGCAGACTTAAATTTAATTAAAAATAAAAAAGTTTGTATAATAGGTTATGGAAGCCAAGGTCATGCTCACGCTCTTAACCTAAGAGATAGTGGAGTTAAAAATGTTGTAATAGCATTGAGACAAGGTTCCCCCTCACGTGCTAAAGCAGAAAAAGAAGGTTTTAAGGTTTTAGATGCTGATGAGGCATCTAAATGGGCAGATGTTTGCATGGTCCTTGTGCCAGACGAGTTACAAGCAGATTTATATTCTCAATACTTAGAAAAAAATTTAAAAAAAGGAGCTTGTTTGCTTTTTGCCCACGGACTCTCAATTCATTTTCAACTAATAAAAGCTAGGGCTGATCTAGACGTTTTTATGATCGCACCAAAAGGCCCAGGTCACACTGTAAGAGGTCAATATCTTTCAGGTGGTGGTGTCCCTTGTTTAATTGCTATTCACCAAGATGCATCTAATAATGCCCTTGAACTAGGAATTTCTTATGCCTCAGCAATTGGGGGCGGTCGTTCTGGAATAATTCAAACAACTTTCAAAGAAGAATGCGAAACCGATCTGTTTGGTGAGCAAACCGTTTTGTGTGGCGGTTTAACTGCATTGATTCAAGCGGGTTTCGAAACTCTTGTTGAAGCAGGTTATTCCCCTGAAATGGCATATTTTGAATGTTTACATGAAGTCAAATTAATAGTTGATTTAATCTATGAGGGTGGAATTGCTAATATGAGGTATTCCATTTCAAATACTGCAGAGTATGGAGATCTTACAAGAGGACCACGAATAATAAATGAGAATACTAAGTTAGAAATGAAGAAAGTTTTAAATGAAATTCAGTCTGGAAAGTTTGTAAGAGACTGGATTTTGGAATGTAAGTCTGGACAATTAAACTTCAAAGCAGAAAAAAGAATTCAAAGTGAAAAGCAAATTGAAATAGTTGGAGAAAAGTTGAGAAAAATGATGCCTTGGATAAGTTCAAATAAATTAGTAAATAAAAAGAATAATTAATATATAAGTAAGTATGAAAAAGGATAAAATAATAATTTTTGATACCACCCTAAGAGATGGGGAGCAATCAGCTGGTGCTTCGATGTCTATCGAAGATAAAATTGAGATAGCCACAAAACTTAATGAAATGAAAGTTGATATAATTGAAGCTGGATTTCCGTTTGCGTCCAAAGGTGATTTTCAAGCAGTAAAAAAAGTATCTGAGATATCTACTCATTCTATTATATGTGGTCTAGCAAGAGCTCAGGATAAAGATATAGATACTGCTGGTGATGCGCTTGCGCAGGCAGAAAGAAAAAGGATACATACCTTTATTTCCACAAGTGACTTACATATGAAATATAAGCTGAGAATGTCTAAGAAAGAGGTGCTTGAATCGATAAAGAAAAGTATCGCGAGAGCCTCAAAATATACTTCCGACATCGAGTGGTCACCCGAAGATGCTTCAAGGACAAACCTCGACTTTCTCTATAAAAGCATTGAAGTAGCAATCAGTTCAGGCGCAACAACTATTAATATTCCAGATACAGTGGGTTATGCTATACCGAAAGAGTTTGCATCTTTGGTTAAAAAAATTAAAAATAATGTTTCAAACATTGATAGGGCAGTAATTTCAGTTCACTGTCACAACGATCTGGGACTCGCAGTTTCAAACTCTTTGTCTGCTATAATAGAAGGAGCAAGACAGGTTGAGTGCACTGTGAATGGCATTGGTGAGAGAGCTGGTAATGCTGCTTTAGAAGAAATAGTAATGTGTCTTAAGACTAGAGCTGACAAGCTCCCTTTTTATACAGATATTAATACTAGGAAAATAACTGTTATATCTCATCTTGTCTCAACAATAACAGGTTTTCCAGTCCAACCAAATAAAGCAATAGTTGGTAAGAATGCCTTTGCCCACGAATCAGGAATCCATCAAGATGGAATGTTAAAAAATGCTAATACTTATGAAATTATTACACCAGAATCAATAGGACTGTCCTCTTCAGAACTAGTCTTAGGCAAACATTCGGGAAGACATGCATTTAAAGTTAAACTTAATGAGTTAGGGTATGAATTCGATGAAAGAAATATTAATAAACTTTTTAAACAGTTTAAAGATTTAGCGGATAAGAAGAAACAAGTTTTTGAAGAAGATTTATATGCAATGGTAGAAAGCGAAAAGAATTTTCAAAAAAAGATGCCCATTAATTTAATTGATCTTTCGTTAAAGTGTGGTAAAGGAAAAAATGCAGAAGCAAAATTAAAATTAGAAATTTTTGGAGAAAAGAAGTTAATAAAGAAAGTAGGAAATGGACCGATTGACGCAATTTTTAATGCTTTAAAAGCTTTAATTCCAAATAAGGCTAATTTGATTGTTTATCAGGTTAATGCGATTACAAAAGGCACGGATGCGCAAGCTGAGGTAAATGTAAGACTAGAGGAAAAATTAATATCTGTTCAAGGACAAGGGAGCGATATTGATACAATGGTTGCTTCTGCTAAAGCTTACATAAATGCAATGAACAAGCTTATATTGAAAAGGAAAAGATCAGATGACTCCAAATCAGTTTTTCAAACATCAAACGAGAAACTAAATAAGCATGTGATTTAATTTATTGATTTTTGTGAATTTTGCATGTAAAAAATTAATACATGAAAAAATTTTTTTCTTTTTTGTCTCAAGATATTGCAATTGACCTTGGAACAGCGAACACTTTAATTTACGTTAAAGGAAAAGGTATTGTATTAAACGAGCCTTCAGTTGTGGCTTTGTCAAATGATAAAAAAGAATCTAAACCGAAGGTGTTAGCTGTTGGTCACGAAGCAAAAACAATGTTGGGTAGAACTCCGGGGAATATTGTTGCTATCCGACCGATGCGCGACGGAGTAATAGCTGATTTTGATGTTGCTGAAGAAATGATTAAGCACTTTATAAGGAAAGCCCATAATCACAACAGTTTTTTTAGTCCTGTTATTGTAGTATGTGTTCCCTCTGGAGCAACATCAGTAGAGAGAAGAGCTATTGAAGGTTCAGCTGCAGCTGCTGGCGCTCGAAAAGTATACTTGGTAGATGAACCGATGGCAGCTGCACTCGGTGCAGGTCTTGCAGTAACTGAGCCCTCTGGTTCTATGGTTGTTGACATTGGTGGTGGAACAACGGAAGTTGCACTCTTAGCTCTTGGTGGAATTGTTCATGCACACTCTGTAAGAGTTGGTGGAGATGCAATGGATACTGCAATCATTAACTATATTAGAAGGTCGCATAATCTTCTGGTGGGAGAGAGTAGTGCGGAAAGGATTAAGAAAGCTATCGGAGTTGCTGCTCCCCCTAGCGCAGGTGAAGGTAAAGTCCTTCATATCAAAGGAAGAGACCTTTTGAAGGGTGTCCCAAAAGAGGTCATAATAAATCAAAGACAAATTTCTGATGCTCTTCAGGAACCCGTCCAAGCAATTATCGAAGCTGTTACAAACACTCTGGAGAACTCAGATCCAGAACTTGCAGCGGACATTGTTGATAAAGGAATTGTATTAACTGGTGGCGGTTCACTATTAGGAGAGTTGGATCAGGTAATTAGAGATTCAACTGGTTTACCAGTTAGTATAGCTGATGATCCATTAAGTTGCGTGGTTCAAGGTACAGGAAAATGCGCGGAAAACCTTAAGGATCTTCGATCTGTTTTAAGCAGTAGTTATTAACATATGGTTTCCAAGTCGTCTTTTCGGAGAGGATTTAATTCCAGTATTCTTAATAGCTATGTTTTAAGTGTCTTTCTCTGTATTTCCTTTTCAATAACACTTTTTGTACTTTCAATTATTGATGCAAAAACAATAAAGTTCTTAAGATATTCAACAATCTCTTTTTGCAAACCAATTTTCATTGCCGTGGGCAAGCCTTTTCAGATTTTTAATAGTTCATTAATTTATGTTAACGAAATCATGCTAGCAAAAGAGAAAAACTTAGTATTGTTAAAAGAAAACAAAAAATTAACTGAAGAACTAGATAAGAAAAATTTTTTGTTACTTGAAAATCAAAGGTTAAAAAATTTATTGAAGATTCAAGAAGTTGATTATGTAAAAAAAATTACAGCTAGAATTTTAATTGATGCTTACAAAGACGCTGGATCTTTGATTTATATAGATGTTGGAAAAAAAGATGGCTTGAAAATTAATGATCTTGTTTTCAATGAAAAAGGTTTTTTGGGAAGAATAATCGAGTTAGGACAAAATTCTTCGAAAGTTCTTACAATTTTTGACGAAAATTCGGTTGTTCCAGTGGTCTCGGTCAACACTAAAAAATCTTTCTTTGTACAAGGAGGAAATAAAAGATTAGAGCTAAAGCATATTGAAAAAAAATTTGGTCTGAAACATGGTGAACTTGTAGTTTCTACCGATGCCGCCGGATATTTTAAAGAAGGGATTAAAATTGGTAGAGTTGTAAAAACTTTAAATGAAGTTTTTGTGTTGCCATTTGCAAAAAAAACGGATTCAATTTATGTTAATGTTTTAATATATAATTTTACAAATGTATTTGAAGATTAGGTAAATCATTTATGCTTTATAATTTGGTGTCCAGATCAATACCATATTTCTTTGTTTTATTTTTCATTTTTTTTGAATCTACACCTAATTATTTTTTTGAAGAAGAAATGATAAAACCTTATATGTTTTTTACAATTCTTTACTGTTGGATTTGCACTGACTTAAAACAGTTTTCACCCATATCAATTTTTTTTTTAAGTACACTTTATGATCTCATACAAGGGGGAGTTGTAGGTATTACTTGTTTATTTTTTTTGTTGTTACATTATTCTCGCAGAAGAAAATTTAATGATTTAATATCAAATGACTTTAAAGAAACTTGGATTAAGTACATACTTGGTTTCACGGCTTACATATTTATTATTTCATTAACAATAATCTTCTTCAACGAGAATCAGATAGTTATAAAGAATTTAGCTCTCAGTTTTATTTTTAGCATTGCGCTATTTCCTTTATTTTTTTTTATAGTTGATAGACTAAGCTATAGATTCAGAAGTTATAATGAGTAGAGAAGTAAATTTTGAAAAAAAAATTAAGAGAAGAGCTCTTATACTCGGACTCTCAAAAACCTTTTTTACTTTTTTAGTTTTTGGAAAACTTTTTTATTTACAAATTCTTCAAAAATCTAAATACGGAAAATTATCTGATACCAACAGAATAAAATTAAAAATTGTTTATCCAGAAAGGGGAATAATTTTTGATTTATATGATAAACCCATAGCTTCTAATAGGATCGATTATCAATTAAGTATATTTAAAGATAAGAAAAATTTAGTTTATAATTATGTGAAAAAACTTAGAGGCCATATAAATTTTTCCGAAATGGACTTGGAATCAATTAAAAGTAACTCAAATGAACAAGAACTTTCAGACTTTATTACTATTAAAAGAAATTTGAGTTGGAATGAGCTTGAATTTTTTGAATTTATGAAAAATAAATTTCCTTTTTTAATTATTACTAAAGAAAAAGTAAGGAATTACGAAGACGATTTAATATTTTCACATGTCCTTGGTTATGTCGGCTTTAAAAAGGATGTTACTAAAATTAAACTGTCAAATCTGAAAGTTGGAATTTCAGGAATCGA
>CABZMK010000018.1 GCA_902526865.1 uncultured Alphaproteobacteria bacterium
AAAAGAGACATTGATAAATTAAATAAAAGACTTGCAGAGTTATCGAAAATCCTAGTAGACTCTGAGGAAAAGGACAAAAAAAATAAAGAAATAATTAAAAATTTAGGGAAACAATTAAATCAAGCGCTAGCTGGAAAAGTATTAGAATTGAAGAAATATCAATCTGTCTTTTTTAAAAAAATAAAGCAAGCAATTGGTGAAAGAGAAGACATAGTAGTAGTGGGTGATAGGTTTATTTTTCCTTCAGAAATTTTTTTTGAATCTGGTTCTGATATTATTCAAAAAAGTGGGTATGAAAAACTGAGTAAAATTGTTTTGAGTCTTAAGGAGATTTCGGAAAAAATACCAGGTAAAATAGATTGGATATTAAGAGTTGATGGACACACCGATAAAATACCTATTAACAACGAAAAATTTAATTCAAACTGGAATCTTTCAAGCTCTAGAGCCATTAATATCGTAAAATTTTTTATCAAAGAGGGAATAGAGCCTCATAGACTTGTCGCAGCTGGTTTTGGAGAAAACTATCCAATTGATAGTGGCAATAGCGCATCTTCATTACAGAAGAATAGAAGAATAGAAATCAAACTAACTACGCGTTGATTTAATTAGTTTCATTTTAATTAATATCTTTTTTTCAATTTCCCAGAAATATCTAAACTGCCCAAATAATGCGCCTACAATAATTAGTAGAACTTGATAGATTGGAAAAATTAAAATCAAACGCAAAAGCCAATAATAATCATTGTTTAAGAAACTTTCTCCAAAAACGTTGATTAAGACATATTTTCCTAAAACTACAGATAATGAACCTGTTATTCCAAAAACAATGAATATTATTATAAGCTGATTAAAATCTTTGACTTTAAATACCTTTATTAGCTTATTTTTCATTTATTCCGAACCTAATTCTTTGATAATTAGTTGTTTTAGGTTTATATTGGAATCTCTTGTACTGATCCATTCAATTGACTCATGCGACTTGCTTTCAAAATGGTGGGCACCACTTATAGGAGAAGATAACCAAATCTGACATGTAGGCGAGTGAATGCTCACAACGAAAGTTCCTTTGCCTTCAAGCGAATCTATCCTAAGATTTTCATCTTCATAATCAACTTCGTAATTATCAAACTTCGACTCTACTAAATTGAATATATCATCTAAAGTTACTGAAGCTTTTTTTTTAAATTCTATCATTATATATATTTGTTTGATATTGCAAATGTAATCTAATAGTTATATAAATTGAGTCAAGAATTATGAAAAAAGATATTCATCCAAATTATCACAAAATTACTGTCAAATTAACTGATGGCACAACTTTTGAAACCAGATCAACCTACGGAAAAGAAGGTGAAATCCTCAAACTAGATATAGACCCCGTTTCACATCCGGCATGGACTGGCGAGAGTTCAAAAATGTTAGATTCAGACGGTCAAGTGGCTAAATTTCAGAAAAGATTCCAAAATCTTAATTTTAAAAAATAAAATTATATGAAAGCTGTATGCTTTGACACTCCAGGGAAGCCTGATGTCATGAAAGTTTCCTACTGCAAAATACCAGAAATAAATGACGATCAAATTCTAATTGAAGTAAAATATGCAGGAGTTAATAGACCGGATATTATCCAACGTGAAGGTAATTATCCTGCTCCACCAAATCATTCTAAAATTCTTGGCCTAGAAGTATCAGGTTATGTCCATAAAATTGGAGCTAATGTCAAAAATTTTAAAAAGGGTGAGAAAGTTGCAGCACTTGTTAATGGTGGTGGATACGCTGAATTTTGTTCTTCAGACAAGGAAACAACCTTCAAAATTCCCAAAAATCTTTCCTTAAAAGAAGCCGCAACTATTCCTGAGTGTTTTTTTACGGTTTGGTCTAACTTAATATTACGAGGTAAATTGAAAGAAAAACAAAAAGTGCTGGTTCATGGTGGAACAAGTGGAATTGGTGTTGCTGCTATACAAATTCTAAAGTTATATAAATCCGAAATTTTTACAACAGTTGGTACAAATAAGAAAAAAAAATTTTGTGAAAGTCTCGGAGTTCACAATGTATATAATTATAAAGAAACTGATTTTTTTGATGAAATCAAAAAAATTGAAAAAATAGGTATTGACATTATTCTGGATTATATTGGTGGGGATTATATAAATAAAAATATCAATCTTTTAAAGACTGATGGAAAATTAATAAATATTGGTTTTTTAAATGGGTCACAAGTTAATATAAACCTAATGAAAATAATGCTTAAAAGACTAACTATTACTGGATCCACATTAAGAATTAGAGAAAAAACTTATAAAGCAAAAATATTAAATGATCTAAAAAAAATTGTTTTTCCAAACTTTGAGAATGGTAAAATAAAGTGTTATATTGATTCAGTATTTAAATTGAAAGATGTTGTCTCCTCTCACAAGTATGTTGAAAGTGGAGGGCATATTGGAAAAATAGTTTTAGAAGTTTAGGAAAATGAAATGAGAAAACCTTTAATGCCAAAAGCTACAGCAAGCTGGTTGATAGAAAACACATCTTTATCCTTTGAGCAAATTGGAAATTTTGTAGGCCTGCATATGTTAGAGATTCAGGCTATAGCTGACGGCGAAGTTTCAAGTGGTATCTTACCCAGAAACCCAATTGAAAATGGTGAACTCTCGAAAGAAGAAATTTCAAAATGCGAAAAAAATCAAAAACTAGGTCTCACTATTAAAGATTCAGATATACCTGTTCCAGAAACTAAAACAAAGGGTTCAAGGTATACTCCACTTTCAAAACGTGCAGATAAGCCTAATGGAATCTATTGGTTTATAAAGAATCTTCCTGAGATTCCAGATTCAAAAATTTGTAAACTTATTGGGACAACAAAGAAAACTGTCCAGTCGATTAGAGATAGATCATACTGGAATATTCAGAATGTTCGAGCTCAAAGTCCTTTTGAGCTAGGGCTATGCAACAAAGAAGATATTGAAGCAATAATTGATAAATACAGAAATAAAGACTAAGAGGAAGCTAGTTTTATTATTTTATCTTTAATCATTAATTTTTTTTTTTTTAAATCATTAATTTCTAAGTCATCAATACTAATGTTTTTTTTTCTTTTTTGAATTAGTGACTCGAAAAACTGATGTTTAGAAAGCAAAGATTTAATTTTTTTTTTTTTAGTAAAAATTCTTTCCATATTTTAATGTTAATATGATTTATTATTAACGTCTACTTTTTTTTTAATATGAAAAAAAATATTCTTGTTTCAATAGTTATGGGTAGTCAATCAGATTGGAAAGTATTAAGTTCAACTGAAAAGATTCTGAAAGACTTTGATATTACACATGAAAAAAAGATAGTTTCTGCTCATAGAACACCAGACAGACTCTATGACTTTGCAAAAAAAATTAAAGAAAGAAAAGTTGAGGTTGTTATCGCAGGAGCAGGTGGTGCGGCGCATTTACCAGGAATGATTTCAGCTTTAACCTCAGTTCCAGTTATAGGGGTTCCTATTGAAACAAAAACACTTAAAGGTTTGGATAGTCTGCTTTCAATTGTTCAAATGCCTGCTGGAATACCCGTGCCTACTGTTGCAATTGGGAAACCAGGTGCCATTAATGCCGCTTTAGCTGCTATTTCAATTTTAGGTAATAAATATCCACAAATTGAGAAAAAATTAGAAAATTTTAGAATCAAACAAACAAAATCTATAAAAAATATACCTGTTAATGAGTAATAAAACTCTTGGAATAATTGGGGGTGGTCAGCTTGGGATGTTCATTTGTATTGCAGCACGAAAAATTGGTCTTAAAACCTTAGTTTATTCTCAAGAGGAAGATTTCAGCGCAAGAAAATTTTGTGATAAACACATAATTGGCAATATAAAAAGTAAAGAAAAAATAGAAAAATTTATTGAAGATTCTGACTTTTGTACTGTTGAAACTGAAAATATTCATAAAGATTTTTTAAGAATAATAGAAGAAAGAAAGAATCTTTTTCCTTCAAGTAATATCATTGAAATTTCGCAAAATAGATTAGTAGAAAAAAATTTCTTAAATTCATTGAAAAATATTGAGACTACAAAATTTTTTGAAGTTAATAATTTTAAAGATTTAAAAGAGTCTGCAAAAATTTTAAATTATAATTGTATTCTAAAAACACAAGAATTGGGTTACGACGGTAAAGGACAATCTACGATAAAAAAAGAAAATCTATATCAATTTGAAAATCAAATTTTAAAGAATTGTATTATAGAAGAAAAAGTTAATTTTAAATTAGAGATTTCAGTTATAGTTGCAAGAAACTCGTCTAATACGATTGTTTATCCTCCAGTAAAAAATATTCATAAAGAATCAATATTAAGAGAAACAATCTTTCCAGCAAAAATCGATAACCATTTGAAACAATCTGCGATAGAAAAAGCAATTAATATTTCTGAAAACCTCGATCTTAAAGGAATTTTAGCCGTTGAAATGTTTATAACTAATCAAGATCAAATTTTAATTAATGAACTTGCACCTAGACCACACAATTCTGGTCATTGGACTATGGATGCATGCAAATGTAGTCAATTTGACAATTTGGTTTCAATTATAAATTACAATAAAATTTATGAGCCTGAGCCATATAGGAATTGTAAAATGGTTAATATAATAGGTGAAGAGTATATGTCTTTAAAAACAATAAAAAATAATTATAGGACCTATGATTACTTTAAAAAAAATGTCAAATTAAATAGAAAAATGGGGCATTACGTTTTATTTGAATAAATGTAATTTAATAAGTCTGATTTAAGTTTACCGAATTTCAGTACATAACTGATTTGTTTATCAATAAAATCTTTAGTTTTTAAATATTCCTTAGAGTTGTCTTGTAAAAAATAAAAAAATGACGCAGAATATACATTCATCAAAATTATTCTTTTAGTATAATAGTTGAAGTCAGTAGAGGTATCACCTGATAAGTGCCAAATTTCATCACTAACATTAAAAAGCATAACACCTGCTTTACTGATTGACTTTTGTTTAACGACTAATTTAAAAATTAATTTTCTGTCGAAAAATTTGTCAATAATTTTGAGTCTACTTAGTATTAAAAATCTAATCTTTTCATTGACTCTGAGTTTTTTAAAATCTTTAGATTTTACAGCTTTCATTTCTTGATTAATAAAGAGATTAATGCAAATAATTAAAGAATTTATTCCGTCATATAAAATATTTTTATTGACCTCTTCTATTTTTTTTTCACTTAATTTTAACTCTTTTGCTGTCATCTCTAAACTTTTTTTGGCATCGAAGCCTTCATTTAGAAACTTTATTATCGAATTAATTATTTTTAATGAGTTGGTTTTATTGTTCATTATTATAAAAAGTTATTTACATTATCTCATTATTTTATATAAAAGTAAGCACAATTAAAGGAGATATATAATTATTAGAGTAAATGTAAGAGACAACAATCTTGAAAAAGCAATGAGAGCAATGAAAAAGAAACTCCAAAGAGAAGGCATTTTCAAAGAAATGAAGCAAAGGAGAGCATATGAGAAGCCATCTGAAAAAAAAGCAAGGCTGTTGAATGAATGTACCAGGCGTTATAAAAAGATGCTTAGAAAAAAAATTGAAATACAAGGTTATTAATCTATCTATCTCTAATCCAAGCTCTTAACAATATCCTCAACCATCTTTTTTGCATCAGAGAAAAGCATCATTGTGTTATCTCTAAAGAATAATTCGTTGTCTACACCAGCATATCCAGAAGCCATAGACCTTTTTACGAAAAGTACTGTTCCAGAATTTTCAACGTCCAAAATAGGCATGCCATAAATAGGACTGGTTTTATCTGTTTTTGCTGCTGGGTTTGTGATGTCGTTTGCACCAATAACAAAAGCTGCATCTGTATTAGAAAATTCGCTGTTGATTTCTTCCAGCTCAAACACTTCATCATAAGGAACATTGGCCTCTGCAAGTAAAACATTCATATGCCCAGGCATTCTTCCAGCTACAGGATGAATAGCGTATTTAATAGTTACTCCATTTTTCTTCAGTATGCCGCACATCTCTCTTAAAGCATGTTGTGCCTGCGCCACAGCCATACCATAACCAGGAACAATTATTACACTACTGGCGTTGGACATAATGAAAGCAGCATCCTCTGGACTTCCAGTTTTTACAGTTTTATTTTTATCTTTTTCAACTGAAGTACCCTCCTCGACTCCAAATCCTCCTAAAATAACACTTATAAAGGATCTATTCATTCCTTTGCACATTATATAACTTAAAATTGCTCCAGATGCTCCAACTAAGGAGCCGACAATAATAAGAAGGTGATTGGACAGAGTGAAACCTATTCCCGCAGCTGCCCACCCAGAGTAAGAATTCAACATTGACACAACAACTGGCATATCTGCGCCACCAATAGGAATTATCAAAAGTATACCAAGTAGAAGAGACAAACTTACAATCAACCAAAAAACATCTTTTGAAGATTCTAGTGTAAACATTACTGTTAAAACAATTAGCGAAATAAATAAAAATAAATTCAAAAAATGTTGCCCAAAAAAGGTTGTTGGTGCTCCACTAACTAAACCTTGTAACTTCAAAAATGCTATAATTGAACCAGTAAAGGTTATCGCCCCAATTGCAACGCCAATTGACATTTCTACTAAACTTGACGGATAAATCATACCGTTTTCATCAACAATTCCATAACTGCCAGGTGTGTAAAAAGCGCTAGCTGCAACAAAAACAGCTGCCAAGCCAACTAATGAATGAAAAGCCGCAACTAACTGAGGTAAAGCTGTCATTTCAATCTTTAAAGCAATGAAGGTACCTATTGCACCACCAATAATAATCCCTAAAATTATTAGTGCTAATGAATCTACATTAGGGTTATTTAACGTAGTTATAATGGCAATTGTCATACCAATTATACCCATTATGTTTCCATTTCTTGCGGATTCTGGGTTGGATAAACCTTTTAGTGCTAATATGAAAAAAATTGCCGAAATAAGATAGCAAATTGCTGTTAAATTTTCTGTCATTTATTCTTCTTCTTTTCTTTTTTTTTAAACATAGACAGCATTCTATGAGATACAACAAACCCCCCAAAAATATTGACTGAAGCAAGAATTATTGCAAAAAAACCGATTATTGAGGAAAAATTTATTTCTTCTGGTCCTGCTGCTATTATTGCTCCCACAATAATAACACTCGATATTGCATTTGTGACAGCCATTAAGGGAGAATGTAATGCTGATGTAACTCCCCATATTACATAATAACCTATAATACATGCTAGTATGAAGATCATTATTAAATTAATGATTGGATCAATGTTTTCCATTATTTACTTTCCTTTTTAGGGTTTATTAGATTTTTAACAACACAAGTTTCTTTTACTACTTCATCTTCCCAATTAAAGCTTTTAAATTTTCCTGAATCGCAAGAGTTCATTAAGAAATTAACAACATTCTTTGAATATAATCTCGATGAATCTTGTGCTACCGAAGAAGCAAGATTCTTTGGGCCAATAATCTTTTTTGATTTGAAAATGACTTTTTCACCATGTTTAGTTAATTCACAATTACCTCCAAATTCCGATGCAAGGTCAATTATGATGCTTCCAACCTTCATTAATTCAACCATTTTTTTACTTAGAAGAACTGGAGCTTTTTTACCTGGAATAAGAGCAGTGGTGATAACGATATCCATTTTTTTGAGTGTTTCGGCTAAAATAGCATTTTGTTTCTTTTTATAAGAAGCTGTCATTTCTTTGGCATATCCAGCAGCTGTTTCCCCAGAATCATCAGATGTTACATCAACAAATTTGGCTCCAAGACTTTCGACCTGCTCTTTTGTCGAAGACCTAACATCAAATGCAAATACAACAGACCCAAGTCTTTTGGCAGTTGCAATAGCCTGCAAACCAGCAACGCCAGCTCCTATTACTAAAACTTTCGCAGGAGCAACCGTACCTGCAGATGTCATCATTAATGGAAAAGCTTTGTTAAACTCACTCGCAGCATCAATTACAGCTTTATAACCAGATAGATTACTTTGTGAGGATAAAACGTCCATGCTTTGAGCTCTTGAAATTCTTGGCATTTTTTCAAGTGCAAAAACATTAATTTTTAATTTTCGCAGCATGTTGAATTCGTTTTTAAATTTTTGTTCATAGAGAAGTGTGAGTAACTCACAATTTTTGAGTAAACTATACTCATTTATCTTTTTTAACTTTATTGGTCTTTGTATTTTAACAACTAAATTAGCTTTACCATACAGTTCACTAAGTTTGGAGCATATCTTTGCACCACTCTTCTTATAATCATCGTCAGTATAAGATGATCCAATTCCAGCGTCTTTTTGAACAAAAACGTTGAAACCCATTTTGATTAAAGCTGGGATACAATCTGGTGTTATGCTCACTCTGGATTCACCTTCAGTTATTTCCATTGGAACTACTAATTTCATAATTTTATACAACCTAACTTATTTTTTCTAAATCATCTATTAGATTTTTAATCAGATTCATACCCATTTGCCAGAAATTTTTATTTTTCGGATTCAAATCAAAACCTTTCAGAAGAGTTTGATAATTTTGAGATCCACCAGATTTCAATAGGTTTAGATATTTGTCATTGAAACCTTTCTGTGAAGATTCATATTTGGAGTAGAGTGAATTAACTAGACAGTCCCCAAATGCGTATGCATAAACATAAAAAGGTGAATGAATAAAGTGAGGGATATAAGCCCAAAAATAACTGTAGTCTTTTGAAAGAGTTATGCTTTCTCCCAAACTTTCTTTTTGACTATTCATCCACAATTCTGATATGTCCTCATCAGATAACTCGCCATTTGCTCTCATATCATGAAGTTTACGCTCAAATAAAAAAAATGAAACTTGCCTAAATACAGTGTTTAACATGTCTTCAATTTTTGATCTCAAGAGATAAATCTTTTCGCTCTTACTCTTAGAATTTTTTAAGAGTGATTTAAACGTTAACATTTCGCCAAAAACACTTGCTGTCTCAGCTAGTGTTAGAGGTGTGTCAGCTAAAAACAAACCTTTCTTATTTGAAAGGTATTGGTGTACACCATGGCCAAGTTCGTGTGCTAAAGTCATTACATCTCTAATTTTTCCTTGAAAATTTACTAATATGTATGGGTGACATGATGGAACAGTGGGATGAGAGAATGCTCCTGAAGTTTTGCCTTCTTGTGGTTTCGCGTGTATCCACGATTTTTCAAAGAATAAATTAGCAATATCACCGACTCTTTGATCAAATTGATAGTAAGAGCTTAAAACAATATCTTTTGCTTGCTTCCATGATACCACATAGTTCTTTGATCTAGGATATGGTGCATTTCTGTCCCAGTAATTCAACTTCTTTTTCCCAAAGTTCTTAGCTTTGTATCTATAATATCTATGTGATATCGATTTATAGTTTGCTTGTACAGTTTTTACCAAAGAATCGACATCTTCTTTATCAATCTGATTCGACAAATGCCTTGATGATTCAGCATATTTGAAACCTCTTAATTTTTTATCAATATCGAGATCTTTGGAGATATTATTCATTACAAATGTGAAATAGAAGATATTTTGCTTTAAAGTATTTCCGAAAGATTGGGCTGCTTCTTTTCTCACTGATTCTTTAGGAGATGAAAATAGATTTAGAATTTCGGTTTCATTTAGAGTTTTATTTTTATAAGGAAACTTTAAACGCGTCATGTTTTGGTCAAAAAACTTTATCCATGCAGATGAACTTGTAAGTGATTTTTCCATTAAAAGCTTCTCGATTAATTCAGGTTGTTGATATTTTTTAAATTTATTAAGATTCTCAATCCAGCTTTTATATTTGCTGGATTTAATAGAATTAATTTTTTTTTTATCGAGGTTATTGATTTCTATACTGAAGAAAATTAAATTTTTCTCAACCTCTGATAATATTTCTTGAATACTTTGGTAAAACTTGCTTTTGCTTTTGTTTAACTGATCTGTACAATAGGTTAGGAAAGAAAAACTTTTAATAAAATAAATTTTTTCCTCTATTCTTTCATATAGTTTAATTGACTCAATCAATTTTTGAGAACTAAGATTTTTCAGTTTAGATTTGTACTTATTTGAAAATAAAATTGATTGCTTATTAATTTTATCTAGATCGTCCTTTATAAGTTTAGAATTAAAGTTTGGATAAAAGTCGGCAAGATTCCAGATTGGTAAGTTTGACATAGAAAAAAACAAGTATTTAATATTATAAAATGAATAAAAAAATTAAATTTTCAAGTCTTTTAAAAAATGCTTCGAATTTAACAGATATTTTTGATTTTTATAAAAAAAATTTTCCCACAAAAAAATTTTTATTTTCTAAGGTCAAAGACACATGGAGTGACAAAACTTTTCAAGAAATCGGAATAAATATTGATAAAATTATAAATTCTCTCACCAAATTAGGTTTAAAAAAAGGGGATAGAGTTTTTCTCTTATCGTCTAACAGAATTGAATGGGTTGAATTTGATATTGCAATAATGAGTGTTGGTGGAATTACCGTACCGGCATTTGTTACTAATAATTTAGACGATAATGCGTTCATTATTAAAAATTCATCTCCTAAGATAATCATTTTTGAAAATGATAATATTCTAAAAAAAAATCAGGCTATTTTGGAAAATTTTGATCTCAGTAAAATTATAACTATTGAAAAACATGATAGTCATATAAATTATCTTTCAATTTCATCAGAAGAAAAAAAAAGAGTCAAAAGGCAAAATGTTTCTTTAAATGATATTTCAACTATTATCTACACATCAGGAACTAGTGGAAAACCAAAAGGGGTGATTCTAAGTCATAAAGCTTTAATACATAATCTTTTTGCATCATTAAATATAATTAAAGATTTTGGAATTGATAATGAAAGGTTTATTTCTTTTTTACCATTATCTCATTCATATGAGAGAATGGCAGGACTTTATTTTCCTTTATTAATAGGGGGTGAAATTTACTTTTGCTCTTCTTTAGATAAGTTAATGAATGAAGTAAAAGAAATTAAACCTACAATATTTTCTGGAGTTCCTAGACTATTCGAAAACATTTTTAAAAAAATCAAGAGTCAGATAAACAAAGTAGGTTTTTTTAAACGTTTAATTTTAAATATTTGCTTCAATGGTCTTGAGGATAATCAACAAAATAAGTTGAGAAAATATTTAAGCCAAATATTTATTTTTCTATTTTTACGAACTGCAGTTAGAAAAATTTTTGGAGGAAAGGTCAAAGCACTTATATCTGGAGGGGCGGCATTAAGCCCACAGATTGGTTTATTTTTTAATAAAATTGGTTTAACATTATTACAAGGTTATGGACAAACAGAGGCCGCACCTCTGATAAGTTGTAATACAAAAAAATTCAACAATCCAAATACAGTTGGTTTTCCTGTTAAAAACGTAGAAATAAAAATTGCAGTTGATGGAGAAATTCTTGTTAAGGGTTCCAATGTAATGAATGGTTATTGGAGAAGTAAAAAAATAACCTCGCAAACTATCAAAAAAGAATGGCTTTACACTGGTGATTTAGGATTTTTAGACAAAATGGGAAGGTTGGTAATAAATGGAAGAAAAAAAGATCTGATTGTTACATCTGGTGGAGATAATATATCTGTACAAAAAATTGAAACCAAATTGTCGGAACAAGTTGAAATTGAACAAGCTGTTGTTTTCGGAGATAACAAACCTTTTTTAATAGCTTTGCTCGCAGTTCAAGACTCAAGCAATAAAAGTAAATATACAGAACTTATAAAAAAAATTAATACTTCCTTAAATTCTTTAGAGAGAATTAGGAAATTTTTACTGCTAAAAGAAAAATTTACATATGAAAATGGATTTCTTACCCAAACTCATAAAATAAAAAGGGAAAGAGTTTATTTAAGTTATAAAGACGAAATAGAAAAACTTTACAAATAAATTATTTAATTTTGTAGTATTGCTTGTACCATTCAATAAACTTTGGTATTCCTTCGTCTATAGAAGTTCTTGGATTAAAATTTAATTCTCTCCTACTCTCATCTATATTCGCTGAAGTTTTAGCTACATCACCTGGTTGAATTGGTAAAAGATTTCTTTTTGCTTTAACTTTTAAGTTTTTTTCTATTATTGATATAAACCTTTTTAAATCCTCTGGTTTATTGTTACCTAAATTATAAATTTTATGTTTATAATCACCTTTTAGATTAACTGCACCTTTTATACCTTTGACAATATCATCAATATAAGTAAAGTCTCTTTTCATATTACCGTAGTTAAATATATTAATTTTCTTATTTTCTAAAATTTTTTTTGTGAAAATAAAAGTAGCCATATCGGGTCTACCCCAAGGACCGTAAACTGTAAAAAATCTTAACCCAATACACTTAATTTTAAATAAATATGAATAACATTCAGCTAGCAGTTCTGTTGATTTTTTTGAAGCAGCATATAGCGAGATTGGTTTATCAACTCTATGCTTTACTGAGAATGGCATCTTCTCATTTCCTCCATAAACGGATGAAGAACTTGCGTAAATAAATTTCTTAATTTTTATTTTTTTTGCAAATTCTAACAAATTTATTTGTCCCAATATATTTGAATAAATGTATGAAAATGGATCTTTGAGTGAGTGTCTAACTCCTGCTTGAGCAGCAAGATTAATAATTATATCCAATTTTATTTTTTTAAATTTATTATGTAAATTTTTATTCTGAATATCTGTCTTTAAAAACTCAAAATCCTTATTTTTTTTAAGTATTTTTAATCTACTTTTCTTAAGATTAACATCATAATAATTATTTAAATTATCTAAGCCGTACACCTTATGTTTTGTTAGTAAGTAGAGGCATGTGTGAAAACCAATAAAACCCGCAGCACCAGTAACTAAAATATTCATTTATTCAATCGGGGTCTGAAATTTTTTTTTCCACTCATTGTAATCCATCCCATATACTTCAGAACGAACGTTTTCATAATCTAAACTTATATTTATTTTTTTTGCTTCTTCTACCATCCACTTTGAAAGACAATTTCGACAAAAGCCTGCCAAATTCATTAAATCAATATTTTGTACTTGAGTATTTTTTTGAAGATGGCCTATAAGTCTTCTAAACGCGGCAGCTTCTATACTTTCGATTTCACGGTTTTTTTTCATTGATGAATTCCTTAAATATATTTGACATTAGTGATATATATTTTTTAATTCCTTTTTGATCACAAATCAAATCGTTTCTAATTTCTATAGTAATATTTTCTAAGTAAAAATTCATATATAGTCTGTCAATAGTATAATTATAATGAAAACCAGAATATGGATAATTTCTTCCAAAATGAATTTTTTTATCTTTTAGATTGCTTTGAATGGGTAGTAAAAGATCCATAGTTTTATTCCACAACAAACCAACTTCTATCCCCCTATTCAAGTTTTTGGAGTTTTTGGTAAAACTGTGAATTGAAACCAAAAAAACTTTTTTGTATTTATTAATTTTTTTTTTCACAAAATTCTCTAAATTTTTATGGTAGTAATTATAAAAAAAGTTAATTCTGTATTCCCTTTCTTGAGTTGAGATATTCAAATTTTCCGGTATTTCGACTCCAAATGACCTTACTTTTATTAATTCTGTATCAGTTTGTTTTCTGTTAGGGTCAATTAACAGTCTCGAAAAATTTGATAAAAAATAAGATTGTTTTAATTTTTTAGCTAAATTAATTGTTAAATTCTTTGCACCAATGTCAAAAGCAATGTGACTTTCTAAATCACTATCAGAGATTCCAAGTTTTCTATATTTTCGCGGAATATAATTTGAAGCATGATCGCAAATAAAAATTATATGATTACTAAAATTTTTATTTTCAAATTCCTTTGCAAAAAATACAGGTTCCATCTGGATTTAATTTTATATCAAATAGTTAATTAGTGTAGTATAAAGTAAATAAGAAATGTTAAGAAAAAGAAATACAAAAATCATTGCGACTTTAGGTCCATCATCATCTTCTCCAGTTAAAATTCATTCACTCTTTCAAGCTGGTGCAGATATTTTTAGATTAAATTTTAGTCATGGAACTCATGAAGATCATCGCAGAAGGGTGTTCCATATAAGACAATACGAAAAAAGATTGGGTAGACCAATTGCTATTTTGGGAGATTTACAAGGACCAAAATTTAGAATTGGGAATTTTAGAAACGGATCTGTTTTATTAAAAAATAATCAAAAGTTTTTGTTAGATTTAAATGAAAAATTAGGTGATGATTCAAGAATTTTACTTCCTCACCCTGAAATCTTTAAATCTGTAAAAAAGAATAACAGAATTTTGATTGATGATGGAAAAATCATTCTAAATATTCAAAATGTAAACTCAGAACAAATCGTTACAGAAGTAATTAATGGTGGAAGAATTTCCAATAAAAAAGGTGTCAACATACCAGAAGTATTTGTAAAAGTATCGTCATTAACCAAAAAAGATATTAAAGATTTGGAATTGTGTCTTAACCTCAGTCTTGATTATGTAGCGTTATCATTTGTACAAAAAGCTAATGATCTACTGAAACTAAAAAAAATTACTGGTGATCAAACAGCAATCATGGCTAAATTTGAAAAACCGCTCGCAATAAAAAGAATGGAAGAAATATTGAAGCATTGTGATGCTGCAATGGTTGCCCGTGGTGATTTAGGTGTTGAAATGCCACCAGAGGAAGTACCCATTATACAAAAAAGACTTGTTGATGCTTGTAGAAATCATGGAAAGCCAATTGTTGTTGCAACTCAAATGCTTGATTCAATGGTTAATTCTCCATCACCTACAAGAGCTGAGGCTTCAGATGTTGCAACTGCTGTGTTCGATTCAGTAGACTGTGTTATGCTTTCAGCTGAAACAGCATCAGGCAAATTTCCTTTAGAATCTGTGAAAATTATGGATAGGATTATTAGAGGTGTAGAAAATGATTTTTCATACAGACAGCTTTTAGAGAGTAAAAAAATTAAACTTGAAGAAACTACTTCAGATGCAATAAGTTCAGCTGCATCTCAGGTTGTAAAAACTGTTTTAGCTAAAGCAATTTTTACTTATACCAGATCTGGAGGAACAGCAAAAAGAGCAGCTAGAGAAAGACCAACTGTTCCTATTATAGGTTTATCTCCTGAGAGACTAACAGCTAGGCAGCTTGCTTTAATTTGGGGGGTTCACAACATTCATGCATTAGAGCCAAAAAGCTTTTCAGGAATGATTGAAAATGCATGCGATGTGGCAAAAAAGGAAAAAATTGTAAAAAAAGGAGACTACGTTGTTATAACTGCTGGAGCACCTATTGGTGTATCAGGCTCAACAAATAACTTAAGAATTGCTAAAATAAGTTAACCTTGTCTAGCTTTAAATCGTGCATCTGTTTTATTTATTACGTAGAGTCTGCCTTTTCGTTTCACTACGCGACAATCTCTGTGCCTTAATTTTGCAGATTTAATTGACCTTAATACTTTCATAAATCTATTTAATAATTAATTCTAAAAATTTGTCAATCAAAGAAAATGTATTACAATCATTTAGTGAAAAAATTCATATCAAACATCAAGCTGAAGAAGATTAATTTATTTTTCGGAAATATAGCTTCTATTTTCATCTTGATTCTAATTACTTTAGTAAGCCTATCAGTAATATTAAGATATATTTTTTCAATAGGATTTACCTGGTTACAAGATCTTTATATTTGGATTCACGCTTGTTTTATTTTGTTTGGTATTGCGTACACCCTAAACAAAGATGGACACGTAAGAATTGACATTTTTTACAGAAATTTTAATGAGATTAAAAAAATAAAAGTTAATTTTATTGGATCTATTATATTTGGATTGCCATTTTGTTTTTTTCTTATTACCAAAGGCTATGACTACTTTCTAAGATCATTTTTAATAAGTGAGGATTCAAAAGAAACTGGTGGTCTTCAAAATGTTTACATTTTGAAATTCTTTATATTCTTTTCGGGAATACTTTTATCTATGGAATTGATTCACAGAATCTTTGATTTTTTCAAAAAAAAATGACTGAATTTCTGAATCAAGAATTTTTCGCATTATTTTTATTCATTATCTTAGCGATTTTTTTATTGATGGGCTATCCAGTAGCTTTAACGTTAGCGGGAACCGCAATTTTAGTTGGAATGGTTGGGTTTCTTTTTGACATATTTCCTCTTGTTTTAATAAATGTATTACCAAATAGAATTTTTGGAATTTTGACTAATGAAACCTTAATAGCAGTTCCGCTTTTTATTTTCATGGGAGTGATGCTTGAGAAATCTGGGATAGCAAATGAGTTACTGGAAAATATGAGCAAGATTTGGGGGGAAAAGAAAGGTGGATTGGTCTACTCGATTTTGATTGTTGGAGTTCTTATGGCAGCATCTACAGGTATAGTCGGTGCAACAGTTGTAACTATGGGGATACTATCTCTTCCATTAATGATTAAGTGGAAATATAATAAAAAAATTTCTACTGGAGTTATCTGTGCAAGCGGGACTCTCGGTCAAATTATTCCACCGTCGATTGTACTTGTTCTTTTAGCAGACGTGTTTCAAGGTGCAAATGAACAAGCATCTGCCATCTCAGGCGAACTAGCCCCAGATCCGGTTAGCAGTGTTGATTTATTTGCTGGCGCAATTATTCCCGGCTTAATATTAGTCAGTTTTTACTTTTTGTGGATATTTTTATGTTCACTTTATAATCCGAGCTTATTCCCGATTGACAAAAACTTAAAAAAATCTTCATTCAACTTAACAGAAATTTTAATGACCATATTACCACCTTTAAGTTTGATAATAGTTGTCTTAGGATCTATTTTATTTGGAATTGCAACACCTACTGAATCCGCGTCATTAGGTGCTTTGGGCTCCATAATTTTATCCATTAAAAAAAAGATAAAATTAAAATCTGTAATGTCAGCGTGTGAAGAAACATTAAAAATCTCATCAATGGTTTTTTTTATTCTTATCGGAGCATCTCTATTTTCACTAGTCTTTAGAGGTTTTGGGGGTGACCTTATTGTTGAAAACTTTATTACTAGTATTCCTGGAGGTGCAGTAACTTCATTATTGATTGTAATGATTGTGATTTTTTTATTGGGGTTCTTTTTAGATTTTTTTCAAATTGTCTTTGTAATTGTTCCAATCGTAGGACCATCTTTAATTGCTTTAGGTTTTGACCCTGTTTGGTTAGCAATAATGTTTGCAATTAACCTTCAAACAAGTTTTCTAACACCCCCTTTTGGTTTTGCTTTATTTTATCTTAGGGGAGTAAGTCCGACGGAAATAAAAACGAGTGATATTTATCAAGGTGTGATCCCTTTTATAATAATCCAAATATTTTTATTAATAATCTTGTATAAATTTCCGACAATTATAACGTGGCTTCCAAATCAAATTTAATTGTTTAAAATTCTTGCATTTAAGTAATCTGCTTCAGAGTAGTGTGACCAAAAAATAGCTAATTCTCTAAATGAAATAATATTTTCAAATAGTTCTCGTGATAGCTTATCTTTAGATGCTATTTCGGAAACAACCTCATCAGACCTTCGCTGAAGAAGTTTGAGCACTTTATCATTATACCTCATAAATGAAACATTATATTGATCTTTTAATTTTTTGACAGCAAAACAATTTCTTGCAAAAAATTCTGAAGCAATCATCGAATTAGATTTGGCACAAGAAACTTCTACCAATTTTTGTAATCCGTTGCTAAGTTTGTTCCAAGAATCAAGATTTATGAATGACTCTAAACAAGTGCCAGGTTCATGCCATCCAGGATAATAATAGTAGTCACAAACTTTATGCAAACCTTTACCTAAATCAGCGGCAGGCCCAATCCATTCAGTACCGTCTATTGTACCAGATGTTATTGCAGGAACAACGTCAGGTCCTGGAAGCAGTACCACATTGGTTCCATAACTTTTTAACACTTCTCCACCTAAACCAGGCATTCTAAATTTTAGGCCCTTAAAATCGGTAACTTCATTGATTGATTTATTGAACCAACCTCCCATCTGGTTTCCTGTATTACCAGCCGGAAAGAATTTAAGATTTAATTCATTATAAACTTTATTCGCTAATTTCAATCCATCTCCATGATAGAACCAAGCCGCCATCTCCTGCTGATTAAAACCAAACGGTATTCCAGATAAAAATGATATTGCAGGAGACTTACCTGTCCAATAGTATGGAGATCCAAACCCCATTTGACAGGTTCCACTTTGGACTACATCAAATGACTCGAAAGCGCCAACCAATTCATTTGCATGAAAAAGCTTGATATTTAGTTCTCCATCAGAAATTCGTGTTATTTCTTCGCAAAGTCTTGCAAAGGACCTTCCCAAAATCCCTGCTTTGTCAAAGGCAGAAACTGCTACCCATGTATGTTTTTTCTTTGAGCTAACAATATTAGGAAAAAACAAAGAACTTGCTACTGCACCCCCAAATAAACTTGCAGAAAGAGATTTTTTTATAAATTTTCTTCTCGTCATAATCTAAACCTCTGGTGGGCGGAACAGGGTTCGAACCTGCGACCTATTGCGTGTCGAGCAATTGCTCTCCCAACTGAGCTATCCGCCCAATTTGATGAATATACTACTAAAAATATAAACCAACAAGAAAAATGGCATACTATTTGCTGTTATCAGTCATGTTTTCAATAATTCGAACTGGACTAGATGCCGCAAATAGAGACTTAGCGGTCATTTCAAACAATATAGCAAATGCTGGAACTAATGGTTTTAAAAAAAGTGAGGCACAGTTTGAAGACCTTTATCATTCCCAACATAACAATTCTACTGAAAAAGCAACAGGAATGGGTGTTAAAACTATAAAACCAAGACAAAGCTTTTCGCAAGGATCATTGCAAGCAACAAATGGTAGTTTAGACCTAGCAATAATGGGTGAAGGATTTTTTGTTTTAGGACAACCTTTAGGAAGAGGCTTGAATACCGCACCGGAAGAACGAGCTTTTACAAGAGATGGTTCATTCCAACTGGATAGGGAAGGTAATCTTGTTAATACAGACGGTTTGCCGCTCCTTGGAATTGGTCAAAGGCCTATCAATATACCATTTCTTGGTGCAGTAAATGAAGAAAACGGTAATCCTGAATTATTGACTGAAATATCTGTTGACAGCGAAGGTGCAATAAGTGCAACTTACGGTTTAGATTCAATTGTAAAAGTAGGTCAAATTGAATTGGCTGATTTTGTAAATGAGCATGGTTTAAAAAATATTGGGAATGCAAGGTTTAATGAAACACCTGAAAGCGGTGCTCCTACATTTGGTGCTCCAAAGGAAAGAACAATTGGAAAAATACAAGCAGGATTTCTTGAAAAATCGAATACAGATATTACTGATGAAATAATATTGATGCTTAGAACTCAACAGGCATTTAATGGATGCGGTAAGATGCTTCAATCAGAAATTGATGTAACAAAAAAATTATCTGCGCGCTAGTACTACAGTATTGGAACATTCCAATTAATTTCATTTATTTTTATCTTAGTTTCACTATCAACATACAGATCTCCCTTTTGATTAATCATCAGACTATCTGATGTAGAAATGGTTGCTTTAATTTTTTTGGATGAGTTTCTTTTTAATGAAATGAGATACAAAAGCTTATCTAATTTTTTTTCATCTAAAAATATATTTACTTCCATTAAAGCTTTGTCATTATGTATAAATAAATTATCAATTTGTTTTTTATTTTTTTCTTTAACTAAAAGCACGCATCTACCTCTAGATATATTTTCAAAACCGCAAACAAAATTAATAGTTAAATCTTGTTTATAAATAAGATCTACATTATCAACTCTCAAAACGATTTTGTTAATTTTTTCCCATTTATTTTTTTCAATCTGGATTGATTTCATTTCTTAATTTTCCAATTATTGATTTTTTTATTTGAGAAATTCTTCCGGTACTAATTTCTAAAACTTCAGCAATTTCATAAATATTTAATTCCTCTACATAATACAATTGTGCCACCAATGCCTCTCTTTGATTCAAAACACCTAATGCTTCTTTTATTTGATTTTTTAATTCTTTGTTTTGTAAGCTTAATTCTGGATTATCATTTTTACTGGCAAAAAGAATTGAATATTCATTATAGGCTGTATCCAAACTTTGAACGACATTTGCTTCAAAAGCTTTCTTCCAATAATTAAACTCGTCATCTGAAATGCCAAGAAAATCTATCAATTCTTGTTCTGTAGCTTGTCTATTTAATTTTTTTTCAAGATCAAGCTTGGTTCTTTCAAACTCTTGTTTTTTTTTTATTGTTGTTCTGCATAAATTAGAATTCTTTCTAAGAAAATCAATTATAGACCCTCTAATTCTTAGCTGAGCATACTGAGAAAAATTTACACCCTCTTTTGGTGAATACTTTTGTGCTGCATGAACTAAACCCTCCATTCCCTGTTGAATTAGGTCCTCCACTTCAACAATATTCTGAACTCTTCCATGCAATTGCCAGGCAATTTTCTTAACAAGATCAAGATTATCTTGAATTAAATCATGTATCGAGGTTTGTGATTTGTCCAAATAATAATTGTTCATAATTTATAGCTTACGCTCTTTTCTGGACTTTTGAAAGAAAAGTTAATCCCCCCCATTCGTTTGATGGCGTTTCATTAATATTCTTGGATATTTTCAAAAAAGACTGAGAAATTTCAGACTTTGGTTCACTAATACTTATAGGTTTTCTATCAACAATTGACTTCCTTATTTTCTGAGAACTTTTAACACAACCAACATAATGCAAATTTACATCTAAGAATTTAGCTGTAATCGATTGGAATTTTTTGAATAAATCTTTTCCATGACTATCATTATCTACTTGGTTAACTGCAACACAGTAATTTTTAAAGGATGATTTAGAATATAATGCTTTTATCAAAGCATACGAGTCTATAAAGCTAGTTGGTTCTCCAACAATTACAATTAAGATTCGATCGCAAGCTAATGAGAAAACAAGAGCATTATCTTCTGCACCAGCTGCAATATCAACCATTAGTTTAACATTTTTAAAGGTTTTGAGGTGATTATCTATTTCATTTAGAATAGAATACCTCTTTACATTTTCGAGATTAAGAAGATTGTTAGAAGCAGTTCCCCCAGAGATCAAATCAATCCCTTTCCTATAGTTTTCAACAATTTCAGATATTTGTTTTTCACCTGAAATTACATCCGAAATACTGTGTCTCGGATTTACTCCTAAAAGAACGTGAGAATTAGCCATACCCATATCAGTGTCGAGTAGAAAAACTTGATCCGTAAACTTTCTTTGTGCAATCGATAAATTCACAGCAAAAGTCGTTTTACCAACTCCGCCTTTTCCGCTGGTTATTGCAATCGAGTCAGACACCTTTAAAATTCTCTTTCATATATTTTGTTAATGAGTTTTCATTAGCTTCGATAATTGAATCAATCAACACTTTTGTACCCGTAACAATTCCAATCCTAGAATTATTTTTAGCTAAAGAAGAAAATTCTTCGGCCCCTACCCAACACTCGTCAAGTTTTGTAACAGCTATCATAGGTCTTATATCAGAAACTTTATCGCTCAATCCATCAATCATTTCAGAATTTGATCCACTTGGTAATGTCAATATAGAACAAAAATTGAAAGACGGAAATGAATTTTTTATCTCTTTTATTTTTTGCACACCAAAATTAATATCTCCAGAAATATCAAAAATGTTTACAGCATCCTCACTTTGTTTATTAAAATTGAAAAAATTATAATCTTTTACAGGAAAGCCGAGAACTCTACTGTAAGATCTCAATGTGTCTGAATTTCCAGTACTAGAATTTGTTACATCATAAAAATAAATATTTTTTGTATTTTTCTTATCTGATAAGAAAGAAGCAATTTTTGCAGATAGAGTAGATTTTCCAGACCCAGAATTTCCGAAAATAAAGATATTTTTAGAATTCAATAATCTTGAGAAATCATCTGATGCCAATTTTTTAGATAATTCTCTAAAAAAAGACACTCTTCCCTCCTCGAGAGTTTTTCCTATAAAAGAATAACTTAATTTATTTATTATTTCAGGTAAAAACTTTTCTTGCCTTAATTTAATTGGCGTATAGTACGACAATTTATCAGAAATGCCTGATTGATCTGTTATAATCATCTTGTTCATTTCATCTTTAAGTGATTCTAGTTGAATCTGAATTTTTTCAAGCATTTGCGTATCGATTTTGCCATGATTGTTTTGATTGGACTCTTTTTTTCCAATATAAGAAACATTGTCTTTATTTGATTCTCTTTCTTTGGAAGCTATATTTATTTCTTTATTGAAAACTTTCGAAAAATTTTTCTTTTCTTCTACTTTCTTTTTATGAGTTTCAATTACTTTATCATTGTCTGACGCTTCAACTTCAACAACACCATTATTTCTTTTTGTAGATAGGATAATAGCTTTATCTCCGTATTCGTCATTTACTAGATTCATGGCTGTTTTCATGTCTCTAGCTTTAAATAGTTGAGTTTTCATTTTTTTGCTCCTTTTTATTTTCTGTTGTTATTTGTTCACCAATCGTTGCGATAACTTTTACTCTTTTATTTTCAGGTAACTCAGTGAAAGAAAGCACAACAATATCATCTACATGTTGTCGTAGTAAAATTGATAAGTCTTTTCTAATAATTGGAGAAGTCACTACAACTAAAGAGTTTCCAGATAATGAGGATTTTTCTCCCACATCAATAATGGACTTTATCATCTGTTTTGCTAATGAAGGGTCAATCAAAAGTCCATCGGAACCACTTTTTTTTGTCATAGATATCAGCATCTGTTCAAATTCAGGATTGAATGTTATCACGTCAAGTGGTTCATTTACATTTGATATCTTCTGTATTAACAGTGAAGAAATTGCTGGTCTGACTGCCTCAGATAATTCGTCCGGACTGAGTTTTTTTTCAGAAAGGTTAGATAAAGCTTCAAGAATTTTTTTTAAGTCGTTTATCGGGACTCTCTCAACTAATAAATTTCTTAAAATAATTGTGAGGTAATGTAATGGAACAAGTTTTGGAATGACTGATTGAACAAGCTGTGGGTGAGTTTTTGATAAATTGTCAAGTAAAGACTGAACATCATCCTGACTTATTAATTCACCTGCATACTTTAATAAAATTTGATTTAGATGAGTGCCAACTACTGCCTCTGGTTCAATAACCATATAATGATTAGACTCAGCTTTAGCAACTAAATGTTGTTCGATCCAAACAGCATCTAATCCAAAAGATGGATCTTGAACCTGTATTCCCTGAATCTTTATTTGAGTTTCATCTCCAGGCATAGCGAGTTTTCTGTCAACATAAATTTTGTCCTCAGCAACAATTGTATGTCCAATCCTAATTTTATATGTATTTGCGTCTAAAGATAAATCATCTTTTACTCTGACATTTGGAATTATAAAACCTAAATCTTTTGAAACTTGTTTTCTTATACTAGTAATTTTCGAGATTAATGGGCCAGCTGATTTTTTATCTGTAGAATCAACTAATGATATTAAACCATATCCAAGATCAAGAGATATTGAGGCATTATCAGACACTTCGTCTATTTCTATATTTCCGATATTTTCCTCTTCACTTTTTGATTCCGGTTGTTCTTCAAT
>CABZMK010000019.1 GCA_902526865.1 uncultured Alphaproteobacteria bacterium
CAAACATTTCTTTTTCATCTGCAGTGGAATGAACAACGACAGTTTTAATATCAAGCTCTTTACATGCTCTTAGGATTCTTAGGGCAATTTCACCTCTGTTTGCAACTAGAATTTTTTTTAGCATTATTCAATTAAGACAAGAGGTTCGCCGAATTCGACTGGAGTTTCATTTTTAACATATATTTTTTTTACCGTACCATTTCTATCTGCAACAATTTCATTCATTGTTTTCATAGCCTCAATTATCAAGAGAACTTGACCAATTTTGACATTTTGACCTATTTCAATGAATTGTTTCGATCCAGGCTCCGGGCTAAGGTAGGCTGTTCCTACCAATGGTGATTTAAGTGATGTTTCTGATTTTTGGTCTACAGATACTTTGTTTGAAGAATCTGTTATTTTTTTGATATTTGTATTTTTTTTACTTTCATTTTGATTCTTTTTTAATTTATAGGACAGTTTACCGTCAGAAATCTCTAATTCATTCAGATTATTCTTTTCCATCAATTGCGATAAAAAATCTATATCATCAATTATTTTTTTATCTTGTTTTTTCATCCTACAAATATTTTAATGAGTTAATTGCTACTTGATATACCTGAGTACCAAATCCTGCTATAATACCATTAACTACAGGGCTAATAAAAGAATTTTTTCTAAACTCCTCTCTGTCGTAAATATTTGAAATGTGTACCTCAATTTTTGGAAGTTTAACTATCTTGAGTGCATCATGAATGGCAATTGATGTGTGTGTAAATGCTCCAGCATTTATTATCATTCCATCATAATTCTTACAAATGTGAATTTTATCAATGATTTCACTTTCTGAGTTGCTTTGGAAAAAGTTTAAACTTAATTTGTCCTTTTTAAAAATTTCGCAGCACTCTTTTTCAATTTCTTTTAGAGTCTTTGTCCCATACAATTCTACTTCTCTCTCTCCAAGTAAATTTAGGTTAGGACCGTTAATAATTATAATCTTTTTCATTTTTTTCTTTTTTTCATTTCATAATTGAGATCTGATAATTTTTTTTTTAGGACAGGATCTTTTGTTATTTTTTCAGCTCTATCAAGATGGATTTTAGCATTTTCAATTTTTCCGGTTAACATGTATTTTTCTGCAAAAGCGTATGAGGAATAATCTAATTTTTTTAGTTTTCCGTAATTTAAACCCAAATAATGCCACGCATCAATAGGAAATTCATCTTTTTTTACATACTCCAATAAAAGTTGTATTGATTTTTCTTGGTTGTCTCTAGTATTGCTGTGATACAGTGACTTAGCTAAAAACAATTCAAAACCCTTTTCATTAGGTAAAATGGATTTTGAAATGAAAAATGATTGAATTGCATTTTGGAATTTCCCACTTTCGTAATACATCTGGCCTTTAAGTTCGTGAAAATATGGATTTTTGTTATCTTTTTTTATACATTGATCAATGTATTTCATCGCTACTTCAATTTTCCCAACTCTATAATTATGGAGAGCATGTGCATATAAGCTCTCTAAATTTATTAATTTTGGATACAGGTAATCTATCTGTTCTTTTTTTAAAAAAAAACCATTTAGTTTCGCTTTAGCTAATTTAAATCTATCATTTAGTTTCTCGTATTTTTTAATTTTTTGATTTTCAAGGTTAATTTTTATTTTTCTTATTCTTTTTGTTGAAAGTGGATGAGAGAGAAAATAAGGGTTTATTTTTCTTAATTTTTCATTTCTCTGAATTTCACTAAAAATATTAATCAATCCTTGAAGTGAGAAACCATTTCTTTTAAGTAATCTTATTGCAGTTTGATCTGCAAGTGATTCTTGAGAGCGAGAGAAAGCTAAAATTCTTGATGTTCCTAGATGTTGTCCACCCATTAATATTGCTGTTCCAGCATTATAAGCACCACCAGCTATCGCTCCAACTGCGAGAATAGAAGATAAAATATTTATGACGGAACTTTTTTCCATTTTTTTTTGTCTTTTTTGAAAATGTCCTCCTATAATATGTCCAATTTCATGAGAAATTACTCCTGCCACATCTTCAACATTTTTACTTTTTAATAACAATTCAGTCGTAAAAAAAAACTTTTTATCTGGGGTTACTAAAGCGTTGATAAATTTTTGGTTATCTAAATAAAAAGTCAAAACATCATTTTCGAGTTGAGTTCCTCTTACAAGTATTTTACTAATATCATTTAGAAGATTTTCAATTTCAGCATCTCTAATAACGTTTATAGAATTTGCTTTAATAGAACTATAAAAAAAAATTATTAAAAAAGTTATTAGTATTCTCATATAAATTAGTTTAATTTAATCTATTATTTCCAATGACAAACAGAATATATCTTCCAGCCAACAGATCTAATGTAGATTCATTTTATGTCATGGAATTATTATACAATGCTAATAAACTTCAAGCGAATGGAAAAAAAATCTTTCACCTAGAATTAGGTGAACCAATCCCCAAAACTCCAAAAGCTGTTTTGAGCGAAGCTTCAAGATTGTCTCGACTGTCTCTTCCAGGTTATACACCATCAAATGGTATAGAAGAACTGAGAGTAAGAATTTCAGAATTTTACAAATCTAGATATAATTTAAAAATAAATTCTGACCAAATCTTTGTTACAACAGGTTCTTCTGGAGCATTTTTATTAACTTTCTTATCATGTTTCGATAAAGGTTCGAGGGTAGCAATATTTAATCCAGTATATCCTGCATACAGAAATATACTTAAGTCGTTAGATATTGATGCGATAGAAATTTTTCCAGATAAAAACAATATTGATAAAATTGATCCCTTCTCTATTTCAAAGAAAAAGATTGACGGACTTATTATGTCAAATCCTAATAATCCTAACGGTCAGACTTTTACCAATAGTGAATTAAAATTCATTTATGAATATTGTAAAAATAATAAAGTAATTTTGATATCTGATGAAATCTATCATGGAATAGAATATGGAAAACCATTAAAGTCAATGCTTAATTACGGGAACAAAGCAATTGTAATAAATAGCTTTTCAAAATTTTTTTGTATGCCTGGATGGAGACTTGGTTGGGCAATAATTCCAAAAGAATTGAAAGATAATTTTTTAAAATTATCGCAAAATCTCTTTATTTCATCAGGAAATATTGCGCAATATTCAGCTTTGAAGGTGTTTGATTCACTTAATGAATTAAATGAAATTGTCAAAATTTATCATTCTACAAGAAATAAAGTTTTAAAAATTTTAAAAAATATACCTTTAATAAAATTTAGTGAACCGCAGGGATCATTCTATTTTTATATCGACATACAAAATACAAAATTAGACTCGTTCAAATTCGTAAATAAGCTTATGGTCGAGACTGGTGTAGTTTTAACACCAGGTGTAGATTTTGATAAGAAATTTGGTTCTAGAACCGTTAGATTGTCTTTTTCCTCAAAACAAGATTTGGTTGTAGAAGCCGTAGAGAGAATTCACAGTTGGTTCAGAAAAAACTATTGATTCCACCAACCTTGTCTTTTTTCTATTTTCTTATCATCGTTTTCTGGCAAAACCTTCATTTGTTTTAAATTATTAGTTTGAGACTTACTTTTATTATTAGTTAATTCAGTTTTTGTAATATTTTTTTTCTTCTCAAAGTTATTTGCTTTCGCTCTGTAGCTTACTCTTTTCTTTTTAGTATCTAAGTTATTGTCTTTTTCATGAAAATCTTTTTTCTCGTTGCCATCGTCTGAGTTTATCAAATAATCAGAGAAATTTTCAATATTATTGCTTTCATGACAATTTTTATACAAAACTTCTGTTGCAGAACAAATCAAAAATTCATTATTTTTCAAATTAGGATAGTGACTGGTTATAATTTTTTTTGAAAGTATTAATTTGTTCTTATCTTCGCTCTTTTTAAGAATTAAGTCGTACAATTCTTTTCCAGTAAGAAGAAAAATATTTTTGTAAACGGCATTTAGAGAATACTCATTACAAACTTTTATTAATTGCTCATACAAAAAATCTATAGACGTTATACTACCGTACCCATTACAAGTATGACATCTTTTGGACACGACTGTGTCTGTAGTCACTTTTAATCTTTGTCTAGAAAGTTCCAATAAACCAAAGTTACTTATTCTACCTACTTGAGTTCTTGCTCTATCTTCTCTGAGACATTCTTTAAGCCTTCTTTCAACTTTGATGTTATGACCTCTATCAAGCATATCTATAAAATCTATAACAATTAATCCTGCTAAATCACGAATTCGCAATTGTTTACTAATTTCCTCTGAAGCCTCTAAATTTGTCTTGAAAGCGGTATCCTCAATGTTTCGTTGTTTAGTATATTTACCTGAATTAATATCAATTGAAACAAGGGCCTCAGTTTGGTTAATAACAAGGTATCCTCCAGATTTCAAATTAACAGTTGGATTGTTTATACCTATAATTTTCTTTTCAAGTCCAAAGCTTGCAAAAAGTGGTTTTTTATCAGTATAATTTTTTACCGATTTTAAAGAACTTGGCATAAATTGTTTAACAATTTCTCTTGATTTTTTGAGTGTTTCCTTATCATTAATTAAGATTTGATCAAAGGAGGAATCAAAATAATCTCTTATACATCTTTTTATAATATTGTCTTCTTCGTGAATAAGACATGGAGCATTAGATTTGATTGTTTTGGAAGTAATTTCATTCCAAAGTTTTATCAAAGAATTATAATCTCTTTTAATTTCTTTTATCCCCATGATTTGTCCAGCTGTTCTGATTATAACACCCATACCTTTATTAATATTTAATTTGCTTAAAAGATCTTTTAATTTTTTTCTTAATTTTATGTCTTCAATTTTTCTAGATATACCACCACCTTTATTCGTATTTGGCATTAACACACAGTATTTTCCAGCCAATGATAATCTTGTTGTAACTGCCGCCCCTTTGTTACCTCTCTCTTCTTTTACTACTTGAATTAATATTACCTGATTACTTTTGATTACCTCCTGAATACTGTACTTCCTGTGAAAAATAATTTGAGACCTCTTTGGAGAATTTTTAAATTTTTTTCTTTTTCTAATTCTTTGTACTGGGAATTCGTCTATTGGTTTATAATTAAAAAAATCAAATACTTTCGACAGAAAACCTTTTTGTTGATTGATTTCGTTTGGGTTGTTGAGTTGATTTATGGCCCCCTCATTGTTGGTCTGTTGATCCGCAAAGTCTTCATCTTCTTCATCAATTGGAACAATCTTGGAAGCTTCTAATTCTTGTTGAAGTAATTTTTTTTTATCAGAAGTAGGGATCTTGAAATAATCAGGGTGGATTTCATTATATGCAAGAAATCCGTGTTTATTTCCTCCATAATCAACAAATGCAGCTTGCAGTGATGGTTCGACTCGAACAATTTTTGCTAGATAAATATTTCCTTTAATTCTTTCATTTTTAATTTTTTCAGACTCGTAATCTATTAAATTATTCTTTTCAATTATTGCAACCCTTATAATTTCTTTATGAGATGCGTCAATTAACATTTTCTTCTTCATTTTTTATCCTTATAAAATCTTCAATCTAATCTGTATTATTTATACAGTATGGCACATAAATTTAAAAAAATCATGGAAGATATTGATTTTTTTTTAAAAAAAAACACTATATGTAGTATAACTTATTTTTTTTTTAAATTGATTCATTTTTTTAAATTCATTTTTCTTTTTATTATTTATTTTAATCAAGCATATTCTATTGAATTAGTAAATTTAAGATTTGGGTCTAATGGAGAAATAAAAAGAATAGTACTCGACCTTTCTCAAGATACTTCTTTTAATTCAAAGGTTTTCGATAAAAGGATTGAGATTTTTTTTAAAGATGAAATAGAGGTAAAAAAAAAATTTACAACAAAAAATGATTTAAGTGAGATTGCTTATAACAAGAAATTAAAGAAATTATCATTAAATTTTAATAAAAATATTTTCTCTACAAATATTTACTTACTAAAAAAAAAAAAAGAATTTCACTCAAGAATCGTTATTGATTATTCCTCAAAGAAAAAAAAAAGAAAAATAATTATTATTGACCCTGGGCACGGAGGTCGAGATTCTGGTGCAGTTGGTATTTTTAAAAATCTTGAGAAAAATATAACTTTAAAAGTAGGTTTACTTCTAAAAAAAAGATTTGAACAAACAACAAATTACAAAGTTATTCTGACTCGAGAAAAAGATTTTTTTTTAAAACTTAGGAGTAGAACAAGAATAGCAAAAAAAAATAATGCTGATATTTTTATTTCTTTACACGCTGATTTTCATAGAAACTCAAGAGCCAGGGGAATATCACTGTATACCCTTTCTGAGAGAGCCTCTGATAAAGAGGCTGCTGCTTTGGCAAGAAGAGAAAATAAATCAGATTTAATTGATGGTGTAGATTTGTCTGAAGAAACTTCTGAAGTTACATCAATACTTTTGGATCTAACCAAAAGAGATACTTTGAATCAGTCGAGTTTACTGGTTAAATTTTTAATTAAATCCTTCAAAAATGATTTTAACCTTCTCCAAAGAACACACCGTTCGGCTGGTTTTGCGGTTTTAAAATCTTTAGATATACCCTCAGTACTCCTGGAGATGGGTTACTTATCCAATAAAAATGACTCTAAATTATTGATATCTGAGGATTATCAAAGAAAATTATCTGATAAAATTGTAAAAGCTGTTATAAACTATTTTAATTGGAAAGAAAAGAATGATATTTAAGTTATAGATGAAAAGATATTTTAAAAATTTTTTTATGTTATTTTCAATTGGAATAATTTCCTCCTTCTTGTTTTTAATCTTTATAGCATATATGTTTGGTAAAGATCTTCCAAATTTTGACAAACTCTCTTACTATCAACCAAGACTTGTATCTAAAATTTTTACTTCCAACGGGAATTTTTTAGAGGATTATTCGAATGAAAATAGAATCTTTGCAAAATATGAAGAAATTCCAACTGAATTAATCAACTGCTTTTTGGTTTCAGAGGACGTAAATTTTTACAATCATATCGGCATTGACGTAAAAGGAATCTTTAGAGCTTTTTTAAAAAACGTTATGAAAACATTTAGCAACAAAAGACTAGAAGGTGCTTCAACGATTACACAACAAGTCGCAAAAAACTTTTTGTTAACAAATGAGATTTCTTACAGCAGAAAAATTAAAGAAATTATTCTAGCATTAAGAATGGAAAAGATACTTAAAAAAGAGAATATAATGGAACTTTATTTGAATGAAATATATTTAGGGGGTGGGTCATATGGAATTAGGTCAGCTTCACTCAATTATTTTAATAAGTCTTTATCTGATCTTGAATTACACGAAATGGCAATTTTAGCAGCTCTTCCAAAGGCTCCTTCAACATATAATCCATATAAAAACCCTATAAAAGCATTGAAAAGAAGAAATTGGGTTCTTAAAAGACTCCTAGATGAAAATTTTATAGAAGTGGCTGAATATGATCTAATGATCAGCAAACCTATAAATCTTTCCAAAAGCAAAAAAATACTGAATAACAAGGCCTCATTCTTTAAAGAAGAGGTAAGAAGAGAAATTATTTCTATGTTTAATGAAAGTAAACTATATGATGGCGGAATGACAATTATGACAAGTTTAGACGAAAGCATCCAACTTCAAGCCGAAGAATCCTTTAGAAATGGCATAAATGAATTTTCAAATAGAAAAGGATGGCTAGGACCAATAGCAAATTTCAAAGAAAAAACGAACTTAGAAAAATTTATTGTTGAATTTAAGAGGCCGGAAGGTTTGTTTCACAAACAATTGGGGGTTGTAACAAGAATTAATAAAGAATTCATCAAAATTTTATTAAGTGATAAAAAAAAAGTAAGACTCGGTTATGAAAATATTAAACTTATCAGAGATAAAAAATTTCAAATGAAAGACAAATTTAAAATAGGTGATGTTATTGTTTTAGAATTTGATAAAGCAACTAGAACTTATAACCTTAGTCAAATCCCTAAAGTAAATGGAGGACTTGTTGTGTTAGAAAATAACACTGGAAGAATTTTAGCTATGGTAGGTGGTTATGATTCAAGTTCTTCTTTTAATAGATCAACACAGGCAAAAAGACAACTTGGTTCTTCTTTCAAACCAATAGTTTATCTTGCAGCACTTGAAAATGGATATTCTCCAGTTACAAAAGTGCTTGATGCTCCTTTTGTAATCGATGATTATTCTAAAGATGGGATTTGGCGACCAACAAATTACGGTGATAAATTTTATGGACTGAGTACATTAAGACTTGGTATTGAAAAGTCTAGAAATTTAATGACAGTAAGACTATCCGATAGAATTGGTCTCGATAAAATTGCTAAGATCTCGACAGATCTTGGAATTTATGAAAAATTCCCATATTTGATATCCAGTTCCTTAGGCTCTCTTGAAAGTTCATTAATTAAAATTACATCCGCCTATGCAACTTTAGCGAATGAAGGTAAAAGAGTGGATCCGGTTATAATAGATGCAATATATGATAATAACGGGAATTTTTTATTTAAAGGTGATAAAAGAAAGTGTTTAAATTGTAGTATTTCAATTAAATCAGATCTAGATACTTCAACAATAAATAACTTTGAAATACCCAGAATCAAAAATGATAAAAAAAATATTTTTTCAAGTGAATCAGCATATCAAATGACTTCATTTTTAATGGGAGTTATTGAAAGAGGAACTGCAAAAAATATCAACGATTTCGACTTTCAAGTCGCAGGCAAAACGGGAACAACAAATGATAATCAGGATGCTTGGTTTGTTGGATACAATTCAGAAATTACTATAGGCGTATTTGTTGGCTTTGATGTTCCTAAGTCTCTTGGAAGGTTTGAAACTGGTTCAAAAGTCGCAGCTCCAATTTTTCATGATTTAATGAAAAAAATTTATAAGAATAAAAAACCTAAACCGTTTGTTATTCCAGAAAATATAAAGTTTATCAATGTTGATTTAGTTTCGGGAAAACCAAGCAATGATAATTTTATTACGGAAGCATTTAAAAATAACTTTAATTTTGATTTTGATCAAAAGAATGATAACAAGGATAATAAATTTGACTTAAGGGGATTTTATTGATGAGTAACGAAAGTGCAGATTTGATTGTCAAGTTACAAGGTTTGATAGAGAACCTGAGGGGGTTCGTTTGAAAAAAAAGGCTTAAATGATGAGCTAAGATTTATTGATTCAAGGCTTCAAGATCAAAAAAATTGGAAAAATCACGATCTTCTAAATAAAGATATGAAAAGAAAAAATTTTTTAATAAATTTTTTAAGCTCTATCGACAATAATGAAGAAAATTTCAAAGATACAAGAGAGTTATTATCTATTTCAGATAATAGCAACGATAAAGATCTTCTAAATGATTTAAAAAGTGAATTTATTACAATTGAAAAAAATTTAACCAAACTTTATCTCGAAACTCTTTTGACTGGAAAGGCTGATTCTAATAATTCTTTGGTGGAAATTCATTCTGGAGCAGGTGGAGTTGAATCTCAGGATTGGGTTGCGATTTTGTTTAGAATGTATAATAGATGGTCGGATTCAAAAGGTTTTAATACAGAGTTAGTGGATCAAAATATTGGTGAAGAAGCTGGATATAAATCTTTAACATTTAAAGTAAAAGGAGAAAATTCATATGGATGGCTAAAGTATGAAAATGGAGTTCACAGGCTCGTAAGGATTTCGCCATTTGACTCTCAGTCGAGAAGACACACCAGTTTTGCTTCCGTTTATTGTTATCCTGAAATAGATAGTAGTGTTGAAATTATAATATCTGACAAAGATATTAAAATAGATACATTCCGAGCATCGGGAGCTGGCGGTCAGCATGTGAACAAAACAGACAGTGCAATAAGAATTACACATCTACCCACAAAAATTTCCGTTCAATGTCAAAGTAGTAGGTCTCAACATAGAAATAAGTCATTAGCAATAGAAATGCTTAAATCCAAGTTATACGAAAAACAAATAATTAAGGAAGAAGAAGAAAATAAAAAAAATAGAGATGAAAGAGGTGAGATTGGCTGGGGTAACCAAATAAGGTCATATATTCTTCAACCCTACACAATGGTAAAGGATCATCGCACAAATAAGCAAACCTCTGACACAAGTGGTGTACTTGATGGAAAGATTGATTTCTTCTTAGAAAATCAGCTGATAAAATTTAATTAGTCTATTGAGTTTAAAACTTCTTCTGCATGCCCGTTGACCTTAACTTTTCTCCAAGATTGAATTAGTTGAAGATTTTCATCAAACAAAAAAGTAGATCTTTCAATACCCATATATTTTTTTCCATACATTGACTTTTCAACCCAAACTTTAAACGTTTCACATATCTTAAGATCTTCGTCTGAAGCTAACTTAAGACTTAGGTTATATTTAGAGATAAATTTTTGATGTTTCTCAATGGAGTCTTTAGACACTCCTATTATATTAACATTTTTTTTATCGAAATCATTTTTAAGATTTGAAAATTCTAGTGCTTCTTTTGTACATCCCGGTGTGTCGTCCTTCGGATAAAAATAGATAATTAGTTTCTTACCAGCAAGGTTGGATGAAGAAATCATAGTATCTTTATCAATTATAAATTTTAAGTTTGTGAGTTTTTGTCCGATTTTCATAATTAATTACAATTTATGTACAGTTTTTTATCATGTAAGTTATATTAGTAAAGATATTATGAAATCAAAAAGAAAAATTAAATTATCATTTTTTATTTCAATTATCTTTTTGTTTTTATTTACGGTTATTTCATCCTTCATTTTTATAATATCTCTTAAGCCAGTAAAAATAAACTTCTTAGATTTTTTTGATAGAGAAAGTAAAATTTTTGAAAAAATTAAAGTTGAAGAGATTGGTGATGTGTTTTTAAGTTTCAACAAAGTTACCAAAAACTTTGAATTGCTAGTGGAAGGTCTTGTTTATGAAGACTCTTATTTCCCAAATATTTTAATTACACTTGATCTTACATTTGAAAAAAACCTTTTTAACACATCTTTAAAAATTTTTGATGGAGATATTGATGTTGCTCTTTCAAGAAATTCTGAAAATAAGGATGATACTTTAAAAACTTTAGAAAAGTTAAGATCAAATTTTGATTTTTTTAAAAATTTTTCAAACATTCAAATCTCAAATACTAAAGTTAAACTTACAATTAATGACGAAGACATTAAAAAATACTTGATTGACTTTAATTTCAATAACGAAGAATTATATCTATCAGTTTCTGAAATCAATTCATTGGAAAATTTTATTTTACTAAATGTGTCAAATAAAAATTACGCAAATGAAGTAAGTCTTGAATTAAGTAAATTTAATTTTGATTTTATAAGATATATTTTTGACTTTCATTCTATTTCATTCAATAACTTAAATTTATCGGGATCTTCAAAATTTTTAATTAATAAAGATAAACACATCGATGAAGTTATTTTTAATTTAAACATTTTTGGTAATTTAAAATATCGGACCTATAATGGTTTTGAGACAATAAATCTTAATAATTCCAAAATCTTTGGAGAGAAGAATCAAGATTTTATAGACATAATATTAGATTTCAAACATCAAGAATCTCAAATTAAACTTGTTTTAAGAATTGACCCTAAATTAAAGACCACCGCAACATTCTTAGTGGATGTAGAAAAGATTAATGTAAAAGAATTATTAAATTTATGGCCGGTTGATTTCAAAGAATCAGTTTATGTTTGGATGAACAATAATTCAAAAGGTGAGATATTTAATGTTTTGTTAAGTTTGAATATTTTAAAAAAAGATGACGTGTTTTTATTTGAAAACTTTAAAGGAAAGTTCGATTTTAACAATACAAAAATTAGATATATGGAATCAATGCCTGTAATTCAAAATATATACGGCTTTGCAAAAATAAAAAATGACGAAATAATATTCACAATTAATTCAGGACAATCTCAAGGTCTTAATATAAAAAACGGAATCGTTAAATTGAAAAATCTAGATAGTGATTTTGAAAATGCTGACGTTTTTTTAGAAATATTTTCAAGTAATCAAAACGTAATAAATTATTTAGATACTTCTCCTATTAATAAAAAAAATTTTTCAAAATTAAGGAATATAAGAGGTGATACTAAAATAGATCTTAATTTAAAATTTCCTCTTTTGGTTGATTTGCCAACAGAGAGGATCATTTATAATTCAAACGTTGCTATAGTAGATTCTACATTCCAAGATATTTTTAATAATCATGATTTAAATGACTTTTATTTAAATATCCAAATCAACAATTCAAAAGTTTTATACAACGGTGGAGGTAAAATATTTAACTCTAATACCGAGTTTAGTGGTGAACAATCAAATATTAATGAAGGATTTAAAGATGAAATAAAAGGTAAATATAGTCTTAAACCATCTTTCACAGAATATTTCTTTCCTGAAGGTGATTTCATAATACAAGGAGAGTCTGAAATATTATATAATATAATTGAGGATAATAATGGATTTTCAAAAATTGAAGGGTTAGGGGATCTTGAAAATTTGAAGTTAAAATCAGATTTTCTTGGTCCAAATTTGGATATTAATAACGGTAAATTAAGATTTCTAATAAGACCTTATGATAATTCTTTTTCCGGATTTGCAGACATAAAAACTAACAACTTGAATGTAGAAGTTAATTCAATATTTAATTTAACTAAATTAATTGAGCTTGATGTCCAGACTTTTAAATCTCCTAAACAGGATTTTAATTTAAAATATGAGGGAGAGAATAATAAATTTTCATTAAATGCAAACAAATTGTCATTAGATTCTTTAGATATTTTTGAAGAAGATAATTTAAAAATTGAGAACTTTGAATTAGATTTGAAAATAAATGATTTCAAAATTGGAGATATGAAGTTTTCAAATTCAATCATACACGCTAAAAAGTTGAATAATGTTTTTCAAAAAATAAGTGTTAGTTTAGTCGGCGAAAATGATTTTCATAAGCTTTCAATCAGTGAGAAAGAGGCGAATAAAGAATTTGTACTGGAGTCAAATTATATTCCTGGTTTACTGAATATTTTAGATCTAGATTTTAATATTAATAAAGGAAGTATAAAAATTGAAGGTTTAAAAAAAGAAAATTCTGAGAATTATGAAGGGGCCATAGCTGGAAAAAACATTGTTTTTTTTGACGCTCCTTTCCTTGCTAATTTTTTTAGTATTTTTTCTTTAGACGGGTTTGCACAGAAATTAAAAGATGGTGGAATTATTTTTAATAACTTTAATGCAAAATATAAATTAGAAAACGATAAATTTAAAGTTGTTGATAGTCTTTTAAAGGGAAGCGAGCTTGGTATTCAGTTCGATAGTGTCATTGGTTTAAATGACGACTATTTTTTAATGAATGGGTCTATTATTCCAGCCTATACGATAAATACTCTTATAACAAAATTCCCGATTGTTGGAGATATTGTAACTGCTGGTTCACCAGAGGATGGTTTGATAGGGGCTAAATTTAAGGTTGAAAAGATTGATGGTGAGTACGAGGTCTTTTACAATCCAATTTCTGTTTTTGTTCCAAATATTATTAAAAACTTTCTAGCGGACTAACTCTATAAGTCCGTATCTTTTTTTTCCTACAAATACAATTGAGTAAAAAGACTCTTTTTTGTTTGGGTGTGCAATAAAGTTTTCTTTAGTTATACAAATATCTTTGTCTTCCACTACAATTTGGTTGATTTTAACAGCACCTTGTTCAATTAGTCTTTTAGATTCACCATTTGAATTTGAAAGATCAAGATCAATCAAGATTTGTTTAAGACTTATACCTTTGTTTAAAGCTTCTTTTTTAATTGATATTTTTTTTTTGCACTCCTCAATAATATTAGAATCAATATCTACAGAGTCTCTGATCTTTTTTGATTCGACTTCTACATTTTTTGCTTTTTCCTTACTGTGGCAGAGGGTCGTAACCTCATTAGCTAAAAGAATTTTTAATTTATTTAATTCTGATCCTTTGAAATTCTTGTAATTTTCAATTTCACGAATTTCTATCTCAGTAAATAGTTTTAAAAATTTTATAACATCCTTGTCGTCAGTATTTCTCCAATATTGCCAGAAATCCATGACTGAAAATTTCGATTCAGAAAGCCAAACAGCCCCTGTATTTGTTTTCCCCATTTTTTTTCCTGTTGCACTAGTTATAAGTGGAGAGGTTAATCCATAAACTTGTTTATTCTTTTCTTTTTTTATTAAATCTATTCCTGAAACAATATTTCCCCATTGGTCGGATCCCCCAAATTGTATTTTGCAGTCATATTTTTGATTGAGAACCATAAAATCATAGGCTTGAAAAATTGAATAGTTAAACTCTAAAAAACTTAAATGTTGTTCTCTTTTTAGTCTTTGTTTTATAGATTCCAAGCCAAGCATTCTATTAATTGAGAATTTACTACCAATGTCTCTAAGAAATGAAATTAAATTTAATTTGCACAACCATTCGTAATTATCAATTATAATCGCACAATTAGATTTCGACTCGTCGAAAGATAAAAATTTTTTAAATATAGCTGAAAGTTTTTTTTTATTAAAATCAATGTCATTTTTTTTTAGAATTTTTCTTGTTTCGTCTTTTCCTGATGGATCACCAATAAGTGTTGTTCCCCCTCCAACTAAGATAATCGGTTTATGTCCAGACTTTTGAAAAAGCCTCATGAGCATTAAAGGTAAGAGTGAGCCGACATGCAAACTATCAGATGTGCAATCAAAACCAATGTAACCTGTTGTTTCTTTTGATAGAGCTTGCTTAATTCCCTCTTCATCAGTGGATTGATGAAGGAAGCCTCTTTCTACAACCAAATTATAAAAATCTTTTAACATACTATTTGGGAATAGGTTATAATAATAAAGATGAAAAAAAAAGAATATTGTTCCTTAGGTATTATGAGTGGAACATCATTAGATGGTCTGGATTTTTCTTTGATAAAAACTGATGGTAAATTTAACATAAAAACCTTGGTAAATGAATATTATGAATTTAATAAAAATTTTAAAAATAGCATTAAAAAATTAATTAAAAAAACAGGAAAGTCTGAAAGTAAATTAATTAGAAAGTCATATGAATTCAGGTATATAAATCAAAAGTTTAGTGAGCTAGTTTTAAAACTTATTAAAGACTTTAGATTAAAAAATAGTTCAAAAATGAAGAACCTTGATGTTATAGGTGTTCACGGTAATACAATTATTCACCAACCTGAATATGGAATTTCAATTCAGCTTGGAAAGCCAAATTTTTTATCCAAAAGTCTCAACACCACTGTGGTTGCTGATTTCAGAGATAATGATATTAAAATGAAAGGTCAAGGGGCTCCATTAGTCCCAATATTTCATCAAAGCCAATTCTCAGAAAAAAACAAAAATATAATGGTAGTAAACATTGGTGGAATAACAAATTTTACTTTTTTGATTGGTAAGACAAAATTAATAGCCTCAGACATTGGTCCTGGAAATAAATTAATTGACGAGTTCTGCCATAAGGTTTTTAAAAAAAATTTTGATGATAGAGGAAATTTAGCTAAAAATGGAAAATTATCAGAGGAGCTTTTAAAAAAATGGAAAAAAAAAACTTTTTTGAATTTTCCATTTCCTGTCTCATTTGATAATGCTTTTTTTAAATTAGATGAGTTTTTAAAAAAAACAAACTTAAATAAATTTGACGTTTTAAGAACCCTAACATACTTTACTGCATTTCAGTTGTTAAATTTAAAATTAAGAATTGATTTAAATATAGATAAATGGATTTTTTCAGGAGGTGGGGTAGAAAATAACACTCTGATGTCTGATATAAAACAACTTTTATCTGGCGACGTTGTAACTACAACACTTAATTACAAAATGAATCCTTTTTTTATTGAATCCTCTGCTTTTGCATATATCGCTGTAAGAACTTTAAAAAAATTACCATCATCGTTTCCAAGCACTACTGGGTGTATAAAAAGTTCAACATCTGGAAGTATATATTTTCCAAACTAATTATCTCCGATATACTTTTTTATTTTCTCAATTACTTTCTGTTCATTATTTGAAAAAAAATGATCCGCCGATTTGATCAGTTCATGCTTTACTTCGATTGATTTTTGTTTGTTAAGTTTTTTAACTGCACACGAAACGGCACTGTTGTCTACCAGGTTGTCTTTTTCGGCTGAGATAACCAAACCCGAGGCTGGACAAGGTGCTAGAAAGTTAAAATCATATTTGCCAACTGGTGGACTTATCAGAACAAATTTAGGAATTTCAGGTCGTCTCATTAGTAACTGCATACCAACCCATGCTCCAAAAGAAATGCCGCAAACCCAGTACTGATTTGACTCTTGATTTTGATTTTGAAGCCAGTCTAGAGCGATTGCTGAATCAGCAAGTTCACCTTCGCTACCATCATGCTCTCCATCTGATTTACCAACACCTCTGAAATTAAACCTAAGGCTTGAAAAGCCTAGGTCAGAAAAAAATTTGTGAAGTTGAAGAGATAGTGGATTATTCATGTTTCCACCATGACCGGGATGAGCATGCAGAATTAGTACTGAAGGAGAGTTAGCTTCGTTATTATGAGTGTATCGAGCTTCGAGTCTTCCTATTGGACCATTAAGGTGGATTTCTGGCATTTATACTTGACTAAATTGGTAGGATATAATAACAGTAAGTGTATAATACAAAATCTTGAATATGTCAAAAAATTTATTAAGCCTGATTCATTCTGACTTAAAAGCAGCTATGAAAAGAGATCCAGCTGCAAGACATTATCTCGAAATTATTTTTACATACTCAGGCTTTCACGCTACACTTATTCATAGAATTTGTAATCTTCTATGGCGACTGAAATTAAAATTTATTGCTAGGATACTTAGCAGTATTACTCGCATTTTAACTTCAATTGAAATACATCCTGCAGCAAAGATTGATGAAGGTTTTTTCATAGATCATGGAGCTGGGCTAGTCATTGGAGAAACTACAATTATTGGAAAAAATGTTACCATTTATCAACAAACTACATTAGGAGGACTTTCTCCCTCAGTAGATTCAGATTCCCAAAGAAACATAAAAAGACACCCAACTATAAGAGATAATGTTATTGTAGGGTCTGGTGCGCAAATACTTGGTCCGGTTGTAATAGGAAAAAACTCAAGAATTGGTGCCAATGCAGTTGTTTTAAAAGATGTGCTTGAAAACACCACCTATGTTGGGGTGCCGGCAAGAAAAATTGAGTCAAGGAATTCTGACAAATCATTTAACCCCTACGGAATATCAAAAGGCGTGATAGACGATCCAAATAAAAAAAGTATCCATGCTTTATTCAAAGAGATTCATACACTTAATCAAAAAGTTAATGATTTGAAAAAGCAAGTTGATCAGATAATCAAAATTCCAAATGAAATCCAAATTAAGCAAGAAAGTAAAGGTAAATCAGAAAGGCAAAAGTAAGTAACAAGAAATAGAATTTTATACTGAATTTTTTATACATTAACAAATTTTAGTTATAAAGATAAGGAAAATGTGGACAAAATAGTATAAATCACTAAATGTAATATAAGTATGAAAAAATTAAAAAATATATATTTTGATTATCAAGCTACAACCCCTGTAGATCCAAGAGTTTTGAAGAAAATGATGCCATATTTCGGAGAGATTTATGGGAACCCTCATTCAAGAAATCATTCATTTGGTTGGGAAGCAGAGGAAGGAGTTGAAGTAGCGCGAGAGCATGTAGCAAAAATTATTAATGCCAACCCAAAAGAAATAATTTTTACATCTGGAGCAACAGAATCTAATAATTTAGCTCTAAAGGGCGTTTCAGAATTCTACGGAGATAAAAAAAACCATATTATTACATGCGTGACCGAACACAAATGTGTTTTAGAATCTTGTAGGCATCTTGCTGGTAAAGGTTTTGAAGTTACATACTTACCTGTGCAAAGCAACGGTCTCATTAGTCTTGATGAACTGAAAAAATCAATTACTGACAAAACTCTTATTGTGTCAATAATGGGAGTACACAACGAGATCGGAGTCATTCAACCACTGGAGGAAATTGGTAATATTTGTAGGTCTAATAATATTTTCTTTCATACTGATTGTGCTCAAGCTATTGGCAAGATTCCTTTGGATGTTGATAAAATGAATATAGATTTAATGAGCATTTCTGGTCATAAAATATATGCTCCAAAAGGTGTCGGCGCTCTTTACATTAGACGTAAACCTAGAGTAAGAATTTCCTCGATGATAAGCGGAGGCGGTCAAGAACGTGGTATGAGATCAGGAACACTATCTCCAGCACTATGTGTTGGACTTGGAGAAGCCTGTAACATTTATACTAACGAAATGGAAAAAGAGAATAGAACTTTGACTAAATACAAAGAAATGATGCTTGAAGGTATTAGAAAATCTTGCCCAGATGTTTACCTCAATGGATCTGAAGAAGCAAGGGTTCCGGGAAACCTTAATCTTAGTTTTGCGTATGTTGAAGGTGAATCTTTAATGATGGGTATTAAAGATCTTGCAGTTTCCTCTGGTTCTGCCTGCACTTCTGCTTCATTAGAACCTTCATACGTTTTAAAAGCTCTTGGAGTTGAAGAGGAACTTGCCCATACAAGTTTGAGAATAGGTTTTGGTAGATTTACCACTGAAAATGAGATAAAGTATGCAACAGATGTTATTGTTAAGGAAGTTAAGAGACTTAGAGAGCTCAGTCCACTTTGGGAAATGGCCCAAGAAGGTGTGGACATTAGTAAAATAAAATGGGCTCATCACTAATAACAAGAAAGGAGACATAGTCATGGCTTACAGTAAAGAACTTCTAGATCACTACGAAAACCCTAAAAATGTTGGGTCTATGGATAAGGAGTCTGAGCAAGTTGGAACAGGTCTTGTTGGAGCTCCAGCATGCGGCGACGTTATGAAACTTCAAATTAAAGTTAACAACAAAGGAGTAATAGAGGATGCAAAGTTTAAAACTTTTGGATGTGGTTCAGCAATTGCGTCAAGTTCGCTTATTACTGAATGGGTTAAAGGAAAAAATCTTGATGAAGCACACTCAATAAAAAATACAGAGATAGCTAATCATCTTGCTCTTCCACCTGTAAAAATTCATTGCTCTATCTTAGCTGAAGATGCAATTAAAGCCGCAATAGACGATTATAAAAAAAAGAATAGAAAAAATACATAATTTTCTATAAAGAAATAATGATTACTGTTACCAGCAATGCTGTTAATCACATAAAAAAACTTTTATCCTCTAGAGACAACAAACCACTTGGTATAAAGTTGGGGATTGAGACAAAAGGTTGTTCTGGACTCTCCTACAAGATGGAATTTGTCGATTTCCCCGACGAAAAAGATGAAGTTCTTAACATAGAGAATATAAAAATATATATTGATCCAAAAGCAACTCTTTTTCTTCTTGGTACAACCATGGATTATGAGGAGGGTGTTTTAGAATCTGGTTTTAAATTTATTAATCCAAACGAAAAAGGTAGATGCGGTTGTGGAGAGTCATTTCACGTTTAATGCAAAATTATGTCTGTGAACTCCATTTGCTGGAACTGCGAAAATGTTATTCCTCCAGACCTTTTCTTATGTCAAAAATGTAATAAAATTCAACCACCTAAACAAGTTGATGAATTTAAGTTAATGGGAATACCAGAAACGTTCGATTTAGATTTAGATGAGCTTGAAAAAGCTTATTTAAAATTGCAAAAACTATTTCATCCTGATAAATATTCGCAACTATCGGATCAAGAAATTAAATATTCAACATTACTGTCATCAATGATTAACGAAGCATACCAAAAATTAAACAGTTCAATATCAAGAGCCACTATATTACTAAAATTAAATGGGTTTAATGCTCATTCAGAAGAGAAATCATTTAATGATCCTGACGTATTAGAGGAAATAATGGATATACAAAATGAGTTTCTAAAGGCAGAAAGTTCTGAACAGAAAAAGCTTTCTATTCAAAAATTAAATTTGAAAATAAGTGAAACAATGGACAACTTATCAATATCATTTAAAAAGAGAGAGTATGCAATTGCCAACAAGTTGATCGTTAAATTATCATATCTTGAAAAGATAAGGGTAGATTTTAAAAAGCAGTTATGAATTTAATTAAGATAAAAGAACCAACGTCACCAAAAAATGATGCTAAAATTTGCTTAGGAATAGATTTTGGAACAACAAATTCAGTTTGTTCGGTAAAAGTTAAAGACAAATTTCAATTTATCCTTGATGAAAAAGGTAAAACACTTATTCCAACCCTGATTTTATATAATGCTAAAACAAAAAAGTTTGGGAATCAGATCATAAAAAATGAAAGCTATTTTAGTTCTATTTTCTCTGTAAAGAGAAATTTTACTAATGATTTTGATAAAAAAATATATGAAGATGAAAATGGTACCAAGATTTCTTCTATGGAAGTATCAAAGGATTTTTTCATTTATTTAAAAAATTTGTGTGAGAAAAATCTTAATCAGAATGTTTTTGATTGTGTAATTACTGTTCCTGCATATTTTGATGAAAAAGCTAGGTCAGGAATAATGCGAGCGGCCTTTATGGCAGGTTTGAGAGTTAGGAGACTGATAAACGAACCAACAGCTGCTGCATTTGCGTATGGACTTGAAAAAAAAAAGAAAGGCATTTTTTTTATTTATGACTTGGGCGGAGGTACATTTGATGTTTCATTACTTAAATTATCAGATGGTATATTTAAGGTAATTGCAACAAGTGGAGACCCAAATCTAGGAGGTGATGATTTTGATATTCTTTATGCAAAATGGCTGGTTAAAAAATATTTTAAAATTGATTTTGATAGTTTGAATAAAAACGAAAAACTTAAATTAATTAAAAAGTCTAAATTACTGAAAGAAAAACTTTTTGAGTCGCAAGCTTTTAATGAAAAATTTAAAGTCAATGAATTTGTTAAAGAAATTGAAATCAATATTAAAGATTTTAATAAATCCATTAATAACCTTATTGATAAAACAATCAAGATTTCTTTGGACCTACTAAACGAGGTTGATGTGGAAATTAACAAAATAAAGGGTTTTGTGTTGGTGGGTGGTTCATCTAGAATAAAGTGTATTTCAGAAAAAATTAAAGAAAATTTTGAGACAACAATCTTTGATGATGTAAATCCTGACCTTGTTGTCTCTAGGGGTGCGGCGCTTCACGGCTATGAACTTCTTAATGGTTCTGACAATGTACTTTTGGATGTAACTCCTCTTTCCCTTGGAATTGAGACCATGGGAGGATTGATGGAAAAAATAATATCAAGAAATACTCCCATACCAGCTATAAAGGAACAGACTTTTACAACTCATGAAAATGGTCAGACTTCAATAAAGCTCCTTATACTTCAAGGAGAAAGAGAAACTTCGTCAAACAATAGAAAACTAGGAGAATTTATTTTATCAAATATTCAGCCAAAACCTGCTGGAATCCCACGCATAACTGTAATGTTTTCTCTTGATGCGGACGGAATTCTATTTGTTACGGCTAAAGATGAAGAAACTGGAAGTCAAAATAAGCTTTCAGTGAAAACTAATGATGATTTAGACTTAAATGATATGAGAAAAATAGTTGAGAGTAGTATTGAAAATGCAAAAGATGATATTCATCAAAGAATGGTGATAGAAGCAAAAGTAAAAGCCAAAAGTTTTTTAAATGAAATAGAATCAGTAAAAAAAGATATTGAATTACTTTGCTCAAAAAATGATATAATTGATATTAAAAATAATGTTAATTTATTGAAAAGATCTCTTCAAACTAATGACTGTGATATGATTAATCAAAACATTGAAAAATTAAATAAGGCTACTGAACCCTTCGCTCAAAAGAGAATTGAGAAAGATTTTTCTGATGTCATAGGTAAAGATGTTGATAAAATAGACTAAATTATGGCAAAAATAACTTTCATAGAACCTGATGGAAAAGAAAAAGTAGTAGAAGCAGAGCATGGCTTGTCTCTCCTTGAGGTCGCACATAATAATGGAATCGACTTAGAAGGTGCTTGTGAAGGTTCACTTGCTTGCTCAACTTGTCATATTGTAGTAGAAAAGAGTTTTTTTGACAGCCTTCCTGAACCAAGTGAAGAGGAAGAAGATATGTTGGATTTAGCGTTCGGTTTAACCCATACTTCGAGATTAGGGTGCCAAATAATAGTCGATGAAAAGTTAGACGGCATGAAAGTAACGATTCCATCTGGTACAAGAAACATGAGTGTAGAATAATGAAGTTACAATGGTCAGATACAATCGATATAGCAATTCTTCTTGAGGAAAAATATCCTGATAAAGATAACGTTAATCTTAGGTTTACAGATCTTCATAAATGGATTTTGGAGCTTGAAGATTTTGAAGATGACCCCGAAGCCTCAAATGAAAAAATACTTGAGGCGATACAAATGGCGTGGATTGATGAAAGAGATTGATAAAGAAAAATTTATAAAAGAAAATAACTTACCACCAATCGGTAGCAAGATAACTGTTGCAATGTCTGGTGGTGTTGACTCCTCGGTAACCGCAGCACTACTTAAAAATATCGGATATGAAGTAATTGGAGTTACAATGAAGTTATATGAGGCAGCAAACCAAAAAAAATCCAAAACTTGTTGCTCAGGTATAGATATAGCAGACGCCAAAAATGTAGCAAAAAAATTAAATATTAAACACTACATAATCGACTACAAAGAAAAGTTTAAAGAGTCAGTAATTGACAAATTTGTGAACAGTTACATTGATGGTCAAACACCTATACCTTGTATTTTATGTAATCAAACGGTTAAGTTTACTGATCTTATTCAATTTACAAAATTATTAAAAAGTTCAATATTAGCCACAGGTCATTATGTGAAGAGAATTGAGAATGGTGATGATATAAATCTTTATCAGGCTGATGATAGTTCGAAGGATCAGAGTTATTTTTTATTTGCTACAACACAAAATCAATTAAAAATATTGAGATTTCCACTTGGAAATTTTACTAAATCTTATATTCGAGAATTAGCTTTAAATCTGGGACTTTCAAATGCTGAAAAACCCGATAGTCAAGATATTTGTTTTATTCCTGATGGAAATTATAGAAAGTTTGTTAAAGAAAAAGATAC
>CABZMK010000020.1 GCA_902526865.1 uncultured Alphaproteobacteria bacterium
ACCAATTTAAAAAGTATTTTACTAGAAACTCAGGAATTTGAAGAAAAATTTTATTCAAGTGAAACACTGAGTAAATTATCCAAAAGAATTGGAGGTCAGCCTACTCACCCAATGGAAGCAGTTTTTTTTGCTGCGATGGTATATTTTGATAGGATCAAAACTGGATTTTCAAATAAAAACTTCGAATTTAAAAAAAGTTTTTGTGAAAACGTCAAAAAAGAAATGGAAATTGTAATCAATAAAGAATTAACAGGATTAGAAAATGGTCTTAACTTTCTTGCCTCCGTTGGATCTACAGCTCCATTTATTGGTTTATTTGGAACTGTGTGGGGAATAATGAATAGTTTTACGGCTATTGGTATTTCTCAAAACACCAGCTTAGCAGTAGTAGCGCCTGGAATAGCCGAAGCACTTTTTGCAACTGCTCTTGGTCTAGTTGCCGCAATACCAGCTGTACTTTTTTTTAATAAATTTAATAATATGTTGGAAATTTTAAATAATAAATTGGAAGTTTTTTCAGATGAAATTTTAGTAATCATTTCAAAAGAAATTATTAGGTAGGTAGATAATGAAAAACAAGTTTAGAAATAAGAGAACTATCTCTGAAATCAATGTGACTCCTTTCGTTGATGTAATGTTAGTTCTGTTAATTATTTTTATGGTTACTGCTCCACTTCTTACTTCAGGCATTAAAATTAATTTGCCTGAAAGTTCCTCCGTTCTTAAAAATGAAAAAAAAGATCCAGTAACGGTTTCAATTAATTCAAAAGGAGAAATTTTTATTCAAAAAAAAAATTTTTCTAAAGATCAACTTATTAAAAAACTAAACTTGCTTAAGAAAAATAATCAAAATTTAAAGATATATATCAAAGGTGACAAAAAACTTGACTATGGAAAAGTTATGGAGTTGATGAATTTAATCAATCAATCGGGCTTTAAAAAAGTAGCACTGGTTACTAGGTTAAAATAGTTTTGAAATGATTAGAGGCCTTTTAAAGTCTTTTTTTCTTCATCTTTTTATTGTTGGGCTATTTATCTATGGAGCGGAAATTTTTAAAAACAATAAAAAGTTTGAGATAAACGAAATACCTTTAAATATTGTTGACATTTCTGAACAAACTATAACTAAAACTGAAAAAAAAAACCAAGAACAAGCGACGAAAAAAAAAGAAGAAAGAAACAAAGGTGGCTTCCAACCGCCCAAGGTTAGGTCAAAACCAAAACCTCCAGAATTTAGCAAAAAGGATAATGTCACAAAAAAGAAAAAAGAAAAAATTAAAAATGATAAAGAAGAACAAAAACAGAAAAAACGAGTTGATAATATCCTAAAGTCTATAGAAAAAATCAAATCTGAGAAGAATAATAAACAAATTGCTAAAACTGATGATTTAAAACCAGACAAGAAGCTTGACGAAAATGAAAAAGAAAAAAGTATTAATCTTGGTGAAAAATTAACAATTTCAGAGAAAGATGCAATAAGGAGACAATTTTACAGATGTTGGATTGTTCCTGCAGGAGCAAAAAATATTAAAGATTACAAAGTTTCTATAAGACTTAATCTTAATGAAGATGGAGAAGTAATAAACTCAAAAATTATTAACAATTCAATGATGAATAATACTTTTTTTAGAACACTTGCCGAAAGTGCTGTAAGAGCGGTGAATCACCCAGATTGCAAAAGATTAAATGTGCCAAAAAAAAAATATGAAACATGGAAAGAGACAATTCTAGACTTTGACCCTTCAGTTATGATTAACTAGAAAATTCTTTTTGATTTATGTCAATAATTCAATAAGATAAGTATGTTTATGAAATATTTTTTATTTTTATTCTTCTTCTTCCCTTTTTCAATTTTTGCTGAACTTAGAATTGATATTACACAAGGTAATATGGATCCTATACCTGTGGCTATTTTAGAATTTAATTCTAAAAGTGAGGAAGCACTTGAGATTTCCTCTAATATAAATCAAGTGATTTCAAATAATCTTGAAAGGTCAGGACTGTTTTCTGTCCTCCCCAAAAAGCTTTTTTTTAATTTGAACATTCCTTTTGAAGAAAAACCAACATTTGCAGACTGGAAAATCACAAATGCTCAAGGACTTGTTCACGGTAAACTGAAAATTAAAAATAAAAAATTAGATATACAATTCAGACTGTGGGATGTTCTCTCACAAAAACAAATGGTAGCACAAAAACTAACTACTGAAAAAGATAATTGGAGAAGAATAGCTCATGTTATTTCAGATATAATTTATAAAAGAATTACTGGAGAGTCTGGCTATTTTGATAGCAGAATAGTCTACATTTCAGAATCAGGGCCAAAAAGTAATAGAAAGAAAAGATTAGCTATAATAGATCAAGATGGAGCTAACCACAAATTCCTTACGGATGGATCCTATTTAGCATTAACTCCAAGATTTTCTCCTGCAGCCCAAGAGGTTGCATATTTATCCTACAATAAGCTAATTCCCAGAATATTTCTTCTTGATCTTAATACTGGTATTCAAAAAGTTTTAGGAGATTTTCCAGGTATGACATTTAGCCCTCGCTACTCGCCCGATGGAAAAAGATTGGTAATGAGTTTGGCAAGAAATGGTAATACAGACATATATGAAATGGATCTTACTTCCTTAACAATGAATAGATTAACTTTTTATGACGGGATAGATACAGCCCCTTCATATTCTCCAGATGGAGACTTTATTACTTTTGAATCAGATCGAAGTGGTAGTCAAAAAATATATGTAATGAACTTAAAAACTAAAAAAATTAACCGTATCAGCTTTGGTAAGGGAAAGTACGCTACTCCAGTATGGTCCCCACGAGGCGATTTAATAGCATTTACCAAACTGCTCAACGGTGAATTTTACATCGGAGTGATGTATACCGATGGGAAAGGTGAAAGAGTGGTATATAAGTCATATTTAGTTGAAGGGCCATCTTGGTCTCCCAATGGTCGGGTGATTGCATTTTATAATCAGAACAGACTATCAGGAGGAAAAATTACTGATCCAAAGATCAAAATGGTAGATTTAACCGGAATTAATTTAAGAGAACTTGTCACCCCATCGGATGCTTCTGATCCAGCGTGGTCTGGTTTGCTTCCTTGACATAGAACAAAATAAAAAAACTACTTATGATTGACTTATGCTCTATCAAAATGTAAAACTTATATAAGATTAATAATAAAGGTACTGAATTTATGAAAATCACAATTTTCTCGATCTTAATGGCCGCATTTTTGATTAGCAGTTGCACAACTTCTGACGAATATGTAGGAACAGACTCCACATTCTATGACACTACTTTCAAAGAAATCCCTACACATGATTCAATAGACTGCTTTGGTTCATGTTCTGTGAAAATCTATAATAGATAAATTTCCAGGTTTTTGGCACTTTAATATATTTTCTGCTATATTGTTTAATTAAACCTTAATCGTTGACTTATTAACGCTCAGATTGTAAAACTTAATGTTATAATACTTAATTAAATAACGTAAGGATCTAAAAGTTATGAAAAACAAATACTTATCTTTATTTTTCGCAGGGATTTTACTAATTTCCGGTTGCGAAACAATTGGTGGCTCCTCATCTGGAAGCACCTCTGGTGAATTTGGTGACTCAACACAGGCAAATCTTCAAGCCTATCTGCAAAATGAAATTGGCGACAGGGTTTATTTTGAGACTGATAAACACAACATCTCCTCATCTTCTGCTTTCACATTAGAATCTCAAGCAAATTGGTTGAAATCAACGCCAGGATTTCAGTTGCTTATCGAAGGTCACTGCGATGAAAGAGGTACCAGAGAATATAACCTTGCTCTTGGTGAAAAACGTGGAAACTCGGTAAAAGAATTTCTAGCATCACTCGGAGTTGATCCAGGTAGATTGACAGTAGTTAGCTATGGAAAAGAACGACCTGCAGCAGAAGGAAGTACCTCTGAAGCTTGGTCTGAGAATAGGAGAGCTGTCCTAGTTGTTAGTGGTAACTAGTAATAATGAATCCTTACTATACATCAAAAAAAGGGCTAAATTTTTAGCCCTTTTTTTTATGAAAATAAAAAAAAATATATTAATCGTTGTTCTTTGTTTAATAACTTTTTCGGAAGCCTCATCTCAAGAACTAGACGTTGACGAACTTTTAGAAAGATTAGACAGGATAGAAAAGAATATTTCCGATTTGCAAAAGGGAAGATTTAACGAAATAGAAAAGTCCCTGTCAACAGGTTATATTTCGAGAAATGAATCAAGGCTTGGAGATTTTGAGACCAAATTGAGGACAAATTTTGGTTTATACGAAGAGTCTAACAATAAAATTAATAATGTAGAAGAAAAGCTAGATCTTATAGATAAAGATTTTCAGTCTCGAATTAACAAAATTGAAAAAACAATAGAAGCATTAAAAAAAAACCCAGCACCTCAACAAAAATCTTTTATCCAAAAAATGCAAGAATCGCCTGTTACAAAACAAGTCGAAAGATCTATTAAAAATGAAAAAAAATCAGGAATTACTAATGATATTGCAAATTTGAATGAGCAAGAAATTAAAAAAAAATATGAAAATGCAATTAAATTATTATGGGCAAACAAATATGGAAAAGCAGAGGATGAATTATTGCAACTCAAGAAACTAAATCCTGAAGATCTAATGCCAAATATTCAATACTGGCTTGGTGAGGTTTATTATGCAAATAAAAATTTTCAACAAGCTGTGATCGAGTTTGGTGAGGGATTTACTAATTTTCCAGACTCTATTAAAGGTCCTGATAACCTTCTTAAATTAGGCTTATCATTTTCAAATTTGAATCAAAAAAATGAAGCATGCAGCGCATTTTATGAACTTGAAATTAAATACAAGAATTCTCCAAAAAACGTTTTGGAAAGATCTCAAGAAGAGAGAAAAAAATTGAATTGTCCTGAGGAATAGAGAGAAGTGAGTGAAGCAATTACAAATGCAGAATTCTCATCATTGTTAAAAAATCATTCTTTTATATTTGAAACAAATCCATCTGTCGCGATTAGTTTTTCATGCGGTTCAGATAGTTTAGCACTTCTGATTCTCATGAATAACTGGATAAAAAAGCATAAAGGACTTTTAACCTTGATATATTTTGATCACAAATTAAGAGAGGAATCATATTTGGAGTCAAAATATACAAAGGAAGTTTCAAGAAAATTAGGAATTGATTATAAAATTTTAATGTGGAACGAAAAAAAACCTAAAACCTCAATCATGCAAAAAGCTAGAGAAATAAGATATAAAAAAATAATTAATTTTTGTAAACAAAACGGCATAATGACTGTTATGACCGCTCATCATTTGGATGATTCTTTAGAGACTTATTTCATGAAAAAAAAAAGAAATGCTTACACTCCAAATTTATCAGGAATTCCATTTAAAAATACTCAAGATCAGGTTCAGATTTTGAGACCTTTAATTAATTTAAGAAAATCAAGACTAATCCAAACATGTGAGAAAAATAAATATAAATGGTTTGAAGACTCAAGTAATCAGAATGAGGATTTTGAGAGAGTGAAAGTAAGAAAAATTATTGCGAGTTTTAGCAAAAATAAAAGATACAAACTGGATTCTGAATTTAAAATAAATTCAATTGAAAATAAATTTTTTGAAATTCAACTGGCCAAATTCTTTATTGAAAATCTTGAATTTAACGAATACGGAAAATTTACAATAAACAAAAAAAAATTTATTATTCAGAATAGATCTTTTCAGATTGAAGTCTTAAAACGAATATTAGTAACCTGTTCTGGGAGTATTTATTCTCCTCGATCAAGATCAATAAAATTCTTTTTAGATAAATTTCTTAAATTGGAAAATATTAAATTTACCATCCATTCATGTATTATTAAATCTTCCTCTGATAAAATTTTTATTTTTAGGGAGTATGTGAAAACTAAAAAGCTAAATTCACAGCAATTAATTATAAAAAAACAAATGTCTGTAATTTGGGATAACAGGTTTTTAATAAGTTCAATTTTTTGTAATATTAAATGTTTGATATTTAATGATACAATTTGGCTGAAATTAAAAAATCACTATAAGTTTAGTAAAGATTCACAAAATATTCCGTATGATATTTTGAAGACTTTGCCTGTTATTTCATATAAAAGACAAATGATTATTCCTTTTTTAACTGACAAAAAGAAAATGGCGTCTTTTGGCATTTCAGTAAGTTTTAAACCAAAAATACCTTTAACAAAAAAAAATTTTTAATATTATATTGAGAATAAAAATTATATAATTATATTTTAAATAATGAATAATAATGTTTTAAAAAATCTCGCTATTTGGCTATTGATTGGTTTTTTGGTTTTCCTGATAATTGATTTTTACAAAGCTAACGATTCTTCAAGAAAAGTTTTGCCAATCTCTTATTCAAACTTCCTCACAGAAATAAAAAATGGAAATGTAGCTAGAGTAGAAATTCGTGGAAATAATATTACAGGCGAGTACTCAAATGGTTCTTACTTCTCAACTTACTCTCCAAACGATTTGAATCTGATCGAAAAATTAGAAAAGAATGGTGTCGAAATTAACGCTCTACCTTTAGACAAAGGATCCCCTGGTCTAATCGACATCTTGATTTCTTGGTTCCCAATGCTTTTGCTCATTGGTGTTTGGATTTTCTTCATGAGACAAATGCAGTCTGGAAGTGGCAGAGCAATGGGTTTTGGAAAATCCAGAGCTAAACTCTTAAACGAGAATAAAAATAAAGTTACATTTCTTGATGTAGCAGGTATCGATGAAGCAAAATCTGAATTAGAGGAAATAGTAGAATTTTTAAAAGACCCCACAAAATTTCAAAGATTAGGTGGAAAAATTCCAAAAGGGGCTCTATTAGTTGGTCCCCCTGGCACAGGTAAAACATTGTTAGCTAGAGCTATTGCCGGAGAAGCAAATGTCCCTTTTTTTTCAATCTCTGGTTCTGATTTTGTTGAAATGTTCGTTGGAGTTGGAGCAAGCAGGGTTCGAGATATGTTTGAACAAGGCCGTAAAAGTGCACCTTGCATTATTTTTATTGATGAAATTGACGCAGTTGGGCGACATAGAGGTGCTGGTCTAGGCGGTGGCAATGACGAAAGAGAACAAACTCTTAACCAACTTTTAGTTGAAATGGACGGCTTTGATTCCACTCATGGTGTTATATTAATTGCAGCAACAAATAGACCAGACGTTCTCGATCCTGCCTTACTCAGGCCTGGAAGATTTGATAGACAGGTTGTTGTACCTAACCCAGATATAGTCGGCAGGACAAAAATCCTCGAAGTTCATACCAGAAAGTTAGCTCTTGCTCCGGACGTTGATATAAAGGTTATAGCCAGAGGTACACCTGGATTTTCTGGTGCAGATCTTGCCAACTTGTCCAATGAAGCAGCACTTTTAGCTGCAAGAAGAAACAAAAGGTTAGTAACAATGTTAGATTTTGAAGATGCTAAAGATAAGGTTATGATGGGAGCAGAAAGAAGGTCAATGGTTATGACGCTGAAAGAAAAAGAATTGACAGCTTATCACGAGGCCGGTCACGCGTTAGTGGGTGTCTTTACACCAGGAAACGACCCTCTTCACAAAGTAACAATTATACCACGAGGTAGGGCACTAGGTGTTACAATGAACCTTCCAGAACGGGACAAGTACTCTGAAACTAAAACAGAGATGAAAGCTAAACTTGCAATGATTTTTGGAGGCAGAGTAGCAGAAGAACTTATATTTGGGAAAGAAAATATTACCTCTGGTGCTTCTAACGATATTCTTCAAGCTACGCAAAGAGCAAGAGCTATGGTTGTGGAGTGGGGAATGAGTGAGGCTTTAGGTCCACTTAGATATTCCGAAAACGAGGAGGATGTTTTTTTAGGAAGATCAGTTACACAAAGAAAAAGTATGTCAGACGAAACAGCTAAACTAATCGATCAAGAAATCAGAAAGTTTATCGATAATGCGGAGTCTCATGCAAGAAAAATTCTCAAGAAAAATTTAAAACATTTACATAATTTGGCTAAGGCTCTCCTTGAGTTTGAAACATTATCTGGGGATGATGTTAAAGAGCTTATTAGTAAAGGTAAGATAAGATCCAGTAACAAAGACTCTAATGACAAATCATCTAACAAGAAAACTTCCATCCCTTTGGGCAAAGGTAAGGAAAATAAAAAAAGAAGAAATTTAGGACTCAATCCTAACCCTGTCACAACTTAATTACAAGCTGGCTTGATTTCATCCCAAATTAAATACTACTTAAGACCACTTTTACCGCTCAATTACGAAGATGGCCATTCATTATTCAAAAAAAAAAATGCTGTTTTAATCCAAGATATTTTTTTTTATAAAATAGAAGTTATAATTCGACGAGGATTAAAAATTAAAAAACAAATTTATAATTTTCCAGAGTTTTTCAAAGTATTTGACAAAAATCAAAAAATTTGTGAGTTATTCAATAATCTTAATTATAAAAACAAAATTCTTAAAAGATTAGTTTTTAAAAATAAGAAAATTTCGATATTTGGGATATTAAACGTTACACCTGACAGTTTTTCTGATGGAGGAGCAAATTTAAATTTGTCAGAAGCCGTTTTAAATGCTCAAAAAATGGTAAATGATGGTGCTTCATTTATCGATGTTGGTGGGGAATCAACAAGACCCGGTGCAAAGCCAGTAAGTGCACATGAAGAAATTGCAAGAGTGATTCCGGTTGTGCAGCGATTGAATTTCAAGAAAATAGATATATCCTTAGACACTAGAAATTCTTCAACAATGGAGTTTGGTATAACATCAGGTGTGAAGATAATTAATGACGTTAGTGGTTTGACAAATGACAGTAAAAGTTTGGATGTAGTAAAAAAATATTCTACTCCAGTTGTCGTTATGCACATGCCCGGAACCCCCCAGACAATGATGAAAAAAAATAAATACAATGATGTTATTTTAGATGTATACGATTTTTTAAAAGAGAGAATTAAATTCCTCACCCAATCTGGATTGAAAAAAGAGAATATAATAGTAGACCCAGGAATTGGTTTTGGAAAAGATTATATTCAAAACATTAAACTTATTCAAAATTTGTCTGTTTTTCACTCTCTCGGAGTTCCTTTGATGTTAGGTGTTTCTAGAAAAAGATTTATTGAATCAATTATTAGTAATTCTAAGCCCAAGCAAAGGCTAGGAGGTACAACGGCAGCAACTTTATTGGCAATGACTCAAGGTATTAAAATTCATAGAGTCCATGACGTACAACAGATAAATCAAGCCTTAATTGTCTTTGAAAGATTATTTAATAGATGAAAAAAAAGTTTTTTGGTACAGACGGAATTAGAGGCACCTTTAATGAATTTCCAATTACAAAAACTTTCTTCTATAGTTTAACAAAAGCAATTAAGATAACATTTAAAGATATAAATAAAGTTATTATTGGAATAGATACTAGAGAATCATCGGATTTGATTGAATCAGATATTATATGTGGATTTAAAAAAATGAAAGTTGAATGTAATACATTAGGTATTGTGTCAACTCCTATGTTGTCGTTCACAACAAAAAAATTAAATTATGATTTAGGGATCATGATTTCGGCATCTCACAACCCGTACACGGATAATGGAATTAAAATTTTTGACAAAGAGGGTGAAAAACTATGCGACAACGATGAACTTAAAATTGAAAAGAATATAAATTTAACTAAAAAAAACCAAAATCATTCATTAAAAATTGAAAAAAAGAAAGTAATTTTTTCAGAATACGAAAACTTCTTATATGAAAGATTTTCAATATTAAAAACGTTTAATAAAAAAATATTATTTGATTGTGCTAATGGATCATTAAGTAAAATAGCACCAAATGTGCTAAGAAAACTAAATTTAAACTTTTCGTGTTATGGCATCAAACCAAACGGCAAAAATATAAACAAAAATTGTGGAGCAACCTTTCCCAAGGAGATTTCGAATAGAACTATTAAGGAAAGAGCTCATGTTGGAATATCATTTGATGGTGATGCTGATAGAGTTATTTTTTGTGACGAAAAAGGAAGAGTTGTTGACGGAGACTATATATTAGCAATACTAGCTATGCATTATAAAAATAAAAAAAAATTATTTAAAAATTCAATTGTAAGCACCAAAATGTCCAATTTAGGGATGAGAAAGTTTTTTTTTAGAGAAAAAATTAAATTGTATCTTTCAGATGTTGGTGACAGATATGTTGCGGAATTAATGAAAAAGAATAATTGTGTTCTAGGAGGAGAACAGTCTGGTCATATTATTTTCTCTGAGAATTCTTTTTGTGGTGATGGTCTTTTTACTGCTTTAACAATATTAGAAATATTAAATGAAACTAATTTATCTCTTTCAAAACTTCATAGAAATTTATTTGACAAGTTACCCCAACATTTAGTTAATTATAAACTCTCCAATAATTCTGAGGAAGTTATAAAAGGTAGCACAATAAATAACTTGCTCGATAAGTATTCCAAAGCGAATAATTGTGATGTTTTATTGAGAAAATCCGGAACAGAAAATTTGTTAAGGTTAATGGTACAAGCTGAATCTAAAAATTTAGTAGAAAAAATAGTTGACGAGTTTTTAATTGAAATAAAGAAATTAGATGAAAACCAATAAAATTTATAAGATGCTATCAATAGCAGGGAGTGATAATACTTGCGGTGCTGGAATCCAAGCTGATATAAAAACTTGCCAAGCATTAAATGCATATTGTTTAACATGTGTTACTACTATTACTTCTCAAAATTCCAAAGACGTTTTTAAAATATATGAATTACCTTGCATTTATGTAAAATCTCAAATTAATTCAATTCTAAAAGATTACAAGATTGATTGTATTAAAATTGGACTGATAAGTAGCGTTTCTCAAGCAAAAACTATTTGTCAAATATTAAATAAGTTTAACTCCAAAGTTCCTATTGTAGTTGATCCAATATTTAAATCTTCTACTAACAAAAAATTCAATAATCTGAAAAATTATGTATCAATATATAAAACTATTTCAAAAATAAGTTCTATTTTTACACCAAATCTAAATGAAGCAAAAATACTTTTAAAGATTGATTCTAATTCTAAACTTACTATCGAAGAAATTACAAAAGAATTTATAGAACAATTTAAAGTTAAAGTTGTTATTACTGACGGAGGAAACAGATTAGATTACTGCGAAGATTTTCTTATAGACAAAGGAACGGTAGAGAAAATTATTTCAAACAAAATATCAAGCAGAAATACCCATGGATCAGGGTGTACTTTTTCATCAGCACTTGCCGTTAACTTAGCAAAGGGATTTACTTTAAAAAGGTCTGTTCAACTCTCGCAGGATTTTACAAGAAGGTGTATTTTAAAAGCCCCAAGGTTTAATCTTAAATATGGTCCTGTTGGACATTGGTTATGACCGATGATATATGTTACTTCCAAGTTCTTTAAACTTTTTTGACATTTCTTCTTTTCCTTTGACACTTTGATCTTTTATTTCTTGAGAAATTTTCATTGAACAAAATTTTGGCCCGCACATAGAACAGAAGTGTGCTAGTTTGGCACCTTCTGATGGAAGAGTTTGATCATGATAATTCTCAGCAGTTTCAGGATCAAGAGAGAGATTAAATTGATCTCTCCATCTAAATTCAAATCTTGCCTTCGATAAAAGATAATCTCTGTAATATGCACCTCTATTACCTCTAGCTAGATCTGCGGCATGTGCTGCAATCTTATAAGTAATAACTCCTATTTTTACGTCCTCTTTATCTGGGAGTCCTAAATGTTCCTTGGGTGTAACATAACATAACATTGAGGTGCCATACCAACCTATCATAGCTGCACCAATTGCACTTGTTATGTGATCATAACCTGGAGCAATATCAGTAGCTAACGGTCCGAGAGTGTAAAATGGAGCATCTTTGCAGTATTTTTTCTGTAAATCTACATTTTCTTTAATTTTTTGAATAGGCACGTGGCCTGGTCCTTCAATCATTACCTGAACATTAAATTTCCAAGCTATGTCAGTTAAATCGCCTAGTGTTTTTAATTCTGCAAATTGAGACTCATCATTTGCGTCATGAATAGAACCAGGTCTTAACCCGTCTCCTAAGGAAAATGAAACATCATAATCCTTCATTATGCCACAAATCTCTTCAAAATTGGTATATAAAAAATTCTCTTTATGATGTGCAAGACACCATTTTGCAATAATTGATCCACCCCTGGAAACAATACCTGTAAGTCTATCAACCGTCATTGGAATAAATGGAAGCCTAACTCCTGCATGAATTGTAAAATAATCTACTCCTTGTTCTGCCTGCTCAATTAATGTTTCTTTAAATACTTCCCAATTAAGTTCCTCAGCCACACCATTAACTTTTTCCAGTGCCTGATATATTGGAACAGTTCCAACGGGAACAGGAGAGTTTCTTATTATCCATTCTCTAATATAATGAATATTATCGCCAGTAGACAAGTCCATAATTGTGTCGCTTCCCCAGCGAATAGACCAGATTAATTTTTCAACCTCGTCATAAACGTCTGAGATTACAGCTGAATTACCAATATTTGCGTTAATTTTAACCAAGAAGTTTTGTCCTATAATCATTGGTTCAAGCTCTTTATGATTAATGTTGGAGGGTATAATGGCTCTTCCTGAAGCAATCTCATTTCTTACGAATTCCGGAGTAACAATGTCCTCTTTTTTAATAAACTTTCCTATTAACTTTTCTCTACCCTCATTTTCTCTGATTGCGCAATATTCCATTTCTTCGGTTACAATATTATTTCTAGCAAAATATAGCTGAGTTATTTCACTCATTTGGTCTCTTTTGAGGATTTTATTTGGTATAGAAGGAAAAGTTCTCACCTTGCATTTAGAGTGATCAAGAAATCTGAGCTTGGTTTTAGAACTTTTTTTGATTCCTTTTCTATTACTAAGCCAGCCAGATCTAATTGATTTTAGCCCTTTTTCGTAACTATGATTATAGTTTTGATCTGAATAAAAACCAGATGTATCATAAACAATCAAATTTTTGATATCTTGATCCTCTAGTGTAATTTCTCTCATGCCTACGTTTACTTCCTTAAACCTATCACTTTTGAAGTAAACCTTTTTAGATTTAGGAAGCTTTTTGAATTTTGATAAGCTATCGGATAAATTTTTTTTATTTTCTTTATTTAATTTTTTTAGCATTATTAACTTAAAAATATTATTTTTAACGTTCTATCATTCTAATATAGTGTTAAAATGTATATTAGACAATTTAAATAATTTTCCTAATATTATGTTTTTTTTATCTAATGAAGTTTTTGTATACTTGAGTCTAGTTATAGTTTTAATGAGTATGCTATTTTATGCGTTGGATAACTTATCTATCGTACTCAAATCAATTGTCATTCTGACTTTTTTACTTATATTTTTTTCAATATTTCCTTATTTGGATCAAGATGATAATAATCTACTCAACCCTCAAACTATTCTAAAAGGTTTTAGTAATACATCTTTGATTACAGTGTTGTGTTTATTAATTCTAGGTCAAGGTGTAGTTCAAACAAGAGCTCTTGACAATGTATTGTCTTCATTAACAAGGTTATTTCCAAATAAACCAAACATTGTAATAATTTTTTGTTTAATGCTTGTTCTAATTCTGAGTGCTTTTATTAATAATACTCCCGTTGTAATAATTTTCATACCAATCCTGCAAGGCATAATCAAAAACATGAACTCTTCATTAGGTAGATTTTTAATGCCTTTAAGTTATGTAGCAATATTGGGTGGAATGACTACTTTAATCGGTTCAAGCACAAACCTTTTAGTTTCTGACTCATTAAAAACATACTCCGACATTACTCTCGGTTTTTTTGATTTTTCTTTAGCGGGATCCATCATTGCCTTTTCAGGCTTTATGTATGTAATTATTTTTTCAAAATTCGATGTATTTCTTAAAGATAGATCTCCACAGTCAAATGAATTTTTGGATGACAGAGAAAATAATTTTATAACACAAGTTGTTATTAATGAGAACTCTTCACTTATTGGACAAAATACTCTAGATGGAAAATTCCCTGGCTTGGAAAAAATAAAAGTTTTAATGATTCAAAGAGGTGAACATGCAGAGCACGGTCCATTCGAGAGTTTAATCCTTGAAAAAGGAGACATATTAGTTGTTTCAATCAGCCGTGAACAACTTTCTGGAATATTAAGTAAAGATATTGTTTCAATAGAGGATACAGAAAAAAGTGAAGATACGATTGATAACAAGTTGATAACTGAAGCTATGGTTACGCCTTCATCTAGTTTAGTTGGAAATACAATTGAAAATGTAAGTTTCAGGTATAGATATAATTGTTTGGTTATAGGACTTCAAAGAAAATCAAGAATTATTACAAAAAAAATGGGAGAACTTCCTCTTGAACCTGGAGATACTTTACTGATTCAAGGAAATAAAGAAGTAATCAAGAATTTACGAAATCAAAATGATCTTCTTCCAATGGAGTGGGCAACCTCTGAAATTTCAAATAAGGAGATAGCAAATAAATCACTACTTATCTTTTTATCTGTGATTTCATTAGGTGCTTTTGAAATTTTACCTCTGGTTGTTGCCTCTCTTTTGGGGGTAGTTTCAATACTCTTTTTTAAAGTTTTAACTATAAGACAAGTAATAAGAAGTATTGATAACAACCTTCTTCTCTTAATTGTCACATCTTTAGCATTAGGGCAGGTAATTCAAGTTACAGGAACTGCAAATTTTTTATCTGAATTTTTGCTACAGATTTTAGAGGGATCCTCACCAATGACAATAATTTTATGTTTTTATATTTTCGTATCAATAACTACTAACTTTATATCGAATAATGCCTGTGCTGTTCTTTTTTCACCAATTGCAATCGATATAGCGGATAAATTATTAGTGGATCCAAAAATTTTGGCAATAGCTCTTATTTTTGCAGTTAATACTTCTTTTTTAACACCTTTGGCATATCAAACAAATTTATTAGTGATGGGTCCTGGTCATTATAAATTTATTGATTATGTAAAATTTGGACTTCCATTAACAATTTTATGTTGGCTTATTTTTTATATTTCTTTCCCAATATTTTATAATTTATGAAAAATCTTAGTTTTGATAAACCAACAAATCCTAGATTTTCTTGTGGTCCTACAAAAAAACCTGATGGATGGAGCTTAAATAAAATCAACAAAGAATATCTTGGAAGATATCACAGAGCTAGCGATATAAAACCTTTTATCGAGAAACAACTTTTGAGAATTAAAAAAATTCTTAAGATTCCAAAATCCTATGAAATATTTCTTATGCCAGGCTCATGTACAGGAGCAATGGAAGCAGTGATATGGAATTTGTTTGGAAAAAGAGAAATAACATCAATAGTTTATGACTATTGGGGATTAGAATGGTTGAAAGATCTAAAAAAATTAAATTTGCAGGTTGACGAAAGAATCAGTCTTGATGGAACGCTTCCATCTTTAAAAGACATACCATCTAAAAACGATCTTTTGTTTGTTTGGACTGGAACAACTACAGGAATATCTATAAATAATTTAAATTTTTTGAATGAAAAGAGAAAAGGTATTGTAGTCAGTGATATTACTTCTGCTGCTTTTATTTATGATATACCATGGAAGAAAATTGATGTTTCTGTTTTTTCATGGCAAAAGGCGCTTGGCTCGGAATCTCAGCATGGTGTAATAGTTATGAGCCCTAAGGCAATAAATAGTGCTGTATCTAGACCAATACCAAAAATATTTGATTTTTTAAAAAATAATTTCATTATTAATACACCTTCTTTACTTACAATATCTGATTTAGCACAATGCTTAGATATTTTTGAGAAGAATGGAGGTTTAATCAACAGTTTCAAAGTTTGTAAAAATAATAAATTTATAATTGATAAATGGGCTGAAAAAAACGAATATGTTATCAATTTTGTCAAAGATAAAAAATATCAGGCTATTACACCAGTATATTTAATTTTTAAAAAAAAAATTAAATACGAAAAGCTATTCAGATTTTTAAGTGATAATGAAATTGCATATGATATTAAAAATTACAGACTAGCTAATCCAGGAATAAGAATATGGACTGGTCCTACTATTAAAAAAAACGATTTAATTGCACTCACAAATTGGTTAGATTGGTGTTTTAATAAATTTAAATGAACAAGTGAAAAGTCAACTTTTACCAGAAGGATTTAGAGATGGTCTACCGGATCTAGCAGAATTAGAATTCCAGATAAACTCATTTTTCATAAATCTTATGATATCAAACGGTTTTATGATGGTTAAACCTCCACTTGTTGAATTTGAGGATTCCTTATTTTTTCTTACCAAATACTCAGAAAATATTGATTCTTTTAGAGTTATGGACCCTCTAACACAAAAAATAATGGGTATACGCTCAGACATTACAATGCAAGTTGCAAGGATAGCATGCGGATCTTTAGTCGGAAACAAAAGACCTTTGAGATTATGTTACACTGGAGACGTATTGAAAGTTAAAAATAATAACATTAATTTATCGAGACAATTTACTCAAATTGGAGCAGAAATTATAGGAGTCGATAAAACTTTTTGTCTTAGCGAAATAATAAATTTAATAATAGAGTTTTTAAATAACCTTAAAATAAAAAAATTTATTATTAATTTCTCTATGCCGAATTTAATTACTCTTATCTCAAAAGATTTTAATCTCAAAAAATCAGACTTTGAAATACTTATGAATTGTTACAAAAATAAAAATTTGTCTGCATTAAAAGATATATCCAATGATTTATTTGAGATGTCAGAATATTTGTTGCAATGTATTGGAAATATAGATGAAAAGATTAATTTATTAAAAAAATACAAATTTCCACACAATATTAAATCAGAAATTAATAATTTTATATCTCAGATTAAAAAAATTAAAGATGAATTTATTGACTACGAAATAATTATTGATCCTTTGGAAATAGATGAGTCTAGCTATCATAGAGGTTTTTGTTTTAAGATCTATTCTGAAAACTCTAAAGAACTTATAAGTGGTGGAGGGTACAGTGTTGACAATGATGTGTGTGCAGGTTTTTCAGGCTTTTTAGAAAACTTGATTTTGGAGTCGCAAATAAAAAAAATAACCAAAAGTAGAATATTGGTCGAGCATAATTTAGAATTCGAAGAGATTAAATTACTTCATAAAAAAAAAAAAATGATAGTAGTAAAATCAATTAAAAAACTTAACAAGTTACAATTTGCCAAGGAGGCAAAATATCAACAATGTCAATATTACTTTTTCGAAAACGAAATTTTTGAGGTAAAATAAATGCCTAACGTAACTGTAATAGGAGCTCAATGGGGTGATGAGGGGAAAGGGAAGATTGTTGATTGGCTATCAAACGAAGCTGATATTGTTGTGAGATTTCAGGGAGGAAATAATGCTGGACATACAATTGTAATCAATAAAAAAAAAATAGCATTAAGTTTAATTCCCTCTGGAATAATTAGAAAAAATAAAATTTCAATCATAGGGAATGGAGTTGTAGTAAACCCTGCTGCACTTCTTGAGGAAATAAGAAAGCTAGATGTTGCTGGCATTAAAATTACAAAAAAAAATTTAAGAATTTCTGAAAATTCTTCAATTATTTTTAATTTTCATAAAAAAATTGATGAAATTAGAGAAGAAAGAAAGGGTCCTAATAAAATCGGAACTACTGGGAGAGGAATTGGGCCTGCATATGAAGATAGGGTTGGAAGAAGAGCTATTCGTTTTTCCGATTTAGTCAATAAAGAAGTATTAAAAGAAAAAATAAAAAATGCATTAGATTATCACAACATTATATTAGCTGGTTTGAACTCAAAATTATTAACTGAAAAAGAAATAAATGATGAGATTGATTCATATAAAAAACAAATATTAAAATATGTCGATAGAACCTCTAAAACACTTAGAGAGGCAAAACGCTTTGGAAAAAAGATTCTTTTTGAGGGTGCTCAAGGTGTTCTATTGGATATAGACCATGGTACATATCCTTTTGTAACCTCATCTAACACGCTTCCAAGCGCTGCTTCATCCGGGAGTGGCATGTCTATAAAAGATATTGGTTATATTTTAGGAATTGTAAAGGCTTACACAACGAGAGTTGGAAGTGGTCCTTTTCCTAGCGAGTTGTCTAATTCCATTGGTCAAAAACTTGGTCAAATTGGCAACGAGTTTGGAACCGTAACTGGAAGACAGAGAAGATGTGGTTGGTTTGACTCTGTAATAACACGACACTCTATGGAAGTCGCAGGTATTGACGGAATAGCTTTAACTAAGTTAGATGTTTTAGATAGCTTTAAAGAAATAAAAATCTGTATTGGGTATAAACTTTATAATAAAAAGATTGACTATTTTCCTCTTTCAGAATCTGATCAAAGAGTTATAAAACCTATTTATGAGACGCACAAAGGTTGGATGGAAAGCACTCAAGGTGCAAGAAGTTGGACGGATCTTCCTGCACTTGCAATTAAGTATGTGAGGAGGATTGAAGAACTTTTGCGAACACAGGTTACCATTCTCTCAACAAGTCCAAGAAGAGAGGATACAATTCTTGTAAGAAATCCATTTATTGGTTGACGTTTTTTGACTTATAACTAATATTTTTTACAACTTTTCTTAGCTTTTCAAATGCTCGAACTTCTACTTGCCGTACTCTTTCTCTTGAAATTCCGAAGGATTTGCTAAGTTCATCCAACGTAAGAGGATCATCTACTAATCTTCTTTGAGTAAGGATTCTTCTTTCTCTTTCATCAAGGTTTTTAAGAGCAATCATTAACATGTCCTTCCTTTTTAACAATTCGTCTCTTTGAATAAAATCGTTCTCATGATTATCCCTTTCATCTTGAATTCCATTGATCCATTCATCATCGTTATCGGCTGAATAAGGGTTATTAAGAGAGTGGTCATGACCTGCAAGTCGTCGATTCATATCAACGACTTCATTTTCGGCCACGTCTAATCTATCCGCGATTTCCGTGACAAGTTCTGGTGGTAAATCTCCGTCATCAAGGGCCTTAAGTTTTCCTTTTAAAGATCGTAAATTAAAAAATAGTTTTTTCTGAGCAGCTGTGGTTCCAATTTTCACAAGTGACCAAGAGTGAAGAATGTACTCTTGGATAGATGCTCTTATCCACCACATAGCGTAAGTCGAGAGTCTGAATCCTTTAGATGGATCAAATCTTTCTAACGATTGGATAAGCCCTAAATTTCCTTCTGATATAAGTTCGCTTAGTTGAAGACCGTAACCTCTGTATTTCATTGCTATTTTGACAACCAGTCGTAAATGAGAGTTTATTAATTGGTGAGCTGCGGAGCTTGATCTAGATTTAATCCATGCATTAGCTAATTTAATTTCATTATCATGGGTTAGTATCGGAAACTTTTGAATCTCACGTAAATAGCTTGATATATCGTTTTGATCAACTGAAATATTAAAATTTTTTCTTATATATGTACTCATAGTTACTTTATTACATATTTAAAAACTAATTGCAACAATAAAATGAATATAAGATGAACAAATTATTAATTTTTATTCAAAATCTTGGGAATTTTGAATAATTTGACAAATTATTTGATAAATTAAATAAATCCGCAGGAAATTTAGAGTTAAATTCTAAGTTTTTTCTTTTCAACGGATGATAAAACCCCAATTTACTTGCATGAAGTGCGTGTCTTTCGGTTTTAATGAAGTTTTCTGTTATAAAAAATCCTAAATTATTCGTTAGTTGAAGATGATAATTATTTCTACTATATTTTCTATCTCCTAAAAGTGGATTACCAATATAACTCATATGCAGTCTAATCTGATGAGTTCTTCCTGTGAAAAGTTTACATTTAACATAACTAATTTTAATCCTCTTGTTTATATCAAATGAGTTTACAAGCCTAAACTGTGTGATTGCTATTTTTCCGGAATTCGACTGTGCAACAGCCATTTTTTTCCTATTTAATTTAGATCTTTCAATATTTGTCTCAATTGTACCATTTTCATTTTTTAAGAAGTTCCATGTAAATAAATCATATTCTCTTTTTATAGATTTTCTCTTAAACTGTTCAGATAAGCTTTTGTGGGTAATGTCGTCTTTTGCAAAAACTAAAAGACCACTCGTCATTTTGTCTATTCTATGAACAACTCCGGGTCTTAATACACCACCTATCCCTGACAAGTTTTTACAATGCGATAACAAGCCGTTAACTAATGTATTTTCATTATTTCCTGATCCTGGGTGAACAATGGTTCCAGCCTTTTTATTTAAAACAATCAAATGCTCATCCTCATATACTATATCTAGTTCTAAATTTTGGGGAATTAAACTATATTTTTTGGGTTCGGGGATTTCTAGAATTAGTTCACCCAACTTTTTAAGTTTAATAGAAGGTTGGGTAATTAAGTTATCATTAAACTTTAAATTTCCATTCGTTATCAATTGTTGAAGACGATTCCTAGACAAATCTTTTAATTTCTGTGCAATAAAAACATCAACTCTTTTATCTAGATCTTTGCTAGTTATTAAAATCGATATATAATTTTGTTTCAATGAGAAAGTTCCTAAAATTTATAGTTATTTTTCTTGGTTTTTTGATTGTTATACTTTTTTGTATTACAATATTTGCAATATATAACAAATACAATAATTATGATTTAAAAAATTTTAATTCTCTAAAGTTAGAACCGCAAATTGAGAAGTCTTTAACTATAAAGGATTTTCAAATTCAAAAAAATCTCATATACTTTCGTCTTGAAAATAATAATGATAATAGCCAATTTATAAGAACTTATAATCTAAAGGATGGAAAACTTTCAACAGAAATAAAAATTAAATGATTTCCAAAAAATTATTAATATTTCTTAGCTCCTGGATAATTGAAAATACTGAATTTACTCAGAAAATCGAAGATCCCAAATTCTTTGAACTCACTAAAAACGAGATGTCAGATAAAGCTTGCTTTTCATCTGAAAATTGCAGAGTAAAAGCTTATTATGTAAAGGATAATGGTATATTCTACATCGATAAGATGCAGCCTGAGAAAGATATTTGTGACAAATCTATTATTTTACATGAGATGATTCATCATTATCAAAAAAATGATGATAGAGTAATTGAATTAGACGAAAGAACACTCTGGACACTTCAAGAAAGACAAGCAATTTATTATCAAAACCTTTTTTTAATTTCACAAAAAAGATTAAATAATAATCAAGGTCCGGAAAATGTTCTTGAATGT
>CABZMK010000021.1 GCA_902526865.1 uncultured Alphaproteobacteria bacterium
TTTGAATAAAAGTTTGATATTTTTGTTAAAGCACCATGTAAATAAATTGTCTCATCGTAACCAAGATTCCTCAATAAAGTTATTAGTCTTTGGCATTTACCTAAAGCATATACTCCAATTAGATGAGTTTTATTTACGTTCGCTTTAATTGATTTAATTAATTTTTTAATTTCACTTTCATCATTTGGATGATTAAAAATTGGAAGTCCAAAAGTCGCTTCAGTTATAAATGTATCACATTTTATAGGTTCATAGCTTAAACAAGTTTTATCTTTTGTTCTTTTGTAATCTCCACTAATCAAAAGTCTATAACCTTTATAATTTATTAAAAACTGAATACTACCAAGAATATGACCAGCTGGAAGAATTTGAACAGTTACATCGTTAATTTTAATTTTCTCATCAAAATGTGCAATTTGAAAGTCTGAACAATAGCTTTCTCCATACCTTAAATGCATTAATTCAATAGTTTCCTTAGAGGAAAAAATGGATTTATTATTTGGTCTTGCGTGGTCTGTATGAGCATGAGTAATTAATGCTTTTTCAACAGGAAAAACAGGATCAATGAAAAAATTGCCTGGAACACAATAAAGGCCTTCTCTTTTTTTTTTTAACCAATTAATATTTGTTTTTCTCATACCATATTATAATTATTACTTTTTTAGATGAATAAAATTAATTTACCAGATAAGTTTCATTTCTTTTTAAAAAAAAGACGTTGGACTTTATTTAATTACCAAAAAGATTTCATAGAAGAAATTCATAATAATGTTTTTAAAAGATATCTTATATCTTCTGATACAGGGACCGGAAAAACAATTACATTATTTCTTCCTCTACTAATTGATCAACTCAAAAAAAAAAAATCTAGAATAATTTATATTTCTCCACTTAAGTCAATAATTTCAGATTTGTTTGAAAATTTAAACAAAATAGTCTCAGATTTAAACATTAAAATAAGAGTTGGCAAACGAACTGGGGATGATTCTTATATTTACAAAAAAAAACAAATTGAAAAACCAGAGGAAATTCTTCTTACAACACCTGAATCACTTGCATTAATGATCACAAGAAAAGAGGTTGATCAAATTTTTAAAAATACGACATATCTTGCAATAGACGAATTAAACGAAATTATAAATACTAAGCGCGGCGATCAACTTGCTTTAGCTATTTCTCAAATAATCAATGTCAATAAAAAAATAGGAATTTTTGCATCCTCAACAAATATTCAAAATTATAAATACCTGTCGAACTGGATTTCATTTAAAAAAAAAACAAAGATTATTACCAATAAATTCTTAAAGAAAATAAAAGTAGATATCCTTGTTTTAAAGAATATGCCAGACTATGGACATTCTGTGGATCATGCCTTAAGTGAAATTTACGATATTATAAAAAATAAAAAAACAATTATTTTCGTTAATACAAGGGCGCAATGCGAAATACTTTATAAAAATCTTTTCTTAGTTTATCCAGATTTAAAAATAGGAATTTATCATGGTTCACTTTCTAAGAATATAAGAATGGAAACCGAAAAAAAATTTAAAGTTAGTAACATTAACTGTATTGTTAGTACTTCATCATTAGAAATGGGAATAGATTGGAAAAATATAGATAAAATAATAAATATTGGTGCACCAAAAAGCGTTAATAAAATAATACAAAGAACAGGGAGATCGAATCACCAATATAACTCTATTTCTGAGTCAATATTAATTCCAACTAACAAATTTGAATATTTAGAGTGTGTGGCACTAAAACAATTAATTTTTTCCAAAAAATATGACCGTATCTTGGAGAAAAACGGAGCAAAAGATGTTCTATGTCAACACCTACTCCTAATATCTTGTCATTCAAGTTTTTCCGAAGATAAAATTTTTGAAATAGTTAAAAACACATTTCCTTATAAAAATTTATCTAAAGAGGATTTTCATGAAATTTTGTCATTTATTCATCACGGTGGCTACGCTCTTCAAAATTGCAAAGATATTAAAAAACTAAAGAAACTAAATAATGGTAAATTTATAATTAAGAACGAGCATAGTAAGAGAAATATTCTTATGAATGCAGGAACAATTATTGATTCCAGTAACATAAAAATTAAAACATTAAAAGGCGAGATCCTTGGGACGGTCGAGGAATCATTTTTAAATTCGATTAAAGCAAAAGATACTTTTATTTTTGCAGGTTTAACATTGGTGTGCTTAAAAATTAAAAATGATGAGATAATAGTTATTTCAAAAACAAAAAAATCCGAAAAAGTCCCTGTTTACTGGGGGGGAAGCATGCCATTAAAATCAAATTTGTCTGAAGAAATTTTAAGAATTCTACAAGATGAACAATTCTCTAAATTTCCCCATGAAATAAGAAAGTTTTTACTTAAACAAAAAAAAATGTCTGAGATTCCAACAAAAAATAAAATTTTAATTGAGAAATTTCCTTATCAATCTGGAGAATATATTTTCTTCCATACATTTTTAGGTAGGGAAACAAACCAAACTTTAACAAACTTTTTAATAGATTATTTGAATGAAAAAAAGATTTTTACAATTAATTATATATTAAATGATTATTCCTTTGGTTTATTTTTTAATAGAAAAATAGATATTCAGAAAGAAGATTTGAATTTTTTTTTAAAAAAAGAATTTAATAATGTTAATTTTTTAAATACTGCATTAGCTAAAAGAATTTTTAAAGAAATTGCTTTGATTAGCGGTTTAGTGCTGAAAAATAATATTTATACCAAAACAAAGAAAAACTTCATCAATTGTGATTTAATATTTGATACTTTGATGAAATATGAACCAAATCACATAATCCTTAAAATAACAGCTGAGGAAATTAAAAATTATTTTATACAATCAAGTCAGATTTATAAGATTAAAAATTTGAAATTCTTTTTTAAAATACTCTCTGAAGTGTCTGAATTTTCTAAATCATTAATAATGGAAAAAGAAAAAATCAAAGCGAATGAAATTTTATAATGCAAAATAATTTTAAAAAAAGAATTTTAAATTATGATATTTATTTTGACAAAACAGGTGTTCTATTTATCGAGCAAACTAAAACGATAGTTTTATCTGATCTTCATTTTGGCAAAGCTAAATCTTTAAATAGAAGTGGATTTCAAATTCCACCTTATGATATCAAAGAGACTTTGTATAAACTAAAGAAAGTTATTGAAATTTATAATCCAGACAGAATTATAACTTTGGGTGATAATTTTCATGACAAATTTTCAATTTTAAATATGAATAATCAAGAAATAACAGAGTTAAACAAAATTACTGAAAAAGTTGACTTTAGATGGGTTACAGGAAATCATGATAAAAAACTTTTTAGTAAGGACAAGATTGGAGGCAAATTTTTTAATAGTTTTCAGGACAACGATTTAAGTTTTAAGCACATTAAAAGCAAAAATAATTCAAAGGATTCTTTTGAATTTTCCGGACATTTTCACCCCAAAACAATTATAAAAATTAATAACTCTTCATATTCTTACAAGTGTTTTGTAGTTTCAAAAGGTTTTTGTATTCTACCTTCTTTCGGTTATTTCACTGGAGGAATAGATGTTAAATCGAAAGTTTTTTCTGATATTATCGATAAGAATACCTTTTTAATAATACTTGGTAAAACCAAAATTGCACAACAGAAAATTATATAATGATACCTTTAAAAGACGACAATCCAACAAAAAATAAAACACACATAAGGTCTCTAATATTAATTTTATGTTCAATTGTATTTTTTATTCAATTGTCTTTAGAAAATTCAAATTATTTTACCTATTATTTTGGTTTTAAGCCAAAATCTTTCTTTTTAGGTTCAGATTTACCGTTTCTTTTACCTACATTTACCCTGATAACCTCTATTTTTATGCACGGTGGTTGGATGCATTTTTTAGGAAATATGCTCTATCTTTGGATTTTTGCGGATAATGTTGAAGATAAAATGGGATCCAAAAAATTTATATTGTTTTATATCTTATCCGGTGTTGTTGCTTCCTTAAGTCATGGATTATTAGACATAGACTCTAATATTCCATTAATTGGAGCTTCCGGAGCAATCGCTGGAGTTCTTGGTGCTTATCTTCATTTATTTCCAAAAGCAAAGGTTCTTGTTTTAGTGCCTTTTTTTATTTTTTTTACGATTAGAGTTCCAGCTTTTATACTTTTAATTTTTTGGTTCTTGTTTCAATTTCTTAATCTTGGTAATCAAGAATCCAATGTTGCATGGGTTGCTCATATTGGTGGTTTTGTATTTGGATTGTTTTATTCATATATTTTCAATAATAAAATTAAAAAAACTATAACTAAAAAAGGAAAATCAGTTTTTTTAAAAAGGGGGCCTTGGGACTAATTTATTCCAAAGAATTTTAAAATTTCGTTTCTATGCTCATCCAAATTGGGTGCTAACTTAATTTGTCTCTTATTTTTAACAAAATCAAAATTGAATGGGGTGTGAGCAATCTTTAATTTACCGAGTTTCTCGGGATAGTCAGAAATCATTTTTCTATGTAATATTTGTTTATTACGCATTATTTCGCCAACTGAATTAATTTTTGCGCATGGTATTTTATTAATTGTTAATTTCTTGATCCAAAATGACGTTTTATTTTTCTTAAAAATTAACTCTAATTCCTTTTTAAAATCATTAAGATTATCATTTCTTTTTTTATTAGTAGAATATTTCTTAGCTAATTTTTTATTTTTTAAAACATTACAAAATTTTTCAAATAATCTATCATTTCCAATTGCCAGAACTATTAGCCCATCTTTTGTTTTAAAAGCACCAAATGGTGAAATTGAAGGGTGATCCGTTCCTAGTGGTTTAGGGTTTCTACCTTCGATTGAATATCTCGCAATGGCATTTTCTAAAATTGAAACCTGACAATCTAACATACTTAAATCTAGTTTAGAGCCAAAATTTGTTTTATTTCGCCTAATTAATTGACTTAATATTCCAATAACAGCAAATAAACTAGCAGCAATATCTCCGATAGAAGTTCCAACTCTTACTAAATTTTCTTCATCCTTTCCAGTGATACTCATTAACCCTCCCATGGCTTGAACAATTACATCATAAGCTGGAAGATCTTTGAGTGGGCCTGTTTCGCCAAATCCAGTAATTTTACTGTGAATTAATCTTGGATACTTCTTAGACAAGTATTTCCAAGAAAAACCGAATTTTTCCAAAGTTTCAGGCTTAAAGTTATCTATGAGAACATCCGATTTAGACAGTATTTTCTCAAAAATCTGCTTTTCCTTTTTTTTTTTTAAATCTAAGCAAATACTTTTTTTTCCTCTGTTTAAAGAAATAAAGTATCCAGATTTTCCATTTGCAAAAGGACCATAACCTCTTGAATCATCCCCACCAGGTTTTTCTATTTTTATTACCTTGGCTCCCAAATCAGACAATATTAAGGTAGCAAACGGACCTGATAATACATTTGTTAAGTCCAATACTAATATTCCATCTAAGGGTAAGTTATTTTTTTTTTTTTCCAATAAAGTACTTGAGATTTTGATTTAATATCATCAAAATAAATCATGAATTTTGATCAATTCAACGATAAAAGTAAATTATTAATTAATCAAGCACAAAATAAAGCGGTATCACTGAACAATCAACAAATCTCAGTTGAACATTTAGTTTTTAGCATTTTTAATGATTCTGATAGTTTTATCGCGGATATAATTGAAAATTGCCAATTAGATAAATCGAATCTTACAGATTTAGTTGAAAAAGAAATTACTAATATACCTAAAGTTCTTGGAAGGAATATTAATGTTTTTCTTTCAGATAAATTAGTTAAAGTTTTTGAATTATCAAAAACAACAAAAGATGAATTTAATGATTCGTTTATTTCTCCTGAAGTTTTATTGTATACTATTTTATGTTTTGAAGATCTAAAAATTACACAATTATTGAATACTAATAAATTAAATAAGAATACACTTAAATCAATCATTTTAAAACTACGGAAAGGCGAGACTATTAACGATAAAAATACAAATTCTAGTTCTGATGAACTATCAAAGTATTCTGTAGATCTTACGGAATTGGCAAAATTAGGAAAATTAGATCCAGTAATTGGAAGAGAAGAAGAAATAAGAAGAAGTATTCAAGTTCTATCAAGAAGAACAAAAAATAATCCAGTACTGATAGGAGAACCCGGTGTGGGTAAAACAGCTATTGTTGAAGGATTAGCATTAAGAATTATCAATAGTGATATTCCAGACTCATTAAAAAAAAAAAAAGTTATTTCATTAGATTTAGGTTCATTAGTTGCAGGAGCCAAGTTTCGAGGAGATTTTGAAGAAAGATTAAAAAAAATTCTTAAGAACATCGAAAATAATAAACATTCAACTATTTTATTTATAGATGAAATACATACTTTAGTAGGTGCTGGTAAAACTGATGGAGCAATGGACGCATCAAACTTATTAAAGCCAGCTTTAGCTAGAGGAGAACTTCATTGTATTGGAGCAACTACACTAAATGAATACAGAGAACATATTGAAAAAGACGCTGCTCTAGCTCGAAGATTTCAGCAAATATTGGTCGAGGAACCAAGCTTGGATGACTCAATATCTATTTTAAGAGGATTAAAAGAAAAATATGAAGTTCATCATGGAGTAAAAATTCTTGATTCAGCAATAGTCTCCGCAGTTGAATTATCTCAAAGGTATATTAATGACAGATTTTTACCTGATAAAGCAATTGATCTTATGGATGAAGCAGCATCACGTATAAGATTACAAATTGATTCAAAGCCAGAAAATCTAGATAAAATTGAGAGAAAACTTTTACAAAATAAAATTGAATATGAAAGCTTAAAAAAAGAAAACGATAAAAAGTCTGTAGACAGAACAAATGACCTTAAAGAAGAAATTAAAAAATTAGAGAAAGAATTTGAAGATTTTAATAATAATTGGAATAGAGAAAAGAATGTAATTAACGATATTCAAAAACTCAAATCTACAATTGAATTCAATAGAAATAAGTTAAACATCCTTCAAAGAGAGGGTAAATTATCAAAAGCTGGGGAATTGGCTTATAGTGAGATTCCCGAACTAGAGAATAAACTTAAAATGCTAGAATCGAAGAAAGAGCAGAAAATTTTAAGAAAGTACGTATCTCCGGATGAAATTGCAGAAGTAATATCTAAATCAACTGGAGTGCCAGTAGAAAGAATGCTTGAGGCAGAGAAAGAAAAAATAATCAATATGGAGAATGAACTTCAAAAAAAAGTCGTTGGACAAACTGAAGCAATTCAAAAAATATCTAGATGTGTGCTCAGAGCAAGAGCCGGAATTCAAGACCCTAATAGACCCATAGGTATTTTTTTATTTCTAGGGCCTACAGGTGTAGGAAAAACGGAATTGACAAAAATTCTTTCCGAATTTCTTTTTAATGATAAAAAATCATTATTTAGATTGGACATGTCTGAATTTATGGAAAAACATTCAGTTTCGAAATTAATTGGTTCTCCACCCGGTTACGTTGGGTTCGAGGAAGGTGGAATTTTAACAGAATCTATTAGAAGAAAACCATATCAATTAGTTCTGCTTGACGAGATTGAGAAGGCTCATCCAGATGTTTTTAATTTATTATTACAAGTCTTTGATGATGGAAGGTTAACCGACTCCAAAGGCAGATTTGTAAACTTTAAAAATACAATTATTATTATGACTTCAAATTTAGGTGCGGAATTAATCGAGTTTTCTGACGAACAAAAGAATCAGGTGGAGGTTTTTACAAAAGAAAAGATGATGGAAAAAGTCAGAAAGCATTTTAAACCTGAATTTCTTAATAGAATTGATGAATCTATAATTTTTAATAGGCTTACAAAAAAAGAAATAAAAAAAATCATTGATATTCAGTTGGATTTTCTTGAAGAAATTTTGAAACCTAAAAAAATTTCAGCCAAATTTGATGAAAAATCAAAGAATTGGATCGTAAATGAAGGTTTTTCCAACTTATATGGAGCAAGACCATTAAAAAGACTTATACAAAAAGAAATTATAGATAAGATAGCACATCTGATTTTAAGTAATAATATTAAGGAAGGTTCACAAGTTAGTGTAACTGTAAATGAAAATAATGAATTAATTATAAATTATGATTAAAAACGTTGGATTTATTGGTCTTGGGGTAATGGGTTATAATATTGCACTTCATATAATTAATGCTAACAGAAATGTTCATATAATTAATAGAAATTCAGCAAATACATTAAAATTTATAAAAAAATTTAAAAACTCTAGACGATTGTTTACATATGATCAATACCATGACTTAGCAAATCAATGTGATTTTGTAATATCTTGTGTTGGCAAAGATTTAGATTTGAAAGATGTATATCTATCAAAAAATGGAATATTGAAAGGTTTACGTCCAAAAACATTGATCGTGGACCATACTACTGCGTCGTTCGATATATCGAAATTATTATATGAAAAAACTTTAGGTAAAAAATGCTTTTTTTTTGATGCTCCAATTAGTGGTGGGGAAATTGGTGCAATAAGTGGAACATTGTCAATTATGGTTGGAGGAAAAAAGACAAAATTCAAGAATCTAAAAGAAATTTTAGATTTATACTCTAAATCATTAATTTATATGGGTGTGTCTGGTTCCGGACAACTTACTAAAATGGTTAATCAAATATGTGTTGCAACTATTATTCAAGGATTGGCTGAGGGTTTAAATTTTGCTAAAAAAAAAAAACTAAACATTGATAACCTTATTAAAGTATTAAAAAATGGAGCTGGTCAATCATGGCAGTTAGAGAATAGAGCAAAAACAATGTGGAAATCAGAGTTCGACTTTGGATTTATGAATAAATTGATGCTAAAAGACCTTGATATAATTATCAAGGAAATAAATCAATCTGATATTAGACTTCCGGTAACAAAGATAATTAAAAACAATTATAAAAAACTTATTAAACTTGGTTTTGAAAAAGAAGATACTTCAAACTTGATAAGATTGTTGATGTAAAAATTTAATTAAATTGTACTTGCTTAAATTTTTAATAATAACGTTCTTTAATTCAATAATACCACTACCGTTAACTGCAGAAATCATTACAGATTTCTCACTCAAAGAATTGTGGTGATTTATTTTATTATTTACTAAATCAGTTTTATTTATTACTTCTATTATTCTTTCATCATCTTTTTGAACCCCAATTTCTTCAAGTATTCTTAAAACCTCATTTTTTTGATCAAGATATTCTGAATCTGAAATATCTCTTACATGTAGTATCAAATCAGAATTTATAATTTCATTAAGTGTTGATTTAAACGAATCAATTAAAGTTGTTGGCAAATCTCTAATAAAACCTACTGTATCAATAAAATTTAAATTAAAACCATTGATGTAACCATTTCTAATAGTTGAGTCTAAAGATGCAAAAAGCATGTTTTTTGATAATACTTTAGATTTTGTAATTAGATTAAATAACGTTGATTTTCCAGAATTTGTATAACCTACTAATGAAATAATAGGTATTTTATTTTTTATTCTTCTATATCTTTGAATATTTCTAATTTTGTCAATTTTATTGATTTTAATTTTTAGTCTGTTGATTCTTTCTGTTAATTGGCGTCTATCTGATTCAATTTGTTTTTCACCAGGGCCTCCCATAAATCCAGCTCCACCTCTTTGTCTTTCTAGATGAGTCCATGATCTTACAAGTCTACTCTTTTGGAATTTTAAACTTGCTAATAATACGCTAAGTTTCCCCTCATTTGATTTAGCTCGAGAACCAAATATTTCTATAATTAACCCAGTTCTATCTATAATTTTACAGTTTGTTGCTTTTTCTAGGTTTCTTTGTTGTATGGGGGACAGATTTGTATTTATAAATATCAATTCGACATTTAGGTGAATTACTTTTTGTTTCAAAAAAACAACATAACCGGATTTAAGATAAGTTTTTGGATTTACACTGTCTATCCCGACAAGAGATGAATGAATACAATTTAAATTGATTGCTTCAACCAACTTTATTGCTTCTTCTAGAAGAATTTCTTTTGAGCCTCGTGATCTTTTTATATATGGATGTATAACTATTGTTTGTGTATTATTCATGAATTTGACATTTAACGAGTTCATTGTACATTCTGATTAATACTTGAGTCATTTGTCCTGGTTTTCCATTACCTATAGTTTTTTCATTAATTGTTACAACTGGAAGAATTTGTGCAGTAGTGCTTGTTAAGAAAGCTTCTTTACTTGAAAATAAATCACTTGAAGAAAACGCCTTTTCAATAACTTTAATCTTATTTTTTTTTGCAATCTCAATAAGTGTATCACGTGTTACTCCACCTAAAATAAAATTGTTAGCTGGATGTGTTTGAATAAAACCATTTCTATTCACTATAAAGGCATTTGATGTCGATCCTTCTGTAATTAAGTTTTTTCTTTTTTGCCATGATTCATACATTCCCTCTTCGAAGGCATTTTGTTTTTCTAAAACATTTGGTAATAAAGAGATGGACTTGATGTCACATCTTTTCCATCTAAGATCTTCAGTTAATCGAACTTTTACTCCATTCAGGATCAATTTTTTATCTAATTTTGCAGTAAAAGTGAAAATGACTACATTGGGCTTAGATAATTTTGGAAAAAGATGATTTCTAGACGAGCTTCCTCTGGTAATTTGAAGATATACAAAACCTTTATCTAGTTTATTTAACTTGATCAGTTTTTTTAATATTAATTCTAGACTTTTATAATTAGTTAATGGTTTTTGAATTCTTAAACCGCCAAGTGACTTTTCTAGTCTTTTTATATGTTTCTCAAAATTGATAACTTGGTTTCCAAAAAAAGACATAACTTCGTACACACCATCAGAAAAGTTAAATCCTCTATCTTGGATTGAAATCATCGCTGAATTTTTTTCTTCATATGAACCATTTACATAACAAATTGACATTAAAAAAACTCTATATTTACTTCAGAATATTTTTCTATTTCTTTAATAGAAGATGGTTTTGAAAAAATTATTAATTTATCATTCACATATATAGTTGTGTTTTCATCTGGAAAAATCAATTTCTTATTTCTAACGATACCACCAATAACCACACCATCTGGCATATCTAAATCAATAATTTGTTTATCAGCAAATTTGGTAGTAGGTAAAATCTCTATTTCCATTATTTCACCTCTGTCATTTCCAAAATCGTGAACCTCTTTTACTTTACCTCTTCTCACATATTGTAAAATGGCTGAAGTTGTTATATTACCAGGATGGATAAGGACATCTAAATCAAGCTTCTTTGACAAATTTCTATAATTTGTGTTGTTAACAATTGCCATTGTTCTTTTGCATCCAAGATCTTTAGCCAAAAGTGAAGAGAAAATATTTACCTCATCATCATCTGTTACAGTTATAATTGCCTCTGAATCGGATGCACCAGCATCTCTCAGTAGATTAGAATCGATTGCGTCTCCGCATAAAATAGTACTTTGTTTTGAGAGCTTAGAAGAAATATCTTTTGTCCTTTCTAAATCATTATCAATAATTTTACAATTGATATCAGGGTAGTCCTTTTCTAAAATTTTTAAAATATTCAAACCAATATTTCCGGCACCTACAACAATTAATTTTCTATTTTCTTGAGGTTTTATTCCAAAGACTCTAAGCGCTCTTAAAATATCATCATTTTTAATACAAATATAAATATCGTCACCAGGATAAAGCTCAACTTTTCCAGTAGGAATTATTATCTCATCTTTCCTAAAAATTGATAAAATCTTTACCTCTAAACCTGAAAAAATTCCTGGAAGCATTCGTAACGGAGTATTTATTATTGGGCACGAATCATTTATCGATATTCCAATTATTCTTGCTATTTTATCACCTAAATAAAATGAATCAAAAGCACCTGGAGTATTTAATTTTCTAATAATATCTTTTGCAACCTCTAACTCCGGGGAAATTATTGCATCAACATCAATTTTTCCTGGCGAGAAAATTTTCTTGGCATAATTTGATTTTAAATATTCAGTTTCTTTAATCCTTGCTACTTTTAAAGGGATTTTGAATAGATGATTTGCAAGTTCACAAGAAATAATATTAAGTTCATCACTTTCTGTAACTGCAATAATCATATCGGCTTCATCAGCACCTGCTTTCTCAAGAATTTCCGGATGGGTTGTTTTTCCACAAACACTTTTCAAATCCACGCTTTTATTTAACACCCTTAAACTCGACTCCGATTTGTCAATGATTGTTACATCATTATCCTCGTAAACAAGCTGTTTAGCAATATTAGAACCGATCTCACCTGCACCACAAACTATAATTTTCATTTTTCTAATTCTGTTTTGATGTTAAGTAATTTAAGTTTTCTGTAAATTGCAGTCCGTTCCATTCCAATTTCTTTAGCCATTTTTGTTACATTATATTTGAATTTTTCTAAATTAAATAGGAGATATTTTTTTTCAAAATCTTCCCTTGCTCTCTTAATGGACATATTCATAGAGTCGTCAAAAAAAATATTCTTTTTATTAACAAGATTGGTACCTAAACCAATAACATCATTTAAATTAATTTCGTCATTATCAATTTTACTCAACATTACAATTATCCACTCTACAAACTTTTTAAGTTGAAAAATATTTCTAAAATAATCTAAATCAATTATATATGAAGTAACTTCGGTCGAAAATTTTTTTATTTTTAAACCTTTTTCAATAAATATCTCGGATGCAAAAATTTCTATTAATTCTCCTACATCATTTTTTCTATCAGATAGACTTGGTATTTCAATGATTGTGAAATTTAATTTTTTTAATAAATCTTTTCTTAAACCTTCTAAACTATTTTTATCTGAAGAAGCAATCACTCTTAAATCTAAAATATTGGGACTTAATGCACCAATTCTATAATATTTTTTTTCATCAAGAACTCTTAATATCTTTCCTTGTAATTTATCTGCTAAGGCGGTGATATTCTTAAAGTATAGAGTCCCATAATTTACTTCGTCTAGTAAACCTAATTCTTTGATTACTTGATTATCTTCAGATCCAAAAAATTGTTCTTCAAATATATTTTTATCTAACCTACAATCTATTGATTTAAAGTGTTTTTTTGATCTATGAGAAAAGTCATGTATCTTTGATGCAACAAATTCTTTACCACTTCCTTCGTCGCCAATAAGTAGAATATTAGAATCAGTTTTACTAACTTCTAAAATTTTTTTTTCAAGGAGTTTAGAGGACTTTGAAATTGCAACAATTTCAGAATCCAAATCTTTTCTTGAAAATTTTTCAATTTTCTTTTTTAAAATATAATTCTCTATTGCTTTCTTAATTTTGAAAATAAGTAGATCACTATCAAATGGTTTTTCTATGAAATCATATGCTCCTTTTTTAATAGAACTTACTGCTGTTTCAATATTTCCATGACCACTAATCATTATTACTGGAATATTGTGATCTATTCTATGAAGTTTTTCTAGAGTTTGAAAACCATCAAACTTGGAATTATTTAACCAAATATCCAATAGAACAAGAGAAAATGATTTTTGTTTAAAAATTTCCAAACCCTTTTCAGAGGTATTAGCTTTATCACATGAATATCCAATATCATTAAGAAGACCAGAAAGTTGATTACAAATGTCTGGTTCATCGTCAATGATTAAAATTCTGCTCTCTTCTAATTTCATATTCTCATTTGAAAAATTAAACTCTTATAAATTTCAGTCTCACACAAGCTCCGCCGTATTCTTCGCTATCAAGTAAATTTATCTCGCCTCCATGATCTTCAATAATTTTTTTACATATTGCAAGTCCAAGACCTGTACCATTAATTTTATTCGTTATGTAGGGTTCAAATAATTTATCTCTATTTTCGGGAAAACCAGTACCGTTATCTTCAATAATTATTACAATTAATTTTTTTTCTATAAAAACCTGAACTGATACTACTTTATTCTTTTTTTCTGATGACTCATATGAATTTTTTAATATATTCAGAAATACCCTTCCTATTTGATTTTCATCACAATTAATTCGCAGTTCTTTAAATTTATTTTTGTAAAGAACTTTAATTTTGTTGTCTAAAATTTTAATTGTTTTTATTTGAGTTTCTATTATTTTACTTAACTTTACCTCTTTAAAAATACTATCTGGCATTCTTGCAAAGTTCGAAAAGTCAGAAACCAAAGTTTGAATATTATTTACTTGTCTTTTAATTGTATCAGTGCAATCCAAAAATGATTTTTTATTAACTTGATTCTCTATAAATTTTTTTTCTAATCTTTGAGCAGATAACTTGATTGGGGTTAACGGATTTTTTATTTCATGCGCCATATATCTTGCTACATTCGACCAAGCAGCGTGTTTTTGCGCTGAAACTAATTCAGACACATCATCTATACTTAGAATAAAACCTTTAACTGAATTCTTTTCAATAATTTCTGAAATCTTAATATTTAAAAATTTAAGTTTATAGTTTGCTAAGTATTTTATTTGAATTTCATTGTTTTTTACTTTATCAAGATTAAATTTTTTTATTATTTGCTTAATATTACTGTGATTATCTAAAAAATCTTTCGTAATTTTTTTATCGAATATCTCCTGGGAATTTTTGTTACTTAAAAGAACCTTCCCATTTAAATCAACATAAATTATTCCTGTATTGATATTATTTATAATATTTTCTGTAAACTTTCTCCTTAAATTTATTATCTCTTTTGCTTTTAATAATTTATTTTTTTGATCGTTTAAAATATCAAGCATTTTATTTAAAACATTTGACAAAATATTAAATTCATTATTTCCAGCAAACACTCTAATTCTCGTTGAAAAATCTTCTTTTATTATTTTTTCAGAATCAAGAATTATCTGCATAATTGGCTCTATAATTCTATTTGAAAACCTAAGGCCAAACCATATTGAAAGAAGAATCATCAAAAAGTTTATAGCAATAAAAAGTTGATTAAATTGAAATTGAAAACTATCCAATTTCTTTGTTATATTCAAATACTCAGTTGCAGCATTATCTACAGACTCAACTCTCCCCAAAACATTAGAATCTACATCTTTACCAATAAATAAATATGTAGGTATTGCTCTTTGTATTTTGATTAAAGCTCTGACTTTAGTTTTTTCATTATTTGGAAAAACAGCAATGTCACCGTCATCTGCAATTAAAAAAGACCATAGCGGAGGTGCTGTTTCAGACTCAATCAAAAAACTTCCAACTTTTGCTAGTAACTGACCGGTTCCTTCAAAAATTATTGCTTCCTCTAAATCCTTTATTTCTGCAAAATAACTTAAAAATTCTGTAAGTCTTGCTTTATCTGTAAAAAAAACAATCTTTTCATTATTTATTTCACTTTGTAAAAATAAAACATCATTCTTAATGTTACTTATATGTTCATTAAAATAAGACTCAGAAATGTTTTTGGAACCATTAATTACTTGCTTAATCTTCTCATTAAACCAAATTTTTATACCTTGATCAAAGAAAATTAAAGAAAATACTGTAATTAATGTTGAAGGAATTAGTGTAATAAAAATGAATAATAATGTAAAATGTACCTTAAATTTAGATCTAAATTTTCTTTGATCAAAGTTCTCTTTTATTTTTCCTACAGAAATTAAAATAAGTAAAACGATAATAGCAAAATTAATTGAAATAAAATTAGAAACATTATCAATTTCTTCCAAATTTGAGAGATTTCCTGTCAAGGTTAGAAAAATTAATAAACTAAGTATGAAAGATAATGAAAAGAGTACTAAAAAAATTATATTAGTTAAATCTTTTTTATCAGCAAACTTTAAAATTCTTTCTTTAATCATTATTTTCCGTGTTTGGAAGATATTTTAAGTTTTTTTAATTTTGATCTCAAAGTATTTCTATTTATACCTAGAATTTTTGAGGTTTTAATTTGATTGCCTTTACAAAATTCAAGTGATTTTAAGATTAAAGGTCTTTCAAATTCATTCATAAATTTATCATGTAAACCTATCTTTTGATCATTACTATCTAGACTGTTAAAAAAGTTTTTTAAAAAACTTTCTAGATAAGAACGTAAATTTTCTTTTTCGTTTTTATTAGAGATTTCTTGAGTTTCAAATAATTGAAATTTATCATAATCCATATAATCTCTGAGTATTGTAGAACTCAATATTGTATCAGATGTTAATACAGATACTCTCTTCAATAAATTCTCTAACTCCCTAATATTTCCTGGCCAAGGATGTGATTTTAAAAAATTAACAGCAGAGCTATCGAATTGTTTTTTACCTTCAGAATAGAGGTTTAGATAATGTCTTCCAAGAGAAATAATATCATTTTCTCTCTCTCTTAGTGGTGGGAGAAAAATATTTATAACATTTAATCTATAAAATAAGTCTTCTCTAAACTCCCCTTTTTCAATAGAGGATTGAATATTCTTATTTGTTGCGGAAATTATTCTAACATCAGTTTTGATAACTTCTCTTCCACCTACTCTAGTAAATTCTCCAAATTGAAGAACCCTAAGTAACCTTGATTGAATGTCGTATGGCATATCACCAATCTCATCTAAAAAAAGTGTTCCACCAGATGATTTTTCAAAAAAACCTGTCGTTTTCTTTTCAGCTCCTGTGAAGGCTCCTTTTTCGTATCCAAATAATTCACTTTCTATTAAATTTTCTGGAAGAGAAGCCATATTAATAGCAATAAAAGGTTTCTGAGCTCTATCACTAAAATTATGTATAGTTTTTGCAACTAGTTCTTTACCTGTACCAGATTCGCCATTAATGAAAACTGAAAAATTTGTTTTGGTAATTTTTGCAATATTTTTGTAAACAACCTGCATAACTGAAGACGTGCCTATCATTGGAAGATTCTCTTCAAATTTGATTTCTTTATTTTCTTCAGAATTTTTTTTTAAAGATCTATCAACAGAAATAATTAAATCATTCAAGTCTAGTGGTTTTGGAATATATTCAAAAACATCTAGTTGATCAGCCTTAATTGCAGTTAATATGTTGTTTTGAGCACTAATAATAATAAATTCCAGGTGATTAAATTTTTTCTTAAGTTTCTTTACTAACTCAAGCCCGTCACCATCTGGAAGAACAACGTCGCAAATTACTAAATTGAAATCTTCTTTTTCAAGTATATACCAACCCTCAGAAATAGTTGATGCTGTTTTAATAGTAATTTTAGAAGTTCGTAATGCTTTTAGCATCACAGTTCTCAATGCGAAATCGTCGTCAATAATAAGAATTTTTTTTTGCATATTTTAAAATTTAAAAGGGTAGGATGATTTGTGCTGTGGTAACTCCTTCTTGAGATTCGAAAACTATTGTACCTTTATGATCATTTATAATCCTTTTTACCAAAAATAATCCTATTCCTGAACCTCTTTTTTTTGTTGAATAAAATGGAAGAAATATTTTATCTATTAAATTCATTGGAATTCCAATTCCATTATCACAAATACTAATTTTTAATGAATTTTTTTTTATAGAATTTTTTATGGTTGGAATTGATACGCTCTCACCGACAACAAACCTTGTTTGAATTTTTAAATATGAACTTTTATCAAATAAAGATGATTCGTACGCATTTATAAAAATATTATCAAGAGCTTGAATTATTAAATCTCTGTTAATTTCAATTAATGGAAGAGAAGGATCAAATTCTTCAGAAATATTTAATTTGTTAGGCATTTGTTTGATTTTAAATAAACTTAGTCTTATTAATTCGTGAATGTTCTCTTTTTTTTTTATTGAAATATTATTTGGTTGAGTAAGAGTGAAATTATTAAAAAGACGGTTTATTCTTAATGCTTCTGATTTAATAATTTCTAAAAGTTCGTCATCTACATTGGTATACCTTTTTTTTATTAAATCAGAGGCAAGTTTAATTGATGAAATTGGATTATTAATCTCATGAGATAAAAAAGAAAATATATCATTAAGATAATTCATTTTTTCAAAAGTACTTTTTTCGTTTGTAACTTTTTTTAAAACAATAAAGAATTTATCGTTAAGTTCTTCAGATGTTATGCATTGAATTTCAAAAAAAAAATTATTTAACTTAAGATTATCTTTAATTATAAAAACCCCATTTTTTTTTATTATTTCTGAAATATTTGCAATTAAAATTGGATCTTTTTCAAATATATCTTCAAGTTCTTTACCCTCTAACATTTCATTACTTTTTCCCAATAAATTTTGTGTTTCTATGTTGCAGTATTCAATTTTTAATTTGTTTTTTTTTAATAGAAAAATTGGTTGTGGCAAAAGTTCAAATATTATTTTAAAAAGTTGTGAAGAAGTGATTTCAGACATAAAAGGTTTTAAAAGAAATCATTTATTAAGTTTTTTAAAATAATTTCGTCTGTGCATTTATTTATTTTAAGTCTAAATTCATTGGAATTATTTATTGACTTTGAATACCAACCTAGGTGTTTTCTAAACGATTTAAGACCAATATCTTTTCCATAATGATCTAAACTTAGTTGAAGATGATTAAGAATTATTTGTTTTTTTAAATTATTATCGATTTTAAATTTTTTTTTATCGGAACATAACTCTTGAAATATCCAAGGTCTTCCGTAAGAACCTCTTCCAATCATTACTCCATCTGCTTCAGAGTCTTTAAGTGCTTGTTTTAAATTTTCTTTATTTGTTATGTCTCCATTTACAAGAACTGGTATTCTAACATTACTTTTGACACTTTTTACAAATTTCCAATCTGACTTACCTTTGTACATTTGACATCTTGTTCTACCATGAATAGTTATCATTTTAATTCCACTATTCTCGGCAATCTTGGCAATCTTTGGAGCATTTAAGGAATTATCATCCCAGCCTTTACGCATCTTTAATGTAACTGGAACTTTTACTGAGTTAGCAACGGATTCTAAAATTTTAGTTGCTAATATTTCGTCTTTCATTAATGCAGATCCTGCATAGCCATTAACTACTTTTTTTACTGGACAACCCATATTGATATCTATTATGTCTGCTCCATTATCTTCACAAATTTTTGAAGCTTCTATCATAACTTCTGGATCACAACCGGCAATTTGTACCGCTGATAAATAATTATTAGTTTTTTTTATCATTTTCATTGTTTTTGAGTTTTGAGCTAATAATGCCCTACTTGCAATCATTTCAGAAAATACCAATCCTGGTTTAAATTTTTTAACTATTTCTCTATATGGATAGTCAGTAACGCCTGACATTGGCGCCAACAGAAAATTTGAATTTACTTGTAAATTGCCAATATTCAACATCAGTTAAGCAGTCTAACCCCAAAATAAGAAAAACTAATTAATAAATAACTCAATAAAACCATCCTGAAAACCATTTTTCCCGATAACCCCCTATACATTCTTACGATAATTATCATTAAAGTAAGGAATAATGAAATTAAACTAAAAATAACTTTTTCGTTAAAAAAATAAATTAAATTATCCTCTGTTTCAATAAAATAATAAAGTCCAGATGCCAATGAAATTATCAAAAAAATTATTGTTAAATATAGAAACCTTATTGCTAGAATTTCGCTTTCATACAAAGAAGGGAGAAAATTATTAATTATTCTGTTGTACCTCATTTTCTTGATATTTGAATCTTGAATAACAATACAGTAAGAGGTCACGAGGCTAATTGTTATCAAGGAGTATGATAATAATGATGAAATGATGTGAATCACAAGATACTGACTTTCAAACAGCTGTACTTCACTAGTTTTATCTAGTGATGAGATACAAATCAAAAATCTAAAGATAATAATTATTAAAAAGAACGGAACAAAAAGTATACGTAGTCTTATAAACTGGAATGAAAATATAGATAAGATAAAAAAAA
>CABZMK010000022.1 GCA_902526865.1 uncultured Alphaproteobacteria bacterium
ATTTATTCTTCCAGGTGTCCCGATAATTATTCTTGGTTTTTGTTTGATTAATTCAATTTGTTTTTTTATGGAATCTCCTCCAATTAAAACTGCAGTTTTAATCTTTATACTCTTGCCCATTAAGTCTCTTAAGTGTTTACCAACTTGAACAGCTAATTCTCTTGTTGGGGTTAGAATTATTGCGGATAATAATTTATTTTTGTTTAGTCTTTCTATAATGGGTATACCAAATGCTGCAGTTTTACCAGTTCCGGTATTTGCAATTGCTAAAATATCTTTACCTTCAAAACCTGGTCTAATTGCCTGTTGTTGAACAGGAGTTGGATTTGAAAGGTTTAAAAATTTTAGATTTGAGAGAATTTCTTTTGAAATTCCAAGTTTGTAAAAGTTTTTCATTGTAAATAATATCAAAGATGCACTTAGTTCATGTACTAACAAAATAAGCAAGTGAAATAATAATTTGTTTATTTACAAATTTTTTTTTGAGTTGAAAAAATTGTTTTTTTTCTAAAGGATAAAATTAACACACTTTATCTCTATCACGGGGTTTTTTCCCTGTCTCTTCCAACAATTTTGTAGCCATCGATTCCTTAACTTTTAAGAACCGTAATTTAGTAATTTTACCTCAAAAAAATATTGCCCTAGATGGGAGGAAAAATAGGTTAATAATGTATTATAAAATATTCTTTGAATTTGAAACTATTTCATTTTTTCACTAGTCTGATTAATTAGAAAAAGAGAAGTTTGAATTTATAAAGGAAGAATTACTAAATAAAATTAATAATTTTTAACAATAATTACATTTGACTTCTGGAAGGTTTTATGAATTTAGAAAATCTAGACTGGTATATTATATTTGGCTACTTAGTTTGTTTAATTCTTTTATCTGCTTATTTATCAAAAGATCAAAAAAACTTGAAAGATTATTTTGTTGCATCAAGAAAACAAAAATCTAAAACATTGGCTATATCTATTTTAGCTACTCAATGTTCAACAAATAGTATTTTAGGTGCACCTGCTTTTGTTGCTTTTTCTGTTGGTGGTGGTTTGGGCTGGTTGAAATATGAATTGGCAGTGCCATTGTCAATGATTGCAATCATGATTTTCATTTATCCGATTTTTTATAAATTAAAAGTAATTTCAATATACGAGTACCTAGAAAAAAGGTTTGATCTCAAAACGAGACTATTAATGAGTTCATTATTTCTTTTTGTTAGAGTTTTTGCAACTGGAGTAATTGTTTACAGTGTATCAATAGTTATTGAACTAATAACAGGTTTAAGTTTTGTTTATTCAGTTTTGATACTTGGCCTTATAACAATCATTTACGACGTTTTAGGAGGAATAAAAGCAATAATTTACAGCGATATAATTCAAATGATAATTTTAACTGTTGTACTGATTTTTATACTTTTTTATTTAACAACAATTTTTGGTGGTTTTCGATCAATGTTTAGTTATTTCCCAGACCAAAGAAATGTAAATTTAAATTTCTCTGACCATGGACTTGGTGATGGAAAAGAATTTGCTTTTTGGCCAATGTTAATTGGGGGTTTTTTTTTGTATATGTCCTATTATGGTTGTGATCAAAGTCAAATGCAAAAAGCACTATGTGCTAAAAATCAAAATGAAGGACAAAAAGTATTTTTTTTGAATGGTATTTTCAGATTTCCTCTTGTCTTGCTGTACTGTTTAATTGGTGTAGGAATAGCCTCTTATTCTCAAATTAATGATGATTTTATCTCAAGTCTTCCAAAACAAGATGGAATTCCTAACTTTAATCTGGCTGTCCCTATTTTTCTAATTGATAATTTACCAATTGGTATTGTGGGACTGACGCTAGTAGCTTTGTTTTCTGCTGCTATGTCATCCTTAGATTCAGTATTAAATAGCTTGTCTGCAGTTACAATGGAAGATTTTGTTAAAAGAAATAAAAATTTTAGATCTCTCTCTGAAAAAAATAATCTTTTCGTTTCAAGAGTAATAACTCTATGTTGGGGTTCATTAGCAATTATCTTAGCTTTTTACGTTGAAGATATTTCCAGCAATGTTCTCATTGCAATAAATAAAATAGGTTCTTTGATTAATGGGCCAATTATTGGTGTATTTACATTAGGTATTTTAACAAAAAAAATTAATGGTAATAGTGCTTGTATAGGAATAATTTGTGGATTTTTATTTAACTTATACTGTTGGGTTTATTTAGTTAATGTATCTTGGCTTTGGTGGAATGCAATTGGTTTTGTTGTTACTTTAAAAATTGCAATAGTTCACGACTTTTTTTTCTCGAACTCCCAAGCAAATGAAACTTTTGTTTGGTCATTAAAATACTTTCAAAAATTGCACTTTAATTACATTTGGAAAACTCGGTATATTATTTTGTTTATTTGGTCTATTTTAATATTCTGTTTAATCTATTTCTTCTAGAGCTTTTTAATCAATTTATATAACCTTTGGGTTAAAGATATTTCTTATCCCTGTCTCCCCTTCACTGTCTGAAAGCCATGGATTTTCATATCTTGAGAGTTTTTATTTTATAGTTTTCCCTCGGAGATTACCCTCATGTAATTTTCAATTAGAAGATTAACGTAATATGAATAACACCCTCAGAGTTGATTAAGAAAAAAATAATAGAAAAGATACAATTTTATTAACTTTTTATTTAAGGAGTAAACAATGGCTTGGACAAAACCAATGATTTCTGAAATCTCTGTTGGTCTTGAAATCAATTCTTACGCTTGCGCTGAGAAGTAATTTCGATCTATAAAGATGAATTTTTAAAAGCCTGGCTAAGAAGTCAGGCTTTTTTTTTTAATTAATTAAATCTGCCCTTTCCTTATCTCTCTGCCACTTTCTGAAAGCTTAGTCTCTCTTCACTTTAGAGCTGATTTGGTTTCTACGTATGTCTTCTAATAACTATTCATTGTTATCTTTATGATTTCTATATATACCTAATATGGTTAAAAAATTTGTTAATAAATTTCTTATTTATTTAACTGTTATTTTTACAATTAAACACTAAATTATGTCAAAAAATATTAGGAATATAGCCATTATTGCTCATGTAGACCACGGCAAAACCACGTTAATTGACTCAATACTTAAGCAAATTGGAATGTTTCGATCCAATGAAGAGATTGGGGAAAGAATAATGGATAGTGGAGATTTAGAAAAAGAAAGAGGTATTACTATTCTGGCTAAGCCTACATCAATTAAATGGAATGGAGTAAAGATAAATATAATAGATACACCAGGACATGCAGATTTTGGTGGAGAGGTTGAAAGGATTTTATGTATGGCTGATGGAGTAATTTTATTAACAGATGCCTCAGAGGGACCAATGCCTCAAACAAAGTTTGTTTTGGGTAAAGCTTTATCGCAAGGTTTAAAGCCTATTGTAATCATTAATAAAATTGATAAAAAAGATAGTCGTGCAGATGTCGTTTTAAACGAAGTTTTTGATCTTTTTGTTACCCTAAATGCAAATGACGATCAGCTTGATTTTCCAATACTATATGCCTCTGGAAAAAATGGTTGGTGTGTGAATGATCTCAAAGATAAACAAGAAAATTTGCACCCTCTTCTCGATCTAATAGTAGACCAAGTGCCTCCCCCAAAAATTAATTCAGAAACTTCTTTCTCATTTCTAGCAACCCTTCTCTCTTACGATACTTATGTTGGAAGATGTTTAATAGGAAAAGTTGAAAGTGGGAATGCCGAAGTTAATAAAATTGTTAAGGCAATAAACCTAAATCAAAAACTTGTGGAAAAAGGTAAACTAACAAAATTATTTTCTTTTGAGGGAAACAAAAGAATTCCTGTTAATGAGATTGTTGCAGGTGATATAGCTTGTATTGCTGGTTTAACTAAGGCTTCAGTTTCAGATACAATTTGTGATAATTTAGTCTCAAAACCCATAAAATCATCCCCGATAGATCCTCCAACTATGTCTATAACGATTACTGTTAATAATTCTCCTTTTGCTGGGCAAGAGGGCAAAAAAGTGACCTCAAATAATATTAGAGAAAGGCTTTTGGTAGAAGCTGAAACAAACGTGGCAATTACTTTTAGTGAAAATGAAAATAAAGATGCTTTTGAAATTGGTGGTAGAGGCGAATTACAATTGGGAGTTTTGATTGAAACTATGCGAAGAGAAGGTTTTGAGTTGTCAGTTTCTAGACCAAAAGTATTATTTAAAACAGAAAAAAATACCAAATTAGAACCAGTTGAAGAGGTTGTAATTGATGTTGATGAAAGTTTTTCAAGCACAGTGATTAGCTCAATGAATAATAGAAAATCAGAAATGATCGATATGAAAACTTCCTCAGCAAAGACTCGTATTATCTTTAAGTCACCTTCAAGGGGACTAATAGGTTATCAAAGTCAATTCTTAACAGAAACAAAAGGAACAGGTGTACTTAATAGAATGTTTCATTCCTATGAACCATTTAAAGGAGAATTAAAAGAAAAGAGAAATGGTTCTTTAATATCAACTGAAACAGGTCAAGCAGTTGCATATGCAATCTTTAATCTTCAAGATAGAGGAGTAATGTACATCAAACCGCAAACTAAAGTATACACTGGAATGGTAGTTGGTGAACATAATAAAGAAAATGATCTTGAAATTAATGTTTTAAAAGGAAAACAGCTTACTAATGTAAGAGCATCAGGTTCAGATAAAGCTGTTACTTTAATACCACCAGTTAAGATGACATTAGAGCATATGATTTCTTTTATAAGAGATGATGAATTGCTTGAGGTAACACCTATGAACCTTAGACTTAGAAAAAAATATCTCGATCCCAATGAAAGAAAGCGTGAAAAAAAATTAAATGAATAAATATTTTACCGAAATAGTATCATCTCTATGTCATAAATAATAAAACTAAGTGGTTGTTCAGTAAAAACCTATACTTTTCCTATTACTCTGCCATTATCTGAAAGCTTTGGGTTCTTGGCTCCTTTGAATCAAAATTTGGTAGTCTTACCCCTAATTTTATCCAAAAAAAATATCGACCTAGTTGAGTAATATGCCTCGAGTTGCTTTGGTTTTTTACACGCGCCAAACTGTAACACCACCATGTCTGTCCAATCCAGCAAGTGCTTTATCATCTTGACGCCAATATAATTTTGAAACAGAGTCACTTACACTTGTTTCACTTAATCCGCTTTCTTCATTTTCAGATTTTAAGTCCCAAAGTACTACAACACCATCCCTCGATCCTGAAGCTAAATTCATGCCACGATTTGAAAAAGCTAATGATGTTATAGGTTTAGAATGAAGTTTTAACGATAAAGGAGATGTACCCTCAGGTCCATTACCTTTGAAACTCCAAACTGTTACCTCTTCACTTCCCCCTGTGGCCAAGTAACTTCCAGTTTCGTCAAAAGATAAAGCTGAGGGTTTTAGTGGATATCCAGACATCATTGAATCTTGCTCTGTTGATCTGCGCCAAAAATGAATTGTATTATCTTGGCTTCCACATACGACTATGTCGCTATTTGGGCTTAATACCATTGAAACCAAAGACCCTTTCCATTCTAATTTCTGCTTTATTTTTCCTGAAATACCATCGAAAAAGGAAACACGCCCATAGCATGTTGTAGCTAGCTCTTTTTCGATGGACCAAGCTAAATTACTGACTGTGCTATTATGACTGTCAGACTGCCACATTTCATTACCCTCTTTGGTGTATACATAAATGGTTCGAGAGCGCGAAATCGCCAACATTTCACCATCTTGTGACCACGATAAATTTTCTATCCAACCATCGCCTAAATCAATGACTTTTTCCTTTTTTTTTTGTTGAGTATTCCAAATAATAATCTTTCCATCTTGACCTCCTGTTGCGAACCTATCAATTAATGGATGGATTGCTGTTGAAAGAATACCACCTTCATGAACTTGTCCTTGAGACCACTTCATTTTACCAGATGTACCATCAAAGACATATATCCCTCCAGCATGGTTTAAAAAAGTAGCTTAAATGATTGAAAGCCCTTTATTTACTCTATCTCTTGAACATAAAGAGCCTCCAAAATCTTTAATTTTTTTAGTTATACTTATTAATTGCCTAGGATCTTATACCATCTCATTTTACCGTCCACCTTTACATCACTTTATAAAATTATATGATTAACAGATGTATTTGATATTTAGTTTTATTTTTTTATTTTCTTCAGATTTGTTTTCAAAAGAAGTAAATGTGTACGATATTATTTCAAAAAACTCTAATTTATCTACTTTCAAAGATTATCTCGATAAAACAGGACTTGATAAAGTTTTACAAAAAAAAATTCCATATAATTGGACAATTTATGCTCCATCAAATAATGCTTTTGAAAATACTCCAAAAGAACTAGAGAAGTCAGTTTTAAAAGATACTTATTATTCAAAGAGGCTGTTCACCGACCATATCTTAACAAAAGAAATTCTGGCTTCAGATGTAACAGATCAAATAACCACTGAACTAACAGTAAGTAATAAACCTATTAAATTATATAGAAGTGAAAATCTATTTGTTAAAGATGTAGTTATAGTAAAGGAAGATATAATAGCAGAAAACGGAGTTGTACATATAATTGATTGTATAATGTTTATTCAACCAAGTTCACAAGATAGTAGGTTAAGTTCAAGTCAACAAGATTCATTTCCAATAACTTCCTGTTGTATGCAAACTGAGAGTGAAATTTCATTATGGAAACAAAATACGAAAAAAATAGTTTATTGACCTTAATTTTAAAATAAAATTATGCATAATTTTATTTTCTTTTTATTTATCCTCATGTTCTGTGACAGCAAAGCTGATTCGCTTAATGACCCACTAGGAAAGTATCTTGGAAAGATTGAAGGTAATGGCACTATACACGACTCACTGGGAAGTTATAAAGGAAGAGTTGAAAGCAATGGAGGTATATATAATTCTATGGGAAAATACTTAGGAAAAATTGAAACTAATGGGCATTCTTATGATTCACGTGGTGGAAATATGGGAAGGATAGACGGTTATGGTAATATATACGATTCATCAGGGAAGTTAAGAGCCAAGTTAGAAAGAAATGGAATTTTTTATGATTCCATTGGAAGATATTTAGGTAGAATAATTAAGTAATAAGATATATTTAGGTAATTTTTTTTAAAAATTCTCTTATGTTTTTATCGATAAAAGCTACATCTTCTTGAGATGTTAAAGTAGTTGACATTCCTCCAGCTAAATGACCATGTTTTGTGTTAATAACCTCTAGTTCAGCGTTCGGCATTTCTTTAACCTCAGGAATATTATTACGTGCTGGAAAAGATAAATCAGTTGAACTTGGCATAACTAGAGCTGGACAATTTATATTTGCAAGAGCTTTTTTTGTGTTGTTGTTGAATTTTTCATGTTTTCCTATATCTCCCATTTGCCAAGTATTCAACATACCTAATAAATCATTAGCATCGATACTTCCAAAAAAACTATCCATAAAATTTAAGTATGACTCAGTATCTTCAAATCCATCAAACAAATTGAGATGTAACCCCTCTTCATATCCTTCTTTATCAAATAAAGTTGATGTATAATTTCTTGAAAAAGCCTTTAAACCTTTTTTAGGAGGTGAACTATAATTACCGTTATCATAATTTACATCCGATTGTAAAGCTAACTTACATCCCTCTAAAGTTATCCAATTCTGTGTTGTAGTTTTTGCAGTTCCACATAAGGGAATTATACCACCAGTTTTTTCTCCATGTAATGCACCCCAGTGAAAAGCCTGCTGAGCACCCATAGAAAATCCCAAATACATAAGTGGGTTAGTAATACCAAAGTGCTCTGATATTAGTTTATCTTGTGCATTTATATTGTCGTAATAAGAAACAGAGGGAAATCTTGGACCATCTTGAGGAGAGTTAGTATTACTCGGAGAAGACGAATAACCACTGCAAAATAAATTTGGTGTTATAATGCAATATTTAAGGGGATTTAATGCTCTATTAATTCCATATGCCATCTGATTAAATTTGTGGCTTCCTGCAAAACAAGTAGCAAATATAATTGCGTTACTCTTTGATTGATTTAATTCACCATTAACGTCAACTAACAAAAAAGCATTCTTTAAAATTTCTCCACTTTGAAGCTTAAAGTTTTCCAATGGAAATTTGAATGTATTACTGCTCCAAGGTAACTTTTTTTCATCTTCGGATATATTTACTTTTGGAAAAAAATTGATTACTGGAACTGATGCCAGAGCAATTGTTTTTATTGAATATTCAATAAATTTTCTTCTATTCATATATTATCCACAAACATTTCTTATTTAATTATACTAATGCCTCAAATACTCTCAATATAATATGTTATTTCATTGATTAGGAATAAAAGATGAATAATTCATTGGTTCAAAAAAAAAGAATTTAATGATATCAATGACTTAAAAAAAATAGTTTGACAAATGCATCTTATTTTTATATTCTATTTTAATATACTCAATCGAGTTATAATTTCTTCGACATCATCTAGACTCAGTGAATACCCCTTCGTATTCTCATTATGAGGTTCCTTACAGTTACTTTATACTTGTATATTCACCGACAGAGTTGTTAAAGGTGCAATAACAAGTTACGATCACCAAATCTAGTTTAGATAAATTTTAAGGGATTAAATAGATGAAAGATACATTTAAGCGAAGTTGTGAACATTGGAGTGAATCAAGTCGCAATGAAATGCAGAATTTTTATACTCTTGCCTCTATTGATTATAAACATCTAGCAGAGAAATTTAACTGGAAAGAATGGTTTGAAGCACATCAGGCTAATATTGGCAAGCGTGGACTAAAACTTCTAGATATTGCCTGTGGATCAGGTAAATTTCCTTCAGCACTAGTTCAAAATGCTGATTTGTCAAACGCAAAAATATTACCGGTGGAATATTCATTACTTGATCCGTCTTCATTTTCAATTGCAGAAGCACGAAAGGTTATTCGGTCACCATTTAAAACTAGTTCAGAGTTTGAAACTACTTTACAAGAATTTTCTTGTGAGCGAGAAACTTATGACATTATCTGGGCAACGCACGCTCTTTACGCAATTCCAAAAAACGAACTTAAAAAAGCTTTAAAACGTTTTATTTTTGGAATGGCTAGATCCGGTTTTATTGCTCATGCAAGTGAAAAATCTCATTACCTTCGATTTTACAGACATTATTTAAATGGTTTCAAAGGTGGTTCTGGAGAACCGTATTCTAGTGCTGAACAAATTTTACAAATACTAAAAGAGATTGATATTCCTCATAAAGTTGAGAAAATTACATACGAAAATGGTGTTTCAGAGACAGCATCTTTGCAAGTTGAGGGATATCTGCAACGTTGTGTTTTTGATGATACAATTGACCTTGAGAAAATGCTCAAAAATTCGATTACGGGACCATATCTAGATAATTGTATCAAAGATGGACAATGGCAATTTAAGCAAGAAGTAATGATGATTTTTCTATCGAAAGATTAATTTTTATGACTAAGAGTATTTTTTTTTCTAGATGTCGAATGTGAGAAAGTAATCATAATTTTTAATACATGTTTATAAAACGAATTTTACTCGCTACCACACCAGAACTTAGTCTAGGTTTATTTTTAATTTTTAGCTCGAGCGTTGGTCAAACTTTCTTTATTTCTCTTTTCTCTGGAGAAATAAGAAATACATTTAATCTCTCTCATGGAATGTTTGGAATACTTTATTCCGTTGCAACACTAACAAGTGCTACACTTTTTTTTTGGTTAGGAAAACTCACAGACCAATTTAATTTGACTGTTCTTGGATTAATAACTCTAGGAATATTAAGCGGTTTTTCATTTCTTTTATCAAGTGCCGAAACTCTTCACATACTTTTCTTATCTTTATTAGGTCTTCGCTTGTTTGGTCAAAGTATGATTAGTCATATAGCAGTAACCGCAATGGCCCGCTGGTTTTCAAAGAAAAGAGGACGAGCTTTAAGTATTGCGCTGATGGGACACCCTATTGGAGAGGCACTATTACCCTCTCTTATTACTTTCTTTTTATTTCAGTACACATGGCGTGAAATCTGGGTTGGAATAGGTACATGTATAATAATTATTTTTTTACCTTTAGTTTACTGGCTTGGAAGACACTTAAAATCAAATAATCATGATTCATCTAATAGTGGACTAACAAAATCAAAAAAAAAATTGATTGATTCTTGGAATCGATCACAAGTCTTAAAAGATTTACGTTTTTACCAGGTTCTTCCTGGATTACTTGCTTCTCCCTTCATAGTGACTGGATTTTTTTTTCATCAGATTCACTTGATTGAAACAAAATCTTGGTCGATTACACTTCTAGCATCCTCCTACCCTTTTTTTGCGTTAAGTGTAATTGGGGTAACTTTTGGGGCTGGCTGGATAATCGATAGATTCGGCACAGTGCATTTATTGCGTTTTTTTTTGTTACCGCTTGCATTTGGTTTGATCTTAATAGCGGGTACTGACAAGGCATTTGCTATTCCTATATTTATGATCTTAATGGGGGCATCCGCTGGATCAGCAACTATTGTCATAAGTACTCTGTGGGTAGAACTTTATGGAATTAATTATCTTGGTTCAATCAGATCTATGTTTTTTTCTATGGTCGTGCTTGCTACTTCAGTCTCTCCAGCACTCATGGGATTATTATTAGACATAGGTATAACATTGGAAATCCAATTTATTATATTTGCAATTTATATCTTTATTTGCTCAATTATTTTCGCAATATTAACACCTAATCTTTTAATTGCTCGATCTCCTCCTTCATAAAGCTTATTAGGATTTAGCAGTTCGAACTGACGTTATTTTCTTAATAGTTTAAAAACAAAAAAAGTAAAGAGTCCAGACATTATACCTGGAGCTACCTCGTAAATATAAGTGTTTAGTTCGTAATGTCTCCATACAATTAATGTTATTAAGGGTATAATCATCATCATTAATGATGAAAATTCAGAAACTTTTTGTTTTAGTGAGTTAACTATTAATAAAGGAGAAAAGCAACAAGCTAATGTTGACCATGACATTAAGACAAGGTTGAAAACATTTTTATTATCATTTATTGCAATTGTAACAACAAGGACTGTGATAATTAAAGTTGCTAATTTATTTATTAAATAATTGTTATTTTTATTCAATGAAAGATCGTTTGTAATTGAGGCGGTACAAGCAAGTATTTGAGAATCTGCTGTTGACATTGTGGCAGCAAAAATACCAGCTAAGACTACCCCAACAAAAAATTCAGGCAGTAAATTTTGTGCCAAAGTTGGTAATGCTAATTCTGGGTCTATATTGTTAGTTTCTGGGATTAGTAATTTTGCTACGAAAGCCGCTAAAATTGAAAATAAATAGAATAAAGTATACCAAGTATAATAATATATTCTTGTTTTTGGAATGTTTTTAGTACTATCAATTGTCATAAATCTTACCATAACGTGAGGTTGACCTATTACACCAACACCTGAGAAAAACCAACCGATAATGAACATGTATGGAGCTAGTAAAAATTCTGAAAAGTTTGATGATGGGAACCATTTCATATAATCTGGAGATATTTTGTGTAATTCATCTATGAAGATAGAAACCCCACCTACTTCTTTAATTCCAAAAAAAACCATTAAAAACATGGCAACTATCATTACAAAAGATTGAGCGGCATCCGTCCAAATAGAAGCTCTTATTCCTCCTGAAAAACAATAAAGTAATACAATAACTCCACCGATTATGGCACCTAGTCTATAATCTAAACCAAATAGAACATGCATCGACTTACTTCCAGCATTAAGCTGAGCTGCTGCATATGTAGATAAAAAAATAAGAATGATTAATCCACCAAACAATTGTACATATTTATAATTTTTGCCATGCCATTGGCTTACCAAATTAGCAAAACTTACAACATTTAATTCCTGTGATTTCTTCCTTAAATTTTTATGCACAAAAAGAGATGAAATAAAATCACCAAAAATTAATCCAAACATTAGCCAGACAGATTGCAAACCATAAACATATGTAAACCCAATCTGACCAATAAACATGTATCCACTATTTGATGTTGCGATGGCTGATATAGCTGCCAACCATGGCTTAACTTCCTGATTTGCAAGGAGATAGTCTAGAGACGTATTTTTTTTCTTAAGAACTGATAAAGATCCTATCAACGTAAATAAGAAAAGAAATAAACAAAAACTGAAAAATATCATAAAGATATTATTTTTTTAGAGAACAGATTTTTGAAGTCTTCTTTACTACTAATCGATTTACTGGAAGATTAAACTCACTAAAACCATCAACTGAAGTCTTATCAAAGAAATCTGTAAGTTCTGATACTAAAATTTCATAATGCTTAGACGATAGAACTAGTGAAGCGTAGAAAAAACCTGAAACTTCTCTTGCTAACACTTCTGGGGTTTGTTTAAAAGAAAGCACATGAGGGGTAAAATTAATTTCACAGTCATAAAATATTTTTTTAACGAGTTTATCTAAAGTTTTTAAAGATCTAACCCTTGGATCACCCAATTCTAACAATCCATAATTAGGAAATATTTTTTGAACATATTTATATATTATGTTGTGAATCTCCAAATATCCATTTGCAGAATGTAAATCTCCGTCAACAATTGCAGAAAAAATACCCCGATTTTTAAGTATCCTTTTAATGGTTTTTAACACTGGAACTAAAGGATCCATTAATGTTAAAGCCCAATGACAAAATATAACATCCTTTGAGGCATCTTTGATAAAATTTAATTTTTGAGCTTTTGCGTTATAAAAATCTATATCTTGATTATAAAGTCTGGTCCGTGCAAGTTTAAGTTCATTATCATTCATATCCACTCCGGAAAGTTTGACGTTAAATGGAAAACGTTTATTACAATACTCTAAAAGAACGCCACTTCCGCATGCCAAATCAAGAATATCGATGTGAAAATTTGGATCGATAGTATCAACAAGTAATTCATAGCTATTCTTTCCGTTCGAATCACAACAACTGGTTGCAATCTTTTCTGTAAAACCTGCATATCGGTTGTGAATAATGTGAAGATGATCTAATAAATCTTGACTATTTGGGTTTTCACCTGAATCAATTTTATTCATCCATGATGAATTAAAGTTTTTATAATTATTTTTTAAGAGCATTAATTTTTAGACTAAACTTGATTATTTACAGGCCAACAAATTGGGTTTAGATCACTTGAGACAATCTCACCTGGCTTAGTTGCAGGAATAAATTTTTTCCAATCTCCCGAGATCATGGTAGGATTATTTACAACACGCGCACCATCTGCAAAATAGGTATTGGCTAAAACAATTCGACTTTGAGTTGTTTTGTTTTCAGAGGCAGTGTGGAAACTAAGATTATGATGAAAACTTACCTCACCTAATTCAAAAGGTTCTTCAACAATTGAAACTTGTTCCTTCTTAAAAATATCAATTATTTTTTTATCATAACTTGTATCAAATTCGTCAAATTCAATATTTTCTACAAGCTTGTAAACCTCCAATGGCTTTGCAAAAGCTAAAGGACCCATCTCAATCGGAATTGCTTGAGCAGGAATCCACGCTGTTACTACATCATTTGTTTCTAATGGGAAATGATGGTCATCATAATGCCAGGGTGTACGACCACAGCCTGATTCTTTAACTAAAGCGTTATCGTGATAAAGACGGATTTTTTTTACTGAAAGTAACTCGGTACAAATTTTTGCAATACGCGAACTTAAAACAAATTCTTTGATTAAATTATTTTTTAACCACATCATTTCAAGACTCAAAAAACGATTTTTTTTATGTTCATTGTAATTTTCAAATGTCTTTTTTAAAAGCGATAGTATTTCATGTCTTAAAAGTTGAATTGCAACTGGTGTTAATACGTTTTTTAGCTTAATAAAACCGTTTTTTTGAAAATTTGATATATCTTGAGTTGTTAGGTTGTAAGGTTCTGAGAGTTGCTGTTTTAAATCAATTTTTGATGCATCTTTTATGTTTGGTGGTTCAGGCAGTTCTAACAAAACTTCCTTGGTTTTAGAATTTGAGTTATCAGCTAGAGATACATACCAATCCCACCAAGCCTGATTATCCTTATCCCATTGCTTATTCTCAACAGTGTCCGATTCACTGGATTTAAAATCAGTTTTTTTCTTTAAATTTATGTTTTCAGTCATATTCTAATATGTAATGAAAAGAAATCTTATTTGTATAAAATTTTAAATAATTACTAAAACTAAATTGCATTAAATAGTTTTATTAATTTATATATTGTTTCTTTTGAATTACCTTTATTTTAAAATTAATAAAACTTATTTGCTGAATTTTTAATTTCAAACTTAAAACAGTATGAATTTAAACTAAAAATATCATAAAACATAGAACTTCTTTAAATTTTAACTATTTTTAAATAATATGGAAGTTCTTGAGAATCTAGCTTACGGTAGAGGTGTTCTTTTAATAATCTTCTTTCTTGGATTGATAATTTATTTAATTTTTAAAAAAAATAAATAACTTCAATTATTTATCAAAAAATTCTAATTACATAACTTAGATATTTTTCTTCAGAAATATTTCACCATTAATTTTAATTTAGTCTAAGAAATCTCTAATTTCTCATTTGGACATAGTATTAAATTCCTTTGCATAACTGCGAAGTTTGTCAATCATTACATCTCTTTGTTTGTCTGACGAAATTGCTAGCATCTTTGTTAGAAGCATTTTGAAGCGAGACAGTGAAGCTTGAGAAAAATCCTGATAATTGGGATTGATTATTTCATGGCCTTGTATTAAAAGTTTGTTTAGATAAGCATTAAGCTCAGTTTCATTTGGCTGAGATTTTAAAAATCTTATGAAAACCTTTTGACGAAGTGTCCTGTTATGCAAACGAATCCTGGAGTCATTCAACGTTTCATGAGAATGAGTTTCTACCATTTCAATTTGAGCATTTGTTAGATCCCCAAAAAATCTTTTAAAATTTGTAGTTAACTTATCAAGACGTTCTTTATATCTTATTTCTCTAGGTTCCGAAAGTTTGACTATACGTTCTTGTTGACGCATCAACATTTTCTTTTTCATAAATTCGATAGTTTCATCATTTTTGATACGAATGAGAAACCCTGATGCATATGGTGTTAAGCCAATAATAGTATCTTCAATAAGAGTACGACCTTCATCAATAATTAAAGTTATTTCAGTTGCATCATATTGTCCCACTTCCAATGTATCTGCAATATTATCTAGGTAGGAAGCGTAGCTTGGTAACATTGATATTCTGTGCCAATTTATCATTTTTGCAACTTGCTGATTCATAAGTAATTTTTCTTGTTCATCCAAATATAGAAAGTAATTAATCTCATCTTTGATGAATTTATCCGTAAATGTATAGATCAGTCGAGTACTTGAACAAGCCGTCACCAAAATGATAAAAAATAATAAAGATAAGAAATAATAAAGCTGTCGTCTAAAAAAAAATGTCATTACCTCTTAACCTTATCGCTTGTTAGAGTGAACGCAATTACGAAAAACTTTATGCTCTTTTTTATTATATTAATAATTTTAATAAACCAACTTTATCGTAACTAATCATAACTAAGTGCGTTAAAATATTTATTTATGTTCCCAGAATAAAAAATGCAGTCTCCTACTTTTGAATTGTTTAAATGAACGCCTATAAAGAGTTCTAAAGTTTTTCTCAAAATCTCTCTAGTAAATATATCACCTTCTACATCTAATTTTATAAATTTTTGAGTGATTTCATAAAGACCATTATTTTTATAATAATCGCTTTCTGAGTTTGAAGATGCGTGTCTAATAACTTCATTATTATTTAAAAACTCATATCCAATTACTTGGTATTTTCCCTCACAAATAAGATTCTTTCCAACTAAATTGTCAAATGACATTACTTCAAAAGATAAAAATGAATAAATAAATATTAGAAATAGCTTTTTCATTAATTTTATTTCAATGTAAATGTGTTCAAAGGAATTACTAACTGGATTAATTTAATTACCTAATTCTGGAAAGGACAGCCCATATCATTCTCAAAGATATTAAATTTTTGAATACACCAACTACATAGGTAAAAGCTGCAGCTCGAAGAATAGAACGACATGAATCATGATAAACTGCTGGAATTTTTTTTTTAATAATTGGCATAGCTTTATTAAAACTTGCATCAAATTCCACTTCTAGTGTTACGAGATGAATTACAACCCCAATAAATAAGCTAAGTAGAATAAGTAAAATGCATACTTTAATAAGTGGAAGATAACCTGTGGCAAATATTATTGGTAGTCCAATATAAATAACAGCAAATGCAATTTTATTAATCCATAGAGTATTTTTAACAAGTTTTGTTCTTGTAATCAGTGGAGTGTAGTTCTCAGCGTGTTGAATTGCATGACCTATTTCATGACAGATAATTGATATAGATGTTAAACTTTTTTTTCTAAGTCTGTCTTCCCCTACTTTGACTTTTCTCTGATCAAGATCATAGTGATCGCCTATTAACGTTTTCTCCAAACAAACGTCTTTTAACTCCAATTCTTTAATTAGCTGATTCCCAAATTGAATGCCATTGAAGGGCATATTTGGTAAGACTTCGTCATTCTTTTTAAAAACATAATTGATCCAAACAACCGGAAGAATTGATATTGAAAAAAGAACAATTAGGAAAATCATAGTATTTATTTAATGTATAAATTAATATTAGCTAGATGTTTATAAATATAAATTGTTTTTCTGCGTAATTCACGTTTCACTTTGTATTCAATGAGAATAAAAAAATAACTGAAGATAATCTATTAATAAAATATTAATTAATAATAGTTTAAATAGTTAAATAATAACTATTCTTTTCAAATACATTAACAAGATATGAATATTAGAATCAGCAAACGTTAATTTAGCCTTAATATGTTGTATATTAATATTAACTTTTTAAAGGATAAATAATGGCTTGGACAAAACCTATGATTTCTGAAATCTCTGTAGGTCTTGAAATCAATTCTTATGCTTGCGCTGAGAAGTAGTTTCAAACTATAGATTAATTTCTTTAAAAAGCCTGGCTAAGCAGTCAGGTTTTTTTTTGTCTTTTAAAAATTGCAAATAAATTTAATTTTCTCGAAGTTTTCACTCATAAATTTCGGATAAATCCAATCTGAATTATCTGATTCAGTGTTTAAATTTTTTTTATATTCAAATATTCTACCCTTTCCCATATTTGTCTTGTAATCAATTTCAGTAATAATTTTATATCTCATATTTTTACAATCATACTTACTATAAAACTTAGTACTTAGTTTTTCTTTTTTCTGTGCGATTTTGTAATCAAACATAATCCAGATGTAAATAATATCATCGATTTTTTTGACTGATCCCATTTCAAAATATTCTGTAAAAGTTTTATGCTCTCGGAATACTTGCCATTTCCCATAACAATAAGAAAACGTAAAAAAATAAAGAAATAAAAAAACAATTTTTTTTTTTAGAAAAATTTGCATTATTCAATTATTACTTAAATTTTTGTCTTATTTAATAAAAATTGTCTTTTTAAGACATATTTATTTAACATTGGTATGAGTCTGGTAATTAGATCTTCAAATAACATTGTTGAAACTTAATAATCTAAATTGTCCGCCTTTGTGTTTACTATCCTTTTTTGAGAGCATTTCAAGAACACTATAGCTTTGATATGTAACTTCCAATCCAATTGCAATATCAGGTTTAATTTGTATAGCATGAGATAATATTGCCCTTATTGTGCCTGCGTGTGTTATGATCAAAATACTCTGCCCAGCTTTTAGCTTTAATTCTTTTAGCCAAATCTCTATTCTTTTACTCTGTTCTAGAAAACTTTCTCCATTTGGCGGTGAAAATTCAGGAGAAATAAATGAAAAATTATGTTTGTCTTTATTTTTATTTATAAGTTTCCAAATTTCAGAAATTTTTTTTCCTGACCAATCTCCGAAGCTTTGTTCAACTAGATTGTTTTCTATAATGATTTTTGAATACTGTTTATATCTTGATAAAGCCTCTGCTGTTTGAATTGTTCGCTTTAAAGGACTCACATACCAATCACAATTATCTGGTAAACAAGTTGCCAATTTTTTAATTTTATTATTTTTTATAATTGCATCTGGATTATGTTGTGAAAAAAAACCTGTAATTTGTTTTACAGGTGCATGCCTTATTAAAAATAATTTCGATGGTTTAATCAATTTAC
>CABZMK010000023.1 GCA_902526865.1 uncultured Alphaproteobacteria bacterium
TATAAAAGTTGTTCTATGGATAAATAGAACTAAAACGCTTTAATTAAATTTTGACAAGATAAATTTGGAGCCCCCGTGGAGCCCCGAGACTTTGAGGTGATTTACAATTCGCTGAAACCCTTGGTGAGTGGTGCCGCTTGAGAGATTTGAACTCCCGACCCACTGATTACAAATCAGTTGCTCTACCAACTGAGCTAAAGCGGCATTAAAAATAAATTACATAAAAATTATTTTTTTTCAACCTAATTTTGTGGAGGCTCAAATGGTAGTCCGTCTTCAATATTCTTCTCATTTGTCTCCATATTTTCCATATTATTTGGGTTGGCAAATGAACTAGGTGTGCACTGCTTCATTACAACTTGAGCAAAAAGAGATTCTTTACATTTTACCCATGGTGGTGCTTCTCTATTCCTTCCAAAGTAAAATGAACTAATCATTAGAATTAAAATTAAACCTGAGATTATCCACATACTTCTAGACATAATTATATTGAAACCACATTATTACGTTGAACAGGAATTGAAGATTTGATTTTATCAATGATATTAGAATCATTTTTGAAATAAATAAGTTTTGGAGTGTGTTTTTTAATATCTTTTTTATTTATCTCTGCATATGTACAGATTATAACTTTATCATTTTTGTTGCCCTTAAAGGCAGCGGCTCCATTGAGTGTGATGATACCACTTCTGCTTTCAGCTTTGATGGCATAAGTGGTGAATCTTTCTCCATTTACTAAATTATAAATATGAATCATTTCATATTCCGATATCTCGGCGGCATCTAATAATTCACTATCAATTGCACACGAACCTTCGTAATCAAGGTGGGTGTTTGTAATTGTTGCCCTGTGAAGCTTTGATTTTAAAATGCTAATTTTCATTAATGTAACTAAAAACATAATGATGATGGATAATCAACAAAAAATATAATATAATATACTGTTTATGAAACTAAGAAGATGGCAACAAAAAGTAATTGATGAATTTCCTGAAATTACAAAAAATTACAAGAAGTTTATCTTAAAAGCTCCAACAGGAGCTGGTAAGACTGTTTTAGCAAGTGAGATAATTAATAGATTTTATAAAAATAAAAAAATAGTTGTTCTTTGTCATAGATTAGTTTTATTAGAACAACTTGAAAAAGGGTTATCTACTGATCACAAAGTTAAAAAACTTGGTCTATCCGAAGAGGGAACTCCATTTGAGAATTATGACGTTTTAATCTCAACTAATTTAAGATCCAGAGATTTTCTTCAAAATGCAATTAAACATTGTGATCTACTTATAATTGACGAGGCACATAGAGTTTCACCTAACGGACAAGCTTATAAGGAATTACTTGATCAATTTGATAAAGAATCTGCAGAACAATCTAAACTTCTTGGCCTAACTGCCTCTCCAGAAAGAAGAACAGGTGATCAAAAAGATCAATTGGGTTTAGCATTTGATGCAATAATAGATTGTGCTGACATTGAGGAGTTAATTAAAGAAGGGGTTCTTGTCCCTGCTGATTATCGCTCGTTTTTTATTCACGATTTAGAACTCGATAATATGGATATTTCCACAGGTGATTTTCCAATAGAACAATTGTCTAATGCCATTATTAAGTCGTCAATGATTGAGTATGCTATAAATATATATCTTGGAGAAACAAAAAAAATGAAAGACAAACCTATTTCTGCATGGTTTTGTCCAGATATTTTAGTTGCTGAGGAAACCAAAAAGCAAGTAGAAAATAAAAATCTCAATGTTGAGTTAATAACAGCTAAAACTCCAATTAAAGAAAGATTAGAGATACTTAAAAAGCATGAAGTTGGTGATCTTGAGTGTTTGATTTCTGTAGGAGTCCTTTCTGAAGGGTGGGACAACCCAAATTGTAACATTATTGTTCATCTAAGACCAACTTTATCGAAAGTATTTTGGGGACAATCAGTCGGAAGAGGTTTAAGATCGGCAGAAGGTAAGACTAAATGTTTGGTTATAGATGTAAGCTCAAACTTCACAACGTTTGGCCCTGTTGAACAACTTAAGTGGAAACTAATGAATCATCGAAAATCTTACTTAGAATTTAAAAATAGGTTTAATTGGGTAAGTAAACAGCAATTTGTAAAAGACAGAGATTACACTTATTTACTTTGTGAAGGACCCAGTGACACCGGGAAAAGATGTTCACTTGTATACAAAAAAAAACAACTTTCAGACGAGGCATGCCCGATATGTAAGTCTTATGCTTCAACAGATCTTTATAAAGATAATAAGATTGAAAAACCTAAAAATGATAATAGTCTTCACAAAATCTTTTTTGAAAAAGTACCTAAAATTTTTGAGGATATGAATAAAAATATATGGCAAAATATGGAGTCTACAGCTTGGCGAGATGCTAATATTTATGAAAAATTATTCTTAACATTTTGTTTGGCTTTTGACTTTGTATCAGGTGAAATGACTAATTCTGAACATGAGTTCTGGAACTTAACCTTGGATGCTGAAAAAAAAATAAGAGAGTTTTTATTCGAAAGAGAAATTACTATTCCACAGCAGGAAGAGTTTATATTTACTACATTAGCAGACGGATTAAGTAAAGGTAGAGTAATAAGACCAGTTCAAACGAATTATGGTATTGCTTTGTGCGGTGAAAATTTTGTTAAAAATTCAAGTGATGAAAATGAAAGAAAATTTCAAAAAGCTTTACAAGTGATTGAAAGAGTAGCCGCGATGGGTGTAACTAATACAGAGGAATTGCCATACTATAAGATAAACTAATAATATTAGATAGGATCGTAAATACATATTAAAGTAAAGCCGCTTCCTCTTTTATGGATGATTTTAACTTCATCTTTTGTAATTATTGTGTGCTTAAGATTACATAATTTTACGATTAACTCTTCTTCTCTTACTTTTATGTCAAAATAAAGAAGTAGTTTATCACCTTTATCACATATTTTTAATTTTTCTTGAATTTCATTTTCTGACTTAATAATTGGTGGTTTGCAAATCTTTTTTGCTATACTCAAGTTTGATGTAAGTAAAATAAAAGAAATGATAAAAAATTTTTGCATTAGATTGTTGCAGAAACCTTACCCAGATGTTTTGTTAGTTTCATATTTTCAGCATAGTCGACAGGGACACCTATTATTGCAGGACCATTCTGTTTAAAAGCTTCATTGAGAGCTGGAATAAATTGATCTGCAGAGTGCACTTGTTTGCCCCACATACTAAAAGATTTGGCTAATTCAAGAAAATTTGGATTGTCAAATTTTAGATCAGAATGTTCACCTTTAAATTCCACTTGTTGTTTCCATTTAATTAAACCATATTCACCGTCTAACCAAACAACAGCAACAATATTTATTTTCTTTCTAACAGCAGTTTCTAAATCTTGCACGTTCATTAGGAACCCAGCATCACCGTTTACTGAAAGTACTTTTTTATCTGGGAATGCCATTTTTGCTCCAATTGAACCTGGAAGAGCAAAACCCATTGTACAAAATCCATTGGAGATAAGACACGTATTTGGATTGACACAATTATACTCTCTTGCAACCCACATCTTATGAGCCCCAACGTCTGAAAGGATAATATCATCTTCGCCGAGTACCTTCTTTATGTCTGACAAAACTCTTTGTGGTTTCATTGGGAACGAGTTATCTTCATTATTTTTGTCTAAATGATTTAACATTTTTGATCTTAATTTTTTCCTTGAATCAATGTTGAACAATGGCAATTGACTTCTTGAAACTTTATTTATTAAAGCTAAATTGAGTTGATAGAGAGCACCTGCTAAATCTGCAATAATTTCAACGTTAGGAAGATAGTCTCTGTCTACTTCTGCAGGAGTATAGTCAATGTGAATAATCTTCTTTTCTCTCCCTTCAATTCTATTCCAAGCTGATGGGGAATATTCAACTAGATCGTAACCTATAGCAATTACTAAATCTGACTCATCAATCGCCAAATTATTGTAATCACCACTTCCAAGTCCAATAGTAAAAAGGGAATGTTTATCTTTAAAAGAAATTGATCCTTTGCCCATAAAAGTATTGATTACTCCGATTCCTAAATTCTCTACTAGCACCCTAAGTCTGTTAGAGGCTCTTTTTCGTATGGTTCCGTTTCCAGCAAGGATAATTGGATTTTTTGAATCCAAAATGAGATTAAGTGCCATTTCGATTGCCCTATTATCAGCTGCTGGTCTTCTTATCAAACTTGGTTTGATTGGTGTATCTTTTATTTCTTCTTTTGCGATATCCTCTGGAAATTCAACAACAGTTACACCTGGCTTTTCAGTTTCAGCAACCTTAAAGGCTTTTCTTACTACTTCAGTTATATTTTTTGGGGATAAAATAGTTTGCGCCCATTTTGATATTGGGTTAACCATGCTTATTGAATCCATAATTTGGTGACTTTCTTTGTGAAGTCTATTTGTAGATCCTTGTCCAATTATAGCTACTACTGGGGATCTATCCATGTTAGCATCAGCTAAGCCTGTCATAAGGTTAGTCACACCAGGACCTAGTGTAGATAAACAAACTCCTGCTTTACCAGTTAGCCTGCCGTATGCATCAGCCATAAAAGCAGCTGCTTGCTCGTGTCTACATAAAATAAATTCTATTTTTTTACTTTGTTTTAAGGAAATCATAAAATCAGCATTTTCTTCTCCGGGAACTCCGAATATCCTGGTAACCCCTTCCTCCTCAAGACATTTTACGAATAAGTCTGATGCTTTCATCTCTTTTCTCCTTTGTAAATCTCATTTTCTTAAAACTAGCATTTTATCTATTTGCATGTCATGCATAGAATATTTTATACCACCGGTTCCATGTCCGGAGTTTTTAAGACCAGCGAATGGCATCCAATCCACTCTAAATGCTGTATGGTCGTTATGAAAAACTGAAGATGCGTTTATTTTTGCGTAGAATTGTAAAAGTTCATTTATTTGATTTGTAAAGATTGATGTTTGAAATGACACATTTACTGAATTTGCATCATCAATCGCTTTTTCTAAATCATCATATTCATTTATTGTTACAACTGGACCAAATATTTCAAACTGAGAAATTTTATCTTCCTTTTTAGGGTTTAAAATTATTGTTTTGTCATAAGTACATTCTGACAAAACCTTACCTCCTAAAATTAACTTTGATCCATTTTCTAAAGATTCACCAACCCATTGGTCGACTCGTTTAACTTCAGTGTTCCTAATTAATGGACCTACCACGGTTTTTTTATCCATAGGATTGCCCAAATTCACCTTTTTAACTTCTTCTTTAAATTTGTCTATAAAACTATCCGATATGTTCTTACTTAAATATATTCTTTGAACTGATACGCAAACTTGACCAGCATGATAAAAACCTCCTCTTGCTATACTTTTTGCACACAAATCTAAATCGCTATTTTTTGTGATGAAGGTGGGTGCCATTCCTCCATGCTCAAGAGAACAACGTGTTCCAGGTGCTAATTTTGAACGTAAGAACCATCCAACTTTACTTGAACCAATAAATGAAAAAAAATCGATTCTTTCATCTGAAACTAACTTTGTAGCTAACTCTAAATTTTCAGGCATTACAAAGTGACATCTATTTTTTGGTAAACCAGCTTCATAGAGCATTTCAAGAATTTTAAGACAAGAAAGTGGTGTATCTTCTGCTGGTTTTACAATTACGGGACAACCTACGGCTATTGCTGGAATTACCTGATGAATAATTAAATTAAATGGATGGTTAAATGCACTTATCGCAAGTACTACACCAATTGGTTCTTTTTGTGTAAATGCAATTCTATTTGAAGAAGCCTCGTTTATATTCATGGGAATAACGGAACCACTCTCTGATTTTAAAACTTCTATGCATGATTCAACACCCTCAGCACCCCTTTTAATTTCAATTATTGAGTCGGTAATTGGCTTACCACCTTCAGATGTTGCAAGTTCGGCTAAACTTTGGGTATTTTCTTGTATAATTTTAATAAAAGATTTTAAAACATTAATTCGTTCTTTGGGAGGAAAATCTTCACCTTTATGAATAGAAATGCTGCATACTTCTTGAACAATACTCTCAATTTCTGAAGAGTTATGAGTTTTTACTGTTCCAACAGTTTCATTGTTCCAAGGAGATTTAACTTCAAGCATAGTTATTTATTATTTACTTTATGAAAAATTTAATTTTATAATAGACATTGTTAATTACAACAAAATATTGAACAGGATTAATAAATGCCATCATTCGACATAGTATCAAAAGTAGATTTAGCTGAAGTAGACAACGCACTAAATGGAGCAATGAGAGAAATTACAAGCCGATATGATTTTAAGAACAGTGAATCAAAAATAATAAGAGTTGACAATCAAATTGAACTAATGGCTGAGGATCAATATAAAATAGATCAAGTTCAACAAATTTTTAGGACACATCTTGTTAAAAGAAAGCTATCATCTGGTTCTTTTCAATTTTCAAAAGTTGAGGATGCGAGGGGAGGAATGTTAAGACAAAAATCTCCTATTATTCAAGGAATTGACAAAGACATTTCTCAAATCATTAATAAAACTATTAAAAATTCTAAGCTTAAAGTTCAGGTTTCAATCCGTGGAGAAGAACTAAGGGTTACGAGCAATAAAAAAGATTTGCTGCAAAAAACAATTGAAATGACAAAAGAATTGGATATAAAACAACCGTTACAATTTATTAATTTTAGAGATTAATTTGGCATAAATATTTCATAGGAGTTGCATGAAAAAAAAAGACGATACATTTAAAAAACTACTGGATAGTTCATCAAATACTTTTGTTGACAAATTAGCATCACTTAAATACGTAAGTAAAAAGGATTCTAAACTTCTTTCATCTGTCGTTTCAGGAATTTTAAAGAAAAAGAAATAACTATTTTTTAATAACGAAAAAAGCAACACCCTGATGCCAATCACTGTTTTCGCCAATGATTAACGAGCTCGAGTTATCGGTCGTTGTTTTAATTTCTAATTTAGATACAATTTTCAATTTTTCATTGTGGATTGAGTCCAAAGTACCTTTTCTAACTTGCTCCCAGTTCCAATCATCAATAATTAATATAAATTTCTTTGTTAATGAAGGTAAAACTAATTTAATTGCATCATAATGATCCTCATAATGGTGAGATCCATCGTAAAAATAAATGTTTATATTTTTAATATTTTTAAAATTAACTTTTCTGAAATCTTTTTCAATAATTTGAAATGAAATATCTTCATTTAAATATTTTTTTAAGTTACTTTTAAAAATTTTTTTTGAATCAAGGTTTGTTGAAAAATTTTGAGACCAATTATCTATGCACGTAATGTTTACCTTATTGTTAAAACACACTGAGCATGCGCTAGAGCCTAGCCAAGAACCAATTTCGAGATATTTTGGATTCTTAAAATTTTTGATTAGATAATTGATCATTACTCTAAATTTTCTGCCTGACAATCCTTTCATTTTTTTAACTTCATCACTTAAGTTTGACTTTCCAGAAATTGCGCTTGTAAAAGAATTTTCAATAACCTCAAAAAAGGTATCATTTTTATCTCCTGAGAAGTTAATTGTTGTTTCATCCATAGAACAGACATGATTTATTACATTCATAATTTTTTTTTTCTTTTTCAGTCGTATTTTTGTTTGAATACTTTCCATAATGAATTAAATTTAGTTTATGAGCAATCTTTCAAAATGTAATAATATAAATGATTTTAGAAAACTAGCCAAAAGTAAATTACCTTTTCCAATTTTTCATTATATAGACGGGGGGGGCTGATGATGAAACGACCCTAAAAAGAAACACGAAATCATTTGAAGATTGTGATTTAGTTCCAAATGTACTAAGAGGCGTTGAGAATATTGATTTATCAATAAAGTTGTTTGGTAAAACAATTGACTTACCTTTTTTTCTTTCACCAACAGCACTACAACGTCTTTTTCATTATGAAGGTGAAATGGCAGTTGGTCAGGCGGCTGAGGCTTTTAATACTTTTTTTGGTATATCTTCTCTTTCAACAGTTTCGGCAAGTGAAATAAGTAAATTAAAGGGACCAAAAATTTTTCAACTCTACTATCATAAGGATAAAGAACTAACAAAAAACATGATTGATGAATGCAAAGAAAAAAAATTTGATGCATTAGCATTAACGGTAGACACTATAACGGGAGGAAATAGAGAAAGAGACTTAAAAACTGGTTTTACCTCTCCACCAAAATTCACTTTAAAAAGTGTTTTAAGTTATGCGACATCGCCCTCTTGGACCTTAAATTATTTGGTAAGGAAAAAATTCGATCTTCCTTTTCTCAGCGATTACGTTGGTGAAGGTACAAAGTTTGCAGTATCTGTGAGTGACTATTTTAGTACAATGTTGGATCAAAGCATGTCATGGAAAAATGCTGAAGAAATAAGAAAATATTGGAATGGTCCTTTTTGTCTAAAAGGAATAATGTCTGTAGAAGACGCAAAAAAAGCTGTAAAGATTGGGGCGTCTGCAATAATGGTATCAAATCATGGAGGACGTCAACTCGATGGATCAAGGTCTCCATTTGACCAATTAAAAGAGATTCTCGATGCAGTCGGAGGAAAAATAGAAGTTATTTGTGATGGGGGTATAAGAAGAGGCACGCATATTCTTAAAGCTTTATCTCTAGGAGCAAATGCATGTTCTGGCGGAAGATTGTATCTATATGCTTTGGCAGCAGCAGGAAGAGAAGGAGTTGAAAAAACTCTAGAAAACCTCCAAAATGAATTAATAAGAGATATGAAGCTGTTAGGGTGTAAAAAAATTTCTGAATTAAATCGTGACAATGTTCGTTTTAGAAATGTTAAAGACTAAATTTAATAAAATTTTTTATCTTTTAGTAATTTTTATTATCCTGCAAACGAGTGACTTATTTGGTAAAAGCACGGATTCATTTGATGTTGATAAATTTCCAAAAAGTAAAATATCCTGGAAAGAATGGATTTTAAAAACAAAAAATGACCTTAGAAACAAAAATTTTAAGGATAATACTTTAAATTATCTTGATAATATTAAATTTAATCGGAGGATCATAGAATTAGACAGAAAACAGCCTGAATTCAGGCTAACTTTTAATAAATATCTCAAAAATGTTGTTAATACAAAAAGTAGAAAACAAATAAATGAACAGTATAATCAAAATAAGACCCTTCTTAAAGAAATTGAATTAGAATTCAATGTAAGCGCTAAAATTTTATCAGCTTTGTGGGGAATTGAAACTTACTTTGGCAAACATACAGGTAAAATGGATATAATCAGTTCCCTAGCATCTTTGGCATATGATGGAAGAAGAAAAGAATTTTTTACCAAAGAACTTGAGAACGCCTTAAATATTCTCGAAAATGATCATTTTGAAAGAAATTCATTCAAGGGTTCATGGGCTGGGGCTTTCGGTCAGACTCAATTTATGCCAAGTACTTTTCTTAAACATGCAATTGATTTTGATGGTGATTCAAAAGTAAACCTATTTAAAAAGTCTGATGCATTAGCATCTGGTGCAAATTATCTAAAAAAAATTGGCTGGAATAATAATTTGCAATGGGGTGAAGAAATTAATATCCAGTTAACAGACGAATTAAAAAAATTAGCAAAAAATAAAGTTTATAAAGATATTATTTTTTGGTCTGGTAATGGAATAAAATTGAATAAAGAATATGAGAAATCTAAACTTAAGCTTGTCATTCCTGATTCAAATAATAATGAATGTTATCTTGTTTCAAAAAACTATGATGTTATATTGAATTGGAATAGATCTAATTATTTCGCATTAACAGTATTTTTATTTTCTGATGAAATTAAATAAAATCTTTACCTCCTTGAAATATCGAATCATACTCTTGATTTCATTTTTTTTAGTTGGTTGTTCTGAATCAACATTTCTCGTAAATTCTGTAAAAAGAATAGGAACATGGGGAGATGGTCCGATCTATAAAATAGGCACACCATACAAGATTAACGGCAAATGGTACTATCCCGCTGTTGATTATGATTATGAAGAAATTGGTATTGCATCATGGTATGGACCAGGCTTTCATGGAAGAAAAACAGCAAATGGAGAAATTTTTGATCAAAATAAAGTTTCTGCTGCACATAGAACATTACCGATGCCTTCTGTAGTAAAAGTTACTAATCTTGATAATGGAAAAGTTCTCCAAAAAGTAAGAATAAATGATAGAGGTCCTTTTGCTGGAAACAGAATAATTGATTTATCAAAAAAAGCAGCACAAGAACTGGGTTTTGTAAATACAGGAATAGCTAAAGTGAAAGTTGAAATTTTAGAAAATGAGTCAAGAGAACATGCATTTGTTAATTCAGGTAATAAAATAACAAAAGTTGAGTCCGCAGAAATTAAAAAAATTAAGAAAATAGAAATCGTAAATAATTTTGAGAAGCAGAAAGTCATAAAAAATAAGAAAAAAAATTCGCCAAATAAAGACTTTGATGAGCAAAACTCTATTTTAAGTGATAAACAACTAGCTATACAAGTTGGCGCGTTTACTGATCACAGAAATGCTAAAACATTAACTCAAAAACTATCAGACTTTCAAGCATATATTGAGAGGACTTTTGTTAATAATAAGTATTTGTATAGAGTTAGAATAGGCCCAATAGAAAACCTTAATTTAGCCGAAAATATAAAAGCAAAACTTTTTAAATTAGGTTATACCGCGAGCCATTTAATAGTAAATTAAAATGAAATTTTTTTTAATATTTTTTTTCTTTTCTTTTTTCTTTAATCATAAGGCTTTTTCTCTAGACACAATTGCAAAGCAAGCAATACTTTATGATTATGAAACCAAAACAATAATTTTCGAAAAAAACTCAGAAGAACTCATGTCACCTAGCTCTATGAGTAAGATTATGACAATTTATTATGTTTTTAAAAAAATTAAAGAAGGTGATTTAAAACTAACAGACAAATTTAAAGTAAGTAAGAAAGCCTGGAAAAAGGGAGGTTCAAAAATGTTTGTTAACGTTAATACGATGGTTTCTGTTGAAGATTTAATAAGGGGAATAATTGTTCAGTCTGGAAATGATGCATGTATAGCTATTGCGGAGGGTATATCAGGAAGTGAAGCACTTTTTGCTGAAGAATTAAATCTTCTTGCAAAGGAAATAGGAATGCTTAACTCCAGCTTTACTAATTCTACTGGTTGGCCAGACCCAGACCATTTAACAACAATACAAGATCTGCTAAAATTAACGGTTAGAACCATTGAAGATTTTCCAGAACTTTACTATTATTATGCAGAGAAAGAATTTACTTACAGTGGAATTAGACAACTAAACAGGAATCCACTGTTATTTAACGAAATTAATGCTGACGGTTTAAAAACTGGACACACATCTTTGGGTGGCTATGGTCTAGTTGCATCTGTTTTAAAAAATAATCGCAGGCTAATTCTTATTTTAAATGGTTTGAAAAGAAATAAAGATAGAAGTAAGGAATCAGAAAGATTAATAAAAGTGGGTTTCAATCAGTATAAAGTTATCGATCTTTATGACAAAAATCAAACAATTACAAATCTTCAGGTTTGGGGTGGGAGAAAAAAAAACGTCGATGTGTATTCAAAAGAGAGTGTGAATTTAACTGTGCCTAATAGAATAAAGAATGATTTAGTATTTACAATTAAACATTATAAACCATTACTCGCCCCTTTAGAAAAAGATCAAAAAGTTGCTGATTTAATTGTAAAAAATAAAAACGCAGAGATTATAAAAAAATTCGAACTTTTTTCAAAAAATGAAATCACAAAAATGTCTTTTTTTTCTAAAGTTTATAATAACTTAAAATTTTTGTTACTTGGCGACAGTATCTTTAAAACAAAATGAAGAAATTTATAACTTTTGAAGGCGGGGAAGGAACCGGAAAATCAACCCAAGCTAAATTGTTATCAAAATCATTATCATCTATAAATGAAAATAATTTACTCACAAGAGAGCCGGGTGGGACTAAAGTATCTGATAAGATAAGAAAAATTTTAGTAGAGGACAAAAATCGTAATATTTCGTCCGATGTTGAATTACTTTTGATTTATGCATCAAGACATCAGCATTTAAAAGAAAAAATAATTCCATCGTTAAAAGAAAAAACAGTAATCTGTGACAGGTATATTCATTCAACAATTTCGTATCAATTTGATATAAAAAATTTCGCCAAAAAATTAGATTTTTTTCATCAAAATTTTGCTTTTAATTTAATGCCTGACTTAACTATACTCTTAGACTTAGCTCCAGATGTTGGTTTAAAAAGAAGTCTAAAGATTAAAAATAAAGAAACTAGGTTTGAAAACAAAGATAAAATTTTTCATGAAAAAATTAGAAAAAATTTCTTAAAATTGAGTAATAAATACAAAAATATGTATAAAATTGATGCATCTTTATCTAAAAAGGTCATCCATAAAAAAATAATTGATCACTTAAATCAATTATTATTTTTCAAAAGTAAACTTCCTTGCGTAATTTAATTATGACACACCCAACTAATATTATTGGACACAACGAGCAATTAAAGATTTTAAATGAAAGCTATCATGTAAAATTTCCTCATGCCTGGATTTTTAACGGAATCAAAGGAATAGGGAAATATTCAACTGCAGTTAGTTTCATAAGATCAATTTGTAAAATAGAAAGAAGTTATGCTCAAAATCTTTTTGAAATAAATTCTGAAGAAAACCCTGTGTTGGTGGATGATATTAGATCACTTATAAATCAAATAAACTTGACCAATGCAAATGAAAATCAAAATTGTTTTATAATTATTGATAATGCTAACAGTTTAAATTTCAATTCATACAATGCTATGTTAAAAACAATAGAAGATCCACCTTCGAATACTATCATAATAATTATTTCTCATGACATTAAAAGAATTCCAAAAACGATTTCATCTAGGTGTGTTAAACTTGATTTTAAGCCTTTAAGTAAAAAAGATATGTTTGAATTTTGTAAATATAACAAAATTGAGTGTAAGCATTTTGACCTAGAAAAAAATTACTTTTTGACAAATGGGAGTATCGAAAGACTTTCTTTTTTTATGAGTGAGGAAGGTAAAATTATTCAGGAATATTTTGATAAGTTAAATAAAAATAAAAGTTTCAAGATGTCTGAGTTTGAGTTGTTTTATGACCTTATAGTGCACAATTATGATAAATCGTTTTCTACGATAATGAATCATATATTTTTTATCCAAAAAAAGAGGTTTCTCAAGTATTATCAAAATAAAACTTATATAAAAAAAATTTTAATATTCTTTTCGAATATTAGAATTCTTTATACTCAAAATTTAAATATTGATAAAAAAAAGGAATTATACTTCTTACTTTCAGAATATATCAAAACAAATGAATATTAAAAAAACTTATATTACAACACCGATTTTCTATGTTAATGATCTTCCACACATTGGGCACGCATATACTAGTGTCATATGTGATACTGTTGCAAGATTTAACAAATTAGATGGTAAAGAAATACTTTTTACAACTGGTACAGACGAACATGGGATGAAAGTTGAAAAAGCAGCAAAAAAAAAAGGTGAACTACCTCAAGATTTTGTGGATAAAGTTTCTCAAAATTTTAAAAACCTTTCTCAAACTCTCGGAATAATAAATACTGATTTTATTAGAACCACAGAAAAAAGACATAAAAGTTCAGCTATTTATTTTTGGAACGAACTCTTAAAAAACAACCAAATATATAAAAGCAAATATAGTGGTTGGTATTCGGTTAAGGACGAATCTTATTATCAAGATAAAGAGTTGATTAAAAAAGGTGACGTCTATACAACACAAGACGGAAGTCAAGTTGACTGGATCGAGGAGGATAGCTTTTTTTTCAAGTTATCAGAATGGCAGGAAAAATTATTAAATTTTTATGAAGAAAATCCAGATTTTATAATGCCCAAATCCAGAATGAATGAAGTTAAAAGCTTCGTAAAAGGGGGATTAAAAGATTTATCGATCTCAAGAACAAGTTTTGACTGGGGAATAAAAGTTCCAGAATCGGAACATATCATGTACGTTTGGATTGACGCACTAACTAATTATTTGACTTCAATTGGTTATCCAAATATCACAGCTGAAAAATTGGAGTATTGGGAAAATTGCATTCATATAATTGGAAAAGACATATTAAAATTTCATGCAATTTATTGGCCTGCTATGTTAATGGCAATAAACCATACTTTGCCTAAAACTATATTTGCGCATGGGTGGTGGACAAATGAGGGGAAAAAAATATCAAAGTCTTCGGGAAACACAATTGATCCAAATCAAATGATTGAAAAATTTGGTTTGGATCAACTAAGATATTTTCTTTTAAGAGAAGTTCCTTTGGGAAATGATGGTGATTTTTCTGAATCTTCTTTAATCAATAGAATAAATTCAGATCTATCAAATAATCTAGGAAATTTAATTCAAAGAGTTGTTAAATTTATTAACAAGAATTTTAACAACTCTGTTCCAAATTCATTAAGAGAAGAAGCAGACGAAATAAAACTTATATGTCAAGGTTATGAAATGATAATACCTGTAAAAAAGAAAATGAAGGAATTCCAGATAAGTAAATGTCTTGAAGATATTTTCTTTTACATAGATGAATTAAATAAATATGTGGATGAAAGTCAGCCTTGGAATAGTTTTAAAATAGATCCAAAAAAAGCAGGAAAAGATCTATCAATTCTTATAGAATGTATTAGGGTTATTGGAATTCTACTTCAGCCATTTATACCAAATGCTTCAAAAAAGATTTTAGATATTTTAAATATAAATAATCAGTCAAGAGGCTTTAATAATCTCAATTCTAAAAATATACTTATGAGCAACCATGTGTTAAGTAAACCCTCACCAATATTTCCAAGATATGAAAAATAAAATAGTTGATTCACACTGTCATTTAAATTTTGATGATTTTAAAGATGATCTTGATAATGTGATTAAAAATGCAAAAGATAAGGACGTAGATCACATGTTAAGTATATCAATTGATTTAGAAAAGTTTGAGGAGATTTACAAATTAACTCAAAAATATAAAAATGTTTGGTGTACAACTGGAGTTCATCCAAATAATGTTCCAAAGAAGTTAGATATTCAAAATATTACAAAACTCAAATCACAATTATTGAAAAATTTATTGAAAAAGAAAGTTGTTGGTATTGGTGAAACCGGACTGGATTATTATAGAAGTTTAGAAAACAAGCAAAATCAAATAGATTTTTTTGAAACACACATGCAAGTTTCTGGGGAAACAAATTCTCCAACTGTAATTCATACTAGAAATGCAGATGAAGATACAATTTTCTTTTTAAAGCAATTTGTAAAAAAATATAATTCTAGCGGTCTAATACATTGTTTTTCGTCTGGAAAATCTCTTGCTAATTGTGCTTTAGATAGCGGTTTTTACATATCATTTTCTGGGGTTATTACTTTCGATAAGGCAGACGAAATTAGAAAAATTGTTAAGTATGTCCCCTTAAATAAAATTCTTGTAGAAACAGATTCACCGTACCTTGCTCCTATACCAAAAAGAGGCAAAAGAAATGAGCCTGCATTCACGAAATATACATTAGAGCAAATAGCAAAAATTAAGAAAATTGATACTGAAGAGGTCGCTAACGTAACTACAAGGAATTTTTTTAATTTATTTTCAAAGGCTAAAGATGCAACTTGAAATAACTGTTTTGGGTTGTGGAAGTTCTTCTGGTGTACCAGCGATTGGAAACAATTGGGGTAATTGTAACCCAAAGAATCCCAAAAACAGAAGGTTAAGATCGTCCATTTTAATTGAATCTCCCAGCGTATCAATATTAGTTGATGCTACTCCAGATTTGAGACAACAACTTTTGAATGCAAATGTTAAATATTTGGACGCAGTCTTAATTACTCATTGTCACGCAGACCATATCAATGGCATTGATGACTTTAGATTTTTAAACGTTTTAATGAAAAAGGATTTAAATTTGTATGCTACAAGAGAAAATATAGACGAAATTAGAAGAAGATTTGCATATGTTTTTGACAAACTATCTCCCAAGGCCAATGGTTTTTATTATAAACCGTGTTTAATTCCAAACGAAATAAATGGATCATTTAAAGTTAACAATTTAGATATTTTGAGTTTCCAGCAAGATCATGGCTTTGGATTATCAACGGGATTTAGGATAAATAATTTTGCTTATTGTTCGGACGTTTTTGATATAAGTCCAGATATTTTAAAAAAACTCGAAAATTTAGATTTATGGATTGTAGATTGTTTAAGATTTGAACCACATAAATCTCATGCACATTACGATAAAGTTATGAAATGGATAGAAATTATTAAGCCAAAAAAAACAATTCTAACTCACATGAACTTTGAGGTTGATTACGATCATATCAACTCGGTTTGTCCTGATAATTGCCAAGCAGCATACGATGGACTAAAGTTAATTGTCTAATTATTTAAAATTATTTTTTCAAGTTTTAATATCTCTCCAAGGAAAGAAGTTACTGCTTTAATTCTTTGTAAATTGTATAAATTTTCATGAACAACTAACCAATACTCTCTCTTAATATTAACGAGATTTGGTAACACAGGAACTAAATCTTGATGATTTCTTGCTATAAAAGAATGCAAAAGTCCAAGCCCAACACCTTTTTTAACAGCATGTAATTGAGAACGAAGACTATTACTTGAAAATACCACATTAAGTTTGTTATTAATTTCTTTAAGATAATTTAATTCAGGAAACTCTATTAATTCGTCAACATAGCTAACGAAATTATGACTATTTAAATCTTTTAAACTTTTGATATTATTTAAATCTTTCTTA
>CABZMK010000024.1 GCA_902526865.1 uncultured Alphaproteobacteria bacterium
CAAATTTTAGGAGAACCCTCATTCAAAGGGAGCTTAGGGGATAATGCATACTATTATGTTGGAAGTTTGAAATCAAAAATTGCATTTTTAAAATCTAACGTTAGAAAACAATATATATTAGAACTAAAATTCAGTAAAAATAATAAACTGAAAAATATTTATTTTTATGATAAATCATTATCTACAGATGTAGCAATGTCTTCACTTGAAACGAAATCAGATGGTGTAAAACAATCTTTTTTCCAACAAATTTTAGGTAACTTTGGAGTTCCAGGTATGAAAAGAGGCGGCCCAATTTTAGGTAGTGGTAAAGCTGATGATTAAAGATTTAAGACAACATTGACAGTAGAAGGATTGAAACAATATTGATGATTTTTATCATTGGGTTGATAGCGGGGCCTGCAGTATCTTTGTAAGGATCACCTACTGTGTCACCAGTCACTGCAGCTTTGTGAGCGTCCGAGTTTTTTCCACCGAAATTTCCATCTTCTATGTATTTCTTAGCATTGTCCCAAGCTCCACCCCCTGAAGTCATTGAAATAGCTACGAATAAACCTGTAACAATAGTTCCGAGAAGCATAGCACCGACTGTTGTAAACGCAGGGCCAGATTCACCTGAAATAACATAGATTAAATAGTAAGTCACGAATGGGGCTAAAACAGGCAGCATTGAAGGAAGTATCATTGCATAAATTGCTTCTTTTGTTAAAATGTCTACTGCCTTTCCATATTCTGGCTTAGATTTTCCAGTCATAATACCTTTATTTTCAGAAAACTGTCTTCTGACTTCGTTAACTATTTTTTCAGCTGTTCTACCTACCGCAGTCATGCCCATTGAACCGAAAAGGTAAGGTAACATCCCACCTATTAAAAGACCAACGACAACATAAGGGTCATCTAATGCAAACTTTATGTCTAAATTTGGAAAATAATATTTTAAATCTTGTGTATAAGCTCCGAATAATACTAAAGATGCAAGTCCAGCTGAACCAATTGCGTAACCCTTCGTTACAGCTTTCGTTGTATTTCCAACAGCGTCTAGAGCATCTGTTGTTTTCCTAACATCTTCTGGTAAGTTGGACATTTCAGCGATCCCCCCTGCGTTATCAGTAACAGGACCATATGCATCGAGTGCTACAATCATACCAGCTAAAGCAAGCATTGTTGTGGCTGCTATAGAAATTCCGTAAAGACCGGCAAACTTATAAGATAAAACAATTCCTAAAATAATTACTAATGTGGGTAAAGCCGTGGATTGCATAGAGACAGCCAAACCTTGAATGATATTAGTAGCATGACCAGATTGTGAAGATCGAGCAACCGATTTAACAGGTCCAAATTCTGTGCTGGTATAATACTCAGTTATCCAAACTATCAAACCTGTGACAGACAATCCGATGATGGCACAGTAAAATAAATCTATTCCTAAAAATGATTCAATAAAAAGATCGCTATTAATAATTAACTTATCCGTACCCACAAAAATATCGGTAACAATGTATATTAAAATTATCGAAACAAATGCTGTAATTATCAAACCCTTATAAAGAGCACCCATAATATTTTGGGAGCCATCACTTAATTTTACGTAGTATGCTCCAATTAACGAAGAAATGATACAAACACCAGCAATCAATAAAGGGAACATCATAAATTTCTGCTGATCGCCTACGTCAAATAATATAAGTCCTAAGACCATTGTACCAACAATTGTTACTGCGTACGTTTCAAAGAGATCGGCAGCCATTCCAGCGCAATCTCCAACATTGTCGCCTACGTTATCAGCAATAACAGCTGGATTTCTTGGGTCGTCCTCTGGAATACCAGCTTCTATTTTTCCCACTAAATCCGCTCCAACATCTGCCCCTTTAGTGAAAATTCCTCCCCCAAGTCTTGCAAAAATTGAAATCAGAGAAGCACCAAAGCTCAACGCAATCATTGCTTCTATAATTTCTCTACCCTGAGATTCTCCAAGTTTCTGATATAAAAACCAATAATAACCTACAAGTCCAAGAAGACCGAATCCAACAACTAAGAATCCTGTAATTGCTCCTGACTTAAATGAGATATCAAGTGCTTTATCAATACTTTGAGTAGCTGCTTGTGTTGTTCTAACATTTGCTCTTACGGATACAAACATTCCGACGTAGCCAGCGAGTCCAGATAAAAAAGCACCAATCACAAACCCAATGGCCACGTAGGGGTTGTGCATAAGAAAATAAAGTAAGAGGGTTATTAAAATGCCTACAATTGAAATAGTAATATATTGTCTATTGAGGTATGCTTGTGCTCCTTCTTGAATTGCAGAGGCTATCTCAATCATTCTATCACTGCCTTGAGGTTCACTCAAAATTCTCTTTGTTGTGAAGGCGCCAAAACCAATTGAGAGTAAAGAGCAGATTAAGACAATTGAAAATTCAAGAAGCATATTAATAAAAGAACCTTGTGAAACAAACCTTATAACACATTAGATTCGATGATCAACGATTAATTAATTAAAAATGACTAAAACCAAATTTATTGGTTTTAAATTCTTTACCATCACAATCAAAAATTTTTACTCCTTTTCCGCTGGAAAAATAACCTATTTTAGAAATTTGCTTTAAATTTTTGTCAATTTTTTGTTTTTTTGATAAACAAAAAAAGCAGTTCATAATCTTCTCCACCAGATAAAATTATTTCCCAGATTTCATTCATATGTTTTTTATTTTTCATAAATAATTCTTTAGACGCAAGTGACAAAGGTATTTTATCTAAGAAAATATTGGCCTGTTTATTCGATTGACTAGCTATGAATGAAAGTTCCCCCAACAAACCATCAGAGATATCTGTACATAACTCCACATTATTTAACAGTTGTTTGCCAACGTAGAGTCTTGGTTCAGGTAGAAGTAATTTTTGAATTAATCTTTTTTTACTTTTTTCTGAGCAATTAAAAATAGAGTCATTAGTCATAAGTTCATAACCTAATCCTGCATCTCCGATACAACCTGTAACAAAAATATCAGAATTTGATTTTGTATAGTTTTTTTTGTGACAATAAGTATCTGTCTTACCAAGAACAGTTAAAGATAAAAAAATCTTTTCAGAGCTACTCATATCTCCGCCATAGAGTTTAAGATTGAACTTTTTCATATCTGATTTTAATCCTGAGGTAAAAGCTTTTAACCAATCTTGGATATTAGATTTTGGTAGTGCAATATTTAAAAAAATACCATCTGGAACTGCACCCATAGCCGCTATATCAGACAAATTTATTCTTACAAGTTTTTTTGCTAATAAATTTGGATCGATACTTTTTTTAAAATGTTTATCTTCTATCATCATGTCCGTTGATATGACAAGATTTTGTTTTTTAAAATAAGCTGCATCATTTTTTAAAAATAAAGACTCTTTATTTTGAGCAAGCGGTAGCAAGTATTTTTCAATTAAGTTTTTTTCATTATTCATGAATTTCTATTTTCTGATGAATTTTATCAAGAATTGCATTAATAAAGTTATTTTCTTTCTCAATGTTAAACGATTCAGCTAACATTAAATATTCAGTAATAATTATGCCCATCGAAGTTTGTGGATAAGTGATCATCTCAGAAATAGCAACTCTTAAAAGAGCTTGCAATACTTTTGGCAACCTTTTTAATGTCCAATTTTTCTGAAGATGATTAGAGATCAAGCCACAAATAAAATCTTCCTTTTCAAAAACATTATTAAAAATTTTTTTAAAAAAAACTTTATCAAATGTTTTTTTATCAAAATCACAGTCCGAATCAATGTGAAATTTAAAATCATTATGCGTTACAAATTCTTTTTCAATTTGCTTTTGGTCAAAACCAAAACTTTGATTAAATATCGCTTGTATAGCTAAATATCTAGATAAAGATTTTGAGTGTGTTTTACTTTTCTTCATTTTTAAACCTTAAAATTAAAAAAACAGAGCATCATATTACACCAAGTCAATTTGACTATTGTTAATTAAAGATGTCCACTAAAATTATATTACTATAATTTTAGGGTTTTGATAAGATTGCAACAAACCATAGCAGCTTTTCCACCAAAATTTTTTTTTTTTATATCAGATCTTTCTATAGCTTGTTTAAAGTTGTTAACAGTTAAAATAGCTGAACCGAGTGGTATAACTTTCTTATAAACTAATGAATAGATTTCATTCATAGAAATATTTTTTACTATGTCATAGTGATCTGTTTCCCCCTTTATAACACACCCAAGCACAATAAATCCTAAGTAATCATTTTTAAATTTATGAAGTACGTAAGGAATTTCTAATGAACCATCCACTCTTATCTTGTCAAAAATAATATTATTAGATATTAAATATGATTCAGCACCATTAATTAAGTTCGCCGAAATTTCAGGATAAAAGTCAGAAAAAATAATTAAGACTTTCTTAGATTTTTTTTGTACCATTAATTTCTAATCCAAAACCATCTATTCCCACTATATTTTTTGATGATTTAGTTAACAAAATTATTTTCTTTACGCCCAAATCGAGAAGTATTTGGGCACCTACTCCATATTCTTTTAGAATTTTATTCTTGCTTTTAGATAAAGTTGAATTTTTTTTTTTCATTTCTTTATCTGGATTTCTAACTATTACAATAACTCCTTGATCATTTTTACTTATAATTTCAATTGACTTTTCAAGATCTTTATTTTTTAAGTCAAGTAAATCAGAAATGATGTTCAAACTGTGCATTCTTACTAAAACACTTTTATTTTTTGGTATCTTTCCTTTGACTAAAGCTAAGTGCTCAGTTTCATCTATTAGATTTTTATAAACAAATAACTTAAATGTACCAAGTTTAGGAAGACTTATTTCGTCTCTTTTAACACATTTAACAAACTTATCTTTTTTTAATTTATATTCAATCAAATCCTTTATTGATGACATTTTGAGTTTATGTAGCTTGCAAAATTGTTTAAGATCGTCAAAACGTGCCATTGAACCATCATCATTCATTATTTCACAAATAACACCAAAAGGACTTGAATCTCCATTAGCAAGTCTAGATAAATCAACAGCGGCTTCAGTATGACCAGCTCTTTCTAGAACTCCTCCATCTTTAGCTAACAATGGAAAAATATGACCTGGACTAACCAAATCGTTTGCTTTGGATTTAGGAGAAACAGCCACTTTTATGGTTTGCGACCTGTCCTTGGCACTAATACCAGTGGTTACTCCTTTTTTAGCCTCAATTGAGACAGTAAATGCAGTTCTGTGTCTACTGTGATTATCATCAGTCATTAGCTTTAAATTTAGTTTTTTGAATCTTTTTTTATCTAGTGCCAAACAAATTAATCCACGGGCATATTTTGCCATAAAATTAACTTTTTGAGGAGAAACATGAGTTGCAGAAAAGACAAGATCTCCTTCATTTTCTCTTTTTTCGTCGTCAACTATTACAACCATCTTTCCATTAGATAAATCTTTAACAATTTGTGTAATTGAAGAAAAACTTGTTTTCATTTGTTAAGAGCCTTGAAAACATATCTTGCTAACATGTCAATTTCTATATTAAATTTATCACCAACAGCTGAATACTTTAAGTTTGTATTTTCCCATGTAAAAGGCACAATGCTTATATCAAAATTTTCTCTATTAACTTTATTGACTGTTAAAGAAATTCCATCAATACAAATGGAACACTTATTTGTTAAATATTTAGACAAATCCGAGGGTACCGAAAAGTTTAAAATCCATGAATCTTTATCATTTTTTATATCATTAAGAGTTGAAATACCGTCGACATGACCAAAAACAAGATGACCACTCAAATCTTCTCCAATTTTTAGCGATTTTTCAAGGTTTAATTTAGCACCTTCTTTCTTTAATTTAAAATTTGTTTTAGAAACTGTTTCAGATGATAGATTACAAAAAAAAATATCCTTTTCAAAACTGCTAACTGTTAAACAAACACCTGAACATGATATTGATTCTCCTAGAATCAAACTATCAAATTCTGATTTTATTCCAAGAATTCTTGATTTTGCATTCCAAGAATGAATGACACCAACTTTTTTAATTATTCCAGTAAACATTTTTCAATAATCTTGTTTTTCTAATATTTCCATCGTATTATTTTTTACAATCGATAATTGTGTAGGTTTAAATGTTATTTTTTTCTTTTTATTTAAAAGTTTAATGGCATTAACTCCTGTGCCACCTATAAAGTAATTAGATCTAAAAATAATTAAGCGATCAACTAGATCTTCATTAAGAAATGATGTAAAAACCTCACCACCTCCCTCAACTAATAAGTTGCAAACTCCCAGTTTAGCCAGCTCTTCAATTATATTAGATAAGTTAAACATTTTCTTATCTAACATAAATACTTTTACTTTTTTTTTTTGGATTTTTTTTATTATTTGATTTTCATTCTTAATAGTAAAAATAAAAGTTCGATTTATTTTGCAATTTTTAAAGATATTTGAATTTAGGTTTAAATCCAATTTTTTGGACAGAATAATTCTTATTGGAGAAAATCTTTTTAAACCATCTATTCTGCAGTTTAGTTTTGGGTTATCAATATTAATAGTATTTTTACCAACTAAAATGGCATCCGCCTCGGATCTTATAAGATGAACAATTTTTTGAACCTGATCATTTGTAATTCTTTCCGATTTATTTAGTTTAGACGCAATTTTTGTATCAATTGAAGATCCAATCTTTAGGCTGACCTTTGGACGGCCAAACTTTCTATTTAAAATATATCCATCATAAATTTGCTTGGTTTCTTTCTTCAAAATACCCCCTAACACCTCCAACCCATTAGTTCTTAATAATTTTTCTCCTGATCCATTTACTCTTTTGTCAGGATCCCTTAGTGAAAAAACAACTCTATTAATTTTTGATCTTAAAATTTTTGACACGCAGGACTCATCTCTTCCGGAATGACAACAAGGTTCTAAAGTTGAATAAAGAGTATATTGACGTTTTTTTTTAAAAGTTACTTTTCTTAAAGCAACTGCCTCGGCATGAGGTCTTCCTCCTTCAAAAGTGTAACCAAAGGAAACAATCTTATTGATTTTATTTTTTAAATTCGACTCAACTATCAAAGAGACAACAGGAGGGTTGGGAAAAGTCGTTCCAATTATTTTTTTTAAAAGAAAAGTACTAATTTTGATGTATTTTATATCTAAATCCACGTCCTATTCGTTTTTGAGATTTAAATTTTTATCAATGAACTTTCTAAAATCGTCTGTTTCTTGAAAATCCTTATATACCGAGGCAAATCTTAAATAAGCTACTCTATCTAATTCTTTGAGAGCATCCATTACAAGCTCTCCAATTACTTTTGTAGGTATTTCGGTTTCACCTGAACTCTCTAGTCTTCTTTGTATACTATTGGTTATTAATTCTATCTTGTCAGAGTTAACAGGTCGTTTTCTGCAAGAAATGTTTATGGATCTTACTAGTTTTTCTCTATCAAATATCGTTCTGGTGTTATCTTTTTTTATCACCATTAACTCTCTTAGCTGTACTCTCTCGAATGTAGTAAATCTAGCACCGCATGCTGGGCATTGCCTCCTCCTTCTGATAGAGCTGTTGTCTTCTGTTGGTCTAGAATCCTTTACTTGGGTTTCTTCGTGGCCACAAAATGGACATCTCATATAATAGCTTACCTATCTCTAGTAAAAAGCGAATAACTTCTTTTACAACAAAGGGGTTTAAATGGCAGTGCTGTAGATTGGAAATTTTTCACATAAAGCTTTCACTTTTGATTTTACTTCCTCTTCAACCCTTGAATTATCTTCTGGGTTTAAGGATAAACCGTCTAAAACATCTCCGATGAGATTACCAACAATACGAAATTCTTCTTTTCTGAAACCTCTACTGGTACCAGCAGGCGTTCCCAGTCTTATTCCCGAGGTTACAAAAGGACTTTCTGGATCGAATGGAACACCATTCTTGTTGCAAGTGATGCCGGCATTCTCTAGCGATCTCTCCGCAGCTTTACCCGTTATTTTTTTCGGTCTCAAATCTACTAGTACAAGATGGGTGTCTGTTCCACCTGAAACAACTTCTAAACCTCTTTCAAGCATGACTTCGGATAAAGTCTTAGAATTTGAAACTACTGATTCTATATATTTTTTAAAGTCTGGTTGTAGTGCTTCACCAAAAGCTACGGCCTTAGCACATATTACATGCATGAGTGGACCACCTTGTAAGCCCGGAAAAACAGCAGAATTAATTTTTTTAGCATGAGCTTCGTTATTAGTAAGAATTATTCCACCTCTAGGTCCTCTTAGTGTCTTGTGTGTTGTTGACGTTACAACGTCTGCAAACTCAAGTGGGTTGGGATAAAGTCCTGTAGCAACTAGACCAGCAAAATGTGCCATATCCACGAGGAAAAGAGCTCCAACTTTATCTGCAATTTCTTTAAATTTTTTAAAATCTATTATCCTAGGATAGGATGAACCTCCTGCAATGATCAACTTAGGTTTATTTTCTAGAGCTAAATTTTCAACTTCATCATAATCAATTAAAGCTGTGTCTTTTCTAACTCCATATTGGATTGCATTGAACCATTTACCAGATTCATTTGGTGGGGCACCATGAGTTAAATGACCTCCAGCTGCAAGAGACATACCCATTATTGTATCGCCTGGTTTTAACAATGCTAAAAAAACCGCCTGATTTGCCTGAGATCCAGAATGAACTTGTACGTTAGCAAAGCCGGCACTAAATAATTTTTTAATTCTGTCGATGCAAATGTCTTCAACAACATCGACATGTTCACACCCTCCGTAGTATCTTTTACCAGAGTATCCTTCAGCATATTTATTCGTAAGTATTGTTCCTTGTGCCTCTAAAACTGCCTTTGACACAATATTCTCAGAAGCAATCAATTCAATTTGGTCGTTTTGCCTGTGATATTCTTTCTTTATAGCATCTAAGACTGCTGGATCGGTTTGTGTTAAACTGCTTTCAAAAAATAGTTGTCCTGTCATTTTTTCTCCATATTGTTTTATCCTACAAGATTAAATTTATCAAGTCTAGCTTGATGACGTCCACCTTCATAGTTTGTTTTCAAAAATACTAATAAACATTTAATAGCTTCTTGCTCAGAAATCAACCTTGAACCTAAAACTAAAATGTTAGCATTGTTATGTTGTCTAGCCAACATTGACATTTTATTATTCATACAAAGCGCTGCACGTACATTTTTAAATCTATTTGCGACCATTGACATTCCGATTCCTGAACCACAGATCAAAACTCCTATTAGATCTTTTTTTAAATCAATTTTTTTGGACAGCTTTCTGGCATAATCAGGATAATCAACAGAGTTTTCAGAAAAAGGACCTAAGTCCTCAAATTTAATTTCGCCCTGTAATTCTTCAATTAAAATTTTTTTTAACTTGTATCCAGCATGATCACTTGCAATTAAAATATTATTCACATTAATTTTCCTTTAATTTCAATATATCTGATTTTAATTGTGATGATAGAAAGTACAATCCTATAATGTTTGGAATGGACATAGCAAAAATCATTGAATCAGAGAAATTTATTACGCTTTCAAAATTCATCGAAGTACCAATTACTGTAAAACTTAAGAAAATTATTTTAAAGGAATATTTACTTAAAGAACTCAATCCAAATAAATACGTCCAACATCTCAAGCCGTAGTATGACCATGTTATTAAGGTGGATATAGCAAAAAGGGTAATCGCTAAAGCCAATACTGTTGGGAACCAACTGAAAACTGATTCAAATGCTCTCGAGGTCAATTCAACTCCTTGTATACCAGAGTTACTCTCATAAACACCTGTCATAATAATCACTAATGCTGTCATTGAACAAACAATTACTGTATCTACAACTGGAGACAGCAATGACATGAAACCGGTATTCAAATGATTATCACTTTTTGCAGGAGCATATGCAATTGGGGCAGAACCAATCCCTGATTCATTAGAAAAAACTGCTCTTTTTACCCCAGCAATAAGTGAGCCTAAAAATCCCCCTACTGAAGCATCAAGGTTAAATGCACTTGAGAATATTTTATAAATTGTTTCTGGAATCAAACCAAAATTGGAGATTATAATGTACAAACAAGAAAAAACATAAATAAATGCCATTAGTGGAACAAGTCTTTCAGTAACTTTTCCAATTGATTTTATGCCACCAATAATTATGAAACCAACAATAAAAGAAAAAACTATACCACCTAACCAACCTTTATTGAATAAAGGGCTATTTTCAGATCCAGTTGCCTCAACAATTTGTTGAAAAGCTTGATTTGCCTGAAACATATTTCCTCCGCCAAAAGAACCACCTATGCAACAAATTGCAAAAAATATTGCTAAAAATTTTCCCAGTTTTGCATAACCCAGTTGACCCATTCCATCTGATAGGTATCTAATTGCTCCCCCTGAAACTGTGCCATCTTTGTGTATTATTCTGTATTTGTGGCCTAAACTGACTTCCACGAACTTCAAAGTCATACCAAAAAAAGCTGTTATAATCATCCATAACATTGCACCAGGTCCACCTATTGAAATAGCAACTGCAACACCAGCAATATTCCCAAGACCAATTGTTCCAGACATTGCGGCTGTAAAAGATTGAAAATGAGTAATCTCTCCTGGATGACTTGGATCATCGTATTTACCAAATGCAACCTTAAGTGCTCTTTTGAAATAGAAAATATTTACAAATCTAAAATAAAGAGAAAAATAAAGGCTGGCAAAAACAAGCCATAAAACGATGAAAGGAATCTGATTTCCAAAAAAAGAGAAACTTCCAAAAACAAAGCCAGTGATTGAATCGGAAATTGGTTTAAGAAATGTCTCAATATTTTTATCTAAATTTTCAATCATTTTTTTAATCTTAAACGAAAAAAAAATTACTGCAAAATTTCAATTAATTTTTCATAAGAATTAATTAGATTTTCTTTTTTTATACAATAAGGTGGCATAAAATAAACTGTGTTTCCTAGTGGCCGCAACAACAACCCGTTTTCAAGAAATTCCTTTCTCATTTCATTACTTTCTAAAGAACCATAGCTATTGGAAATATTTTTAAAATCAAATGCTGCAATTGTTCCTAATTTACGAATTTTTGAAATATTTTGAAGTTTTGATATTTTTTTTAAACAGTCATTGTGAATTCTAGAAATTTCTTCAATTTTTATAAAAGTTTTATCCTCATTAAATAAATTAAGAGAACTAAGTGCTGCTGCACATGCAACAGGATTAGCAGAAAATGAATGTCCATGAAGAAATGTTTTACTAAAATTAGTGTCTACAAAAACTTTATGTATTTCCTCACTAAAAACTGTAGCTGCAAGAGGAATAAATCCTCCAGTAAGTGATTTTGCCAAACAGATTATATCTGGTTTCATAGTTAAATGGTCTGTTGCAAACATTTTTCCGGTTCTTCCAAAACCAGTCATCACCTCATCGAATATTACGAGTATTCCTGAATCTTTAAACATTTTGACTAACTTATCCAAAAACTCTTTTCTACAAATTTTCATACCTCCTGCACCCTGGACAAGTGGCTCTAAAATTACAGCAGCAATTTTACCTTTCTCTTTTTCAACAATTTTGTAGGCAGCATTCATAGCTAATCTTTCGCTTTCTTCAAGTTGATTATTTCCCCACCAATCCTCTGGAAAAGGAATAAAAGAATTTTTATTTAAAATATCCTCAAATGGCTTGTAAAAGCCAGTTGTTTTACCCACTGACATTGCACCGAACGTGTCGCCATGGTATCCACCTGAAAATGCAACAAATTTTGTTTTTTTTTTCCCTAAATTATGCCAATACTGAATTGCAACCTTCATCGCTATTTCAACAGAGGTTGAACCATTATCTGAATAAAAGACTCGAGACAAGTTTTTTGGTAAAATATCAACAAGTCTTGCAGCCAATTCTACAGCTGGATGGTGAGTAAAACCAGCAAAAAGAACTTGCTCAAATTTTTTGGACTGATTAAAAACAGAATTTACCATTTCGTTTCTGCAATGACCGTGTGTATTTATCCACCACGAGGATATTAAATCAATATATTCTTTACCTTCAATATCAAAAAGTTTTTCATCTTTTGCTGAACTAATAATTATTGGATCTTCAGAAAATGCAGATTGTGTGAAAGGATGCCAGAGAAATTTTTTATCTTTAGCTAAAATTTGTTTTTTTGATTTCATATAACTCCAAACAAAGTTTTCATTTCTTCAACTGATTTTTTATTAATAACTGATTTAAATGGTATCTTGGCAATGATATTAATTTTTTTGCCGTAAATTTTTTTTCCAAACTTTGAAATAGTCTTAAAAGTTTCAGGTTCATTATCTCCAACAAAAACAATGCCGCATAATGTTATTTTTTTTTGTTTTAAAAGATTTATCGACAAGAGTGTGTGGTTTATTGTTCCTAATTGCGACCTACTAACTAAGATAACTGGTAAATTAAAAAATTTTATTAAATCGATCATGAGCAATTTATCATTCAATGGCACGTTTAATCCGCCAGCGCCCTCAATAAAAATTTTTTTTTTTAATTTTTCATTTAAAACTTTTTTAAATTTTACCATTCTAATTTTTTTTTTCTCAAAGTCAGCAGCAATATTGGGGCTCAAACCTTTTTCAAAAAAATAAGTTTCTGAAAGTATTGTTTTTCTATTACAATTTTTTTTTATTATATCTGAATCTTTATAACCAAATTTATCAACACCACATTGAACAGGCTTATAATATATTGCATCAAATTTATTTACTAAAATTGAAGCTACTAAAGTTTTACCAACCCCTGTATCGGTTCCAGAAATAAAATATCCTTTCGACATCAGTCTTTCATTTTCCTTATAAAAAAATAACTAATATCAAAGTTTACCCTAACTTTGTCTCTATCTCTTCTCAAACTATATAGATCTGGGATATTAAATACATTGTTACTCACATTAGCTCCTATTTTTTTTAGACTTTGAAAAAACAACATTATATTTTTATATTCTAGCTCATGAATCATCCTTTTCATTGTGAAATAAAATTTTTTATTATTTAGAAGATCTTCCATTTTTTTCTCATTTGGAAAATCATTAATTAATTTATGATGTTTAGTTTTTAAATTATTAAAACTTCTTGAGTTGGGAAAAGAAAGGAGCAAAATAGAATTTTTTTTAATTGAATTTAGTATTTTTTTAATAAGCTTTAAAAAATCTTTTGACCAATGAAGTGACATATTTGACACAATTAGATTATAACTTTCAAAATCATCAAAAAAATCAAAGTCGTTTTTTAAAAAAAAAACATTTTGATTCTTAAATCTGATTTTTGATTTTTTAATCATTTTATTAGAAATATCTAATAAGTGAATTCTGGTTAAACTTACATTTTCAGATATTTTTTTACTACAAAGCCCTGTTCCGCAACCGAGTTCTAACAAAGAAAATCCTTCTTTATTTTCTTTAAGTTCATCAAAAAATAAATCTAATAGATTTTTTGATATTTCTTTTTGTATGCTGGAATGTTTGTCATAACAATCAGCTCCATGATCAAATGAATCTTTTACTTTTTTTTTGAATGTGTCCACTATATTTTCTCTAGAACTTTATAAATTAATTTAAAACATATTTCAGGGTTGGTCTTTGGAAATCCATGACCATATTCATTTAAAAAACTTATATCGTGATTATCATTATCTAAAAAATCTATACTTTCTTCATTAATGTCTAAAACTTTATCATTTGTTGAATAAAATGTATAAATAGGAAAATTTAACCTATTAAACTTTGAGGAAAAATTTTCGCGTTGGAGTTCTGTTAATGCATTTCTGAGAGTTTCAATATTAATAACTTCGTGAAAAGAATATTCAACATTACATGATTTGTAGAAGTTTTTAAGAACTTTGACAGGATTTTCTAGCAATTGTTTATGCATGTAGGTAATTTTTTTATAAATTAGATTTGGTTTTTTTTGATAATTGACAAAATCTGGCGCTCCAAAAAAGTTGAATAATAATCTACATGGAATGTCATTTTTTAAAAACCAATTAAGACCATAAGAGTGAACTATGAAAATATTGTTATCACTTTTAAAAAAAAGTTTTGTTTGTTTTGTTTTTGAGAAGAATTTAAGATCTAATGATTCTGAGTTTTTACAAACATCAAGAGACTCAACTTTCTTTCTTACTGAGTTCCAAAAAGTTTTGTCAAAACCCCAACCATGAATAAAATAAAAATTAAATTTCATTAGTGTTTAAAGTTTGAAATATGTTTTATAAAATTTTTTATAATGACCCTACTCATGCTAGCGGTTAAAGATAATCTTATTCTATCATAACCAGAAGGTACTGTTGGGGGACTTATTTCTTTTACAAAATATCCGTGATCAAATAGATATTTTTTTAGACTTTCACATTTTGAACGATTTCTTAAGATCAAAGGAATGATATGTGAATTAGATTTTGCTGTATCAAAGTTTAATCTTTTTAATTTTTCTAAAAGAAACTCAGAATTACTTTTAATTTTTTTCCTTAATTTTGATGCTTTTTTTATTTTTTTCAAAGAGGCTGATATTGCGCCTAGAATTGAAGGTGGTAAAGCAGTCGAGTAGATTAATCCTCCGCAAGAATTAACAATTTTTTTATAAAAATCTCTTGAACATGAAA
>CABZMK010000025.1 GCA_902526865.1 uncultured Alphaproteobacteria bacterium
CCTTTTTTTGGTTCAAAATTTTTTAATTCATTGTAATATATTTCAAATTCTTCTCTCTTATTTTTAATTTCTTCAAATTTAGATTGTTCTTCAACATATTTTTTTTCTGTAGCTCTGAATTCTAGCCATGTTTCAGCGAGTTTTTCTAATTCACTCTGGTAATTACCAAAATCATCTAATGTCGACATATGTGTTGAATTGTCAAGTAATCCCTGTTCCGAGAACTGACTATGAATTTCAAAAAGATTTGAGGTTATTGCTTTTAGAGTTGTTAAACTAACAAGGTTATCATTTATCAAAGCTTTACTTTTACCGTCACTGTCGATTATTCTTTTAATAATTATTTCATCTTCAACATTAATATCAAGTTCATCCAATACCTTTTTAATTAAGGTATATTTTGAAATTTCTACCAAAGCAGTAATTACAGTTTTTTGTCCATTATCTGAACGTATATTTGTTTTAACTCTTCTTCCAGATAGAAGCTCTAATGATTCAAGAATCATGGATTTTCCTGCACCAGTTTCTCCAGTTAACACACACAAACCTATGCCGAAGTCCATTTCGATCTTATCTATTAACATTAAATTGTTGATTGATAGATGCCTAATCATAGTTAAAGTAGATCTAGATCAGATGATTTTAGTTTTTTAAGATCAAGTTGTTTTTTTTTATATTTTGCTAAATTTTTATTAAGTTTATATTGTTTTACAATTTTTGATCCTTCACGAGTCCATTGAGACCTTGGAAAATTATACTCTAATATTTTGAATAGATAATATGATTGCTTAATTAATCCAATGGAAACATAAGATTCAATTAATCTAAAAATGGATTCTGGTATTTGCGTCGATTGTCTATATTCTTTCAAAACAACTTTATATCTTTTAACGGCTGCTAAGTAATCACCCTGAGATTGATAATATTTACCTACTTTAATTTCCTTGGCTGCCAAATGATTTTTTAGTTTTTTTATATGTTTTTTGGATTTGACTGCATACTTAGATTTTGGATACCTATTGATCAATTCTGAAAATTCTTCATAAGCTCTGGTTGAAAATTTTTGATCAAGATTTATGTCTGGAATTCTTTCAAAATAAGAGTAGGCTTTTAAATAAATTGCATAAGGTATTGATTCATGATTTGGATTAAGTTCCACAAACTTACTCAAACTTAGGATTGCCTCATCATACTCATTTGAAGAGTAGTGAGCAAAACCAATCATCAATTGACCTCGTGAAGCCCAGGTTGAGTAGGGGTATTGAATTTCAAGTTCAGTGAAATTATCAATTGCTTCTTGGTATTTCCTTTTTTTTAAATCTTTCATTCCTAAATTATACAAAGATACATCGTCTGAAGAAGATATAGATGTTTTAATTTCTTTATCTGAAGAACAAGAAGAAAAAAACAAAATCAAAGTGAGGATTAGCATATTTATATTCATGCTAATTATTTTTAAATGATTTAATTTATTTATAAAGAAGATTTTAATTTAATTAGAACAGACTAGCTCCCAATTATTGGGAGATTGAAAAACTCTTTTCAAGAGCTGAATGTTTGTTTCATGTCCAGGATGTGATGAAAAAAAAGAACCTAACATTCTATAACCTGACAGAGAAATATCACCAATAAAGTCAAGAAGTTTGTGACGAACAAATTCATCGCTAAATCTTAGTCCGTCTTTATTTAATACTTTATCTTCGTCTAATACAATTGCGTTGTCTAAACTTCCCCCAAGAGCTAATTTATTTTTTCTAAGATTCTCTACATCCTTTAGAAAGCCAAATGTTCTAGCCTTACAAATTTGAGATTCATAAATTTGAGGTGTAAGCATTACTGAAATACTTTGTTTCCCGATTAATTTGTGTTCATAATCAATTTTAGTTGAAATAAGAGTGTTGTCGAATGGAGAAACTCTGGCGTATTTTCTCCCTAATTTTACTTCTACAGGTTTTTTTATCTTAATAAATTTTTTGAAGGATTCCTGTTCTTCAAAACCAACCTCTTTAATTTTCTTTACAAAATCTTGAGCAGATCCGTCATACACTGGAATTTCGTTTGAAGTTAATTCTATAACAACATTATCAATTTCAAATGCATAAATTGCTGATAGAATATGTTCGACAGTTGAAACAGAATTTCCATTTCTATCTGATAAAAGAGTACAAAGCTTTGTCGACCTTACGTTTCTATAATCTGCTTTAATTGAAATGATTTTATTTCCTATCTTACGTCTAAATATAATTCCAGTATTTTCGCTTGCAGGAAAAATTTTCATTGATACTTTATTGCCGGTGTGAAGACCAATTCCCTTAAAAACTATTTCATTTTGTAAAGTTTTTTGTCTTACTGCAGTCAAAAACTTGGGAAGAGTGGACTCTGTAAATAGTTGTTTGCTTTCAATTTTATTTCTTGCTTGTAGCATTACTAATTGTAAACGAAATTCTAACAAATATTCAAATCACAAAAAGTTACAATTTGTTTCAAAATTTATGCGTAACTTTCCTCTATCCAATTTTCAAGTTTATCAAATGCTGTAAAAAAATTATTTTTTGTTAATTCGTTAAAATTATTAAACTCATTATTTTCACGTGCTAACTTTATTAAACCTAATATTGTGCTAAATTCAGGTTTATTATGAAAAAAACTTTCTTTATTTCTATTAGAGCCTATCCTAACTCTTCTGTTAAATATACTTTCAGAAATGTCTTTTAATCCGTAAATTTTACTTGCACCTCCTGTGATTACAATTGATTTAATACTTACTCTGGCATAAATATCATCAAACATGTGGTCTCTTATAATTTCAAATATTTCTTCATATCTTGGCTTGATAATTCCATAAAGTAAATTCCTACTTATTGTTTTATTGTTAAAATTTTCAGCATTAATTTCTATTTTTTCGTTAAAAGTAAGGTTTAGAGTCCCATAAATGATTTTTGAATGCTCTGCTGATTCTCTTGAAATCTCGAGACCCTTAGCTATATCATTGGTTACATGTTCGCCACCTATTGCTATTACCTTTGTGTATACGATCTTCTCGTCAACAAAAACAGCAATTTTTGAAGTTTTCGCACCAATGTCAATACATGCGACACCTTTAGTTTTTTCTGAATTGGTTAAGTTCGCATGTGAGGAAGCTATACCAGAGTCAAAATAACTTTTTATATTAATTTTTTGATTCTTAAAACATTTATTTATAATTTCAAATAAATTATAACTACTGTAAACATTGAATGAAAGCATTCCTAATTTATCACATTCTTGTCCTAACGGATCATTAATAATTTTATTGTTAATTCTAAAGTTCAAAGGATAAGAATGTACAAGGTATCTACCTCTTAATTTTGATTCTATAATTGACTTTCTAAAAATTTTTCTGATATCTTTTTTAGTAATTGCAATTTTTCCAGAATAAATTTCACTGTAATTTTTTTTACTTATTAAATTTACATCTGTTAAGTTGCTGAAACATTTATAATCATTAATTTCTGAGTTTTTGGGCAAGCTTTTTTTAACAGCTTTTGCAATTGTAAGGGAAAGTTTGTGTTGATCAATTTCATTGTTATTTAAGAAACCGTTACTTTTTTGATGATCCATTCCTAGTATGTAAGGTTTGTTATCTTTTATTTTGAAAAAAAGGCAGACTAGTTTGTCGGTACCAATGTCAAAAACGCAATATTTTTGTTTACTTTGGATAATATTTAACATTTTTTATTACTCATATAAACCCTATTAAAAACTCTTAAATCAAACAAATTAAATTGGCTATACAACTCTGAGTTTGTTATATCTTGAAATATATCTAAAACTTTTTCAAGTTTTTTTAGTGGAAGTAAAACACACTTTTTGTTGTGCAAGATTAATTTCCATCCAATATTACTTTGGTAAAATATACTATTTATGCTACTTAAAGTTTTTCTTTTTTTAAATAAAAGATTATTTAATTTTGAGATTTGCAAATTAGCATTATTCCCGAAAAGTTTAATTATACTATCTTTCTCTCCCTCTATATCAAACTTCAAAATACTACCATTAAAATCTATAAAATTAATGTTTTCATCTCTTATCCAAATCATAAATGGTTCTTTTTCATCAATTTCGATTTGTAGTATCCCACTCCAGTTTAAATGAAAATTGAAATTTTTTATTTCATTAAAGTTTTCTAAATCTTTTTTTAATTTGAAGGGATTGAATTTCCAAAAGCTTTGTCCTTCTTTAACACTTATTTTTTTAAAGAAATAATCTTTGGAAATTTTATCGTTATGTATTAATTCTATAACTTTTATTTTTTTTTTCTTGAAAATCTCTTTTATATCATTGCTTTTTATTACAAAAGTTGCTGCAAGTATTGTAATCAAAGCTAATAAAAATATTATAGAAATTCGCATTCTGCAGATGTTAGTAAAATTTCACATAGTTTAAGGAAATCTATTCCTTTGCTTTTAGCCATTTCAGGTAAAAGTGAGTTTTGAGTTAGACCGGGTTGTGTGTTTATCTCTAAAAGAAACAATTCTTTTGATTTATTATTATACCTAAAATCTAATCTCGAAATACATTTGCAATTCAGTGCCCTGTGAATCTTCAAAGAAATATCTTTTAATTTTTGTTTTACATTTTCTGGCAATTTAGGGTCAAGAACATGTTTAGCAATCGTCTGGTATTTATTTTTAAAGTCATAGATTTCACTGTCAAAGACAATTTCCATGATCTCACATATTTTATCTTCAAGTATTCCAACTGTAATTTCCCTTCCGTTAATAAATTCCTCAACCATGTACTTATGAAGTTCAGTATCATTGTTTTTAAAATCATTTAATTGTTTTTCATTTTCAATCTTGAGTAAATTTTTACTAGATCCTCCGCATATAGGTTTAACTATTAATGGATATGAAGAGTTGGTAAATTTGCTATTTATATCATAATTTTGGGGAAATTTGATTCCCAATGATTTATAGAAGTATTTTGATATAACTTTGTTCATAGCTATTGATGACGCCAAAACTCCTGAATGCGTATAAGGAATTTTTAAATAATTTAAAATTGATTGTAATTGACCGTCTTCGCCGAATATTCCATGCAAACAATTAAAAACTTTATCTGGTTTTGATTTAATTAAGTCATTAATTAGTTTATTACAATCATGATCAACATCAATTAATGTTGTGTTATATTTTTTTTGTAAGGTTTTGTATACTTGATTAGCAGTTAAAATAGAAATCTCTTTTTCATCAGAGATTCCTCCTCTTAATACTGAAATTTTTTCAGACTTTCTTAAATTCACCAATTCTTATCAACTCCCATTTCAAATTAATTCTTCTTTTTTCCCAAACTTTATTTTTGATTTCTTCACCGAGCATTTCCAGATCTAAAGATGAAGCATTCTTGTAATTTATTAGAAAATTTGAATGAAGATTTGATACTTTTGCTCCACCCAGTTGTTTTCCTCTGTAATCTATTTCATCAATGAGTTTCCACGCGGGATATGAATTAGGATTTGTGAATGTACTTCCTCCTGTTCTAGATGAAACCGGTTGAGATTTTTTTCTTTTATCTGATATAGTTGAGATTTTTTTTTTAATTTTTGATTTATTATTCTTTTGAATTTTAAATCTTGCTTCAATTATGATCTGTCCATTATCAAAAGAACTTTTCCTGTAATGAAATTCTATTTCTTTTTTTTTAACTATTTTTTTGTTTAGTTTTTCATCAATTATCGTGCAATCAATTAAATTGTCACTGATTTGATTTCCATAACACCCTGCATTCATTTTTATATTTCCACCTATTGTTCCAGGAATACCGCTTAAAAACTCCAATCCTGAGATATTTTTTTCAACACAAAATTTTGCAACCTCCAAGTCTTTTGTACCTGCTCCAACAGAAAGTACGGAATTACTTTTATCAATTTCAATTTTTCTGAAATTCCCTCCTAATTTTATAACAATTCCTTTAAAACCTCCATCTCTAATTATCACATTCGACCCTGAACCTATTACCAAAATTGGTAGAAATTTCTTAGCTATTCTAATTGTGTTTATTAATTGATTTATTGAATTTACTTCTAGAAATAGTTTGCAATTTCCTCCAGTTCCAAACCAAGTCCTTTTCCCGAGTTGATAGTTAAACTTTAAAGATTTTAATAGAGAGGATTTATTATTCATTTTTTTCAATAAAATTTTTAAATTCTTCAGCTATACCAGAACTAAAACCGGCTCCTAAAAAAATAATATTGTCTTTTCTTGAAATTATTTTTTTAATTTCATTGAAATTAGATTTTGTACCATTAATTGAGGAAATTATTTTTTCTTTATATTTTTTTTTTAATAGTTTTGATAATTCAAAGTTATTAATTGTTTTTATGGGCTTTTCTCCAGCAGTATAGATTGGTAAGACAAAAATGATATCTGCATTTTCAAAACTATTTATAAAATCTTCTTTTAATTCTTTGATTCTACTAAATCTATGGGGTTCAAAAACAGCAATTAATTTATTTTTTGTAATTTTTTTTAAAGCATAAAGTGTCATCTTAATTTCTTTAGGGTGATGTGCGTAATCATCAATTATCAAAGTGTCTGAGCTTTTATAGATAATTGAGAATCTTCTTTTTACACCTTTAAAGGTTTTCAAGGCATCTTTAATAAGTGAGTCATTAATTTTTAAACCTTTTGAAATACTATACGCTGCTAAAGTATTAGAAATATTGTGAGATCCTATAAGAGGGATTAATACTTTTTTTAAAATTTTTTTCTTAATATTATTAACGATATCGAAGCAAGAAAAAAAAGTATTATTTTTTTTTACAATTTGTACGTTTGTAGCCCTGAAGTTTGCTTTTTTTGAGAAACCATAAGTATAAATTTGCTTGTGATTTATTTTATCAAAAATGCTAAATATATTTTTGTCGTCAATATTAATTGATAAAAATCCGTAAAAAGGGATGTTATTTGCATATTTTATGAACGATTCTTTAATATCATCTAAATTTTTATAATAATCAAGGTGTTCTAAATCAATATTGTTAATAACGCCAATAGTAGATGGTAACATTGTAAATGAGCCATCTGATTCATCAGCTTCAGCAACAATCCACTCACCATCCCCTAACTTTGCATTTGCCCCAATGCCATTTATGATACCCCCATTTATTATTGTCGGATCAAAATTAGCTCTTTCTAAAATACAAGAAATTAGTGAGGTTGATGTGGTTTTCCCATGAGACCCTGACACTGTAATTGAGGATTTAAGTCTCATTACGTCTGCAAGCATCATTGCTCTTGAATACAAGGGAATTTTTTTTTTAATAGCTGATTTAATCTCTATATTTGAAAATTTTACGGCAGAGGAATATACGACAATATCAACGTTTTTAATATTTTGTTTAGCATGTTTGGAAAAAACTTTTATACCTTTTTTCTTTAATCTTCTAATAATTATATTATCGGTTATATCACTTCCAGAGACTGTGAATCCCTTGCTGTAAAGAATCTCAGCAATTGCACTCATTCCTATTCCACCGATACCTATAAAGTGAACATTTCTTTTTTTAAGCATTCTCAACTATTATTTTTTTAATAAAATTTAATAATGACAATTTACGATTTAATTTTCTTGATAATTCTATTTTATGTAATTTTTTTTTAAAAACAATTTTTTCAATTTCTATAGATATTTTTTTTAAATTAAGTTTTCTTTCATCACAAATTAAACATTGATTATTTTTTTTAAATGCAACTGCATTGTAGTATTGATGATTGTTCGTTGAGGATGGAAGAGGAAATAATACCGAAAATTTATTGTGTAATTCTATTTCTGCAAGAGTTGATGAACCACATCTTGATATAATTAAATCTGCTTTATTGAATTGATCATAAATATCATCAAAGAAATTCTCAATTATTGATTTAATTTTCATTTCTTTATAAGAGTTTATTGTCAACTCTATGTCTTCTTCTCTAACTTGTTGAACAACGATTAACTTTTTTTTTGCTCTGCTGCTAAAATTTTTAATAAGTCTTGGGATCAATTTAGAAAATATTTTTGCACCTTGACTTCCTCCAACCACAAATATTCTTTTTAATTTTGATTTACTGCTTGTCCTTTTTTTTGGTCTTACAGGTATTCCAGTATGAATAGAACAATTTTTTGCATATTTCGTATTTCTAAAAGTTATAGCAATATTCTTTGTAAGATAAGATAACAATCTATTGGTTTTTCCCATTACTGCGTTTTGTTCATGAATTAGTATCTTAATTTTTAAAATTTTTGCAGCAAGTATAGAAGGTATAGAGGTGTATCCTCCAAAACCAACGACGATATTTGGTTTGTGCTTCATAAAAATAATTAAAGACTGTAAAAAACCTAAAATAATTTTTGCAAGCATGATTGGTAATAGTGGATTAATTTTTAATGAAGAAGAAAATATTTTAAAATATTTAAGTTTCTTCTTCCTAATAATTTTTTCTATTCTATGATCTATCAAGAAATAGTAATCAAAAGTTTTATCAGTTTCTGTAAGAGATATTGCGGGGAAAAGATGACCTCCTGATCCTCCAGCTATTAGAAAAACTTTACTTCCCATTTTTCTCTTCTTTTACTAGTAATAGTATAAATCCAATTATAATTGAACTTGAAATAAATGATGACCCCCCATAAGAAATAAAGGGTAAAGTCATTCCTTTTGTGGGAATTATATTAAGTGATGAGGAAATATTTATTATTGCTTGAAAAATAAAAATATTTGCTAGCCCCGTCAGTGCGTTAACAATGAAGAAATTATTGGATCTTTGAGATATGATATGAATTCGTACGTATATTGCAATATATACTCCTATAATTAAGATTGCAAAAAATCCTCCTAACTCTTCACCAATCAGCGCAAAGATAAAATCAGAGTGCACATCTGGAAGACTCTTGGCAATAGTTCCTTCTCCAATTCCTTTACCAAATAATCCTCCATTTTCAAAAGAGTTTAAGGATTTAGATATTTGATAATTATCTCCAACTTCAGAAAAGAAAAAATTCATAATCCTGAATTTTACATGTTCTAAATTAAAAAAACATAATAAAAAAACTAAAATAAAACTTAAAACAATTGGAATTATTATTTTTAAATTAATATTAGAAGATAAAATTTGTATTAACCAAACGGCAAATATCAAAATAAACATTCCAAAATCAGGTTGAAGAATTAGAATAGAAGAAATAATTATTAAACATAAAATATTTAAGATAAATGAATAATCATTTTTGATTTTATACCTCCCAAGCAATACCGCACTTAGAACAATAAATGATGGTTTGAGAAGTTCGGATGGCTGGAATGAAAAGTTATAAAATTTAACCCATCTATTAGCACCTTTTGTTTCTGGGAAGAAAAAAATAGCAGCAACACATAAAACAATACTTAAAACAAAAATGAATAAAGAGGTGTAGATTGCGTGCTTTAAAGAAAATTGAGATAATACAAAAATTATTACTAAACCAACAATACAAAATATTAAATGTTTTTTTAGAAGAAGATCAGGGGGAAAATAAAATTTTCCGTCAAAATGCTGATTAATACTGGACATTGATATAACACCAAAAAGTAAAAGTAGAAGAGTAGAAATGAGTATCAATTTATCAATATTACTCCACCAATTATAATTTTTTAAAGGGTTTATGTTATTAATCACTTATTTTTATTTTTTCTGAAACTAATTGTTTGAATTCTTTACCCCTATCTTCAAAATTATTAAATTGATCGAATGATGAACAAGCAGGGGAAAGAAGAATATTAATACTCATTTTTTTCTTTATTGCATCTTTAAATGCTTGATTAAATGACTCCCTTAAAGTTCTGAACTCTAGGCAGATAATTGAATTTTTAACTAAAAATTTTTTAAAGTTTTCACTGCATTCACCGAACACATATGCTTTAAGTATATTTCCCAAATTGTTTTCTATCCCTTTAAGTCCACCTTTTTTTTCTCTCCCACCTAATATCCAAAAGATATTTTTAAATGATTTAATTGCAGTTTTTGCTGAATTTACATTTGTTGATTTACTATCATTATAAAAATTAATATTTTTAAATGTACCCGAGAATTCGATTCTATGTTCTAATGTGTGAATATTTTTTAATAGAACTCAAAAAATCGTCTGTCTTTTGGTTAAGTAGAAAACTAGATGCATAAGCTGCTAATAGATTCTGAAAATTATGTTGAGCTTTTACAAATCTTAATTTGTTTATAGAAATCTCAATATTTTCTTTTGATATATTATTAAATATTTTAATTTTATCGTTTTGAATTTTCAAGTATATGTCAACATTTTCAGTATACTTACAACTAATTAGAATAAGTTTTGAATTAAAATTTTTTTTAAAATTATAAGCTATTCTTCTGCAATTAATATCATCAATACAAATTACAGCGAAACTTTTCTTTGTTTGATTTTTAAAAATATTTAGTTTGGAATCCATATATTTTTTAAATGTCCCATGCCACTCAATATGATCCTTTGATATATTTAAAAGAAAAGCATAATCAAAATTTAGTTTATCTATTTTAGCTAATTGATAAGATGAGACTTCTACAACTAACAATGTTTTTTTATTTATTTTTAAGTCAGTAAATGGTGTTCCAATATTTCCGCAACATTTTGAGTCCCGAAAATTCTTATAAGATAAAATTTGGCTTATAAAATGGGTAGTAGTAGACTTTCCATTCGTTCCAGTTACACCGATTAGTGGATTTTTTATATTTAGAATCTTTAAAAACTCTAGATCTGTTACGATTTTAATGTCTAGGCTTCTTGCTATTTTGACGGCTTGATGAGGTCTTTTTTTTTGATGATTAATACCAGGACTTATAACCAAATAGTTACAATTTTTAAGTGTTTCTGGTGTCATATTATTGATTTTAATTTTTAATGAGTGAGTAACTTTTCTCTTTTCTGGGTTATCATCCCAACATGTTACTGGTATTTTCTTTTTCATCAGATATTTGGCTAAAGAGATGCCTGAAATACCCATACCCAATATAAAAATTTCTGAATTAATTTGTCTAATCATCTAAGCTTCAAACTAGCAAGACCAAGAAGTGCTAAAATAATTGAAATAATCCAGAATCTTATAACTATCGTTGCCTCAGACCATCCTTTTTGCTCGAAATGATGATGAATTGGTGCCATCCTGAAAATCCTTTTACCCGTAAGTTTAAATGAGATTATTTGAGCAAAAACTGACAATGCTTCAAGCACAAAGATTCCTCCGATTAATGAAAGAATTATCTCATGTTTTGTTGCAACAGCAATTGCCCCAATAGTGCCGCCTATTGACAAGGAGCCAGTGTCTCCCATAAAAACCATTGCTGGCGGAGCATTAAACCAAAGAAATCCTAAACCTGCACCTATTAATGAGGCACAAATAATTACTAGCTCTCCGGTATCACTTACATAAGGTATTTTTAGATATTCTGAGTAAATTAAGTTACCTGTAAAATATGCTATGAAAGCAAAAGATAGAGTTGTTATCATTATTGGTCCGATGGCTAACCCGTCTAAACCGTCGGTTAAGTTGACTGCATTTGCACTGCCAACAATTACAATTGCAGCAAAAATATAGTAAAAATTGCCTAGATCAATAAAAAATCCCTTTGTGAATGGAATAAAAACAATGTTAACTAAATCTGGATTTACAATTTTGTTAAAAAGAAAAACAAACAAAAAACATATTAAAAATTCAACAATTAATCTATAAGAGGCCTTGAATCCATCAGGATTATTATTTTTTAGTTTGCTGTAGTCATCGAGAGCACCAATCAACCCAAATAAAATTGTAATACTAAAAATTAACCATACGATGTTACTAGTTAGATCTGACCAAAATAATATCGAAATGAATAAAGAGATGAGGATTAACATGCCACCCATAGTTGGAGTACCAGCTTTGTTAACGAGATGACTTTTTGGACCGTCTAGTCTTATGGGTTGACCTTTCTTCTGCACACTTTTGAGTTTTTTTATAAATCTTGGACCGAGAAGAAGAGATATGAAAAAAGCCGTAAAAAGAGCTCCACCTGCTCGAAATGTAAGATAATTAAATAAATTAAGAAAGTTAAAATTTTCTATATATGGTGTTAGGAAATAGTAAAGCATTGTTATTTGAGCTCGATTAATCTTTTTGAGACCAAATTAAGATTAGTTGAATTTGATCCCTTTATCATTATTATATCGTCATTTTCAATGATGCTTAATAATTTATCAAAAACATTTTTATAATTTTTAAAATGAAACTTCAAAAAATTTTCAGGAAGTTTTTCAAAGATTGCATAAGAATGTTTTCCAACAGTTAAAATTATATCTGGTTTGGTGTTCAGAAGATTTTCAACAATTTGTAGGTGACAAGATTTAGACATTCTTCCTAACTCTAACATATCTCCGATCACACATATTTTTCTGGTATGATTGAATTTTAAGTTCTTTAGGTTTTCTATTGCTTTTGCTAATGATTCAGGACTTGAATTATAAGATTCATCGATTAGGGTGAAAGATTTTTTTTTATAAGTGATCTGAAACTTTTTGCCACGACCTTCAATAGGTGTGAGTTTCATTATTGATGGTATGATGTTTTTTATTTTTATATTTAAGATTCTTATTAATCCAAGAATTATGATAATATTTTGTTCCCAGTTACCAGATGATTGATTATTCTTAAAATTAAACTCTTTATCGATAACCATTAATTTAGAGACTGATTTTTCTCTTGTTATGATTCTGAGGTCACAATTCTTATTTTGACCAAAAGAATAAATTAGCTTTGTTTTTTGTGACGCTTTTTTTGATATGAGATTATAATAATCTGTTTCGAAAGGAATAATTGCTATTGATGTGTGATCGAAAAAACTAAAAATATCAGCTTTTTCTTTTGCAATATTTTTTAGATCTTTGAAGTTAGCAGCATGGGCTGTACCTATATTTGTTATAATACCAACATTTGGTTTGGCAATTTCTGATAATTTTTTTATTTCACCTGGAGAATTCATTCCAAGCTCTAATACGCAGATTTTTGTTTCTCTTGGCATATTTGCAA
>CABZMK010000026.1 GCA_902526865.1 uncultured Alphaproteobacteria bacterium
TAAAAAAATCGGATCCTCAATTAGACATTCTTCAAGTCTGATATCATAAATTGGATCGTTGGGAGAATTTAAATATTGAGTTGATTTAAAAATCCATCCCAAAAAAACCTCCTCTTTATTAAATTTATTTTTCAGTTTATGAGTCATAAGTGCTATCTCATCATTTTTTCCTTCATTTTCTAATTTTACACATCTGTGGATTACAATGGTTGAATTGTAAAGTTCTATTGTTTGAGAAAGCGGAGTAGTGAAATAATTTTTTTCATTTGTTGTTTTGTTTAAAACTCTTAAAACTGCTCCTTGACACTCAACTTCTTGTGTAATTAATAGATTGTAATTTGCAAAAAAATAAGCTGTAAAATAAATAAGAAACTTCATTCTTTACCGATTGAAAACTCTAAACTATTCACTAACTTTATAACTTTTTTTTTAAAATCGTCTTCGTCACAACCAATCAAAACTGCGTCGTCGAAAGCACTCTGAAGAACTGATGAAACCTCAATAAAATTTTCGTTTAGAACTTTGTTGGTTTCCTCGCACGAAATAATTTTATTGTTTTTGTCAAACCATAAAAATTCTTTTTCATTTGATTTATTCATATTTATTGAGTTGCTAAAAAAATTATTCTGCTTACCTGATCCTCAATCGATTCAAAATCTTTTACATTTTTAATTTCACTATTAGCTTTCAAAAAATTATTATTATCTCTGTTAATTGGTGTAATTGATAGATATTTATTACCAAGTATACCATCATTAGCAACCTTAATACTCACTTCTTCGGGAATATTAATTGTTGAATATACCTTAAAAGTTACTTCTGCAAAATATTCTTCATCAAGCATAACATTACTTACAACTCCAATCTTCACACCACTCATCTTTACATCGTTACCAATCACTACGCCCCCCACCTTTATAAATTTGGCTTTTAAGAGATACGAATCTTGGGATTTTTTATCTGAGTTTACTTCCATGAATTTAAATAGGAAAGAAATAGCAATTAAGAATGTTAGTCCACCTAAAATTGTTTCAATATAATTTTGTTTCATAAACCTTTATTTTTTTCACCGATTAATATTATTTTTTCTAAAAGTTCTTCTATTACAATCGAATCCTCAGAAAAAGAAAACTTTTCACCATTTTTCAAGTGCACATTATTCCCCCCAATTTCAATTAAAAGAAATTTTTTTCCAAAAAGTCCATCTGTTTGAACTGAAATAGACGAATCATCAGAAATCTCTATATTCTTATTTACATTCATTGATATTTGGGGATAATTATTTTCAGTAAAAATTTCTTTTACTTCACCTACTTTGATTCCAGAGATGACGACATCTGTGCCAATTGAAACTCCATCAATTTTGTTAAATGTTGCAAAATAGTTATTTACATCCCCTCCCGCTGCATTTTTTTCGGTAAAAACAAGGTTGAGCAGAATTGTAAATGCAATAATTCCGAAAACAAACTTTTTTATTCTTATTTTTTTTTCGGTTTCCATATTGAATATATATTTTTAATTTTTGAAGAATCCTTTTTATCTTTGTACTCATAGGCAAAAGGGGTTCCGGTAAGATTTGGTATGTGTTCTTTAATCCAGAACGGCTTGTTGGCTTTCAAGTCTGGTATTTCATCAGTTATATGATGGAGCCACGCATTCCATTCTTGAGGAATTTTACTTGCCTCAACATTTCCGTTGTAAATAACAAACCTTCTTTGTCTAAAATTATTTTTTTGAGAAGGTTTTTTTTTTTGAAAATATTGATTTCCGTAATTGTCTACACCAATTTTTTTTGCGAAAAAGTTACAATATATTTTAAAAAACCAAGAATTATATGATAAGCTCATTTTATTAATTATTATTATTTTACCTTATGAATAAATATAACGAATTAAAAAACTTTATCGACAACTTTGTTGAAAAAAATATCCATCATTTTGTTGACGGAAATAATAAAGATATAAAAACTGTATTGAAAAAGATAGACAATGATAAAAAAATTTTAATGGAACAAATAAAAGATATTTTAGGAAAAGATATCGATAAAAACAATTCAGCTTATCGAAGAAAACTTCCACACAGAAGAAAAGGTTACACACAAAAGGCTTCAATTAACAAACACAAGGTTTACTTAAGAACTGGCGAATATATGAATGGTTCAATAGGTGAAATATTCATTGATATGCATAAAGAAGGTGCGGCATTTAGAAGTTTAATGAACAATTTTGCAATAGCAGTTTCAATTGCACTACAATATGGAGTACCATTGGAAGAATTTGTTGAAGCTTTTACCTTTACACGATTTGAACCAAGCGGTCAGGTTTATGGTAATACAGAAATAAAGTTTTCGACATCAGTGCTGGATTATATTTTCAAAGAATTAGCTATATCATATTTAGGAAGAGACGATTTTAGTAATCATGATCAAAATGAAACTACGGAACTTCTTCCTAATGAAAACGTTAAAAGTAAAAAGAAAGACGCTGAAATTGTCTTAAAAGAATTTACAAGTAAAGGATACATAAGAAAAAAAGTGTTCGATAACAATCTTACTTTAATAACTAATAAAAATGAAAAATCTAAAGCTAAGAAAATTCAAAGTTCTTACACATTTGAAGGGGATCCCTGTGACAAATGTGGAAATTTTACAATGTATAAAGAATCAAAAAAATATAAATGCTTAACTTGCAATCATGAAATTGATGAATGATTTTTTTGAAAACAGATTAAATGAATGCAATATAAAAAGATATCTACCAAGAAACAGCTCACTTGCAAATTATCTTCCATTCGTATTAAGTAATAATTTTGTGTTTATATCAGGTCAACTTCCAATCACTACAAACGGAATTGAGTCCCCAGGAAAAATTAAAAAAACAATACTTTTAAGTGAATATAGAAAAGTAATGGAAATTACGACTTCAAACCTTTTGTGGAATCTAAATGATTGTATAAAAGATTCAAAAAAAAAAGTAAAGAATGTTAAGTGTTGTTCTATTAAGGGCTATTTTAATTGTGATCAAGAATTTGATGATCATTCATCTTTATTAAATTTTACATCAGATTATATTATTAAAGTATTAGGATTAAATGGAAAACATAGCAGATTAGCTATAGGGGTTTCGAGTTTACCTAAAAACTCTCCAGTTGAAATTGAAGGAATATTTTCTATTTCATATATAAACCAAAATGAAAATTGAATTAATTTCTTCTATAAAAAATGCAGAATACTTTTGTAAAAACAACTTTTCTGACAACTCACCTTTCTTAAAGTATAGCTTTTTTAAGTTATTAGAAGATTCAAAATGTACTGATGAAAATTCAGGTTGGATTCCACAGCATTTTATTTTTAAAGAAAATAATGAGATTGTTGCATTTGTACCAAATTTTAAAAAATTAAATTCTAATGGTGAATACATCTTTGACCATATGTTTGAAAATGCATATTATCAAATTGGTTCAAACTATTTTCCAAAATATCTATCCGGAATACCATTTACTCCAGTTACAAGGCTTAAATTTATTTATTCAAAAAATTCTGTTGACCAAGATAAAATCATTAATCTTATTTTAAAAGTTATAAAAGAACAGAATATATCTTCTTTTCATGCAAATTTCATTGATTCTAAAACTTCAAAAAAACTAGAAGAATATAAATTCTTGAAAAGGATTGGTATTCAATATCACTGGGGAAACAATTCTTTTTCCGATTTTGATGATTTCCTCAATTCAATGAAAAGTAGAAAGAAAAAAACAATTATTAAAGAAAGGAGATTCCTTAAAGATCATGGTGTTTCATTTTTAATTAAAGAAGGAGACAAAATTAATGAAAAAGATATTAAGAACCTATATTTCTGTTATCTTAATACAATAGAAAAAAAGTGGTCCAGACCATATCTAAACTTTGATTTTTTCAAGGGTCTTATCAGAACAAAAAATGAAAAAAAAATTCTATTAATTTCGGCTTATAAAAATCAAAGATTATTAGGTTGTTCTGTCCATTTTGTTGGCAATGAAATACTTTATGGAAGATACTGGGGATGTACTGAAAATGTACCTTATTTACATTTTGAGTTGTGTTATTATCAGGCAATTGAGTATGCAATAAAAAATAAATTAAAAAAAGTAGAAGCTGGCGCTCAAGGCGAACACAAAATTTCTAGGGGATATTTACCCAATCTCACGTACAGCAACCACTGGTTTAACAACGAAACTTTGAGCAAACCTATTAAAGAATTTCTTACAAAGGAAAATAAAAAAACTATTGAAGTAGCAGATTATCTATCAAAATTTTCACCTTTCAGCGAAAACGGTAATTAATTTGTTTTTTTGATTAGTAAATGAAAATTTAAAAGTTTTAACTTCGTTACAGAAGTCTATCTTAACATTACTTAATTTATCATTTTTCTTTAACATAATGTTCGCTAGTGGTAGTTTTATTTTTTCTTCGATCACTCTGGCCATTGGTCTAGCCCCATTAATATTGTTAAACCCTAATTCTAAAATCTTCGATTTAGCTTCTTCGCTTATGCTTAAAGTAATATTTTTATTTATTAGAATCGATTCTAACTCCATTAAAAACTTATCAACTACTTTAATGGCGTTTTGTTTGTTCAACATTTCGAAATTCACAATTGAATCGAGTCTATTTCTAAACTCAGGACTGAAAAATTTCGAAATAGCTTTTTGGTTATCATCTTTGACATTTTCTCCCAAAAATCCAACTTTCTCTTTTACAATGTCCTCTGCACCAATATTACTAGTCATGATGAGGATAGCATTTGTAAAGTCTACTTTTTTTCCAAGATGATCTGTAAGTTTACCATAGTCCATGACCTGGAGTAAAATATTAAAAAGGTCGGGGTGTGCTTTTTCTATTTCGTCAAGCAGAACTACAGAATAAGGGTTTTTGTCTACAGCATCAGTTAAAAGTCCACCTTGATCGAATCCAACGTATCCGGGAGGGGCTCCAATAAGTTTGGACACACTGTGCCTTTCCATGTATTCAGACATATCAAATCTGACAAAATTCATCTTCATAGTGTTTGCTAACTGTTTAGTGAGCTCGGTTTTGCCTACCCCTGTTGGACCTGCAAATAAAAAAGAGCCAATTGGTTTTTCATTATTTCTTAAACCAACTTTTGAGAGTTTTATACATGACGAAACGACCTTAATAGCTTTGTCCTGACCGAATATCAAAGTCTTTAAATCTCTTTCTAAACTTTTAAGTTTGACTTTATCATCGGATTTAATGCTATTCTCAGGAATATTAGCTATCTTAGATATAGTTTTCTGAATGTCTAACTTACATATATTTTTAGATGAACGTGAATCGTTGATTTTTATAGCAGCCGCAGTTTCGTCTAAAACATCTAATGCGTTGTCTGGAAGTTTAAGATTAATCAAATATTTTTTGGAGAGATTAACAGCCTCTTTAGAGCAATCTTCGTCAAATTTCACACCGTGATAATTTTCATAATATGATTTTAGTCCATCAAGAATCTTTATAGAATCCTCAACTGAAGGTTCGTCAACATCAATCTTTTGGAATCTTCTACATAAAGCTCTGTCTTTTTCGAAATAATTTCTGTATTCGCTGTAAGTAGTTGAACCAATACACTTGAAATTACCCTTGGTGAGGGCTGGTTTTAAAATATTAGAGGCGTCCATAGAGCCTGAACTGGTTCCACCTGCACCAATGAGTGTATGGATTTCGTCAATAAATAAAATATTGTTCTCAAATTTATGAAAAAAATCAATCACTTTTTTTAGACGTTCCTCAAAATCCCCTCTAAACTTTGTGCCCGCTAACAAGGCACCTAGATCAAGAGAAAAGATTTTTGAATCTAAAAGTGAGCTAGGTACTTCTTTTTTTATAATCTTCAAAGCCAAGCCCTCCGCTAAAGCTGTTTTACCTACACCAGGATCTCCAACGAATATAGGGTTATTTTTATTTCTTCTTGCAAGAACATGAATCGTTCTATTAATTTCATTTTCTCTCCCAATTATTGGGTCGATCTTACCGGACGCAGCCTTTTTGTTTAAATCCACACAAAACTTTTCAATAATTTCATTTGATTTTTTTTGTTGATTGTCTTCTGAATAATCGTTCATGATTTGTTCAAAATCATCCTTCTCATTTTCTTTCTCAATACCGTGCGACAAATAATTAACTACATCTAATCGATTTAGATTTTCTTGTTGAAGAAAATAGACAGCATGAGATTCCCTTTCACTAAATATTGCAACTAAAACATTTGCAGCATTAGCTTCTTCCTTCCCTGAGGACTGGACGTGAATAACTGCCCTTTGAATTACTCTCTGAAAACCTAATGTAGGTTTGATTTCATTTTCTATAGATTCATTTACTAAATCTTTAAGATTACCTTCTACAAATTTTTCTAGATTTTTTTTTAGTTTATCTTTGTCGATAACACATGCATCCAAAACCTTTATTACATCACTATCGTCAAGCATAGAGAAAAGCAAATGTTCGAGCGTCATGTACTGATGTTTGAAGGATTTAGCGTACTTTTGAGTTCTTTGTAGAGTTTTTTCTAATTCATCAGAAATCATTAATCTAGCTCCATAATACATTTAAGAGGATGTTGATCACTTTGTGCCATTTTTAAAACTGTTTCCACTTTTGTTTCAGCTACTTCTTTCGTAAATATACCACATATACCAGAGCCTTTTTTGTGAACCATTAGCATTATATTTACAGCTTCATCTTCGCTTTTCTTGAAAATTATTCGCAATAATTTAACTACATATTCCATTGGAGTATAATCATCATTTAACAAAATTACTTTATACAATTTTGGTTTTTGAACCTCAACTTTTTCTTTTGTCGCTATACCAGTAGAAATTGTTTTATTTTCGTCAGACATAATTAAAAAATTTTAACATCAATATTAAGTTAGAAAAATCCTTTTTAATTTTCAACTACTATTTTTTGAGAAATTTTTGTGTCAAATTCTTTGATGGCTTTTTTTACCTTTACCAGCTGATTTTTTAATCCAACTTTACTGATTGATTCGCATCTCAAGACAATACATGGCTGAGTATTCGAAGCTCTAAGCAACCACCAACCATCTTCTGATCGTACTCTTAATCCATCAATATCAACTATTTTTTTATTTAATTTTTTTTGACTTTTAGAAATATTATTTATTAGTGTGAACTTCTTATCATCTTCACAATCTATTCTAATTTCTGGCGTGTTAAATACCTTTGGAATATTATCTACATGTTCGGAAAGTTTTTTATTAGAGTTTGAAAGAATTTTAATAAGTTGAATGGCAGCGTATAATGCATCATCAAACCCATAGTTTGATTTAAAAAATATGTGACCACTCATTTCTCCTGCCAAATCCGCGTCGTATTTTTTCATATTAATTTTTACATGACTATGGCCTGTTTGGGAAATAACAGGTTTTCCACCTAAATTTTCTATTTCATCAAATAAAACCTGACTGCATTTTACATCGCCAATAACTGTAGAATTTTTTTTAACCAAACTTTTGGAAATAATTAAAAGTAGAAGATCACCTGCAATAATTCTTCCTGTATCATCAATTACTCCGATTCTATCTCCATCACCATCAAAAGCTATTCCTAAATCAAAGCTATTTTTTTTTATTTCTGCAATGCATTGTACAAGATTTTCTGGATCAGATGGATCTGGATGATGATTTGGAAAGTTCCCGTCAATTTCTTTAAATAAAAGTTTCTGTTGTCCTTTAATCTTTCCTGAGATTTTTTCCATGACTTTACCGGCTGAACCATTTCCTGAATCCCAGACTATATTAAGTTTTCTACCTTGAGAAAAATTATTAAAAATATTTTTTAAATATTCTGATTCAAAATTAAACTTCTCTTTTTTTCCTATATTCTTTTCAAGTAAAAAATTTTGGGCCCTTTTCTTCAAATTTATTAAATCTTTACCGTAAAATGGAAGACCATCTAAGATAAATTTAAATCCATTATAATTCTTTGGATTATGAGATCCAGTTACCATAACACCTCCTCTCGAATTATTTGAAATGGAAGAAAAATATAATAACGGAGTTGGAACTAGACCTACTTCACAAACATCTGCTCCAGATTCTAGTATTCCTTCAATCAAAGAATCCTTTAGTGGTTCTGAGGATTTTCTTCCATCATATCCCACATTGATTTTTTTGTTCTTTCCAACCTCCAAACCAAATAGTTGTCCAATTACTTTTGCATCTTTTTCGAAAAGTGTTTTGTTAAAAATACCTCTGATATCGTAAGAGCGAATTATCGAATCATCAAAAAAGTGGTTAATAGTTGTCACTATAAAACTCTTCCTACTGAGTAATATTCAAAACCATTTTCCCTGATCTCTATTGGATTATAAATATTCCTTAGGTCAACTATCACATTTCTTTTCAAAAGTTTTTTAAGTTTTTTGAGATCTAAAGCTCTGAATTCGTTCCACTCTGTAAGAATTACTAATACGTCAGCATTTAATGCTGCTTCATATGCATTCTTACACCATATAATTTTAGACTTATATTTAATTAAACTCTTTTTAGCTTCCTCCATACCCTCTGGATCAAAAACTCTAACTTCAAAGTTTTGTTTTATTAACGCAGGTATTAGATCTAGACTTGGGCTATCTCTCATATCATCTGTATTGGGCTTAAAAGTCAAACCAAGTACTGAGATAGTTCTTTTTGTTTTATCTCGAGGAAGTATTTTAGTAATCCTTTTATGTATTAATTTTTTTCTTTTTTTATTACTTTCAACAACATGTTCAATTAATGTTAATGGCGATTTATAGTCTTGCGCAGTTTTAACTAACGCAAGGGTATCTTTTGGGAAACAAGAGCCGCCATAACCTGGACCAGGATGAAGAAATTTTTTGCCTATTCTTCCGTCTAGTCCAATACCTGTTGAAACATCACTGACATTGGCTCCTACTTTTTCACACAAATCAGCAATTTCATTAATAAAAGTAATTTTAGTAGCCAAAAAAGAGTTCGCCGCATATTTAATAAGCTCAGCTGTTTCTCTTTTTGTAAACAAAATAGGTGTTTCTAAAAGATATAGAGGTCTATAAAGTTCCTTAAGGATATCTTGTGCTCTTTTGGTTTCGCAACCTATAACTACTCTATCAGGGCGCATAAAATCATTGATAGCAGATCCCTCTCTTAAAAATTCTGGGTTTGATGCCACATCAAACTCTAGCTTAGGTTTAATTTTTTTTATTATATCAAAAACTTTTTTTCCAGTTCCAATCGGCACAGTTGATTTATTCACAATTACTGCATATTTATTCAAATTTTTTGCAATATCCTTCGCAGCAGAATAAACGTAGCTTAAATCTGCATGCCCATCACCTCTTCTTGATGGAGTTCCGACAGCTATAAAAACAGCCGCCGAATCTCTCAACGATTCAGACATGCTTGTCTGAAAAAACAATCTTTTTTCCTTTAAATTTTTTTTAACCAGATCTTTTAATCCTGGTTCAAATATTGGAATGATACCTTTTTTTAACTTTTTAATCTTTTCTTTGTTATTATCGACACAAACAACGGTGACTCCAAACTCAGCAAAACAAGTTCCAGAGACTAAGCCAACATAACCTGTACCAACTATTGTTATTTTCATATTTTTCTCAATAAATTCCTAAGATTTTTACTTATATTTTTATCTTTCAATCCGAAATTAACATTAGCTTCAATAAAACCTAACTTGTTCCCACAATCATACCTATTTCCATCAAATTCTAAACCATATAAACCAGGCTTCTCAATCAAGGAAATTAAACTATCTGTTAGTTGAATTTCATTTCCATGACCTTTTTTCTGCTTTTCAAGAAGGTCGAAAACTTTGTAGTTCAAAATATATCTTCCAACAACAGTAAGATTTGAGGGTGCTTTTGATGGATGTGGTTTTTCAACAAGGTTTTTTATCTGATAAAAGTTATCTTTTTTTTTTGTGAAATCAATTACACCGTATTTAAATACTTCTTTCTTCGAAACTTTCTCCAAGGCTAAAACTGAACCTCCTGAGGTTTTTTCATGAATTTTTAACATTTGTGCTATAACAGGCTTTTTAGAGAGAATTATGTCATCAGGTAACATCACAACAAAATTCTCATTTTTCTCAATAAATCTTTTTGCGCACCATACAGCATGTCCAAGCCCTTTGGGTTCATCTTGAATAACATAAGTGAATTTTCCAAGCTCGCTTTGACTTTGAACCGAAGAAATCTGATTATTCTTTTTTTTTTTTTTTAACAAATTTTCAAGCTCTAATGATCTATTAAAATGTTCAATTATTGAATTTTTCTTCGAAGAAGTTACAAAAATCATTTCTTCAATCCCAGACATTGATGCCTCGATCACAGCCCATTCTAAAATAGGTCTATCCAAGACAATTAACATTTCCTTTGCTAATGTTTTAGTTGCAGGAAGAAATCGACTTCCCAAACCTGCAATTGGAAAAATAGCTTTTTTTATTTTACTTTGCATAAAAATTGAAGGTTAAAGAAAAAAAAAAAAATCTCAACCTAAAAGAGTATCTCTGGCTTTATTAATTTGTTTTGTAATCCATTCTGACCCACCTTTATCAGGATGATTTTTTTTTATTAATTCTTGATACCTTTTCAAAATCTCATTTTTTGAAGCATTTTGTTTTAAGCCAAGAATTTCGTAAGCATCTTCCTTTTTTAATGACTTGGAAGGGTTACTTCTTTTCTTGAAGAAAAATGTTTGTAACAAAAAGTTTATAAAAACTCGCCATCTATATAGAATTAAAAAAACAGCAGGAATTACCGATATAATATTTGGAAATCTTGTCATTATTAAAAGAATTATAATGACCAAAATTATAGATGAGATGAATTTTATTTTCTTTTTGAATTTTTCATGGGATTCATGAATAAATTCTAAAAACAATGAAAGTAAAATTGTTGCTAAAATTATTCCAAAAATAATGTAATATAACATTTTATTACCTACCTATGAGAAAATATAAACTTTTATATTTCGTAAGTGAAGATGAATATTTTTTGTCCCATAAAATCGATCAAGCATGCTCAGCTTTAAAAAATAACTTCGAGGTACTTGTAGTTTGCAATTTTACAGACAAAGAGAAAATAATACAATCTTATGGCTTTAAAACAAAGCACATTGAAATAAATAGAGGATCGATAAATCCTTTAAGAGAATTATTTTGTATCATAAAATTATTTTTGATTATAATAAAGTTTAAGC
>CABZMK010000027.1 GCA_902526865.1 uncultured Alphaproteobacteria bacterium
CTACCTAAACCAGTTAAAATGCATGTCACAAGTGAAATTCTAGCATCAAAAACTGTTGTTCTAATTTTACTTATTAAATCAACTTCAAATGTATTAAACATTTCCTCATACTCATCAAAAATTTGTTGAAGCAGTTCTGTGCTGACTGAAATAATTATTGGCAAAATTATTATTATCTGAGCAATAATCATAATTGACGGAGTATATAAAATGTCTAAAAATCCTAAAGGGCCTGTTTGGGAAAACAAGATATAAAGTAAGAGACCTACAAATACTGGAGGTAACGCCATCATTGAATTAAAAAAAATAATTATAGTTTTTTTTCCATAAAAATTTGTAGATGACAAAACTCCAGCTATGGGCAAACCTAAGAAACATGAAAAAGTAAGAGCAAAAAGTGATACTTTTAATGAAAGCCATATAATTTCATATAAATCAGGATCAAATGAGAAAACCAAATTTAATGATTCTGAAAGAACATTCACTTAATTGAGAACTAATGTTTCCCAATTATGACGGCTGCTGCAGGAAAAATACAAGTTACGACATTCCCTTTACTAAGTTCCATGTCTTTACATATGTCAACTGGAACAGCGGCATGAACAAAACTTCCGGTTAAGTTTCCATCAGCGTCTGTTTGTTCGACAGATATCTGAGAGTAACTTGATCCATGGATAACAGAGGTAACTTTACCTTTTATTTGATTTTTTGCACTTATTCTCATTTGGGGAAAACCTTTCGTATAATGTTAAAGTATTAATTTATTTTTTTTTCCAAAAATAAACAAGACCTGAGGCAGAAATATTATGCCAAAGACTAAATAGAGCTGACGGCAAGGCAACCAGCTTTGTGAAATGCATTAAGGCCAGCGTCATGCCTAAGCCAGAATTTTGCATTGCAACTTCAATTGCAACTGTTTTTTTTACATCTATCGGAAATTTAAAAAAACTTGCAATTAAGAAACCTAAAAAAAGACCAATCAAATTGTGCAGAGCAACAGCAATTAGAATATTCCAGGAAAGATTAATAAAACTATCAATATTTATTGAAAAAATAATTCCAATGATCAATGCAATAGAAATTTCTGAAAATAAAGGAAAAAACTTTAATAAAGTTTTTTCTTTATTTCTAATAGAAATTTTAATTAGTACTCCAAACAAAACAGGAAAAAAAACAATAAAGAATGTTGATTTAATTAAACTTAGTATTTCAATATCAATATTTTCATCAGCAAATAAAAAAATTAAAGCAGGAGTAAAAAAAACAGCTAAACCTGTGGACACAAAAGTACAGAAGATTGACAACGACAAATTTGCTTTACAAATATATGCAATTACATTTGAAGCTGTTCCACCTGGACATGAGCCCAAAATAATAAAACCTAGAGCAATCTCTTTTGGGAAATCAAAAATGAAAACTAAAAGAAATGCCAAAAAAGGCATAATCGAGAACTGTAAAATGATTGTAGTTAACAGCCACTTGGGTTCAGTTAGAATATTTTTTATTTCCTGCAGTTGAAGCGACGCCCCCATACCAAACATCACAAATCCTAAAAGGAAGGGTATTGAAGATTTAAGTTCTGTGAATAGACTAGGAAAAGTAAAACTTAATATTAAGAATATAAAAATTAATAAAATTAAGCTGAATTTATACACAAATATACATAAAAAAATTAAACTTCGTAGTCTCTTAACATTTTTTTGATTTCAATACTATGCATCTCTTCTTGTTTTATCATCTCTCTGGCATACTCCTCAACATAAAGACTTTTATTTTCCGAACATTCTAATAAATTTTTATAAAGATCAATCGCCATTTCTTCATGCCCGAGACTTTCTTTTAATAAATTTTCTATAGAATGTTGATTTGTTTCTTCAATTTGTGGAATAGCTTGTGATGGATGCCCCCCAAGTCCAGTTAACAGTTCTCCTGCTTGTTGCGCATGCTCTAAAGATTCTTCAGCTTGTTCTTTGAAGAATTTATCTAAACTTAATCTATTAGGTCCAGTGACCATTAAAGCGAAATGAGTGTATTTAACAACACCAGCTAACTCGTATTTTAAAATTTCATTAAGCGCAGAAATGGTTTTTCCTTTGTCAAGATCTTTCATATTTTCTCCTTTTAATTAATCACTAACTCCTAAATATCAAAATTATAATAAAATGCAAAGAGCAAGAAACTTTTTAACGAATTGGCATTGATATTGCTCAATAAATTTATGAAAAAAAATTTTCCAAAACTTGATTGGGGAGGGTTTGTTTTATTAGAATATCTTCTTTCCAAAAAAAAATTTCCCAAAAAATTTGAAGTTCTTGATATAGGCGGAGCCTTTGGAAATCACAGTGAAGTGATGCGATCATTTGGACTGTCTGTAGATTTAATTGATAAATACGAAGAAAAAGCAGAATTTAGAGGAGATTTCAATACTTTTAATTTCAAGAAAAAGTATGATATGATCTTTTGTTCTCATGTCATTGAACATCAAAGAAATCAGGGTGCATTTCTGGACAAAATTTATGACATTTTAAAAGATGAGGGAGACTTAGTTATTTCAGGCCCAACTCATGAAGCAGAAAAGTTTGTTGAAGGACATATTTCAACAACAATTTTACCGGTCTTTTTACAGATATTAATATATGCTGGTTTTGATTGTAAAAATGGAAAGATGATGTCTATTGCAGGCGTGGAAAATTCGTTCATTGTAAAAAAAGCAAAAAATTTTTCAATAGATGAAAGAACAGAAACAGGTTACAGATGGAGTCAAAAGCATCAAGAACGATCGCCTATTTTATTAAAATCAGGAATAAAAGTTAAATTGGTAGATTTAATAACACACAATTGTGAGGTAATCAAAGCTCATGTTGAACATAAAAATATTGAAAACCCTAAAGTTGGCTTAATGTTTAATCCTCCAAAAATTCATAAAAAGAAGAATGTGAAATTTCTTCTAAACATGTGGAATCGATTTCCAGTTTTTAACTCAAAATCAGAAGTAATTTATGAACCTTTAGCTAATAAAGGATCAGAAATGCAGTATATGAATTTTTCCATTTAGCAAATTCTTAAAATTAAATTACAGTAACTGATTTTTAATTTAATATTTTGTATTACTTAACTAAAACAAAAAATATGTGAGGAATATTATTCGTTTTTAATCCATTCAATAAATTGTAATTACATGTCTTTATAAGATTTGTAGAACTTAATTTTTTTTTTAATTTTACCTAAGGTCTCTGTTTTCTGTTGTCTAACTAAATCAATCATTTTATCATTTAGGAAGAAGATATTAGAAATCCTTGGTTTGTCAGTAGTTGAAATTGGTTTTTTATTTTTAATTATATCCTTGAGAATTTTTTGTCTAATTTTCTCTAAATGAGCAATTTTGTGAGAATTGCCACTTTCAATTAAGCTTGTCATCGATATACTTAATTCTTCGAGTCTTATAATTTGTTTCGACAAATTTTCATTGCTTAACAAATCCTCTTGTACAAACTTATCTGATAGCATTGATTTCCTCATCTAATTGAATATAATTAAAATCAAACATCTTATCTAAATTAACGGCTGATTTCATAATTTCTTTACTTTTAAGACTTGTGATCCCCTCAATAAGTTTTTTTCTGCAATATTCATAAAATCTGAATAAATCAGAGGACAATTTTAATTCTTTATCAAAATCAAGACTTGTCTGAAGTGTATAGATTATTGTAAGAGCTTTTGTGAAGTTTTTTTGTCTTACATCATCAATCGTCTTTTCATTAATTTTTTGGGAAACAATTTTTAACGATCTAAGAAGCTCGTAATTAATTTTTTTAAAAATTTCGAATGGATTAACGTTTTCCAAACCGTCATTTTGACTTTTTTTGTAATATTTCTTTGCTTGACTTAGTTTCATAGGTTATTATTCATAAATGATTAATCCAAATTATAATTATGTTGATCCAGTTGCTAATCAATTTGTTGATAATGTAGCAAAAGGTATGCCACATCCCGTCGTTAATAGAAATATTATTAGAGAAGTTGGAGATAATCATAATTTAAGCTCGTATAACAGGGAAAACTCAGAATTACTAAAAAAAAAGATTTATAGCCCAAAATTAGCGCCAAGCACCGGGATCAGTACTGAAGCGTTTCTAAAATCAAGGGAACTTTTTAGTCCAATATACTTTCATAACGAGAGCATAACAAAATATCTAATGATATCCTCACTTAAAACTACTTCAAAACAACAAAAAAATAGTATCGATTTTAGGATTTAGTCTCCACATCAGCTCTAAACTCCTCTGCCTCAAGATAACTCACAAAAAGATCGTTTTCACTAAAAATACCTATTATTTTTCCTTTATTGTCGACAACAGGTATCGATTCACCAACGAAATCTTTACATTTTTGAATCGTTTTTGATAAATCTTCATCGTCATTAATTTTCAAAAACTTGGTTTTTTTTATATCCTTAATTTTTAAATCGTCATCATAGGATAGTAATTTTGGCAAAGAGAGCTTACCTAAAAGTTTATTATTTAAACCGACGTAGTATGCTTCACTGCATTGAAAAGTTTTAAACATTTCGATGGCTTCTTTGACTGAAATGTTTCCATCAATTTTAAGAAAATTTTTATCAACAATTTCTTTAATTTTTTTTCTTTGCAGAAATAAAATATCTCTTCCTACTGTAATGTCTATGTTACGGTTGTTTAAAAGTTGGTCGAATGTTGATTGGCCAATCAATTGCGATGAAACTATTGTCGCAACAACTATACACACGCCTGCAGATAGTGCAGCTTGATAATTAGATGTTAACTCAAAAACTATAAGTACATTTGCAATTGGCCCTCCAATTATACAACTTCCTAATGCAGCCATTGAAGATAAAATAATTAAAAAAGGATTAACATTCTCTGAAAGAAGTGTTCCTAAACCAGCAGAAACCACTCCTAAACTTGCTCCTAAAAATAACGCTGGAGCAAATATACCCCCGACAAGACCCATTCTTAGGCACAATGTAGTTAAAAATAATTTCAAAACTAAAAATATTAACGCAAGATTTAATGTTATTTTATTATTTAATAAATCATTAATCGTTTGAGATCCGATACCGGTCACCTCAGGAAACTTAATGGCAACTATACCACAAATTACTCCTGCATATGCCGGCGTTAGATATGACTTAGAACCTACATTATTCAGAAAATTTAAATTTTTATTAGTTAACAGATATGAATATAAACTTGCTAAAAGACCTGCGAATATTCCCGCTAAAATTATTACAATTACATTTATTGCATTATTTCCTGTGACAGTTGGAATATTTAATGATGGTTCATATTCAAAAATTTCTACTGTAAAAAAATAAGAAATAATTGACGACAATAAAATGGGTGAAAAACTCGCTAAAGATTGATGGCGAAGTACGACCTCACGCGCATATATTAAACCAGCTAAGGGTGCTCCAAAACCAGCAGAAATTGCTGATGCAACTCCTGCACTAACTAAAATTTTATAATCAGGTGCATAGGAAAATAGTTTTTTTATTTCTGCACCAATGGTCCCACCAAAATGAACCAGTGGACCGTATTGTCCAACAGAGCTTCCGCATGATATTGATAAAATTGATGCTATTGATGTTAAAAAACCTGATTTAACATTTAATTCCTCATCATCTTTATGAACCGATAAAATGACATCTGGGGGACCATGCCATCTTTTTCCTTTAGTGAAGTTTCTTATTATTCCAACTAAAAGTCCAACAAAAAACGGTATAATCAAAAAGAAAAAAATAATCTTTATGACTAATTCATTTATACTAAAGTGTTGTTGATTAACTAAATCAGTAAAGTCCGTTCTAAATATATTTGATAAAAAATTAATTGAGTAAAGAAAAATCTGTACTAGTACTGCAACAGAAGATCCAACGACTAGTCCAGTCAGAATTACCGAAATTATTTTTCCAACCATGAATTAACATTCTATGGTATAGAAAAAAAATAACAAACACTAAATAGAGGGTTTGATTTTAGCCCAAGATTGATAAAGCGTTTTTGCAATTTCTCTTGAAGAGTCTAAGAGAACATATTCTTGTTTTTCGTAAATCATTTTCATTGCAAATCTTATGTGCCTATACAATTCTCTAAAGTTTTCACTTATACTTTTTGATTCTTCATTACTAAAGTCTAATGTAACCTGAAGACCAGATGCAATTCTATCAACTTTGTATGCAATCTGTGTGGCATTAGATCCCTTTTTATCTTTTGATTTGTTTAATTCTTCAAGATTGTCAGTTAATCCTTTATACAATTTTAGAATTATATTATGCCTTTCTTTTGAACTAAGTTCATTTTTTTCCTCAACTTTTTTTGTAATATTTTGTTTTTCCATTTCCATTACTCCTTTTCTAAAATATTAAACGACTAAGATTCTAATTGTTTAGAGAATTAATAACTTTTTATTTTCTTCAACTTCATTCGCTTTTGTGACCATACTTGTTGCATATTTTTGTATTAAAGTATTTTTCATCAACTTTGCTGTTTCAACTGCAAAATTTGTATCCATTAATCTCGCTGCCGACTCTAATTCAATTGAAGCTAGTGCACTTGCAGTATTCTGAAATCCACCTACTGAAGTTAAATGACCAGAAACATGACCTAGTGAGGTTTGTATTTCTCCTATTGCTGTATCAGCTGTTGAGTTTGAGCCAGTGGCATCGGATACATTCGTTGCAGTTATACCATCTGTAGTTTTTATTGTTGTTGTGTTGCCGTCTGCATCCCTTGTTACACCGAAAGTTTTTGCGCTTGTGCCAAGAATTGCAATGTTATGAAATTTTGCAGAAGATACTATTGCATCTATAGAGTCGCTGACTGAAATTGCTTCTGCATTTAATGCAGCAGTATCTGATGCATCATTTGTTGAATTAGTATCTGCAACTCCTATTTCCCTTAATCTTGTAGCTAATGCTGCCAATTCTATAAGTGCAGATTCAGCACTTAAAAGTAAATCTAATGCGACTTGTGTTGATGAAACTACTTGTTGATTTGATTTTCCTTTGGCCTTGAGTCCCACACCCTGAGACATGTCACCTACTGGTGAACCAGCGAGTATGTTCAGTCCCGTGGTAAGTCGTGAAATCGACCTTCTTACTTTGGCTGATGTTTCTCCTAATTTAATTGCTGGATAGAGTGCTAGGGACATTCATAATTAACCAAAAGCTTCAGCTTTGTCTGCTGCAAGTGAGACTCTGTCCCAACTCTCTGTGATATCCTCTAAAACCTTAACGCATCCAGGTATAAAATCATAATCATTAAAATCTCTGACTCTTATTATTGAAAATAAACAATGTTTGTAAAGATAATCTAAATCTTTAGTTAATTGAGATTCTTTACTCTTATCGAGGGTATCTACAAGCCAGAAGAAATTATTAATGATTGCTGTACACATTGTTGGAATATTTTTTTCTTCAACAACACCATCATGTAGTTGCTTGATCTGCCCAGAAGTGTAAATAATTGCTTCTTTAATTTTTTTTATACCTTCGAGTGTCGCCTCTCGATTGTCGAGTACAAATAAGTCCTTTATATTTTTTAAATCGTTTTTCATTACTGCTCCAAATAAATTATTCAGTAAGTTAAACGACAGAATTGTTAAAATATTTAGTTTTTAATCCTTGCCAGATTTGAATGCATTCTTTAATAGGTCTGATGTTTCATTAAGACCTGCAATAACGCTGTCCATTGCGGAATATTGTGTTTGATACCTTGCATATAATGCTGCAATTCTTTCATCAAGAGCTAGTTTTTTATCTTCAATCTCTCTAAGACGACTTTTGGAACCGTCTAAACTGGTTTGTATCAATCCATCAAATTTAATGTAAACCTCAAGTTTATCCTGCAATTCTGAAATAAAACTTCTACCATAGTGAATTGTTCCAGATGTGTCACTTGATGTAATAGTAAGAGCTAATCCGTTTGGATCTCCTGACGAAACTGAATATGTTGTTCCTGAAACTGAAGCAGAAACACCTCCAATAGTACCAGACCCTGAACTCACAACAACAGCATAAGATCCAGGAGTAGTATCAGAAATACTATATCTCAACGGATTGATGTCAGCATTATCACTGACAATTTGATCTTTAAAAAAAGCTAATAGTGAATTAGGGTTGCTTTTAAATGTTCTTTCAAGTGCATCAGCATCTGCAAAAGTCAATGTTCCGTCCCGATTAGTTTTGACACCAAGATTCGACAAATAATAAGGACCACCTTCATATCCATTGATTGCATTTCCATTTGCTGATCTCATATCATTTTGAATACTTCTTAACAATGAATCTCCCGCTAAAATTCCAGAATTTTCATCATCATCGTTCTCAACTCTCAAATTCTCTAATGACACCATCACATCATTGTAAGTTGTCACAAAATCCTGAATTGAGGTTTGAGCTGCATCCAAATCAACTTCACTTTTAATTGTGATTGCTGTTGCGGACGTTTTTAATAAATCCAATGTCATGCCCGAATATAAATCATCGATACTGTTTGAATCTCTTGTCATACTAATTCCATCAACTGTAAAACTAGAATCTGTTCCTGCAACCCTCTGAGTTAGTTGAGCTCCATCTGTTGTATCATAAGCATATACTGGAGATGATGCATGGTTGTCAGTTATCTTCATTTCATTAGCTGCACCAAACTGACTTTTTATTGACAACATATAATTTGATCCATCATATAACACTGAAGCAATAACGTCTTGTTCTCCGTCATTATTTGAGTCTGTTGCAGCGTTGTTAATCATGTCTCGGAATTGATTCAATGTTGTTGTTGATGAGGCAGTTACAGAAATTGCTGTCATACCATTTGAAGTATGGGTCTGTCCTCCGCCTTGTGTGGGATCTGCAGACCACGTTCCAAACGCAATCGATAATGTTCTTGCTCCAACAGTATTATTAGGTGAAGAAAGTGTTGGACCAGTAAGTGTATGAGCTGTAGCTAGAGAACTGACAGTTAACTGAGAATTTATTGCTGAAGCAGCTGAGTTTCCGTTAGCTGAAAATGTTGCTATTGTCGAATCAGAGGTTGTGCCTTGATACCCTAGTGAATTATTACTCTGTATAATTTCTAAATTGTCTTGAAAGACTTTTAAATTATTTTTAATTTGTGAGAAAGCTGAAATTCGTGCAGAAAAATCTGATTCTCTTTTTTCAAGTTGCTCCTTTGGGCCAGCAATCTCAGCTTCAACCAACGTTTCAATTAAAGTGCTAGTATCTAAACCTGAACCAATACCAAGTTTAGAAAGAATTTCAGGTCTGTTATTTACTGAGGTCATATCATACTAACGTCCCAATTTAGTTTTTTTTTACTGGAATAAAACTAGTACATTTTGCATTGTTCGTGATGCTTGAGAAATCATATTCATTCCAGATTGTTGAAGAATTTGTGATTTTGCCAATCTAGCTGATTCTGCTGCAAAATTAGCATCTACTATTCGAGATCTAGAAGTTTTTTGATTTGTAGAAACATTAGTGAGGTTATCAATCACAACATTCATTCTACTCATTATAGCTCCGAACTTTGCACGTTCCATATGGACTCTATCTAGTGCCCTATCTATTACTTTTAATGCATCAACAGCACCAGAAACAGTTCTTATATCAATAGTAGAAACCTTATTTAACGTGGCTGTACCAGGCGCGGCTTCGAAGAGACCTTCTCCTGCAGTAGCAGATATAGTAAATGTCTGTGATGAATGAAATGTAATTTGACCCGTAAAACGAACACTATCCGTACTAGCTCCATGTTGTGTATCAGTTACTGTTGTAATCTGAGTTGCTGCTTCATCAGTTTGGTCTTGAGACATAGCGGTAAATGTAAACTTTGTATTTCCGTTTGTCACAGTTGCAAAATCTACATCTTCAATAACTACATCTTCACCTTCATCTTGAACTATTATAATATTAGTTTTATCTGCACTTAAAGTAGCTCTAATACCAGTGTTGGCAGTATAAGCATTTATTGCATCTCTAAGATTACTTAGATCTGAAGCTGTTGTGGTTGAGCCAACTGAAATTGTAGCTGAAATAGTTTGAGCATCAGTATTTTTACCATATAAATTAAATCCGACAACATGATCTCCGGGTGCATCACCACTATTGACCTCAATTTTAATTGTTGTGGTGGCAGTAGCACTTACACCTGTATTATCAAATTTATTATTAACTAACTCGACTATTCTTTTAGCAGATTCCTCGCCAGCAAGACCTACGGTTGCTTGACCAACCAAACCTGTAATCGTCAAGTCGTCATTATCAGTTACCCTACTAGTTGTTCCTGCTTTATTAGCACCAACAACACCTTCAGATGCTAGGTTGCCAGCAGTACCTGCTTCATCCATACTGGTTGAGCTTTGAAAGGCACCAATTTTATCTATTCTCATGTTAGCCACGGAGATTACGGCTTTTTCTCGTTCATGCGTTCCAATTTGAAAACGTCTATCAGCAAAAGTACCGTCTAGCACAGCAATTTCATTAAAAGTGGTATCTCTTGCAACTCTGTCCATTTCTTGAAGCAACTGATCTGCTTCTGTTTGTAAATAAATTCTCTGTTCTGCATTTAATATGTCTGTTGCAGCTTGAATTGATAATTCTCTAATTCTTTGTAATGCTTGAGAGTGCTCATTAATTGCACTTTCAGCTACTTGAGCCATAGATAATACATCTGATGCATTTCTAATAGACATGTCAAGAGCTCTAACTGTAGCTAACATTCTATCACTAATTGCTGCTCCAGCTGCATCGTCACCTGCATTATTAATTCTGCTTCCAGAAGAAATACGTTCCATTGCCTGGAGCATTTCTCTTTCCGTTTTCATAATATGCTTTAGCGATGCTTGGCTATTTACTGTGCTTACGCTAACCATTTATATTTCTCCTAATTTTTTTCACGATGTATATCTGCAATTACAGTGCCAATATTACAAATTTACCTGGATTTAAAAAATTAACAAAATATAGAGATTTGAATGCAAATATTTACAACATTTAGTGTTATTTTTTTGACAGTTTTTTAATATCCTATGGATATTTTGTGAATAACTAAAAATTATTAGGTAAAAAAAAAAGGGAGAGCTAAT
>CABZMK010000028.1 GCA_902526865.1 uncultured Alphaproteobacteria bacterium
GAAGTTTAAGAAATGACTATATTCCTGGAGACTTTGTTCTTGTAGATCAATTCATTGATAAAACTTACCTTAGAGACAAAACCTTCTTTGAGGACGACTTAGTTGTTCATTTGCCAATGGCTCAACCAATATGTAAGAATATTAAAAGTAAACTAGCTGACTTGCTTACGAAATTAAGAATTAAATTCCATAACCAAGGAACATACATATGTATTGAGGGACCACAATTCTCAACACTAGCAGAATCTGAACTTTTTAGATCTTGGGGATGCGATGTGATTGGAATGACTAATATGCCTGAGGCAAAACTTTCTTTAGAGGCAGGAATTTGTTATGCTAGCGTTGGAATGGTTACAGATTTTGATTGTTGGCATCCGGATCACGAAAATGTGAGTGTTGATCAAATAGTAAAAACTCTAAATGATAATTCAGAAAAAGCTAAAAAGCTGATTTCTTCGGTAGCCAAAGATAAAAAACTAATTTGTAATAAAAAAATAAAAAATCTGTCAAAAAACTCCATTATAACAAATATTGAAAAAGTTAAGAAGTCTACAAAAAGCAAATTAAAAAATATTTTAAAATAAATGATAATTAAAAATAAAAATTATTCAACTCTCTGGGTTGAGAATAGCAAAATCAAAATAATCGATCAGACAAAATTACCTTTTAAATTAATAATCAAAGAACTAAAAACCTTAGGTGATTTTTGTAGAGCTATTACACAAATGGAGGTAAGAGGGGCACCTCTTATTGGAGTAACAGCTGCCTTTGGACTGGCTTTAGCCCTAAGAAAAGATGCATCTTCTAAAAATATAGACAAATCAATTAATGCTTTACTAGAAACAAGACCAACTGCAGTAAATTTAAGATGGGCACTTAGTTATATTTTTCAAAGGATCAAAAATAAAAGAATTCAAGACAGAGCTAAATTATCGTTAGAGCTAGCAAAAAAAATAAGGCAAGAAGACATAATTAATTGTTTTAAAATAGGTTTAAATGGTTATAAAATAATTGAAAAAATCTACAAAAAGAAAAAAAAACCAATTAACATTCTTACTCATTGCAATGCCGGATGGCTGGCAACAATAGACTGGGGTACTGCACTATCTCCTATTTTTTTAGCGAATAGGAATGGACTACCAGTTCATATCTGGGTTGATGAAACAAGACCAAGGAATCAAGGTGCACTACTTACTGCTTGGGAATTAAAAAATGAAAAAATTCCTTATACTATTATTGTAGATAATGCCGGTGGATATTTGATGCAAAAAAAAGAAGTTGATTTATGTATTGTTGGTAGCGACAGAACCACTTCAAGAGGTGATGTTTGTAATAAAATAGGCACATACTTAAAAGCACTCTCTGCCTTTGATAATAATATACCGTTCTATGTGGCAGTTCCTCAATCAACTATAGATTTTAAGATTGATGATTCTAGAAAAATACCTATTGAAGTCAGAAGTTCGAAAGAACTTTCTCACTTAACTTTTTTTAAAAAAAAAATAATTTCAACTGCAGAAATATATTTTAGAAATTCAAATAAGTTTAATCCTGCTTTTGACGTTACACCTGCCAGATATATTACAAAATTAATTACTGAAAATGGATTAATAGAACCAAAAAAGTCTGAAATTATAAAGAATTTACAAAAATGAAAAATCTAAAAAATGATATAGTCTATACCTCAAAAAGAACTTTGGATCTAGGATTAAACTGTGGGTCAGAAGGAAATGTAAGTGTGAGAACAAAAGATACCATTTTTATTACTCCATCTGGAATTAAAACAGCTTCCCTAAATGAATCTTTAATTTCTGAAGTTGATATCAATGGAAATGTTAAAAATAAAAAAAAACCATCAAGTGAAATTTTGATGCATCTAAATATTTATAGAAATCGACCAGAAATTTCATCTATCGTTCATTGTCATTCAATTTGGGCATCAATACTATCATGTAGTAGAAAAAAAATACCGGCATTTCATTATATGGTAGCTGAGTTTGGAGGAAATGATATAAAATGCGCTAAATATGCAACTTTTGGAACAAGTAAATTAGCAAACAACGTTCTTAAAGTTATCAAAAATAGAAATGGTTGTCTTATATCAAATCACGGCCAATTAACTATAGGTAACAATTTAAATAACGCTTTAAACCTTGCAGTTTCACTCGAAAAAATTTCGAAACAATATTTTTTTTGTCGCTTACTTAAAGGGACCAAAACCCTATCAAGTAAGGAAATGATCAAGGTTCTAGAGCTCTTTAAGGATTATAAGGTCAAACATTGAATCTAAATGTAATAATATCTCCATCTAAAACTACATAGTCTTTTCCTTCTAGTCGGAGTTTACCCTTATCTTTACAATTTAATTCACCTTGAAAACTCAAAAAATCTTGATAACTAATTACCTCTGCTCTGATGAAACCTTTTTTAAAGTCTGTGTGAATTTTAGCACCAGCGTCAGGAGCAAGAGTTCCATTTCTGATTGTCCAAGCTCTAGTCTCTTTTGGACCTGAAGTAAAAAAAGTTATGAGGTCTAATAATGCGTATCCTTCTCTAATTAAAATTGATAAAGAATTATCTTTAAGACCAATAGATTCTAAGAATTCTTTTTTTTCGTTTTTATTTTCAATAATCGCAATTTCAGATTCAATTTTAGCTGAAATTTTTAAATTTTTTGTTTTTTTTTTTTCAGCGTAGTTATCTACTAAGTTCGACAGTTTGTTTCCTGTACAAACAGATTGTTCATCAACATTACTTACATAAATGATAGGTTTTAGAGTTAGTAAATTATACTCAGATAAAATCTTAAATTGACTGTTATCAAAATCTGATTGGCTTAAGAATATTCCTTCATCAAGTATTTCTGTGGCTTTATGCAAAGTTTCGATTAATTCTGGATTAATTTTTTTTCCTTTGTTTTTTTTTTTTATATTCTCTGTAATATTTTCAATTTTAGAGTAATCAGAAAGTATCAACTCTGTCTCTATAGTTTCAATGTCATTAAGTGGAGAAAGACTTTTATCGACATGAGTTATATCGGAATCTTCAAAACATCTAACAACGTGAACTATTGCATCAACTTCTGCAAGATTTGATAAAAACTTGTTACCAAGTCCCTCTCCTTTACTTGCTCCTTTCACTAGTCCGGCAATATCAACAAACTCCAATTGATTGGATATTACTGAAGAGGACTCTGATATATAAGCAATTGCTTCAAGTCTTGAATCATTGACCGCCACTTTCCCAACATTTGGTTCAATAGTGCAAAAAGGATAGTTTTTTGATTCTGCTTGCTGTGTCGAGGTTAACGCGTTGAAAAGTGTAGATTTGCCAACATTTGGTAGACCAAGAATTCCGCAATTAAACCCCATATTAACGCGCTAAAATTCTTGTTTTAAAGAGTGAAAACTCTTTTAAAACTAAATGTTCAAAATATTTATTTGCTAATTTCTTGAACTCCTCAATTACTTTTCTTTCAGATGTATCGAATTTATTTAATACAAAATTTTCTGGTTTCACTTTTTTTTCTTTTATTTGCTTATTACTTATGCCCAATTTAACTCTATAAAAATTTTTACCATTGAATTTTATTGCGTCTCTAACCCCATTATGACCACCATGCCCTCCGTTGACCTTAACTCTAAGTTTTAAGAATTCCATATCAATGTCATCATGAATAAAAATTATATCCAAGGTATTCTCAATTTTAAAATAGTTTCTTAATTTCTTTACAGGGTTTCCAGAAAGATTCATAAAAGTTTGAGGTTTAAAAATTATAATTTCTTTCCCATATAAACTTTTTTTTGAATAAAGACCATCGAATTTTGACTTGTAAGCGTGGAATTTAAAATGCAGATGAAAAGAGTCAATTATCTCAAAACCAATGTTGTGTCTTGTAAATAGAAATCTTTCTCCAGGGTTTCCTAATCCAACAATTAGAATCATTCAATCAATGTATCAAATTATTAATTTTTATTTGCTTCGTTATCACCATCAGCAGCTTTTGGTTCTTCACTTTTGTCTTTAGTGGCTTCGGTTGAATCCGATTCTTTATCAGTTGCTTCTTTATCATCTTCAGAATCTTTTGTAGGTTCTTCAACTTTCATAACTGTGGGCGGTGCTAAAGTAGCAATCGTAAAATCCCTATCCTGAATAGTTGGTTTTACACTTTCATCAAGATTTATTGAGCTAATATGAATACTGTCACCAATTTCTAAACCATTCAGATCAGCTTCTAAAAATTCTGGAATTTTTGAAACAGAAGTTTTAAGCTCAACTTCGTGTCTCACTATATTTAAAACACCTCCTTGCCTGAGACCCTCACATTTATTTTCATTTATGAATTTTACTGGAACAAATAGAGTTACAGTGGTGTTTTCACCGACTCTCAAAAAATCGATGTGCAGAATGTTTTCTTTAACTGGATGTAATTGAACATCTTTAGGAAGGACTTTAAAGTTTTCGTTATCAAGAGTAATTTCACATTGTTTTGAAAAAAAGCCGGTATCGTTTAATTGTAGTTTAAGCTCTTTTTCATTTAAAGATATTGGAATAGGTTCTTTTTTTTCACCATAAATAATGCCTGGAATCAGTTTATTGGATCTAAATTCTCTAGAGTTTCCTGTACCAGTTTTTGATCTTTTCTCGGCGTGAATTTTTACTAAAACTTCGTTCATAAATTTCTCCCATTTTTAGGCAAATAAGCTTGAAACAGATCTATTATCAGTAATTCTTCCTATGGCCTCACCAATTAAATGTGCAATACTTAATTGTAATATTTTATTACACTTTTTTACATCATCTCTCGCTACAATGCTATCAGTAATTATCATTTTATCAATTGGAGATTTTTCAATTCTTTCAATTGCAGGATTGGACAAAACTCCGTGAGTAATATAGGCATAAACAGACTTTGCACCTTTGCCTTTAAGGGCTTTGGCCGCATTAGAAAGTGTTCCTGCTGTGTCACAAATGTCATCGATAAGTATACAATTTTTATTTTTGACCTCCCCAATTATATTCATTACCTCCGAAACGCTGGCCTTTTCTCTTCGTTTATCAATTATTGCTAAATCACAATCTAGTCTTTTTGCTATTGCTCTGGCTCTAACTACCCCGCCAACATCAGGGGATACGATTATTGTTTCATTATTGTCAAATTTCGTTTTGATATCTTCAATAAATACAGGTGCTGCAAATAAATTATCTGTAGGAATATCAAAAAAACCCTGAATTTGCCCTGCGTGTAAATCAACCATCAGTGCTCTATCTGCTCCAGCAGTACTTATTAGATTAGCAATTAGTTTCGCAGAAATAGGTGTTCTTGGACCTGATTTTCTATCTTGTCTTGCATAACCATAGTAAGGCATTATGGCAGCAATTCTCTTGGCTGAGCCTCTCTTTAGAGCATCAATAGTTACTAAAAGCTCCATCAAATGATCATTTGCAGGAAAGGAGGTTGATTGAATAACAAATACATCTTCACCCCTAACATTTTCTTGAATTTCAACAAAAATTTCTTTATCAGGAAATTTTTTTATTGTGGCTTTTAATAAAGGCACTTTAAGGTAATTGGATATTTCTTGAGCTAATGGAATATTGCTATTTCCAGAAACGATTTTCATAGTACTCTCTTAAAAATAAACTTTCATTTATTTTTTATACCAACTAAACTAATTTGCCTACCACAATTTTTTATTTTATTTACGTAACAATATCTATGACTGAAGAATTTTTCAGGATTAGTGTAAGTATTCTCTTTTGATATATCATAATTAGTAATTTTTAGATCAATTAATTTAGATTCTATTAAACCAGTAAAATTAAAATTTTTTTTTTGTCTCTTACTTTCTATAAAGTTGTCATAATTTTTTATTTTTTTTTTTATATTATCAACAAAATCCTTCTTAACTTCAAATGAATCCATTAACAAGTGAGGACCGACAAAGACGTCTAAATCATTTTCTGTTTCTCCTAATGACATAAATTTCATAATAGTATTTTCTATAATTCCATTTATCAAACCTTTCCAGCCAGCATGTATAATTCCAAAATATTTTTTTCCTAAAACAATTATTGGAGCGCAATCAGCAGTTAATATTCCAAGAAGTATATCTTTCCTGTTCGTGATCATTGCATCAGAGGATATATCTTTAGAAAAATTACTATCAACGTATGAGACTACATTTGAGTGAACTTGATTAGTTAGTATTATTTTGTTTTTATTCAAATAATTAGAAGTAAAATTTCTATTCTTTTTTACGATTGCGTCACTATCTCCTCTGTTATAAGCACAATTTAAGGACGAAAATTTATTTTTTCTATTTCTAGAGAAAAAACAGAAAGTATAATTTTTATATAATCTAATTTCATTCATTATAATTTAAAAACTTTAGAATCAATTTTTTCCCTACTTATATAAATACATTTTATTAAGCCTCCCATCCCACTTGGAGATGTTAGTCTTTCAAATTGTTTATTTAAACTTTCAACCTTTTCAGTTGAAGATGTTTGTGAAATTATATTTAAAACTCTTTCATTTATTCCATGAAAAAAAAGAAAATCTTTTTGCGTAATAGGCCCATAACTGATTAATCCCAATTTATTTGCAATACTTGTTAAATCTTTAAAATTTACATGATATGTGATGTCTGATTGGAATGGAAAGTCGAGGATATCACACTTTTTAGAATTATGTAATGCTTGTAAAGTGTTAATATTACTTTTTGAAAATGGACCATAGTCAAAAATTAAAAAACCACCACCATACTGCTTTATATGTTTTAATATTTTAATGAGATAAAGCTGTGACAAAGGGGATGTTTCAATAATGTCTCCGTTTTTATAATTTTTATTAAATTTCTCGAAAGTCTTAACATTTATTATTTTATACCTTTTTGAATAAGTAACTCTTTTTTCAAACCATGAATTATTTACTTTTTCAAATTGATTTATTGGAAGAGCATCAAAAAATTCATTGCAGAAAAAAAAAATGGGCTCTTTTTTAAATTTTGGTCTATCTAAAAAATTAATTTCACATGATGTTGTATTAAAATTACTTAAATTATTCATTTGAAGGTTTTTTAAAAATATAGATTTTTCATATAAATAAAATGACATCGAGTCCTTAATAAATTTTTTCAAAATTATAATTAAATCTTTCATTAGTGTTCCATTTCCTGGGCCTAACTCACAAAATGAACTTATTTTATATTTTTTCAAAATTAGCAAAAAAAAAATTGCTATACATTCGCCAAACAATTGACTTACTTCAGGTGAGGTAATGAAGTGTGTTCCAATTGAATTTTTTTGATAAAATCCCTGATCTTTTTTATACAAACAATAATTAATAAACCTACTCAAAGAAATATGATTAATTTTTAAGAAATCTCTAATATCCAACATTTTTTTTTTTAACAAACATTAATCCCAAAAGAACCATTGGCAAACAAAGTAACTGTCCCATTGAAATATTCATAAAAATAAATCCTAGATGACTGTCAGGTTCTCTGTAAAATTCAATTGTAAATCTAAAAAAACCATACATGATAAGAAATAGTGAAGAAACATTAATGGAGGTATAATATTTTTTTTTAATAATATATAAAATTACAACAAAAATTATTAAGCCTTCAAAAATGGCTTCATAAATTTGACTCGGATGTCTAAGGACATCATTTTCGAAAAATAATATACCCCAATCAGAATTCGTGGGTCGTCCTATAAGTTCTCTATTTACAAAATTTGCCAGTCTACCTAAAAAGAGTCCAATAGGTGCACATGAAGAAACTAAATTTAAAAGATTCAAAAAGTTAATTTTTTTTAATTTCGCAAAAAAGAAAATTGATAAAATTACTCCTATTAAACCCCCATGAAAAGACATTCCACCTCGCCAGATTTTTAAAATTTCAATTGGATTATCTAAATAGAAATCTAAATTGTAGAAAATTACATAACCTATTCTTCCACCAATAACCACTCCCACAACAGCCCAACCAAGAAAATCTTCAAAAATTTTAAAACTTATATTTACAAAGTCTTTATTTAAAATGAATTTGACATAGAAGTAGCTAAAAATAAATCCAAATAAATATGACAAAGAATACCAATAGATCTTAAAGTTGAATAATGAAAATGCTATTGGATTTAATTCGTGAATATACATTTTAGAGTTTTATTAAATAATTTTGTATATAATCATTGATGCCTTCTTTTAGATTAAAAAATTTTTTATTATAACCAACTTTTCTTAGTTTATTCAAAGATGCTTTGGTAAAATACTGATACTGTTTTCTGATTTTCTTTGGTGTATCTATGTATTCAATTTTTTCACTTATATTACAATTTCTGTATACGCATTTTGCAAGATAATTAAAACTTTGCGGTATTGAACTTCCAACATTAAACAAACCATTAATTTTTGGTTTATTTAAAAACCAATTGATAACATTAACTACATCTTTTACATAAATAAAGTCTCTTAGCTGTTCACCATCTTTGAATTCTAGATTGTGAGATTTGAAAAGTTTTACTATTTTGTCATTTCGAATCTTTTCAAAAATTTTTAGAATAATACTTCTCATATCTTTTTTATGAAATTCATTTGGACCGTAAACATTGAAAAATTTAAGCCCCACGCATTGAGAGGGTCTATTTTTTTGTTTTGACTCATTCCAAATAAATCTATCAATTACATGTTTAGACCACCCATATAAATTTAAAGGCATAAGTTGAGATAAATATTCATCGTCCGAAATGTCATCAAAACCCTTTTCTCCACTTCCGTATGTAGCAGCGGATGATGCATATATAAGTCTTTTTTCGTACTTTTTGCACCATTCATATAGCATTAAGGATAATCTAATATTATTATGAATTATTAGATTCAAATTCCTTTCTATTGTTGAAGTAATAGCTCCAAGATGAATAATTACGGAAATCTTTTTTTTATTTTTTTTTAAAAAAGTATATAAACTTAACGGTTCTATAACTTTAAAATTAAAGTTCTGAAAGTATTTATTATTAATATTATTATGCCAATCCACTGAGACTACTTCTTCGCCTCTATCAACAAGATAGTTAATTATATTAGAACCAATGAATCCCGCACCTCCTGTAATTAAAAACATTAATTTAAAACCTCCAATATTAGAAAACTAATTAAATATGTAAAAATAATAAAACTAGAAATATTAAATAAATAGATTTTTTTTTTTAAATGTTGGTTCTTTTTAAGTGAATTATAAAAAAAAATAATCCATGTGAAGAAACTTATAATATATAAAATTATTAAAATTAAAATTATTGTATCTTTTATCATATAATCAATATGTTGTGTAAAATTAAAATTATGATACTAATTGTAGTTGTTTAATACATAAATATATTCTATTATTAAGTCGTGAGTTTTTACAATCAAAAAAAAATATTAAGTAAGAGTAATCCTATTGATTTCATAGAAGAATACGTTTTGAATTATGAAATTGATAAAGTAAGAGACTCTCGAGATGAAATTATTATTTTTTCCAAAGGTGTTTGGAGAAATTATGATATTTCTTTTAGGTGGGACAGTAAAACAAAAATAATTGAGATTATCACTTATTTTGAAATGTCAAAAAAAAATAGAATTAATAAATCAATTTATTCCTTAATTTCCGATGTTAATAAGAAAGCAACTGTAGGTTTTTTTAATTATTGTACAGAACTTAATACAATCTTCTTCAGTTATAAAATTTCATTTAAAGGTCAAGATTTTATCTCAGTAGAGCAAATAAAAAATTTTATAAATATTGTAATCTCTGAATGTGATAGATTTTTCCCAGTTTTTTTTGTTTTCTTTTATAAAAAACAAGACCCTATTCATGCTTTAGATATAGCATTATTAGACACAATTGGAGAGGCATGACATCACTTTTAATTGGTTGTGGAAATTTAGGAAAAACTATCTTAGAGGGGTTTAATAAGAAGAAAAAGAAGACTTTAGTATTAGAAAAAAATATTAAAGTCTGTAAAAATATTAAGAAAAAATTTTCCAATGTTGAATGTTTTAGTGATCCAAAAAAAGTTAATTGGATTAAAGTCAATTATATAATGATTTGTGTTAAACCAAACGATTCAAAAAAAGTCATTAGTGAAATAAAGAATTATTGTAATAAAAAACATGTGATTCTTTCTTTCATCGCAGGTCTTGAAATTAAGACTATTTCAAAATGGATAGTGTCTAAAAACTCGATATTAAGAATAATGCCTAATATTTTTATCTCTTCAAATAATAGTTCGACTGCGGTTTATGCTAAAAACTTAAATACAAATATAAAAAATAAAATAGTAAGAGATTTTAGTGAATTTGGGGATATTATTTGGATAAAAAACGAAGAAAAAATAGATTTTTTTACAGCAATGTTCGGAGGTGGGCCAGCATATTTCTTTTATATTTTAAATTGTTTTAACAAAATCATTAAAAAAAACGGATTTTCTGAGAGGCAATCATTATCTGCTATAAAGCTATTGCTTCAAGGAGTTCTAGACAACATAAATAAAGAAAATTTTAAATTTAGTGACTC
>CABZMK010000029.1 GCA_902526865.1 uncultured Alphaproteobacteria bacterium
CAAGCTTTAATTAATTTTACTTTTGAATTGTTTCGAAATTAAGAATTCCGCATAATTTTAACAATTCAAATGATGAAATAATGAGTCGATATTGTGCATTTACTAAATTTGATTCAGAATCTGTTAGTTCTTTTTGTGCATCTAGAATTTCTAATGTTGTTCTAGTACCAACACTCGCTTCTTTAGTTACTCCCTCAACTGCCATTAAATTTGACTCAACTGAAACCTCAAGAGAATCAATACTTGATTTTGAACTTTCTATTTTCTTCCATGCCGAATTAATTTGAAATTGTAAGTCAAGTTTTTTTGTCTCAATTGATTTAATAACAGTTAGAGCAGAATCTTTGGATTTTTCTAAATTCAAAAAATTATGTCCTTTATTAAATAATGGTACTGTAACATTGGCAGTTACTGAATATGAATCTGTTCTTTCAACTGTTCTTGAAGGGTCAAGTGATTTTCCTACTGAACCTGATAAAGAAAATTCCGGTGCAAAGTTTAAATTATTTTTTCTTACATCCAATTTTGAGTTCATAAGTTGTAACTTTAATTTTCTATAATCTGGGTTCTTTTCTAAACCTGTTTTTATAGAAACTTCCAAAGATTTTGGAAGATTTGGTATTTGACCAAATTTTAACCAATCTTTTGGATTGGCATCGACAATTTGAGCATTATTGGAATCAAACCATTTAATATCTGGAGCTCTACCGACAATTGTTTTAAAATCAGAAATTGAAATTTCTAAGTTATTTTCAGCTTCTATTCTCTTTGAAGTAGCCCCTGCTAATCTCGCTTTAGCTTGAAAAACGTCAGTTTTAGTGACGTCTTTAAATTCAAATCGCTTTTCAGCAGCATTTAGTTTTTTTTCAAGAGTTTCTTCGTTCCTTATTGAAACATCTAAAAGAAAATAATCCTTTAAAACAGTATAATAAGCTCTACTAGCTTTAAATAAAACATCTTGTACTGTAGCATAAAAAGTTAATTTTGCGATGTTCAAGTTATTTTTAGCTTGCTTGAAATTTATAGCTTTTGTGTAACCAAAAGGTTGAGATAAATCTACGTCGAAAGTAGTAGGGTTGAAAGCGCTATCATTAATTCGAGATGTATCGGGATTGCTTTTTGAAATTTTCCTTCCTTGTGAGGCTGAAAAATCAAGGGATGGTAGAAAATCTGTCTTTGAAATTTTTAAATCTTTTTCTGAAATTTTTAGTTCTGTTTTACTTTTTTCAATGTCCGGATAAAACTTATATGCATCTTTCAAAACATCCGAGAGTTCTTCTGAAATTGAAATAATAGGAAAACATATTGATGCTAATACAGCCAGAATTAATTTGGATTTCACTTCTAAATTTCCATTTCCTCAAATTAAACTAATATTAAAGTAACTTCGAATTAACAACAACATTTAAAAGAAAAATTTAAATTTTTCGCTTTTAATTCACCAAGTCATATATTATAAGCAAATTATCGGGGAGTAGCGCAGCCTGGTAGCGCATCTGTTTTGGGAACAGAGGGTCGCAGGTTCAAATCCTGTCTCCCCGACCATTAAGTTTTTGGAAAGCATTGATATTGACCTTTTTGGGAGAAAGTTATGTTTAAAAACTATTTTGTTGCAATTTTTATTACGGTAATTGGATTTTCTGCATTTGCAAACGACTATTTTAAAGCTCTAGAGCTTTTTAATAAAAAAATGATAGAACAATCTATCATCCACTTTAAGAAAGTTGCTGAAGACGAGGATCATGATAAAAGAAGTGATGCAATGTTTAATATTGCGCTTATCTATGATAATGGTTTTGGAATTCAAACTGATAAAACTAGAGCACTATATTATTATGAATCTGCTTCAGAACTTTCAAACAAGTATGCTTTATTCAATTTGGGTTGGATGTATTATAATGGCGAAAACGTAAATAAAGACGTTTTTAAAGCATTCGAATTATATAAAATGTCGTCAGACTTTGGTCATCCAAGAGCTATGTATAATTTAGCTAATATGCATTTCACGGGAACAGGCACTGTCAAGGATTTAAAGATGGCTTATAAGTTATTTTTGAAATCAAAGATGCACGGAATCACAGAAAGTGAATATTTTATTGAACAAATTGCAATTTCTTTAAAACCTGAGGAGATAAATCTTCTCAATAAAGAGTTTGAATCGTTGATAGAAAAAAAGATTGTTTTGCCATCTATAAATTAAAAAGATATCTTACTAGAACTAATATTAAGTAAAAAGAAATTAGGAAGCATAGAATGACTAATGAAAACTTATTTTCTTTAAACTTTAAAAAAAATTTGTAAGTCAGGTATGTATCAATAATTGCAAGTATACATGCAAATAGGTAGATATTCATTTAGTGAATAAACTTTATTTTAAAAATAAATTTTTATAAATATTGTTATTTGTTATATTTATATTACTTCCTCCCCAATAATCATATTAAGGCGTTTTTTTTTTCTAAAAACGCCTTTCTATTCTCTCACAGTCATAATGCTTAATATATTGATCTTTGTAAGTTATCCATTTGTTTGTGGAAATATTAAAAGTGCTTCTAGTGTTAAAAATATCATTATTAAAAATAATTTCATTTCTGCCAAATAAAACCACGTTATCAAAAATTCCCCCAGAATAATTTATAATAGTTTGATCTTTAAAGTTAACAATTTTTGAAAAGTCTCTGCTTAATCCTATGTCTAAGGAGGAATTTATTTCTGTACATACAATTTTAAAGTCTTGGCTGATTATAGACTTGTTAAATAATAAAATTATAATTGTCAAAATTCTAATCATGTCTTAATAATTTGGCGACCCCGGTACGATTCGAACGTACGACCTACTGCTTAGAAGGCAGTTGCTCTATCCAGCTGAGCTACGGGGCCCGTTAAGTTTATTTATACATAAAGATACATGGGATTGAAATATATCTTTTTTTTACTTTATTATTTTAAATATTCATAATTTTCTTAAATTTTTTTCTGATTTTATCAAATTTTCTTTTTATTTTAAGAATGTAAGAGGGATTCATAACATTATTATTAAACAAACATTTGTACATTTTATCAGTAAGAGAATCAGCGAGGTTTGGACGTAGAATATTAAAATAATTAATTTTCTTTTTCATTTGATTTAATTTTTTTGTTACATCTATTTTTTTTAAATTTTTGTAAGACTCTAATTCCTCGTCACACCACAAAAACTTAAGTTCGTAAAGTGAGTTAATTTTATTGTAAGTTAAAATTTTTGGTTTTTCTAACTTACTTGAATCAAATCTGGAAAGTTTATCATCAATTTGATCAACATAATCTATAGAATTTTCAATATGTTGTAATGCAACTTTTTTTTCACTATAAAATTTCTGTTCGAGATTCTTCGCGTCTTTTCCTATCACATTATTAAAAGGATCATAAAAATTTATTTCTATACTATCTTTAAATTTTATTTTTTTTTGCTTTAGGTTATTCTCTTTTGCACTCAAATTGAAACACTTGATTATATCTGGGTGGGAGAGGTCAGGTTTTATAACTGAAATTTTTGAATAAAAATTCTTCATTGCCATTAATACATTTAAAACTTCTTTTTTTTCGATGTTTTTTTCAGATCTTATAATTTTTTTTGACCACCTAAGGTGAACATTAAAAAGATTTAACATAAAATTTGAGGTCTCCCAATGATTAGACCTCTGCTGTTTAGAAAATATCTGGTAAAAAAAATTCTTTTCTTGGAATTCATTCCACTCTTCAATAGAGATTTGAATATCCTTTAATGCTTGTTCTTTGTAAGGTTTTAAAAAATTACTTTTTTTTTGATTTTGAAGAATATTTGTCATTTTTTTTTCTCATTATAAACACCGGAAATAATGTTATAAACGAAATTACAAGTGAAGCTATTAAAATAACAATCATCCAGTATGTGGTTGCAATTTTTTCACAAAGATCTTTATTTTTTATAGCAAACTCTTCGTTACATTTTTCGTAGTTATTGAATAAGTGAGGTATAAGTTGTGTATCTGAAAAGTAAATTATATTAATTAAGTACACAAAAGAAATTAAAAAAAGCGTGAGAAAAATAATGCCTATCGTACATAGAAAGAGTCTCAGAAGGAAAAAAATCATCTTTTTTAATATGAATATGTTTCTAATTTTTGATTTTATATTCTAATTCATTGACATGTCTTTGAAATCTATCTTTTAGTGTTTTGTGGTTTTTTAAGAATTTTTTTAATTTTTTACAGAGTGTTTTGTAGTACCACAAAATATCGTTTGTTGTTTGTAAATGATTTTTCCATAATTTTTTTCCAATTTTATTATGATCGTTAATCATACAGCTGACGCTGTGAAGTTTATCACATAAAATTACAAAAAGAGAAGATTGAGATTTTTTCTGAATTGTTTCCAAATATTCTTTTTTTTTTTCAAGCCATTTATCATTTTGGTTTTCTAAATCATCGTAATCAGAGCATTGCTTTACTATATTAAAAACTTTAATACCAAATTTCTTTTTTATTAAATTTGACTTTTTATTTATATCTTCTAATTCAAAATAATCGTGAATTAAAGCTGCAATTGCCTCATCAGTATTTCCGTTATTTTCTATTATCAAATTACTAACTGATGATAGATAATTAAAATATGGAAATTTTATTCCTTTTCTGTATTTATGCCTATAAAAGTTATATGAAAAGTCTAATGCTGTTTTATACTGAATTAAGTCTAATTTCCTCATGTTATAATTAAAAATCAAAAAGATTATAATTTAATGTTCAAAAGAGTAATATCAGTATTGGAAATCTTTTTAAATGTTTTTGTAAAAATTATTTAAAGTTTCAATGTGTGATACAGCTGCTTTTGCTGAACCTTTAACATTGTACCCTCCTTCTAAAATTGATAGAAGTCTTCCATTACAATGGTTTTCGGCTATTTGCAACGCAATTGTTGTAAGTGTTTTAAATCCTTTATCTGAAATGTCAAAGCAACCAAGAGGGTCATCCTTTCTACTATCAAATCCTGCCGATATTAGAATGAAATCAGGTTTAAAAATATTTGCTTTCTTTAGTAATGTATTTTCATAAATACTTATAATTTTTTTATCAGTTGTACCGCATGGAAGGTGAATATTAACATTATACCCTTTACCTTTTCCACTTCCTATTCTTTCAGGTGATCCAGTTCTTGGGTAGGCATTTGCATCATGAGTTGAAAAGAAAAGAACTGAAGGGTCGTCATAAAAGAATAATTCTGTTGAATTCCCATGATGATAGTCCCAATCAATAATAAGAACTTTCCTTAATTTATATTTAATTTGTATATATTTAGTTGATATTGCAATGTGATTATAAAAACAAAATCCTTCGTGTTTTCCAGTATTTAGTGCATGATGTCCAGGAGGACGCACTGCACAAAAAATATTTTTATACCTGTTTTTCATAATTTCGTCTATACCCTGCAAACAACCTTTAACTGCGATTAGTGAGGATTTCTCGCCAATTGGATACTTACTCTTTAAAGACTTAATATGAAAATTTGAATGGATAGTATTTACCCAATTTTTTTCTTTTGTTTTAAGATTGATTTCTCGAATCAAAATACCTAATTTTTTTTTCTTCAGTAATTTTATTAATTCTATAATTCTTTCTGGTTTCTCTGGATGATCAATTGAGATTAAATGATTGAGTACAAAATCGTGTGTTAAAACTGCTGTTTGATTCCGTTTGTTAAAATTTGCAAATAGACTATTAAAAAACTTTATTTTAAAAAAGAAAAAAAAAATAGTGATAAAAGAAAACAGCAGAAATTTTCTTTTTTTCATCATTTGAGATTATCTTTTTATTTGAAATATTGATTCGTAAGTAGTTTCGTAGATTTTTTCAATAAGATTTTCGAGGGCTTTTTGTCCAGATTTAACTGCACCACTCTGTAAATTACAATTAAGAAAAATATTCTTTTCCCAATTCATACTCGAAGAAATGTCATTTGTGATACTTTTTGAAGAATTAGAGACTTCAATTTTGATATCTAATGAAATTTGATACATTCCAGTATTCCTAAGTGTTTTAAATTTTGAGTTCCCTTTAAAATCATTGAAAGAAATTTGAGTAACAAAACCACTATCTTCTATTTTTTCTTTTTCTAATTTTTGATCAATTATTTCAAAATCTTTGAACATTTTATAAACTAAATTTTCAATTGATTTCTTGATTGGTTTGTCAAAGTTTAATTTTAGTGCCCAGGATTCACAGTTTTCAGATTTGATTCTATTAATTTGATTAAAGTTTTCTTTAGTAATAAAGATTGCATGCTTTCCCTCTATTTTTGCTGTAGGAGGAGGAGACACTTCCAAGATATTTAATTTATTAAAATTTTTAGCGCAACTTAATATAAGAAAGAACAAGCATATAAAAAAAATTTTTTTCACATTATTTAGATTATAATAATTAAAACATTATTGAAACGAAAATTTAAATACGTAGGACTCGAAATTTTCCTACGTATTTAAAATAAAAAAAGTTTTACTTCTTTGAAAATTTGTATCCCCATCTGTTTTCAGATGCGTCCCACACCCTTTTAGTTTCTTCAGGTATTTTTACAAAGAAGCTGTTAAACTTTATTATATTGTTGGTCAATAACATACTATTCACTCCATTAAAGTTCATAAGCACGTACTTTTGACGCATGTACTATGCGCCACTTTTAAACCATGTGAATGGTTTTGTTAATGTACAAAGATTTTAGCCAATTACAACAATTAATAAATATTTAATGAATTTCATAAATCGATAGTTTTAAAATAATCATGTTTTAGTTTTATATTTCTAAAAGAGTTAATAGAGGTGTTGAATATCCACAAGAGAACTATATTCTATAAATCATGATTTTATTTATCCTGATATCTTTTTTTTCTATGCCGGTTTATGCAGGTGAACTTGATGGAAAAGGTATAATTTGTAATGTATATGGAGATACTGTGGGATATTTTTTTGATAGCGACCGAGCTTTTGAATATAAAATAGCTGGGGGAGATAAAGGGTTAGAGGTTGTAAAAAAAGATGAGGGAAAATATTATACAAACGAAAATTCAATTTTCATTAATGAAATTAAAATTAATAGAAAAAATTTAAAATATCAAAAATTCTCCTCATTTAGAGGTGAATGCAGGGCTTATGACAATTTTAATGCCTTTAAAGAGGGATTTGATATAGAAAAACTTATTGAGGATAACAAAATTTAAATGAAAAGCTTCAATCTGACTTATGCAGCATTTTTATTTCCAGCTATCCCTTTGATGATGCTTACCTTTGGAAACAGGTGGATAGCAATTAGCAAGTTAATTAGACAAATGCATAAGGATTTAATTGACAAACGAAAACAACAAAGTAAATCAGCACCAAAATATTTGGTTCAAATTAAAATTTTAAGTTTGAGACTTAAATATGTTAAATATATGCAATTATTTTCAGGAATAGCTTTTATTATTAACCTTCTGACAATTCTATTTGGAATGGTTGGGAGCAAAATAGCGCCCTATATGTTTGCTATGGCCTTATTAATTTTTTCAACTGCATTGTTTATTTTTCTTATTGAAATTAATTTAAGTAGTCATGCTCTTAAAACACATCTTGAAGATTTAGAAGAAAAAAAAAATAATTTTTAATGCACTTGTTAATTTTATCTTGTTTTTTTTTTTTTTAATATTAAAAAACTAGTATGATTTTCGCAAGGTTTACAATTCTATTAATGTTATTTACAGGAAATTTAAAAGCCTCTGAGTTTAGTTCTCGAGAAGTTTTCAATAAGCTTCTAAAGGGTTTTTATAAAAAATGAAATACATAAATGTAATTATGTTAATAAATCTTGGAGTACTGGTTTTGAGCAGTATCCTTATGGAATGGTTTTAAATAGTAGTGCATTTAAAAATATATTAGTTTTTAACAACAGAAATGTTGTTGGAACATTATGGCCTAACATAGGAGAAATATCCTTGGAAAGGGGCGTGAGAAAGTATCAGTTATGGAAAAAAAAATAAAAATGACGAATATGAATTAATTAATTCAGATCATTTGGATGATGCAAGCAGTGCTGATATAAATCTAAAATCCGAAACAAATTCAAGTTATAAAGTATATTTTGATAATAAAACACTAAAAATTGGAGTGAAACACTGGATTACAGATTTTTTACAGTTGCCAAAAAATTGACTCATCTAATTTTGCCAAAAAAAAATTAATTGACATCTTTGTTAACCAAAACGAATATGTTAAAAAAGATTTTGCGTATAGGGAGAAAAATCCAAGTCTATTTACCAATTATATCGAACTACTTGCAAATTAGTGTGGTATATTTGTGGTAGAAAAACATTTATTACTAAAGATAATCTGATTTTATTTGGTAGTGCCTTTTTTAAGAAATGTATCTACGAAGAAAGTATTTCATATGAAAAAAATTAATTTTTGACTTGCATTACTAGTTTTTGTATTAATACTTCTTTCACTACTTTACACGAAAGTTAACAATAACTTTTTTATACATTAAAGTTCAATTAGAAATCATAGATTCTAAATTGGATCATATAAATTATGATCTGCACGAATAGGAGGAAAAATAATGTTAATTAAATTAAATTAAATTAAATTTGATTAAATCTTAAGATTAACTGCTGAATTTTTTCCATTTTCTTCAGCAATTTC
>CABZMK010000030.1 GCA_902526865.1 uncultured Alphaproteobacteria bacterium
AAGTGGCTATGAATAAACACTTATTTGAAATTTTTCCAACTATACTTGCTGTTTTTGCAAACTCTGAATTATTGAATAAGTTTCTTGCAATCATAATTGATAGTTTGCCAGTAGCAAATCCAATGGAAAAAATAGCAACTAATGGATATCCTGACTCAAATAAAGCTAATATTAATCCTAGTTTAACCAAAATACCTAATACTAATGACATTACTCCATAGGTTCCGAGGCGACTGTCATGAATAATTTTATCAATATTTCTAGGAGAGCCTCCTGCCCCGAGACCGTCTGCAGTATCCGCTAATCCATCTTCATGAAAAGCACCAGTAAGGAGAACACTGAGTGTGATAGCTATAACACAAGACAAAAAAACAGGAAGTCCCACTTGAATCAGTATATCCCCTGCACCACCAGATAAAATTCCTACTAAAAAACCAACTGATGGAAAAGACCAACTAGCTCTTGTTAAATCTGGTGCTTTTTCTGAGAAATAGGACCATTTTACTGGTATTCTAGTAAAGAACATAAGTGTTGCAAAAAAATCCATTACATATTTATTTTTAAGAAGTAAATGCATAATTAAATTTTTTTACTTATTCCTGCCTCTGAAAACGTCGACATTTTGTTGTGAGTGGTCAAAGCTGCTCTTATTATCAAACTTGCTACTACTGCACCGCTTCCCTCTCCAAGTCTCATGTTTAAGTCAAGTATAGGTTTTTTTTTTAGATAAGAAATTACTCCTAGATGACCTGGTTCAGAAGATTGATGAGAAATTAAACAATGATCTAATATATTTTTTTTAAAAAGAGTTAGAGTAGCAGCAGATACAGTTGTAATAAAACCATCCAATAAAACAGGTATACCCTTTACCCTTGCTGCAATTACTGATCCTGCAATTGCTGCCATTTCTCTTCCACCAAATGCTTCTAAAATTTTACCTACAGTTTTAAAATTCTTTCCATGTAACTTCAATCCACTCTTAATAATGGAAATTTTATGTTTAAGTTTTTGTTTAGAAATGCCCGTGCCTAAACCTGTCCATTTTTCAACAGATTCATTAAAAAGTGCGCATGAAATAGCAGTTGCTGCTGAGGTATTAGATATACCCATTTCTCCCAATATTAACAAATCACAATCTTTTGAAACGGAATTAAATCCTAATTGCATTGCTTCAATTATTTCGTTTTGTTCCATTGCTTTTTCTTTTGAAAAATCTTTAGTAGGAGTTTCAAGCTTTATTGGAATAACTGATAATTTTACTTTAGCTAAATTACATAGTTGGTTAACTGCAGCTCCTCCATTTTTAAAGTTAGCAACCATTTGCTTAGTTACTTCAGCAGGATAAGCAGACACTTTTTTATTTGCTACACCATGATTAGCAGCATAAATAATGCATTGAAAATTGTCCATTTTAGGTTTTTTTCTTTTTTGCCAACCTGCCATCCAAATAGCAAAATCTTCTAATCGACCTAAACTCCCAACTGGTTTTGTAAGTTTATTTTGATGTTTTCTAGCCAAATTAGCATAATATTCATGGAACGATTTAAGTGGGACTTTGCCATTATTATTTAGCAAAATTTTAATAATATTATCGTTAGACATATCTAAATATCAAATATACTCTTTAAAATTAAGCTATATTACTTTTGTAATTGATAGTCTAGTTTTTAATAAAAGCTGCAGTAACTTAGTCCAATTTTTGTATTAATAATTGAAAAGTAATATTAAAATTAACCTTTTAGTTTTTTAAATTAGTAAACATTAAAACCTAAATTTTGAGAGCAAAATTGCGAAGATTTTTATTTTATCCATTATTTATTATTATTACTTATCTATTCTACGTTTATCCCTTTAGATCTCTAAACTCTATGATTACCGATGAAGAAATCTTAAATTTCAATTCGTTTGTTGTAAGTTTATTTTTTTCAGCATTAATAATTTATAATTCAAAATCAAAAAAAACTTTTTTATTTTCTAAATTATTCATTTATGAAGGATTAGGAATTGGGTTCATAAGTTTTTGGATAGTTAATTTGGGATTATTTATTAATATTTTTAATTTCATAGAATCTTACAACTTAGGTATTGTCTGCATTCTAATTATATTGATTGTGACATTTTTAAGTTTTTATAATGGTAGTAAAATTAACATTAAAAAATTAAATGTTTGCTCTCCAAAATTAAAAAAACCTTTAAAATTTATTTTTCTCAGTGATATTCATTTGGGAACAAATACTATTAAGCACTTAGAAAAAATTTATAAAAAAATAATTAAGCTTGAATTTGATTTTATAGTGGTGGGAGGAGATTTAATTGATTCGAGTTCATTTGAATTAAAAGATTTAAAGGTATTAAAAAATTTAAAAAAACCAATTTATTTTATAAGTGGTAATCATGAGTATTACATCAAAAACTATCAAGAAAAACTAGGTAAGTTAAATGAATACAACTTGAATTTTTTAGATAATAAATCAATAAAATATAAAAATATAAATATTATCGGGGTTAGTGATAATCAAAGTACATTAAATCAAACTGAAACTGTGAATAAATTTTACAAGCAAAACTTATTTAATTTGGTAGTTGTGCATAAACCTAACTTATGGGATTTTATAAATAAAAAGATAGATTTGACTTTATCAGGACATACACATAATGGGCAAATAGTCCCGTTTAACTTTTTAGTAAAACTTAGATTTAGAAACATTTATGGATTATACGAAAAATTTCAGTCTAAACTTTACGTTTCATGTGGTGTAGGTTGTTGGGGCCCAAGAATGAGGCTTGGAAGTACAAATGAGATTGTTTTACTATCGATTGGGAATCAAGAATAACTAGATACCTTTTATATTAAAACTTTTTAGCCTAAATTTTAACTTAACTTTTTTCCTATGTTTTTAAAGAAGACTATTTAGTAAAAAATTAAGTCAGCTAAAAAAGCAAAGAAAAAACCTGTAATATAAACTACAAACGAAAAAGTTAATATAACGGAATTAGTTGATCTTAATTTCAAACATATTTTAGCTTCTTCTGGATTTGCTGGACATGAAGAATTATTTCTTCTCCATGCCAAATACCATGATAAAGCCAACATAAAACCTGCTAATATAAAGATATATAATTTATATTTTGATAGAACAACAATCAATGGAAATATTGATACAATACTAACTAAAGTTGTACCTAATCCAAGAGTCACAAGTAGAGCTGGTAACGCACAACAAACTAGTGTACTCAAACTCGTAAATAAACTTAAAATCGGAGCAAACAATTCTTTATTGAAATTACTTAACATTTTTTATTTCTCTGATTTCATAACCCGAATCTTTAATCATTTCAGTGATTTTTTCATAACTTAATTTTTGATTTTCTTTTAAATTAATAGTAATCAACATATTTTTTAAATTTACTTTTATACCTTCAACTGATTGTTGTTTTGAAAATATTTTTTCAATTGAACGAGCACAAAAATCACATACAAGCCCATTAACATATACGTACAAAATTTCACCATTGTATTTTTCTTCCGAAAGAATTTTACCGCTGTTAAACAATACAAATTGTAAAATAAACAAATAGATAATAATTTTTTTCATTTCTTCTCCTCTAAAATCTTTTAATGAAGTTAAACATAAAGTCTTTGTAGTTATTAAGACCAAACTCTGCTAAATAATCCCCTTTAAAAACTCTCAACATTGGAGTAAATGTCAAGTTTTTACGATTTCCCGGCATATGATCGGCTTGAAGCATTATCCAAGTATGTAAATATCCATATTCAGCTAAATAAGGAGCTACTCCAATTCTAATTCGCTGTGAAAAAAATTTATCTATCGAAGATGCATAATTAGCTTGATTTTGATAACTTGTAAAAAACCTTCTATCTTCCCAATCAAATAAAATACCTGTGAAAAGGGATGGTTCAAATTTATTTTCAAAAGCTTTATAATTACTAGTTGCTAAGCCTAATCCGTTTCTTAAATACAAATTCGTTTGCGACTTAGGTCTATTTATTCTTTTTATGAGATAATTTAATTGAAGTCCATGAAATTGCCATTCTTTTTCTCTCCAATATTCTGCTCTATAACCTATTGAATAATCAATTGATGGACTGTAATGCAAATGGAAACTATGTTTACTAAAATCATTTGCCTGCATTAATGTCCAACCTCCAGGATATGAAATTGGTCTAGCATTCATATCTTTTACAACTATAAAAGTGCACACTAGAAGTATTTTGCATAAAAATATCTTCATCTTTTCTCCTAACAATTAGTGATAAATTTAAGACAAAATTTGTCTAAAAACTTTAAAATAAACTATTAAGAAAAAAGTTTTGGCGGCGGAGGTTTTAATCTAGGATTTAAGGAATCAAAAATAAATGCTAAGTTACTTAAAAAAGAATTAATAGCACAAGCATCTAGAACTTCGTGAACACTTAATAAGTTGATATGAGTATAATAACATTCACAATTAAAGCATATTTCTGGAACTTCATCTTCTTGAGAATGACATGACTTGTGAGTGTTTGAGTGATTTGTCTCTTTAAGTTGAGAATATTTTTTATCTAAACACTGTGAGATATCTTTAGCTAAAATCGTTAAGTTTGACACACCTAATATTAAAATGCCCATAATAAAGAATTTTAAAAAATTCATAATTAAAATTTTATAAAAAATTTTTATAATTTCAACCGTTTAGTTAAGACGAAGGGTTGACAAAAGTTAAAGTGTTATATTATAACATATTAAATACTAACTTTTCTATTAGGAATTCAATGTTAAAAAAACTTACCCCATTTTTTATTTTATTTTTTTCTGTCAACGTTTACGCAGATAACCCGGAATCCATTTTTGTTGCACCAGATGTGTTTATAACATCTAAAATTAAGCCGACTACTGAATATGAAAGTGATAGGGGTAATATTTTATTTGATTCTCATGAACTAGAAAAAAGCAGACAATACTCTATTGGTCAGATGCTCAAAGATTTACCAGGAATTGCTTCACAAGGTCTGGGTAATGCTTCACGTCCAATAATTAGGGGTCTTGGTAATTCGCGAGTAAAAATTTTACAAAACAACTCCACACTTGCTGATGTTTCTGAATTTGGGGAGGATCATATTGTTGGATACGATCCAATATTAATTGATAAAATAGAGATTATTAAAGGACCTGGTACGTTACTTTATGGAAACAATGGGTTTGCTGGAGTTGTAAACATTATTAACCCTTTAATTGCAGTTGATAAACCTCTTTTCGATGAAAACATCCAATTAGGTTTTGGATTTAAGACTTCAGGAGACGAGCTGGTGACAGCTTTAAAACTTGGTAAATCTGTGGACAATTTTACTGTTAGAGGTTCCGGTAGTTTAGTTGATGCGAGACCATACGATTTAGCAAATGTTTCAACTAAGCAAGCAAATTCATCAAAGTTCATGGCATCAGGTGGCGTTGGAATAACATACAATGATGGTCAAAACCATATTGGAGTTTCTTTGGATAAACTGGAGGCTGCATATCAAAATCCTGGTGCTGAAGGTGAAGAAAATATGACCTCGCTTAATCCAACAAGAAATACAATAAATTTTGATTCTTCACTAGCATTAGATTATTTAATCTTTGAAAAGTTTAACTTAGAAGGAACTGTTTCTGAATATAATCATGCTGAAAGAACAGGCGATGGAAACAACCATAATATAACTTTTTTCCATGATATATACGAAATAAAAACGTCACTTAATCATAGATCCTTATTTAATCAAAATGAAGAAGGATTAATAGGTTTTCATTTTATGAATAAAAACCAAGGTGCAACAGGAGCAGAGGAAGGTCATTTAACTCCAACGAAGACTAATAGCTTTGCTTTATTTGCTCTCGAAAAATTAAAATTTGATTTATTAGATTTAGATCTTGGTGGTCGAATTGAATCTGTAAATTTGAAAACAACACAATATGATAGAGGCTTTTTCGCTACTGCATTTTCTTCCACTGCAAAAAGAGAAATAATGCCAAACAATAGTGTATTTTTGGGTTTTGACTTCACACAAAGAGCACCAAATGCAGTCGAATTATTCGCAGACGGTCCTCATCATGCCCTTGAAAATGTTGAGACAGGTAATGCAAACTTAGATAAAGAAAGCTCTTATAACGTAACACTTGGGTATAATTATGACGAAAATCTAAATAAAGTAAAAATTGAAGCTTATTATAATTACATTAATGATTTTATTGCTGCAGACAGGAACGGTAATACTCAAAATGTTGAAGGTGAAGATTTTAATGTTGTTATTCACGAGCAATATAATGCATTATTTACTGGAGTAGAATTGAGTGGTCAGTACGGCATAACGAAATTAGATGATTTTGATTTCCTAGCTAATTTTGTAGGTGAATTTTTGAAGGGTTACAGAACATCCAATGACAAGGCTATAACAAGAGTTCCACAATCAAAAGTAAATGTTGGTTTACAACTTATTAATGAGGAATGGGACACTAATCTTAAATATTATCATTATTTTGATAAAGAATTCACAGGTCCTTTCTATACAAGAACAGGTGGTCATTCAAGATTAGATTTTGATCTTACAAAAGATTTCATGTACTCAGACTTATCTGGCCATGCAATGTTTAGTGTAACCAATCTTCTGAATACAGTTGGTCGTGATCATCTTGAGGCAAAGAAGGGTCAAGTTCAATTACCCGGTAGAAGTTTTAATTTTAATTTAAAGCTATTCTACTAATTAAATATGTTTAAGTATTACTCTTCATACACATTGTTATGGATAGGCCTAACACATCTGTTATGCTGTGGTTTGCCTTTGACGTTATCATTTGTTTCATTATCATTATCTTCAAATGCATTATTTTTGGACTCACTCCTTTTAAACTCTGAGTTATTTGAGGCTGCTGAACCATATCTCTTTGCAATTACTACACTTATATTTTTATTAATCATTACTTTTGAGATCTACAATAAAAAAATAAAGTGCCAAGATGATGAATTTTCTACTGAACAAAAATGCAGTACAACCAATAAAAAAATTAAGACTAACCTTATTCTCGCAAGTATTCTTTATACTCTAAATATTTCAATCTTTTTATCAGAGATTGTCCTCTGATTTATGATTTTAAATTGCAAAAATATGACATCTTTAATGGATTTCAAACATAATAACCATCAATTAGCAATTTTGAATCGGCAAGCTTCTGAGGGTTCCAATCATTTCTTTAGTGAATTAAACATAACACCTTTTTCAACTTCAGGTTATGTTTCATTAGAGAATAGTTTAAAGGACATTAGTAAGCTTACAGAAGAAAAAATTCCATCAAAAATTAAGAAAAACATATTTTTCGACAATTGGTTAAAAGATATGAGTGAAATTTGTAAAGTGTTTTGTTTATTTCAAGAAAAAGACAAAATAAGTTTTTGGTTGGGATCTGAAAGAGGTTGTAAACGTTTTCATGTTGATATGGTCCCTTACAGATGTTTAGTAACTTATTCCGGACAAGGTACAGAATTACTCCCTGATAATGCTGCAGACAGGAATGCTTTTATTAGTGGAAAACCAAATGAAAATATAATTAAAGACAGATCAGCGATAAGATATTTAAATAAATGGGATATTGCAATTTTTCGTGG
>CABZMK010000031.1 GCA_902526865.1 uncultured Alphaproteobacteria bacterium
GTCAGAATGGGGGTGTTAATTGTCTATATTCATCACCATCATTTAATAACAATGAATTTAGCGACGGTGTTAGTTTAAAAAAATGGAATTTATTATTAGATGACGAATTTAATCCTCTTCTTAATAGATGTATTGCAGGTCTTTATTCACCTGGATCAACCTACAAATTAGTTACAGCGTTACATGCTATTGAAAATCAAAAATTTAATAAGAATAAAAAGTTTTTATGCTCCGGGCATGTATCTTTTGGAAATAGAAAATTTCATTGTTGGAAGAAAGAAGGTCATGGATATGTAAATTTACATGAAGCCATTGAAAAATCTTGCGATTGTTACTTTTATAACTTAGCTAGAACCCTAGAAATAGACGATCTTGCTAAATTTTCAAATTTATTTTCATATGGACAAACAACAGGTATTGATATTCCAAATGAGTTAAAAGGCATAATGCCTAATCGAAAATGGAAAATCAAAAATAGAGGTGAAAAATGGCAAAAAGGCGAAACTCTTAACACTGTTATTGGTCAAGGATTTATGTTATCCACTCCTCTTCAAATAACATTAATGACAGCAAGAATTGCAACGGGGAAAAAAATAATACCAAGTATTATTTCAAATAAAACAGAGTTTGAAAATTTAAAAATTAATAATAAAAATTTAGAATTTATCAAATCCTCAATGTTTTCTGTTGTAAATAATAGTACAGGAACAGCATTTAATTCCAAATTAAGTGGTTATTATGAAATGGCTGGAAAGACCGGGACCTCGCAAGTAAGAAGGATAAGTTTAGAGGAGAGGGAGGATGGCGTGATTAAAAATGAAGAGTTGAACTACAAACTTCGAGATCATTCAATATTTACATGTTTTGCACCTTTTGACAAACCAAAGTATTCACTTTCAGTAATTGCAGAACATATGGGAAGTGGTTCAAAAGTTGCTGCTCCGATTGCTAAAAGAATAATGGAATTAGCATTAAACAAATACTAAAAAATGACAGAAATTATAATCAAATTAAAAAACTTAAATTGGCTATTCATTTTTTTGATATCTTTTTTGTCTTTTATAGGTCTTGTAATGATTTACAGTGCGACATTTGGTGAAGTATCAAAAATTTTTATTTCGCATATCTATAAAGTTACATTTGGTTTTATTTTAATGATTTTGGTTAGTCTAATTGATATGGGATTTTGGAAAAAAAACGCATATTTATTCTACTGTATTGGATTAGTTTTATTATTGTGGGTAACTTTTTATGGTTACCTTGGAAAGGGGGCTAGAAGATGGATCAATTTTTACGGATTAAATTTTCAACCATCTGAAATAATTAAGATTTTCTTAATAATTTCTTTAGCTAAGTTTTTTGATGAAAAGAAGTTTCAAGAATCGAGAGATTATTTTTTTCTTATTCTTCCTATATTATTAGTAACAATCCCCTTCCTCTTGGTTCTGATTCAACCAGATCTTGGAACTGCAATGTTAATATTATTTGTGAGTATTGTAATTTTTTTTGTATCGGGAATTAATTGGAAATTTTTTGCTTTATCTGGGTTGCTTTCAATCATAGTTACACCGTATCTATGGGGGGGACTAAAAGAGTATCAGAAACAAAGAATACTAACTTTATTTAATCCTGAAAATGATCCTTTAGGTTCGGGTTACCATATAATTCAGTCTCAAATTGCAATTGGTTCTGGAGGTACTTTTGGTAAAGGATGGACTAAAGGGACTCAATCTCATTTAGATTTTCTTCCTGAAAAGCATACAGATTTCATCTTTTCCATGTTAGGTGAAGAATTTGGATTCTTAGGAACTTTATCTGTAATAGGTTTGATTTGTCTAATAACATATATCACATACCATATTACCAGTAGTTTCATTCACAATAACTTTAATAGAATTGTAGGGTATGGAATTATCACGAATTTTTTCTTTGCTTCACTTATAAATATGTCAATGGTAATTGGAATATTACCAATTGTTGGATTACCTTTACCGTTGGTTTCATATGGTGGTTCATCGATGCTAACTTATTTTATTGGATTTGGAATAATTTTGTCTTTAGACCGTGAATCAAATTATTTATAATTCACCACTTTCAGACAAGATGATTGCAATTTTTTTGGTTGATTTCATATTTCTTAAAATTATCAAAATAATTACTAAAAGTGGCACACTTAAAAACATTCCAGCAACTCCCCAAATTTTTCCCATTATAGTCAAGAAAATTATCATTACCAATGGACTTATATTAAGTGTTTTCCCCATAAACTTGGGTTCTAAAAAATTTCCGATGTAAATTTGAATAAGTAAAAGAAGAAAAAAAGTTAAAGAAGGTTCAAAAAAATTTAAAAATTGAACAGCTGAAAAAATGAATGGTAAAAGAACAGACAAAAGAGACCCTATAAAAGGAATGAAATTTAAGAAGAAAGAGAAAATACCGAAAGTCGGAGCTAAATCGTTTTCTAAAAAGAAAAGAATTATGAAAGTAAATATTCCAGTTAATAAACTTGTAATGGTTTTGAGTTGAAAATAAAAAAAAATATCGTAATTAATTTTATTGAGAACTTTAATGTTTGAAGAACTCAAAATAGAATTCAATTTTTTTTTCAAATGATTTTCTTCAAAAATTAAAAATATAATGAAAATTATTACAAAAGCTAAGTTGCCAGCAAATGAAGATAGACTATTCAAGATATTTGAAAAAATTGTTAAAATGTCGAATGAATCAAAAAAATTATTTTCTTCCATGAACAAATTGAAGGGTTTTTTCGATAAGTATGATAATATTTCTTCAAAGTTATCTTGGTACATATTTGATTTCTGAAGAACTGCATTGATATTTAATTCAAGAATTATCCATAAAAAATAAGAAAAAATAGAAATTGTGAACAGCATTATACCCATAGCGTTAAATTTACTTAAGCTAACTTCAAACTTTGAATTAATTGATAAAAGTAATTTATTAGTTACAGACTTAATTATTAAATAAAAAAACAGTGCTAAAAACAGTGGAAGAAAAATAAATTTTCCGAGGTAAAAAATTAAGAATAAAAATAAAAAAAATAAAAGAACAGAACTAGACTTCATGTTTAATTTTCTTTAAAGCCTTCCAAAACTTGTGTCATTTTTGTTGTTCCAAATAAATCCGAATCTGTTTTCTCAACCCTCACACTTTTTATTAATCCAACTCCTTTAGCATACCACTCCTCAGACAGAATATTTATTGCGATTGAACCGATTTCACTATCACCTATAAATTTGGTATTTCCAATACCTCTAATTAAGATGCAGTTACGAAATTTACCAGTTGGTGTAGAAATAATTTCATTTTTTGAAATTATCTCATAATCTATCATAAAGTTGGTTGTAGCTCTGTAATCGTAGTAAGGATACCTTTTAAGTATCAAATATGTTTTGCTATCTACTGACCATTTTTTCCCAATTTTAATTGAGGATGGAAGTACCATTCTTTCTCGTTTCTCTATATTAATATTTTGGTCTTTTGCAAAAGCAAAACCACTTCTGAAGATACCATTTTTCTCAAGCTTATAAAAGAATATGGAACCGTCCTCTCGAAGAAATGGATAGAACGATTCCTTTTTTCCTTCTAATTCCAGTTTTTTTTTACCCAATGATAGATTTGTTTTTTTATATACAGTTTTTTTATCAACTTCAGGTTCAATTTCTATTTTATAAGACCAAGATTTAATTTTTCCTAATGGAAAGTAGTTATGATTATTCTCTGAGCATCCAATTAAGATAAAAAGAAATAATATATATTTCATTATTTATTTCTCTGGAAGTAATTGATTTGGCATATCAAAAAAATTTAATTTAGAACTTACAGCGGCAGCTTTCTCTTTTTTTAAAATTGAAGAAACAATATTTTTTTTATTTTCGTCTACATTTTCCCCCATCTGTGGAATACCGTTCTTAAGACTAATAAGTGCTTTTGATACTCGTTCATGAACCTCTTTGTTATATTTTAAGCTATGTGATCTTGGGGTGCTTAGTCCAGCTAAGTCGTCCATATCTGTAATCCATAAGAAGATGGATCCTTCAGAATTTAAAAGTGCATTTGGCTCATATATTTGCGCAGCAACCAACCTAAATCTATCTGGTAAGGGATCATTTGAAGGCCAGCCAATGAGGTTTTTAAAAGAATCGTAAGTTAAAATATAAAAGAGCGTTGTTAAAATAATCATTGTTGATTTTATCATCCAATGAAAATTTGTTCTTAAATTAAACAATAGTAATAAAAATGCTAGGATAATGTAGCAAATTATAATTAAAAAAATTTCTGAATTCATATTGACCTTTCCTTTAATTTTCAGGAACTAACTTTTTAAACAAATTACCTGAAATAGTTACCTTACCGTTTTGTGTAATATTAAATCTTGTAGCAGTTTTTTCTACACCTTTTTTTTCTAAATTAATTGTTCCGTAATAAATTACTTCAAGCTGAGGATTAACTTTTTCTACTTTAACATTTACGTCTACTGGTTGGTTAGTCTTAGTTGCATAATAGTGAATATTTACTATATATTCGCCTGGTACAACTGCTCTTATTGTTACAACTTCTTGATTTAGAGGGTTCTGAACTTTTTCACCGTTTATTTCAATTGTATCGTTTAAAAGACCCCTGTCATCCCTATCCAAATGAACGAAACCTGCTTCTTTACCCCTAAACCATATCAGATCACCAGTTGGACTCTGAACATAAGTGTCTACATCATCAGGATTATTATCTTTCCAGCTCACTGTTATAATATATTCTGCCTTTGGATTTATAACACCCGTTTTTGGTATTGGGTTCATGAAAATAATAGCAAGAAACATTAAAAGTGTGAAAGATAGTAATATATTGAAAAGTAAATCAGTGAAAGGATCAGCCCTTAGTCTTCTTCCTGAATACGACATTATAAACTATTATCTATACTTACTTCAGAAATTTGGTTTAATACTGAAAATAATTCTTCACATCCACTCTCAAGATTATAATACTGAACAGCTACCATTACTCCAGCGACCAACGCTGATAAAGTAGTATATAAGGCAACTCCCATCCCACTGCCCATAGTTGTAAGAACTCCCTGAAGAAGAGTAACATCAAAAGTTGTTATGTCTGATAAAGATCCTAACATAATTATGAAACCAATAACTGTTCCTATCAGTCCTAGTTTAAGCATTATATCTGAACAAAACCATCCAAATTCATAAAATCCAACTGTTTTTTTTATATAACTATCTAATATTTGGACGTGAGATGTGGCTCCATTTTTTTTCAAACCTATTAAGTCTTTGAAATAATCTCTAACAATTCCATTGGATATTTCACCTTTTGAGGTGAGAATTAATGATCCTTCAATAATTCTTAACTTGACATTTTCGTCCAAAAGACTTTTTTTTATAATGTGTGCTTTATTAAGTTCATCGGAAATAATAAAAGTATGATAAAAGCAATGCATACTAATCACAAAAAATAGAACTAAAATAAAACTTGTAATATAACTTTTATCAGAGCTTATTATTTTAATAATTAGTCCTTGATCAAAGATAAAAAAAATAAAAAAAGACATCAAGCTGAACTGTAAAAGCCATTTTAGAAATAGTTTGTGTGCTCTAGTCATATTTTTCTTATAAGATTAGTTTAATATGTAATCAATGTTTCAGTTGGAACATCAATTTTTTTTCTTCCATTAAGAAAATTTAACTCAATTAATGAAATAAAACAAGAAACTGTTGCTCCCGCTTTTTTTAAAAGTTCACAAGCTGCTTGTGCTGTCCCACCAGTTGCTAAAAGATCGTCAACTAAAATTATTTTCTTTTCCTGAAGTTTTAAATTTACTTCTAGAGTGTCTTTTCCGTACTCTAAATCATATTCTAAACTAATAACTTGTCCGGGAAGTTTATTTTTTTTTCTAATCATAACGATTCCTTTATTCAAGTTAAATGCTAGGCAAGATGCAAATATAAACCCTCTAGCGTCAATACCTGCTATTAAGTCATATTCATAGCTTTTGGTGAGAGCTTCAAGACATTTTATAGAGGCTTTAAAAGCATCATTGTTAGAAATCAAAGTAGAAATATCATAAAAAAGAATTCCAGGTTCTGGGAAGTCTGGGACTTTACTAATACAAGATTCAATTTCCTCGATTTGCATAATTACAAGATATGAGTTATTAAGAATTTCTTATAAAAGGTGGTAAAACTTGAAAAAATGTTGAAATATATCATAAATTTACACTAATATTTTTAAATAGAGAATATATATAAATATATCATTTACAACTTAAATGTATGAAATCATCAGATAAAAAGTTTAATTTAGTTAAATCTTCGTTTAATATAATTAAAAAAAGCGGCTGGGCGTCATTTTCTTTACAAAAACTTTCAGATGTAGAGAAAATTTCAATTAATGAAATAAAAATTTTTTTTAAGTCTGAAATAACTATTTTAGACGAATTCTCAAAAATGATTGATATCAATGTTGAAAAAAGCTTCGATTATGAGGAGTTAACAAAAACCTCGGTAAAAGACAATTTATTTGAATTAATCATGCTAAGATTAGAGTTTATGCAACCATATAGAAATGCCCTTAAAAGTATAAAAAATTCTTTTAAATCGCATCCTCTGGTAGCAAAATCTGTAGCAAAAAATGTAATGAATTCTTTAGATTTTTATTTAGAGCTCACAAATGCATTTAATGATTCTTTTTTAGATATCTTTAAGAAAAAATCAATTTTTCTTATTTATAGTTATATCTTTATGATTTGGCTTGAGGACGATTCAGAT
>CABZMK010000032.1 GCA_902526865.1 uncultured Alphaproteobacteria bacterium
TAGAGTGCTCCTTTCTCGAATTGTTGACACATCTAAGCTCTAGTACATCATCATTATTATAAACTTTAAAAAGGATAAAAATGCCAATAAATCAAGATGTCTTTAAAAGATTTAAAATGTTAGCAGCTAAATTAAATAATCACGAGTACGAGGAAATTGTTGACCTCATTTATAATGCACATATGGGTTGTGATATTGGTTATGCGGATGATGATTGCCTGGCGCTTTTAGCAGACGCGAAAGATGCAAAACGAAAAATCCGAGCTGAACAAAAGCAAAAATTAAAAATAATTAATTGTAAATAATAAAGGAGTTATAGATGCCAGTTAGTAAAAAGTGGTTTGAAATATTTAAAATTATTGCCCATCGATTAACAACGGATGAGTATGAAAAAGTAACTAAGCATATTTGGCAATCCTATCTTATTGATGGTGAATATATATTAGGAGATATTTGTGGAATGCAAAATGACATTGCTAATGCAAAGCATGAAGCTGATCTTGAAAAAAGAAATTTATCAAAAACATTAAAATTAGTCAAAACGGAAAAGAGTCAAAATGTTTAGTTTTTTTTGGCAAAGTCTTTCAAGTTTAATTTTGTTTGTAATTTTATGTGTAGGAATTTTTTGTATAGTTAAATTTCTTTTGGGTATAAGTTAATGATTATTTACGAATACTTTACATTATTCTGTACAATTCTTTTTTTTCCGCTAATTATTTATTTCCTTATAAAACATTTTAAAAATAAATCTAAGAAAAATAGAATAGAGGAAAATATAAAACTCTATTACGATGATGACTTTAAGCAATGTATCGAGATTATATCAAAAAGATTAAACAATACTGAGTTTGAGAAAGTTAGTGATGTGTTATACAATTTAATGCGAGGTTATGACTATGGTTTTACTGACTCAATAAATTTTGCTTTTTATAACGAAATGAAATTGATCAAAAGTAAGGTAAGAAAATTGCGCTTTAATAAAATTAGCAATCTTGAAATTATTAAAAATGATATCAATTCTATTTCACAAAAAAAATGACTGAAGCTAATGCTAGAATAGTTATTGACAAGTTGTTAAGAGAATCTGATTGGATTCTTCCAGGTGATGATGGTGTTGTAAACGTTGATACAGAAATGCAAAACCAATCAGGGTTTGCAGACTATGTTTTAAAGGATGAAAATGATTTCCCAATTTGCATTATCGAAGCTAAAAAAGAACTTATTTCTCCATTGGTAGGAAAAGAACAAGCAAGAGGTTATGCAGACTCACTGAATTGTCGTTTTGCTATTTTATCGAATGGAGTGAGTCATTACTTTTGGGACTTGAAACAAGGTAATCCAATGGTTGTTGATATTCTTCCAACACAAGAACAATTGATACTTAGAACTAAAGATTTTAATCCAACCAGAGATAATACTGAAGCAATTGATACTGATTATATTGCACAAACTCAATTACCTAATTTTGATAAAAATCCTGATTATCTCGATGAAAATAAAAGAGAAGAATTTATTCGTAATAATAAATTGCGATTACTTCGTAAGTATCAATTAGCAGCTGTTAAAGCCGTACAGAACAGTATTAGTGAGGGCAATGATAGGTTCCTACTAGAAATGGCAACTGGTACGGGAAAGACTTTGACATCCTCTGCTATCATTAAAATGTTCTTGAGACTATTTAAAGTGAAACGGGTGTTATTTTTAGTTGATAGAATTGAATTAGAGTCACAAGCTCAAAAGGAGTTTGATGAGGTGTTAAAAAATGATTTCAGAACAGTTGTATGGAAAGAAAATCAATCGGATTGGACAAAAGCAGAAATTGTAGTGTCTACGGTACAATCATTTGTAAGTAAAAATAAATATAGAAAAATTTTTAGACCTAATCATTTTGACTTAGTCATTTCTGATGAAGCTCATCGTTCATTAGGGGCTAGAAGTAGAAAAGTTTTTGAGTACTTTATTGGATTTAAATTAGGTTTAACCGCAACTCCAAGAGACTACTTAAAATCTGTTGATGTTGATAATATTGCAATGGGTGACCCTAGGCAGTTTGAACAAAGAATGATGCTTGATACCTATACTACTTTTGGTTGTGATAGTAGTGAACCCACTTTTAGATATTCATTAGAAGATGGTGTAAAGGATGGTTATCTCATTAATCCAAAGGTAATTGATGCACGAACAGAAATTACAACAGAGTTATTATCTGAGAAAGGTTATTTTTACAAAGGTGTTGATGATGATGGAAATGATATTGAAAAAATATTTAAACAAAAAGATTTTGAAAAGAATTTTTTTTCAAAAAAGACAAATACAATTTTCTGTGAAACGTTTCTAAAAAATGCTATGCGAGACCCTTACACGAATGAGGTAGGAAAAACTCTAGTTTTCTGTGTTTCTCAAAATCATGCGACGAAGGTAACACAAATTCTGAATCAATTTGCAGAAAAATTATATCCGAATCAATATAGTTCAGATTTTGCTGTTCAGGTGACATCATTTGTTGAAAACTCCCAACGTATGACAATTGACTTTAGGAACAATTCACTGAATGGTTTATCAAAATTTAATCCTCACTACAGAACTTCTAAGACTCGAGTTTGCGTTACAGTTGGAATGATGACAACGGGATACGATTGTACGGATATTTTAAATATTTGTATGATGAGACCAATTTATTCTCCCAGTGAATTTATTCAAATGAAGGGAAGGGGAACAAGGTGTTGTGACTTTTCTCAATCATGGATTTCTCAATCAGAAATACCTGAAGAAATAGAACCGCAAAAAGAGAAGTTTCTTCTTTTCGATTTTTTTGGTAATTACGATTATTTTGAAAAAGATTTTGATTATGATGAAATTATAAAATTACCATCTTCTAGTAGTGGTGATGGTGAAGGAGATGGTAATGGTAATAGTGGAGCGGATGTTACAATAAATTTAACTGATCCGTTAGCTATGCTCAAAGAAATTGATATTTCTGACCAAGGAATGAAGATTGACAGGAATCTTTATCGTTCTTTTAGAAGGAAAGTTTATGAAGATGAAACTATTAAGAATTTTGTTAATGCACAAAACTTTGAAGATGCGGAAGAATATTTAAAGACTAATATTCTTGATAAACCGCAAGAGTTTTTTACCATTGAAAAATTAAGAAAGTCACTTGGTTTAGACAGAAAACTGACAGTGTCTGAGTTATTACTACATGCATTTGGACATATTAAAAATATTCCATCTCAAAGAGAATGTTTGGATGAGGAGTTTGATAAACTAGATAAGTCTCTCAAACCAGAAGATAGTATCTATGATAATGTAAAAGAAGTGTTTGAGGCTTATGCTGTTGATGAAGAATTTAGAAAAATCATAGATAGTAAAAAGTTTGCAGAGCTTGGAGTTCACCCATCAGGTGAGGCATTTAAAAAGTTACCAGTAGAATTTAAGAATAATATACCATCGTTTATTAATCAAAATGTAAATCTGAAACGACTTGAAAATGTTAGATAGTGAAACCAAAAGAAGAATAGATTATTTACGAGATATATTGGTTGGTAAAATACCAAGTCCACAAAGTCAAGTTGAGCAAATCACCACAGGTTTGATTTACAAGTTCATGTATGACATGGATGTAGAAGCTGTTGAGATGGGGGGCGTTCCATCGTTTTTTGTTGGGGATTATGAAAAATACTCATGGAAGCACTTGTTTGAACCAACATTAGGGGGTGCAGATAAGGTGCAACTTTACAGTGATGCAATAGAAAATATGTATAATAATCGTACTGCACCGCCATTGTTCAGAGAGATTTTCAAAAACTCATTTCTTCCATTTAAAGACCCTTCAACACTCAATATGTTTTTGAAGGAGATAAATGAGTTTCATTACTCACACTCAGAGAATTTGGGGGATGCATTTGAATATCTTCTCTCCTTCATGGGTTCACAAGGTGATGCGGGACAGTTTAGAACACCTCGTCACATCATCGACTTCGTTGTTGAGATAGTTAACCCACAGAAAAATGAGACTATCCTTGACCCAGCATGTGGCACGGCAGGTTTCTTGATTTCGTCCTACAAACACATTCTCTCTCAAAACACTGACAACAAATTGGGTGACAAACTCAATGCATCAGACCGCAAACAGGTTGGTGACAATCTTGTTGGTTATGACATTTCACCAGATATGACACGCATATCTTTGGTGAATATGTATCTGCATCAGTTTGCGAGTCCTCAAATCCATGAATATGACACCCTGTCATCTGAGGACAGATGGAACGAATACTACGATGTAATTCTTGCGAACCCACCGTTCTTCTCACCGACTGGTGGCATCCAACCTCACTCAAGATTTGGGGTTCAATCAACAAGAGCAGAGGTTCTATTTGTTGATTACATCATGGAACATCTAAAACCCACTGGTCGAGCAGGCATCGTTGTTCCAGAGGGCATTATTTTCCAGGCAGGCAGTGCATACAAAACTCTTAGGAAGAAACTTGTTGAAGATTGTTTGGTTGGGGTGATTTCCCTTCCAGCAGGTGTGTTTCAACCATACTCTGGTGTGAAAACTTCAATCCTTATTCTGGATAAAGAACTCAACCAAAAA
>CABZMK010000033.1 GCA_902526865.1 uncultured Alphaproteobacteria bacterium
AAATGAGCAAATTAGACAAGCCTTTAGCATCCAACCACTTTTATTAGGCGGGAATCCTATTGATACAACTTCAATATATAATTTAATCCATTATTTAGAGAGAAAATGGGGAGTTCATTATGCTATAGGAGGCACTGGAAAAATTGTACAAGGCTTTGAAAAACTTATGAAAGAAGAAAATATAAAAATTTTTAAAAATGCAGAAATTAAAAGGATTATTACAAAAGACAAACAGGCAATTGGAGTAAAATTTAAAAACAAAGTTGTTTATGCTAACAAAATAGTTATGAATACCGACCCTGCATATACCTATAAATATTTAATTAAATCAAAAAATAATAAAAAATGGCATCAAAAGAGAGTCGATAGAATGGATTATTCAATGGGTCTTTTTGTTATTTATTTTGGAACAAAAAAAATATATAAAAATATAGCACATCATACCATATGGATGGGAAAGAGGTATGAGGGCTTATTGAATGATATTTTTAAAAATAAAATTTTAGCTAACGACTTTAGTCTTTACCTTCATAGACCTTCCGCAACTGACAAATCAATGGCTCCTAAAGGATGTGATAGTTTTTATGTTTTATCGCCAGTTCCTAATCTTAAAAAGCAAATTGATTGGGAAAATTATGGTAAAACTTATGAAAAAAAAATCTTAACTGCTCTTGAACAAACAATTTTACCAGACTTGTTTAAAAATTTAAAAGTTTGTTTTCACATGTCTCCTAATAATTTTAAAAACGATTATAACTCACTATTTGGGGCTGGATTTTCTGTTTCTCCCCTTTTTACGCAATCTGCTTGGTTTAGATTTCATAATAAATCTGAAGATTTTAAAAATTTATATTTTGTTGGTGCAGGTTCTCATCCTGGAGCTGGTGTACCCGGAGTAATAAGCTCAGCTAAAGTACTTGAAAATATTCTGAAAAATGAATCTAAAGAAAGCTAACTTTTCATTAAAAAATAGAGCCAAAACTTTTTATTTTGCATCATTATTTTTCTCAACTGATAAAAGAGACGATATCAAAGTACTTTATCTATTTTGTAGATTTGTTGACGACTTGGGTGATAACAAAAAACTATCTAAAAAAGTTTCAAAAATAAAATTAACGAAAATTAAAAAGGAGTTATTAACGAGAAGGTCAAAAAATCAAATAATTCATAATTTTATTACTTTAATGTCTAAATACGAAATTGATCATAGAATACCAAATGCTCTTATTGATGGAATTTTAAGTGATTTAAGCAATGTGAATATTAAAGATTACAATCAATTATTTTGTTATAGTTATAAAGTTGCTGGGACGGTTGGTTTAATGATGTGTGATATTATGGGAGTAAAAGAAAATTCATTAAAATTTAATGCTATTTATCTTGGAATAGCAATGCAACTAACCAATATTTCAAGAGATGTCAAAGAAGATTTGCTAAGAGATAGAATTTATATTCCAAAAGAGATTAGAGTTCATGTCAAAAATGATTTTTATGAGATTCCACTGAATGAAAAACTCCAAAGAGAATTCTCTAAAGATTTAAAAAAACTGATAGATACATCAGATATTATTTATGACTTAGCCTGGGAAGGAATTATTAAATTACCTTTAAAATATAGATTTCCTATTGCAATCGCATCTTATTTATACCAATCAATTGGTACAAAAATTAAAAACAACAAATACAATATATGGAAACAAAGAATCTATCTAACTAAAATAGAAAAAGTGATTAAAACAATCAAAGTTTTGATAAAATTAATCTATAATGACCAAATGTGTAAAAATTCAAATATAAGAGAAAAACTAAATAAAAATATTAAAAAAATAGTTTTAATTAAATGTGATTAAAAGAAATTTCGACATAATTATTGTTGGAGCAGGAGTGTCTGGACTTGTACTAGCTGATGAAATAACAAAAAGAACAAATAAAAGTGTACTTTTACTAGAGAAAGAAAAAAATTTAAGATTTGAAAAGAACCTCTGTTTTTGGAATATTCCTTACAATATTTTAAATAAATCTGCTGATAATAAATGGAAAAAAGTATGTGTAATTATTAAAGGAAAAAAATATTCATTAAATTTTAGTGGAATTGAATATTTAAGGATAAAATCAAACAATCTATATAAATTTTTTTTTAGCAGACTTAAAAAAAGAAAGAATTTTAAGATAATTATGGGTGCAAACATAAAATCATTTAAGTCAAACAATAATATTGTAGAAATTAATACCAAAAATAAGATTTATACTTCTCACTTATTATTTGATAGTAGAGTAGACACAGAATTAGAAAAATCAAAAGGGTTATTACAACATTTTTACGGTGTGGAAATTACATTTAAAGAAAACATTATAAATAAAGACGAAGTAATATTAATGGATATACAAAATAAAAAAAATAATTTTAATTTTATTTATATCTTACCATTTAGCAAAAATAAAATATTGGTAGAAACTACTTATTTTTCAAAGAGGACTTTAAGTAGGTTCAAATATAAACAGGATATAGAAATGTATATGTCTAGAAATTATTTTGGACAAAAATATAAAATTCGATTTTGTGAATCAGGTGTAATTCCGATGTTCAAGATTATTGAAAAAAATGTAAAAAATTGTATTAAAATTGGTACTGCTGGAAATTGGGTAAAACAATCTACAGGATATTCTTTGCAGAATTCGTTTATTTATTCTAAGCAAATAGTAGATTGTATAATCAAAGAAAAGTATCCTAAAATAAGAAAAAATAATTTTTTTAATTTTCTAGACAACACCTTTTGTAAATTTATTGAAAATAATCCTGAAAAAGCTATGCAATTTTTTGAAAGATTTTATAAAAGAAATAGCTTACCTGTCGTAGTAAAATTTTTAACAAATACCACTAACCTTTTTGAAACTTTAAAAATAATCCTCTCCCTTCCCAAAATTTCGTTAATAAAATCGATTTTTGAAATAAGATGAAACAACTAGACACAAAGCTATTCCTATTTTCAATTTTTTTAATGGTTCCGGTAACATTAAATTTTGAGCAGCTTTTTTCGGGTAATTATTTAAATCAAATTTTACTTTTTTCTTTACCTATCCTATGGCCAGGACTTGCGCACGGAAGTTTAGATTTAGACATAGCTAAACATAAAGGGATCGTTAATAATAATTTCCAAACGCTATTATTTCTTCTAATTTATATATTAGTACCTGTAATCTTCTTTTTCTCATGGGTAAACTATCCTCATTTATTATTTATTATTTTTTTGTTTCTTTCCATTTTACACTTTGGAATTAGTGATTGCGTAGAAAAATCTAAATTTGCATTTATTGAAGTTTTAATTAGAGGAATATCTGTTATTTCTCTGCCATTTAAGTTTCACCTCGAAGAATCAATCGAAGTTTTCTCTTTCTTTTTTGTAGAAAGTTTTTTTTTAATTGAAGTAAGTAAATATTTTAATTATTTGTATTTTTTTTTAGTAATACTCATAATTATCTGGTTGTTGAAGAGTTGGTTGATTTACAAAAATAAAAGTCAAGTTTATTTAGTTTTAAGTGAATTCATTTTATTATTTTTTTGTTTTTGGTTTTTTGAACCTCTTCTATCTTTTTTTATTTATTTCTGTTTTCTTCATTCTACTCGACATTTGTTAGATGAAAAAAATAATCTTGATTTACAATTCGGAGAACTTTTTTTTAAAACACTTCCTATGACCATGGTTACTGTTTTATTTTTTACTCTGATGTATAATTATCTAAAAAATGACATTAATTTACTCCAAATTAATTATATAGTGGTAGGACTATCTTCCCTCACCGTTTCACATATTTTATTGATTAATTTCTTGAAGAATTAAATATAACTTTTTCCCGTTATTAAGTTTTTAAACCACTTATTTTTTCTTACAGTTCCCATTGCATCTAAATTAACTGGTGTATTATAGATTTCTTCATCCTTGTCACAAACAATTCTTGTTTCAAGATTAAGTCTATCACTTTCACCTACCAAACTTCCATGAATGTGATGACCAGAGAAGCACAAAACTTCACCTTTTTTGACATTAAAACTGACAATTTGATTAGGGGAAAATTTTATATTTGAAACTGGAGTTGAAAGAAATTTTTTAGTTTTTTTAAATTGATTAAAACTCCATTCATCGCTGTTATTACTGACGCTTTTTTTAAAGTATTTGGGAACAAAAAAAATGGAATTACGATCTGAAACATTATGAATTGGAAACCAAAAATTAATTTGATTGAAGATATTTGAAGCCCATGTATCCCTGTGAGCTGGAGTTGGAATCAATGTTCCAATATTTTTCATACCACTGGCTGGACTATATCTAAAAGTAATTTTATCCATAAAAGTACTCGTAATATCAAATCCAATTTTTAAAAGAAAATTAGTAAAATATTTTCTTATTAATTTACAAAACTTTATTCTATTTTGGATAATCTCAAAAAAAATAGAATTTTCGTTATTGTAGTTTATTTTTTGTTTCTTTAAATAAGTTATTTCTGCATCAAATAAGCACTTAAAATATTGC
>CABZMK010000034.1 GCA_902526865.1 uncultured Alphaproteobacteria bacterium
GCTGACACAATATTATATTAATGGCATAAAAAAAATTCATAAGTATCGGTTAATTTATGAAAAAGGTTCTACAGATATCCTCAATCCTAGCTTTTTCATTAGCGGTAGAAAAAGCACATTCGAATGGTTTCGACATCTTTGCCGATTTTTCCTATGGTTTTGGCTTTTCAGATAATGATGAAGCACTTGATGACTCTGGTGTAACTGGGCTAACAGCCAATACTGTAGCACATGAGGCATTTGATACAATTGGGGGCTCTATTGGTGCAAGCTATTACGATTTCTTTTTAAGAGTTGGTTATGAATCCTCAAATGGTCTAGACACATCAGGTTCATTTACGACTGCAAGTGGTACTAGTTTTATTCAAGAATCGACTCTTGATTTAACTAACTGGTCGTTTAATTTTGGTAAATTTTTTAATATCAATGATAGCCTTAGGCTTTATCCTCAAGTAGGTATTGGTATAGCTAGTATTGATATGGCGCAAATTTTACTTACCACCGGTGGGGTAGCAGTAAGAAGTAGTGAATCCAACAATGTTTCATGGTCTTTAGGTGTTGGTGGTGATTATAAGATTTTTGAAAATTTCTCAACATTTGTTGAATATAATTATTCAGATTATGGCCAGGCAGCTCTGTTAGAACCGAACAATGACAATAGGTTTGACAGTATAGAGATTAAAAATCACGCTGTTAAGCTTGGCGTAAGATACAATTTCTAAAATAATAAATATAAGATTAGGTGGTTATCGCTACCTTATCATCGCTTGAGTTTTATCATTTATATTCATATATAGTTATACATATGAAAAAAATCCTTTCATCTCTAGTTATGACAATTTTTCTTTGGTCATGTGCAATAGAAAAAGAAAAACTTACAGAAAATGTTGGTAAATATATTCCACCAAATGTTGACGATACTAACTTTAAAAATACCGTAATTACCAATAAAAATTTTGACGAAACATGGACCTCAGTAATTGATTTTGTAAATGATTCTTTTTTTAAAATCGAAAACCTTGATAAAGATTCTGGATTATTGACGTTATCATTTGGTTCAAAAAAAGCTAAAAATTTTATAGATTGTGGTTATTTTGAATATACTCTTTTTTTTACTGGTGAAGAATTTAAAGGTTCTTACATTGATTACGCCAAAAGTGGTTTACTGGCAGTACTTGAAGCGAAGATGAATATCAATATACAAAAAATTGATAATGAATCTTCAAAAATAAGTATTAACACAAATTATACGTACTCCACACAACATGCACTTGGGTATTATGACCCTAAGCTAAACCAAACTTATAGTTTTGTATCAGGAGGCTATCAAACAATAGATGTTATAAACCCTATTAAAGGAAGTATTCCAACACGAACTTGTAAATCAACTAACTTTGCAGAGAATGCAATCTTTAATGTAATTAAGTAGGGTTTCTTTGCTACTTTTTAAAAAACATTAATATTAAACTTACAACTACACTCACGACAATACAGGTAACTATTGGAAAATAAAAAGAAGAGTTTTCTTTTTTAATAACAATATCACCTGGTAATTTTCCCAATCCAATGTCCTTTAAAAAGGGGTATAATAATCCTACAAGAATAAATAAACCTCCAACTATGATCAGTGTCTTTTGTATCACAATTTAATTTTAAAAGATAAATTTAAACAATTCATTATTTATTAATCTTTTGCAATTTTTCATTTATTTTAAACATTTAGGAGTTCTTAATGAAAACAAAATTGATTTACTAATTTATCATCCTTCGGTGATGATGGAAGATCTTTTTCCCATTTAAATTCTTCAATATATTGTTCCATCTCTTGAAAGATATTTTGAACCTCATTGTAGCCATCGCCAACGAAACCTACAAACTGAAAGATAGGAATTAAAAACATTATAATGATGTAAGTAATTACCACACCCATAGGAATGAATATGAGTTTAAACATATTTCGTTCAAACCATTTAAATATTTCTAGGAAGTCTTTCATAAAATTAACTGGTTGCTATTAATGTTAAATTTTAGAATAGTTGCATGATGTGAGCAATATAAAAAGTAGCCCCTACCAATAATTTATAAGCAACTTTTCTGAAACCCTTGGTGAGCGGTGCCGCTTGAGAGATTTGAACTCCCGACCCACTGATTACAAATCATTTTTAATGCTGTTTCATCCCGTTTTATTTAGTCTTATATAGTCTTATTTATAGCAATATAATCAATTGCTTATTGCACAAACCTAAATCAAATTGTATCATTTAATTTTAATGTGACTTAAGCATTTTGGAGCCCCCGTGGAGCCCCAGATTAGATTATATTATATGTTAAATGATCGTCAAATTACCCTTATTAAACCACCTGAAAAAGGACGTAAATCATATGGTGATATCAATGGATTAAGTTTACGTGTAACATCAACTAATCACAAAAGCTGGAGTATTCAGTATCGCGTTAATGGTCGTAAAATGCGATTAACATTAGGTAATTACCCAACACTATCATTAAAGGATGCACGTCAGCTCACCACAGAAAAGCTCAATAGCCTTTACAAAGGCCAGGATCCTCAAAATGAAAAGAATGAAGCTAAAGTCAATAATTTTGCTTACTTTGTTGAGCTTTATATGGAAAAGCACGTGCGCATAAACCTGAAGAGCAGGTATGAGGTTGAGCGTATCTTTAATAATTATTTCGTTAGTAAATTAGGGCGTATGCCCATTAACCAGATTACAAAGCAACATATTCTTAGAATCACTGATGATTTGGTTACAAAGGGGAAGGGAGTTCAGGCTAATCGCCTTTTATCATACATTAAATCAATGTTTAAATGGTGCGTACAACGTGATTATCTTGAAAACAATCCTATTGATTCTTTGGCTAAACCATTTAAAGAGAAATCACGCGATAGGGTACTTACACTCCAAGAAATTAAGTCTATTTATGAAGCGTGTGGTAAAGTGGATCCTATTCAAGGGCATTTGATTAAGTTCTTAATCCTATCAGGACAACGCATCAATGAGATTACCAACTTAAAATGGTCTGATATCAATGATGATAACTTCGAAATACCTAAAGAACGTTCTAAGAATATGCAGAAGATAATTACACCCTTAACTACCCATATGAAAGATATATTAAGTCTAGTGTCTCAACGAGACAGTTACATATTCTCATATGATGGTATAAAGCCTCTCAACTGTTTTAGTCAGCTAAAGAAACGTCTCATTTACCATTCAGGGGTCACAAATTGGACGTATCACGACTTTAGACGCTCAATGGGAACATTCCTCGGTGATAACGGCTTTAATAAGGATAGAATTATGACCGTTCTCAATCATACCGATAGCTCGGTTACCTCAATCTATAATCGTTCTCATCAGTTTAAACAAAAGTTAGAAGCGCTAAATTTTTGGAACGAACATTTAATAGATAACGGTATAGGTGGGGGGAGGGCCTACAGCGTATAAGAGAGTGGCCACAAAAATATTTTTAAGATTTTTCTTCCACTTTTTTATTGGAATAGTGTTGCGTAAATTTGTTCTTTTCTAACTTCCATACTTCGATTTCAATATCTTGGGTTTCTTTACGTTGGCGGACACTTTCGGTGAAGACTTCATTCTTTTTAAAGTTAAGCACTAACCCTGTTTTAATTTTTTTAATGATAGCGTTATCGTTTTTTGCGGCTGAGCGTAGGTAGTTTCTTAGTTGTTGACGATGCTCTTCGCCTATTCCAGATCCAACTTTGGTCTCAATAATAAT
>CABZMK010000035.1 GCA_902526865.1 uncultured Alphaproteobacteria bacterium
CAATACGGAAATGGTCGCGGCTATTAGAGAAGACATCTTAAAATCTATTATCGAAACAATACCAAATAAGAGACTAGGTGAAGCTGATGAGGTCGCAGAAATGGTAGATTATCTTATTTCAGATAAAGCCAGTTATATAAATGGCTCTACATTTTCTATAAATGGTGGCTTATGGATGGATTAAAAATTATCTTTCATTATCCTAATTTTTTTGAAATTTTCTACATTTGAAATATTTTCAATTTTTATAGAATCTAAATACTCTTGGTTGTCAAATTTCATAAATGGATTTAGCTTTTTCTCTTCTTCAAGTATTGCCGGGATTGTTGGTTTTGATTTCAACCTATCTTTCTTAATATTTAATATTTTCTTTTTTAATAAATCGTCTCGAGAGTCTAGAAACTCTGCAAATTTTCCGTTAGATTCTGTATACTCATGTCCACAAAATATTTTTGTACAATCAGGTAAGGAACGGATTTTCAAAATTGATTCTGTCATTTGTTCGTATGAACCTTCAAACAGTCTTCCACAACCTAGAGAAAAAATTGTATCTCCACAAAATAACAAATTTTGATCCTTGAAATAAAAGCAAATATGCCCAATCGTATGACCCGGCGTATAAATAACTTCAAACACGCTTTCACCAATATTAAATTGTTCACTATCTTTAAGTTTGATGTCTATTCCTGGAATTCTATTTTGATCATCATAGCAACCAATAATTTTACAGTTATATATCTCTTTTAGTTCTTGATTTCCTCCAACATGATCTTGATGATGATGAGTATTTAAAATGAAATTAAGATCTATTCCTCTATTTTGTAATACATTAACTATATCCTTTGCAACTGAAGGGTCAATACAGCCGGTGATGTTAGTGTTTTTATCTCTAATTATGTATGAGTAGTTATCTGATAATAACGGAATTTGAATTGTTTCTATCACATCTTCTCTATATCAATTTTTCTTCTTTTTTGAAACACAAAAAATTACTTGATATGCTAATAAGTTTGAAAAATGATTCGTCTTTATTTCAATTCCTTTTTCGCTAAGACACATAAATTTTTCTATTATTATATTATTGTTCTTGCAAAATATTTGGAAATCTTTACACGAACATAAATGTATATTTGGCGTATCAAACCATTCGTATGGAAGGATATCGTTTTTTGGCATTTTTCCTTTCAAAAATAAATCCTTCCTAACTTTCCAGTAACCAAAATTTGGAAATGAAATTATTGCTCGTCTTCCTATTCTTATTAAATTTTTAATAACTATATCAGGAAAAATCATAGCTTGTATTGTTTGACTTAAAATTACAGTACTAAATGCATCATCAGGATAGTCATCTAAATCATAGTTAGCATCTCCTTGAATAACTGAAAGTCCCTTCTTTACGCAATCATTTACTCCGGATTGACTTATCTCAATTCCTCTGCAGATAGCTTTTTTTGTTTTTAAAAGAAAATCTAAAAGATTCCCACTTCCACAACCCACGTCTAATATTTTTTCTTTATCATTTATCAGCTTAGAAATAACGAATAGATCTTTTCTTAAATTTTTTCTCATATTTCATGCTTTCCAATCTGTCCCTGTATAAAACCTTTGAGTGTTGCGTGAAACTCTGGTTCTTCTAAAAGAAATGCATCGTGGCCCTTGTCTGTTTTTACTTCAACAAAACTCACCATTGCATTTGAACTATTGAGAGATTTGATTATTGTTTTTGTTTCTGAAGTTGGAAACAACCAATCTGATGTAAATGAAAAAAAACAGAAATTAACATTTGAATTTTTAAAAACTTTAGAAAGACCGCCCTTTTTTACCGAAAGATCAAAATAGTCCATTGCTTTTGTTATATAAAGATAACTGTTAGCATCAAACCTTTCTACAAATGAACTTCCCTGATGTTTTAAATAACTTTCAATTTGAAAATCTGTATCAAAATTAAAAGAAAAGAAATCACTATTTTGAAGATTCCTTCCAAATTTTCTTTGAAGCGCATGTTCTGACAAATAAGTTATATGAGCTATCATTCTTGCAACAGACAGCCCACCTATAGGTCCTTTTCTTGTCATATAATAGTTTCCTTTTTTCCAGACTGGATCAGCCATAATTGCTTGCCTTCCAATTTCGTGAAATGCAATGTTTTGAGCAGAGTGTCTGTAAGAAGTTGCGATAGGAATTGCAACATTAACTTTGTTGCTGAACTTAGTTGCCCATTCTAAAGTTTGCATACCACCCATAGAACCTCCTATTACAGCAAATAACTTTTTTATACCGAGAGCTGAGACTAGTTTTTCCTGTACTTTGACCATATCTGAAATTGTAATGACAGGAAATTTTAATCCGTAATTTGTTTTAGTTTGAGGGTTAATTGATGAAGGACCTGTACTTCCCATGCACCCACCTAAAACATTACTACATATTACAAAAAAAATATTGGTGTCAATAACTTTACCTGGACCAATTAAAATATTCCACCAGCCTTGTTTTTTTGTAAGTGGGTTAATATCTGAACAGAACTGGTCACCAGATAATGCATGACATACCAAAATTGCATTCGTTTTTTTTTTATTCAAAGTTCCATAAGTTTTAAAAGCAACTTCACATGAATCTATATATTCTCCAGAATCAAGTCTAATTGAATTTTTAATTTGTAATTTGTCAATTGGAATTAAAGATTTCATTTACTTTTATATTAATTTATTTGACTTAAAACGCATCATAACTATGTTGATTAAGTAGTCAAAATAATTTTATTTTGAAAATAAAAGTTTATGGTTAGTTTCAATCTCAAAGACATAGTAAAACCTTCTATAAATGAAATAGAAAAGTACATTCCCGGTGAATCATTAAGTACAAACAGTAAAGAAAAAATATCCAAACTTTCTTCGAATGAGTCGCCTTTTAAAATTCCAAGAAAAGTAATAAATAAAGTAAATAGTTTGGTTCTTTCTTCAAATCTCTATCCTGATGGTGATTGTAATCGATTAAAGAGTCAATTAGTAAAAACTTTCAATTTAAAATTTAAAAATATTATTTGTGGAAACGGATCAGACGACGTCTTGTCGGTAATAGCGCAAACTTTCTCAAAAGAGGGTGGCGAAGTAATTTGTAGTGAATTTGGATTTACTTACTATCCAATAATTGCAAGAGCTTCTGGGTGCAAAGTTGTTATAGCGAAATCAGATAAACTTAAAATTTCATGTGACAATATTTTAAAAAGTATAACTAAGCTAACAAGAATAATTTTTATAGCAAACCCAAATAATCCAACAGGAACAATAATTTTTAAAGAAGAGCTGTTAAACTTTTTACAAAATGTGCCCAAAAATATAATAGTGGTGTTAGATGGTGCATACTCTGAGTTTATTACAGACAGAAGATATACTGATGGTATTGAGTTAATAAATAAATTTCCGAATATTATTGTTACGCGAACCTTCTCAAAAATCTTTGCTTTGGCCGGGCTTAGATTAGGTTGGGCATATTCAAATGAAAAAATAATTGAACTTTTGGAGAAGGTAAGAGGACCATTTAATGTCAACACACTGTCTC
>CABZMK010000036.1 GCA_902526865.1 uncultured Alphaproteobacteria bacterium
AGAAGTTGAAAAAGTAAGTAAATCTTTGTATTTAATTTCATTATCTTTTAGAAGTTGACTAAATAATTTTTCAAATTGATTTTCAATTAAACTTTGTGCTGAAGATGGTATTTCTTCACCATAGATTTCAAGAATAAAGTCAGACATTTTTTTTAACTAATTTACAACAACTTTGAACCAAAGATCTTATTCTTAAGATATATGCTTGTCTCTCTGAAACTGACACTAAACCACGAGAGTCTAATAAGTTAAAAGAGTGACTTGCTTTTATACATTGTTCATAAGCTGGTATTGGTAGTTTATTTTCGATTAAGGTTTTTGCACTTTCCTCATGGTATTTAAATGAATTGTACAAATGGTCCTTTGAAGCAAGCTTGAAATTGAAAAAAGACATTTGTTTTTCATTCTCTAAATACAAATCACCATAGGTTATACCGGATTCGTCAACTTTGATTTTATAAACACTATCAACATTTTGAACAAAAGTCGCTATTCTTTCAAGACCGTAGGTTATCTCTAAACACACAGGATTAACATCTATCCCCCCAATTTGTTGGAAATAAGTAAACTGGCTAATTTCCATTCCATTGCATTGAACTTCCCAACCAAGTCCTGTGGCTCCAAGAGTTGGGCTTTCCCAATCATCTTCTATAAACTTAATGTCATTAAAATTCTTATCAATGTTTATAGATCTTAAACTTTCTAAATACATCTCTTGAGAGTCACTGGGACTAGGTTTAATTAAAACCTGAAGTTGATAATAATGTTGAAGTCTGTTGGGATTTTCTCCATACCTACCATCAGATGGTCTTCTACAGGGTTGAAGGAAAATAGCACTCCAAGATTCTTTATCTAATACTCTGAGTACTGTAGATGGATGAAAGGTGGCTGCTCCCATTTCCAGATCATATGATTGAATCTGGATACAACCTTTCTTCTTCCAATAAGAGTTAAGATTATCTATAATTTCTTGGAAAGTTAACATAATAAAAATTTATTATAAAATATTAATTTAAATTCGATTTAAGAATACTATATCTTAAAACACTGTGATCAAAAAAAATATTTTCAATTTTTAAACCTTCAAAATGAACATCATTAACTTAAACAGGAAAAATCAAAATAACCCCCTTGAAATCTTTATGAAATGGCTTGGGTCTGATATAGTCAAAATAAATCAATCCATTCTAAAGAATCTTTTAGGGAGTGAACCACTAATCTCGGATTTATCAAATCATATAATTGGTTCAGGAGGAAAAAGGATAAGACCTCTTTTAACCATCGCGTGCTCAAAGTTGTGTAATTACATTGGAACCAGACACATTGAACTTGCATCCGTAATTGAATTTATCCACACAGCAACTCTATTACATGATGATGTGGTTGATGATAGTAAAAAAAGACGAGGAAAATCTTCAGCCAATTTTATTTGGGATAATAAATCTAGCATCCTGGTAGGAGATTATCTTTTGAGTAAAGCTTTCAGAATATTAATAAATGAAGGATCAATCGCTTGTTTAGATATAATTTCAAAGGCTTCAGTCAAAATTTCAAACGGCGAGGTTAAACAATTGGTTTCAATAAAAAATCTTCACACGAACGAGTCTGAATATTTAGATATTATAAATCATAAAACCGCTGAATTGTTCTCTGCTGCATGCCAAATAGGTGGTGAGGTAAGTGAAATAAACTCGGAAAAGAAAAAATGTCTTGCTGAATTTGGAACTTTTCTTGGAATGGCATATCAAATTATAGACGACTCGCTTGATTATTTTTCAGACTTTAAAACCTCTGGAAAAAGTTCAGGAAATGATCTAAAAGAAGGTAAAATGTCTCTTCCGCTAATACTTTGTTACAAGAGATGTAATAAAAGTGAAAAAAAAATAATAGAATTTATTATTACTAAAAACAAAACCAACAATAGTGATTTCGTAAAAGTAATAGAATTAATGACAAAATATGATGTTAAGCAGGATTGTGTGAAGAAAGCAAAACATTTTTCTACTATGGCAGTGGATAGTCTGGGGATTTTCCCAGATTCGACAGAGAAAGAAAAACTCGTAAACTTGGTTGATTATCTGACATATAGAACAAAATAATTTGGAATGATAATTGCAGTATATTTTTCATGGACAAGTATAATCAGTTCGAACTTTCAAGCTATTTCAAGGCAAAAACTTTAGAATTTCTTTCAAAGAATTATATATTTATTTCATTAATTTTAATTCTATTTATTATTTTCGTTTAATTTTTTTTTTTTTTCATTAACTTATCATTTATGGATGAGATTAATAAATTTACAAAAAGAGTAGCAAGATACGCCAACCTAGGAACATCTGCTGGAAGCATTGCTTTGAAGTTTTTAGGGACTAGATTATTGAATAAAGAACATGAGAAAAATGCTGAGGATCTTAAAAATATATTAGGAAATTTAAAAGGGCCTATAATGAAAATTGCGCAACTTTTATCAACAGTTCCTGACCTACTACCAGAAGAATATGTAAGTGAGTTAACCAAGCTACAGTCAAATGCTCCCCCTATGGGCTGGAATTTTGTAAAAAGGAGAATGAGAAACGAACTTGGATTTGATTGGCTTGATTTTTTTGACTCTTTTGAAAAAGAACCGTTTGCGGCCGCTTCTTTGGGTCAAGTTCACAGAGCTGTTTATAAAAGAGAAAATGTTGTTTGTAAATTACAATACCCCGATATGAATTCTATTGTTGATGCAGATGTAAATCAACTGAAGCTAATCTTTTCAATCTACAAAAAAATTGATACAAGTATTGACACTTCTGAAATTCAGAAAGAAATTAGCGTTAGAATAAAAGAAGAATTAGAGTATAAGCAAGAACAAAAACACATCCAATTATTCAATTTGATTTTTAATAAATTTAATCAAGTAAGAATCCCTAAAGTTTATAAGGAAATCTCTACTAATAGATTAATAAGTATGAATTTCTTGCCAGGAAATAAACTTCTACACTTTAAAAAATATCCTCATGCTGTTAGACAAAGAATCGCTAAGAATATGTTTACAGCATGGTACTATCCATTTTATAAATATGGTGTCATCCATGGAGACCCTCATTTAGGGAATTATTCTTCAGATAAAAATGCAAATATAAATCTTTTAGATTTTGGCTGCATAAGAGTTTTCAAACCATCTTTTGTAAAAGGTGTTATCGATTTGTATCATGCAATTAAAGACAATGACACTGATTTGGCCATACATGCATATGAAAGTTGGGGGTTTGAAAATATTTCAAAAGATTTAATTGATGTTTTAAATATTTGGGCAAAATTTCTTTACTCACCCTTAATGGAAAATAAGTTAAGAAAAATGCAGGATACAAATTCTTCTACTTACGGAGCCGAAGCTGCTTCAAAAGTTCATAGGGAATTAAAAAAAATTGGAGGGGTAAAACCTCCAAGAGAATTTGTTTTTATGGACAGAGCAGCTATTGGGCTCGGATCAGTATTT
>CABZMK010000037.1 GCA_902526865.1 uncultured Alphaproteobacteria bacterium
TATTATCTGATCATGCTGATTGGGGTGAAATCTTAAAAACAGTAAATGACGTTAATCCAAATGAAGTATTAGTGACTCATGGAAGAGAAGAAGCTTTAGTTCATTATTTGACAAAGAAAAATTTTAAAAGTAGTGCATTAAATTTAATTGGATTCGAAGACGAGAATGAATGACTTTGCAGAATTATTGAACGACTTAATCCTGAGTCCATCTAGAAAAAAAAAGATAGACTTGTTAAAAATTTTTTTTTGCAAATCAAATCTTAAAGACAAAGGTTGGGCTTTTTGCATTTTAACAAATAGAATGGACAGAAAATTTTTAAGTGTAAAAGAATTAAAAGAATTGATCATCGAAAATTCTGATGAAGATTTATTTAGATTTTCCTATGACTATGTAGGTGATCTTGCTGAAACGATTTCCTTATTGTGGGGAACTAACAATGAAAAGAATACAAAAATAAATCTTCATGAATTCATGGAACTTTTTTCAAGTTTTGATCACAAAAATAAACTTAAGACTAAACTTAAATCTTTTCTAAATCGGTCATCTGAAAATCAAAGATATACTATTATTAAAATTTTAACCGGAGGTTTAAGAGTAGGCGTTTCTAATGGATTGATTAAAGAAGCGTTAAAATTGTCTGGTGTTAGAGAGAAAACTGAAATAGAAGAGTTTTGGCACGGTTTCAAATTACCATATACTGACTTATTTGAATGGTTGGACGGAAAAGAACTTCCAAAATACATTAATAAAAAAAAATTATTTAATTCTTTTATGTTAGCAAATAATTTCAATTCTAATGAATTTAAAAGTTATAAAACAGATGATTATATTGCAGAATTTAAATGGGACGGTATTCGAGCCCAAATAATATTTTCAGAAGATGGGAAAATTTTCTCAAGGAATGGAGAAGACATTACAAATTCATTCTGTGATATCAATACATTTATTAAAGGTTATTTTGTTGTTGATGGAGAAATAGTTGTAAAAAAAAATAACAAAGTTTTATCTTTCAATCATCTTCAAAAAAGAATTGGAAGGAAAAATCCTTCTAAAAAACTTATTGAAGATTATCCGATTCATTTTATTGCATATGATATCCTTTTTTATACTAATGTTGATTGTAGAATACTATCTTTAATTGAGAGAAAAAAATATCTAAATAGATTTATTAATATTTATAAATTTAACAATATTTCTATATCATCTTTAATTAAATTTTCAAGTTGGGATCAATTACAAAATATCAAGGAAACATCCCTTAACAACCATATTGAAGGTGTGATAATTAAAAAAAAGACTAGCCTATATAAAAAAGGTAGAGTTGTTAACGGTTGGTATAAATGGAAAAGAAACCCTTTTTCTGTTGATTTTATTATTATGTATGCACAACGTGGTCACGGTAAAAGATCTTCATTTTACTCGGACTTTACATTTGGTTGCTGGATTGACGAACAATTTAGCAAACTTGTTCCAGTTGGAAAAGCTTATTCAGGGTATACAAATGATGAGCTCAAAAGTTTAGATCGTTGGGTTAGAAACAACACAGTTGAAAGATTTGGTCCTGTTAGATCCTTAAAGCCTGGATTAGTTGTTGAAGTATCCTTTGACAATATTAATTATTCCTCAAGACACAAATCAGGGGTAGCTCTCAGGTTTCCTCGATTTACAAGAATTCGTTGGGATAAACCAATATCTCAGGTTTGTTCGTTAAAATACATAAAAGACTTAATTAATTAACTTGAAAGTTCTACTTTTGTTCTTATAATGAAATATGAGGAAAAATTTAGTGAAAAACAAAGTAAAATTGATTAGTGCGTCAGCAGGTTTTCCTTCGCCCGCAGAAAATTATGTTGAGGAAAAATTAAATTTAAATAGTTATTTAATTAAAAACAAAGAATCTTCTTTCTTTGTAAGAGTATCTGGTGACTCTATGATTAATGTAGGTATCTTTGATAATGACATATTGATTGTAGATAGATCACTAGACCCCAAAAGACAATCAATAGTTATAGTGTCGATAGATGGAGAGTTAGTCATAAAAAAGCTGATGAAAGATCAATCAAAAAATTATTACTTAAAATCTGAAAATAGTAATTATCCAAATATAAGGTTAAATTCAAACAGAGATACTATTATATGGGGCGTCGTTACTTATGTGATACACAGTTTAAGTTAAAATTATGATAGCTTTATTAGATTGCAATAATTTCTACGTGTCTTGTGAAAGACTATTTAATCCAAGACTAATTGGAAAGCCTGTCGTAGTTCTTTCAAATAATGATGGTTGTATTATTTCTCGCTCTGATGAAGCTAAAGAAATTGGAATAAAAATGGGAGAACCATTTTTTAAAATTAGAAGTACCTTATTAAATAATAGAGTAATAGTACGGTCTTCCAATTATTCATTCTATGGAGATATTTCAAATAGAATTATGAATATTTTAAAAGAAGATCTCTTAGAGGTTGAAGTTTATTCAATAGACGAGGCATTCTTTAATTTGAAAAAAATCCAAAATAGAGAAGATAAGTGTATTGATCTTGCTAATAAAATATTAAAATGGACTGGAATTCCAGTTAGTATAGGAATAGCTGAAACAAAAACACTAGCAAAAATAACTAATAGAGTAATTAAAAAAAAGAAGCGATATAAGAACATAAGTTTCAATTATAGTAATGTCTTAGAGGTAAATAAAAGTAATGATTTATTGTGTATATTAAAAAATACAGAAGTTGGTGACATCTGGGGAGTTGGTAAAAAATTATCAATATTTTTAAAGAAAAATAATATTAATAATGCCCATGACTTAAAAGAGTGTGATGAGAATTTTATTAGAAAAGAGAAAGGTGTTGTACTACAAAGAACTGTTCTCGAGTTAAGAGGTACAAAATG
>CABZMK010000038.1 GCA_902526865.1 uncultured Alphaproteobacteria bacterium
TTTAGCCCCGTTACATCTTCGGTGCGGAAAGACTTAATTAGACCAGTGAGCTGTTACGCTTTCTTTAAAGGAATGGCTGCTTCTAAGCCAACCTCCTGGTTGTATTGGACTTTCTACTCCCTTTCCCACTTAGCCATAACTTGGGGACCTTAACTGGTGGTCTGGGCTGTTTCCCTTTCGACTATGGACCTTAGCACCCATAGTCTGTCTGCTGTGCAAAGTTAACTGGTATTCGGAGTTTGGTTAGAGTCAGTAAGGATCGCTCCCCCATTCTCTATCCAGTGCTCTACCCCCAGCAACCTAATCACAACGCACTACCTAAATAGTTTTCGCGGAGAACCAGCTATTTCCGAGTTTGCTTGGCCTTTCACCCCTAGCCACAGGTCATCCCCGCATTTTTCAACATACGTGGGTTCGGTCCTCCAGCACGTATTACCGTGCCTTCAACCTGCCCATAGCTAGATCACTCGGTTTCGGGTCTAATCCTATGAACTAAATCGCTCTTTTAAAACTCGCTTTCGCTTCGCCTACACCTAACGGTTTAAGCTTGCACATAAGATTAAGTCTCTGACCCATTATACAAAAGGTACGCAGTCACCTCTAAAGAGGCTCCTACTGATTGTAGGCATTCAGTTTCAGATACTATTTCATTCCCCTACTTGGGGTGCTTTTCACCTTTCCCTCACGGTACTTGTTCACTATCGGTCACTGAGGAGTACTTAGGCTTGGAGGGTGGTCCCCCCATGTTCAAACAGGATTTCACGTGTCCCGCCTTACTCAAGACTTTTAAAGATTTTTACCCATACAGGGCTATCACCTACTATGGCTCAGCTTTCCAGCTGATTCTGGTTATTACTAAAAAAGCACAGGCCTATTCCATTTTCGCTCGCCACTACTAACGGAGTCTCGGTTGATGTCCTTTCCTCTAGCTACTTAGATGTTTCAGTTCACTAGGTTTGCTTTATTACACTATTTATTGATGTAAAAATGACTCTAAAGAGTCGGGTTACCCCATTCGGAAATCTTCGGATTAAAGTTTGCTCGCAACTCCCCGAAGCTTATCGCAACGTGCTACGTCCTTCATCGCCTCTCAATGCCAAGGCATCCACTAAACGCCCTTTTCATACTTTATTGAACTCTCAAACTTTTTTTATACACAAAATATAAAAAAATTCAAAATTGAAGTTTTCAATATACTTAATATTAATATTCACAATGTCAAAAAACAACTTTTAAGGCTAGTTGGTGGAGGCGGACGGGATCGAACCGACGACCTATAGCTTGCAAAGCTACCGCTCTCCCAACTGAGCTACGCCCCCTTTACTGGTGGGCCAGGGAGGACTTGAACCTCCGACCCCACGCTTATCAAGCGTGTGCTCTAACCAACTGAGCTACTAGCCCATTTGGAAACTCATAATAAAGGAATGTGAAGGTGGTGATTTAATTTAAATTTTAGAAATGTTTTCTAAAATTCTCTTAGAAAGGAGGTGATCCAGCCACACCTTCCGGTACGGCTACCTTGTTACGACTTCACCCCAGTCGCTGACCTTACCGTGGCCGACTGCCTCCTTGCGGTTAGCGCGTCGTCTTTGGGTAAAACCAACTTCCATGGTGTGACGGGCGGTGTGTACAAGGCCCGGGAACGTATTCACCGTAGCATGCTGATCTACGATTACTAGCGATTCCAACTTCATGAACTCGAGTTGCAGAGTTCAATCCGAACTGAGACAGATTTTTGAGGTTAGCTAAAGCTCGCGCTATCGCTGCTCATTGTCACTGCCATTGTAGCACGTGTGTAGCCCAGGTCATAAGGGCCATGAGGACTTGACGTCATCCCCGCCTTCCTCCGGCTTATCACCGGCAGTTTCTTTAGAGTGCCCAGCTTGACCTGATGGCAACTAAAGATAAGGGTTGCGCTCGTTGCGGGACTTAACCCAACATCTCACGACACGAGCTGACGACAGCCATGCAGCACCTGTCACTGATCCAGCCGAACTGAAGGAAGTTATTTCTAACAACCAAAATCAGGATGTCAAGACCTGGTAAGGTTCTTCGCGTTGCGTCGAATTAAACCACATGCTCCACCGCTTGTGCGGGCCCCCGTCAATTCCTTTGAGTTTTAATCTTGCGATCGTACTCCCCAGGCGGAGTGCTTAACGCGTTAGCTGCACCACTTGTGATAAATCACAAACGGCTAGCACTCATCGTTTACGGCGTGGACTACCAGGGTATCTAATCCTGTTTGCTACCCACGCTTTCGCGTCTTAGCGTCAGAAACGAGCCAGTTGGCCGCTTTCGCCACTGGTGTTCTTCCAAATATCTACGAATTTCACCTCTACACTTGGAATTCCGCCAACTTCTCTCGATCTCTAGTAAGATAGTATCAAAGGCAGTTCCTAAGTTGAGCTTAGGGATTTCACCTCTGACTTACCTAACAGCCTACACGCTCTTTACGCCCAGTAATTCCGAACAACGCTAGCTCCCTCCGTATTACCGCGGCTGCTGGCACGGAGTTAGCCGGAGCTTCTTCTGAAGTTACCGTCATCATCTTCACTTCTGAAAGAGCTTTACAACCCTAAGGCCTTCATCACTCACGCGGCATTGCTGGATCAGGGTTTCCCCCATTGTCCAATATTCCCCACTGCTGCCTCCCGTAGGAGTCTGGGCCGTGTCTCAGTCCCAGTGTGGCTGATCATCCTCTCAGACCAGCTATAGATTGTAGGTTTGGTGAGCCATTACCTCACCAACAGCCTAATCTAACGCGGGCTCATCTAAAAACGGCCGAAG